>CASGCS010000024.1 GCA_949300025.1 uncultured bacterium | reverse complement strand
TGCGCGGATGGAAACTGCTCGTCCCTCCGCCCTTGTAGGTCGATTCTATAGAGGATATGTCCAGCCTGTCTATCACCGCGTTCACGATCCGCACCGGATGGTTCTCCGGAACAAGTTCTCCCAATGTCGGCGGAAAAAGCAGACTTTCGTTCTGATTGTAATCTTTATACACTATCTTTGCGCTCATGGTAAATGCTTGACTTTATTTTTATTTCACACTTTAAATATAGCAATTATTTACCATATAAACAACGGTTATCTCTTTGCTTTTCAAAGAAATAACCGTTTATTTTTTCTCTCGTACTCATTCATTCTCGCATTGTGACCATCCGGCGTAATCTAAACAAAAAAGGATGACCCTTAAAAGTCATTGACTTTTGGGTCACCCTCTTTTTTAACGGGTTATTTACAGAATATTCTACTCTGCTTCGGGCAACTCTTCCTCTCTTACCGCGTAGTGCGCAGCAAGCTGTGAATCATCGAAGTTCTCGATATAAGAGTATCTCTCGTTGTTCCATGCCACAGCCCTGTTGGTATAGACATTTGCAGAGTTGGCAAAACTGCTGCATCTCTGGGCATCTATAATAAGCAGGTATGACATGAGGATATGTGCCGCCATCTCCACCAGCCTTCTTGCATGGAAATCTATGAATTCGTTTCCGCGCTCGGATGCAAGTGCGCAGGCCTTCTCGTACTGGTCTGTCATGGCTACAATCTTGGCCTTTAGCGGAGCGTATTCTGCATTTGTCTCCAACTGCTCATACTCTCTCATCTTTGCAAGATATGAACCGTTGGTAACATATCTGATTGCCGCAACTGTCTGCAACTGGGATGTACCTTCATAGATTGTAGTGATTCTTGCATCCCTGTAGATACGCTCTACCGGATACTCCTTCATGAAGCCGGACCCGCCGTGAACCTGAATCGCATCGTAGGCATTCTGGTTGCAGTATTCGCTCGACATCATTTTCAGTACAGGAGTGAACATGTCTGCATATTTTGCATATTTCTTTGACTCCGCCCTCTCTTCAGGTGTGAGTTTGCGCTCCTCTGCAATTGCATTGTATGCCTTGTAGATATCTACAAAACGGGTTGTCTCGTACAAGATTGCCCTTGAAGCCTGAAGTTTGGCCTTCATGAGTGCAAGCATTTCGCTTACGGCAGGGAACTCAATGATTTTCTTGCCGAACTGTGCCCTCTCATTTGCATATTTGAGAGCTTCTCTGTAAGCCGCTTCAGATATACCTACAGACTGGGCGCCTACTCCCAGGCGGGCACCGTTCATGAGAGACATTACATATTTTATAAGTCCGAGTTTCCTTTCGCCCACCAGTTTCGCAGGCGCGTTCTTGAATACGAGCTCGCAGGTAGGTGAACCCTTTATTCCGAGTTTGTTCTCTATTCTGCGGACAGTTACACCTCCCCAATTCTTGTCATAGACAAAATATGAAAGCCCCCTTGCATCTGTAGTACCCTCTTCTGAGCGCGCAAGCACGAGTTTTATCTGGGCATCGCCGTTGGTGATGAAACGTTTTACACCGTTGAGAATCCACATTCCTGTTTTCTCATCGTATGTGGCCTTCAACATGGCAGCCTGGAGGTCTGAACCGGCATCTGGTTCGGTAAGGTCCATAGAGCAGGTTTCCCCCTTGCATACGCGCGGAAGGAACTCGTCCCTGATCTCTTTTGATGCAAATTCGTTTATGGTCTCGGCACAATCCTGCAAGCCCCAAATATTGGAAAATCCTGCATCTGCACGGCCGGTAAGTTCAGCAGCCATTACATAAGGCACCATGCTGAAGTTAAGTCCGCCATATTCGCGCGGGAGCGACATGCCGTAAAGGCCGGCCTGAGTAAGCACATCCTGGTTCTGCTGTGTGCCTGCAGCGTAAGTCACGCGGCCGTCCTTGCATACGGGACCGTCATGGTCTACCTGTTCTGCGTTAGGAGCCAGCACATCGCCGCAAATCTCACCCATAATCTCCATGACCTTGTCGTAGGAGTCTATGGCGTCCTCCACGCTGGAGGGTGCATAGTCGTATTTGCCGTAATCCTTGAAATTCTGTTCCTTCAGTTCTACAATCTTTCCCATCAGAGGGTGTGAGAACTGAAACTTTATATCTGAATTGTCTTTATAAAAATTTGCCATACTTATACTATTTACTGTGTTTTTTGTAGGATGCTATCATCTTGGGTATAACTTCGTTCAAATCCCCTATGATTGCATAGTCGGCTATCTGGTGGATGGGAGCGTCGGGGTCGCTGTTGATTGAGATGATCATTGACGACTGGTCCATTCCTGCCGTATGCTGGATCTGCCCTGAAATTCCTACCGAAATAAAGAGTTTGGGACGGACTGTGACGCCTGTCTGGCCGACCTGTCTCTCATGCTCTACAAAACCTGCATCGACAGCTGCACGCGAAGCTCCAACTTCCGCTCCAAGAACCTTTGCAAGGTCGAATATGAGCTTGAAGTTCTCCTTGGAACCGACTCCGTATCCGCCGGCTACGATAATCTGAGAACTCTTTATATCTATCTTTTTCTCCTCTATCTGCCTTTCGATAATGGAAACTACAAAATCAGTATCCATCAGAACCTTGCTGGTATCAATCCTGTTTATGCATCCCTCAACCGGCTGCGCAAGGGGCTCCTTTTTCATTACGCCCTCCCTTACGGTAGCCATTTGGGGTCTGTGCTCGGGGTTTACGATGGTTGCAATGATATTGCCTCCGAATGCGGGACGTATCTGATAGAGCAGATTTTCCCACTTGTTCCCCTTCGCGTCCTGATGGTCTCCAATCTCAAGGCTTGTACAGTCTGCAGTAAGGCCGCTGTGTAGTGCGCTTGATACGCGCGGGGCCAGGTCTCTTCCGATGCTTGTTGCACCGAAGAGGGCAATCTGAGGCTTTTCCTCCTTGAAAAGCGCAATCGTTATGGCTGCATAGGGAAGCGTTCTGAAAAATTCCAGTTTCGGATTATCGGCCAAATGGACTTTTTTTGCTCCATAACTGTACAGTTCCTTTGCAAGGTTTTCTACATTGAACCCTATCAGCAGGGCTTCAAGGTCGCATTTGAGCGTCTGGGCCAAAGCCCTGCCCTTTGTCAGCAACTCCAGGCTTACATCGCAGAGTTTGCCGTTGTCTGTTTCACAAAATACTATAATGTTGTTCATCTTGTTAACCGATTGTGTGATTTGTAAATAATTCAGAGATCAGCGAATCTATATCTGCATCGCTTGAGGTGAGTCTTTTGGCCTCTTTAGCCTGGAATACGATGTTCTCCACCTTCTTTACCTTTGTAGGAGAGCCTGAAAGACCGAAGCTCTGGTCATCTCCTCCGATATTTGCCGCACCCCACTCGGTAATCTGCATGGGACCGCTTACGGTACTGTCTTCCGTGACGGTACGTGCAGACTTGTATTTCATGAGGAATTTCGCATTTCTGGGACGGCACGGCGCCGCTGTGGCATGTACTGTAACAAGCAGCGGCAGCGGAGAGGTTACAACCTCGATGCCGCGCTCGAGCCTTCTCCTGATTACAATATTGTTATCGTTGATTTCCAAAATCTGCTCGGCGTATGTAACCTGAGGCATATTCAGTTTTTCGGCAACCTGCGGACCAACCTGGGCGGTGTCGCCATCGATGGCCTGACGTCCGGCAAGAATCAGATCCGGATTGAGTTTCTTCACAGCCTGCGACAGAGCATAGGATGTGGCAAGAGTGTCTGAACCGGCGAATTTCCTGTCTGAAAGCAGAACTCCGCCATCGGCTCCCCTGAAGAGTCCCTCACGAATTATTTCCGCCGCTCTTGCCGGTCCCATTGTGAGAAGAATTACTTCAGTGCCGGGGTTCTTGTCTTTAATACGTAAAGCCTGCTCCAATGCATTCATGTCTTCCGGATTGAAGATGGCGGGCAGCGCCGCCCTGTTGACCGTTCCCTCCGGAGTCATGGCATTTTTGCCAACGTTTCTCGTATCGGGCACCTGTTTTGCCAATACTACAATTTTCAATTTTTTAGTCATGATTATAGGTTCGTTATTTAGTTATCTATTCATCATTCGAGTTTGCAAATATAGCACTTATTTTTAACTTTGCATGTCAAAAATTTTTGTAAGACATTAAAAGTGTAATTATTATACATTTAAGAGATATTTGATACATGAATATTCCCGCTAAATACGACCCCTCTTCCGTAGAGGATAAATGGTATGCTTATTGGCTGGAAAATAGATTTTTCCATTCCGAACCAAACGACAAGGAACCATATACGATTGTAATACCGCCCCCCAACGTTACGGGAGTGCTCCACATGGGGCACATGCTCAACAATACCATTCAGGATGTGCTTGTGCGCAGGGCCCGGATGAAGGGAAAGAATGCCTGCTGGGTGCCCGGCACAGACCATGCCTCGATTGCCACGGAGGCAAAGGTGGTTGCCAAACTGAAGGCTGAAGGCATAGAGAAGTCTTCCCTTACTCGCGAACAGTTCCTGCAGCATGCATGGGCCTGGAGAGAGAAGCATGGCGGCATAATACTCGAACAACTTAAAAAACTCGGTGCGTCATGCGATTGGGAGAGGACCAGGTTCACAATGGACGAACCGTTGAGCAGGGCTGTCATAAACACATTTGTATACTTCTACAAGAAGGGCCTTATATATAGAGGTGTGAGGATGGTAAACTGGGACCCTGAAGGGCTCACCGCCGTAAGCGACGAGGAGGTTATCCACAGGGAGACCAAATCCAGGCTTTACTATCTGAAATACTATATCAGCGAAAACGGTAAAAAGGGTTCGGATTATGTGGTGATTGCCACAACAAGACCCGAAACCATCATGGCCGATGCGGCTGTCTGCATAAACCCTGCCGATGAACGCTACCGCGGACTGAGAGGTAAAAAAATATTGATTCCTCTCATAGACAGGGAGATACCCATAATAGAAGATGATTATGTCACCATGGATTTCGGAACAGGCTGCCTTAAGGTTACGCCTGCCCATGACGTGAACGACTATGCAATAGGACTACGCCACAACCTTCCTGTTCTCGATATAATAGACGAACACGGACGGCTCAATGAAAAGGCGCAGATTCTCATAGGGGAGGAGAGGTTCGAGGCACGAAAGAAAATAGTGGAGATGCTGCGTGAGCAGGGCTATATGGAGAAGGAGGAGGAGTATCTCTCTCAGGTTGGCTATTCCGAAAGGACGAACGCCGTGATTGAGCCGCGTCTGTCTCTGCAGTGGTTCCTTAAGATGGACCAGTTGGCGGCCAAGGCATTGAAAGTAGTAGAAGAGGGCGAAATCAAACTGATTCCCGACAAGTTCAGGAATACCTACCGGCACTGGATGGAGAATGTGCGTGACTGGTGTATTTCACGCCAGCTATGGTGGGGGCAGCGGATTCCGGCCTACTATCTTCCCAATGGAAAATATGTGGTTGAAGCGACTGCGGAAGAGGCCCTGGAGGCTGCGAAGGCTATAATGCCTGATATTAGAATGGAGGATCTCAGACAGGATGAAGACGTGCTTGATACATGGTTCTCGTCATGGCTCTGGCCAATATCTGTCTTTGACCCTGAAAAGCCGGGTTTCCCAGAAAAGGAGCCCAACAGGGAACTTGCATATTATTATCCTACGAACGACCTTATCACAGCCCCCGAGATTCTTTTCTTCTGGGTTGCGAGGATGATTATGGCCGGCGAAGAATTTACGGGCAAGATACCTTTCTCCAATGTATACCTTACAGGTATTGTAAGGGACAAGTTCGGCAGGAAGATGTCCAAGCAGCTCGGCAACTCGCCCGACCCCATAGAACTGATGAAGGAATACGGGGCTGACGGTGTGAGAGTGGGTATGCTGCTCTGCACGACTGCCGGCAATGACATAATGTTCGACAAGAGCCAGGTCGAACAGGGCCGTAACTTTGCCAACAAGATATGGAACGGCTACAGGCTTATCCAGGGGTGGGAGACCGATGCCGCAGGCAAACAGAGCGAAGCTCAGAGATGCGCCGTGGAGTGGTTCGGCAACAGACTGAACGAATGCGTAGAGGAGATGGATGTCAATTTCGGGAAATTCAGACTGTCAGACTCCCTTATGGCTCTCTACAAACTCTTCTGGGACGATTTCTGTGCATGGTATCTTGAACTTGTAAAACCTGCCTACGGGCAGAAGATGGATACTGCTACATATAATGCGACAGTTGACTTTTTCGATGCTCTGCTCAGGTTGCTGCATCCCTACATGCCCTTTATCACGGAGGAACTCTGGCAGAACCTCAAGCCCAGAAAGAAGGGCGATACAATAATGCTTTCGCAGATGCCCTCATGCAGCGGATATGACAGAAAACTCCTTGAAGATTTCGGGTATGCCCAGCATATAGTGATGAATGTGAGGAATATAAGGCAGTCCAAATCTATTGCCGCAAAAGACTCCCTCATACTCTATACAAAGGAAAACTATATTTCGCGGATGAATGCCGTGGTCATGAAACTGGCCAATGTGGAGAGTGTTTCCGCCAGAAATACATTTGACGACTGCGGTGTGGGCGCCGATTTCATGGTCTCTACATACGAGTTCTTCATTCCTTTGAATACGCATATAAACACCGATGAAGAGGCGGAGAAGATAAGAAAGGAGATCGAGTATCTCGAAAAATTCCTCAAGGGCGTGAATGCCAAGCTTTCCAACGAAAGATTCGTGGCAAATGCACCGGAGAGCGTAGTGGCTCTTGAAAGAAAGAAACAGAGCGATGCTCAGACAAAAATCGAAAATTTAAAGAACAGGCTATGCAAACTTATAAAGGACTGACCTCTGCCGAGGTTTTGGAGAGCCGCGCAAAATATGGATCAAACGATCTGACGCCTCCAAAGAGGGAAAGTTGGGTGAAGATGCTGCTCGGCAAGTTCAACGACCCTATCATCAAACTGCTGCTGTTTGCCACTCTGCTTTCACTTATAACAGGTTATTTCCATGGAAGCATGGTGGAGAGTTTCGGTATAATCATAGCCGTACTTCTGGCAACAGTCCTTTCATTTTTAAATGAATATAAGGCTGGAAAGGAGTTCGACATCCTCAACCAGGTGAATGATACCATTCCGGTAAAAGTCTTCCGTGACGGCAAGGCTTGTGAAATTCCCAAGAACGAAGTGGTTGTGGGCGATGTTGTGGTAATCGCCCAGGGAGATGAAATTCCGGCGGACGGAGTGCTTGTGACTTCGATGGATCTGGCTGTAAACGAATCTTCGCTCAACGGCGAGAGCAAGGATTCCAGCAAGACACATGTAAAGGTAGACAGTTATGCGGGCGCCTATTCTCCCAACAACGTTTACCGTGGAACCAACGTAACCCAGGGTGACGGCGTATTCGTAGTGGAAAAGGTGGGAGACGAGACAGAACTGGGCAAGACAGCGCGCCACGCTTCCGAAATAACCGGCGGTGAGACTCCCCTGAACAGACAGTTGAACAAACTTAGCAAATTCATAGGCAAGGCTGGCTTCATTATAGCCGGTGCAACATTCATAGCCCTTACAGTGAGGGACCTTTCACTTGGAATCCTGACTTTTGAGGCTACTCTCGACAATCTTAGCATCCTGTTGAGTTTCTTTATGATTGCCGTTACGCTCATAGTAGTAGCGGTTCCCGAAGGGCTCGCCATGAGCGTTACGCTTTCACTTGCCTACAGCATGCGCAGAATGACAGCAGACCATACTCTCGTGCGCAAGATGCATGCCTGCGAAACAATGGGGGCGGCAACCGTAATATGTACCGACAAGACCGGTACCTTGACGCAGAACAGGATGAGGGTGCAGTATTGCTCAGTGGAGGCAGACGAAAACTTTGCCATGGCGGCTGCGCTGAATTCAACGGCTTTCATAGAAGAAAACAACGGAGAATATACTGCCATAGGAAATCCTACTGAAGGTGCCATACTTACCTATACGTGTGAAAAGGGGTTCGACTATAAATCTTGCAGGGAAAAACATGCCATACTCAAGCGGCTTCCGTTCAATACGGAGCGCAAGTACATGGCCACGATGGTGGAAGGGACTCTTTATGTAAAGGGCGCACCCGAAATCCTCTGGGGATTCTGCAAGGTCACAGACTCCGACAAGGAGAAGGTAAGGGAGTATCAGGCAAAGGGAATGCGCTGTCTGGCCTTTGCATCCTGCCCGGTAGACGGAAATGATGAGGAAAAGGAGATTGAAGCGATAATAGGAGAGGGCAGACTGGCCTATACCGGTTTTGTGGCAATTGCGGATCCGATAAGGAACGACGTTCCCGCTGCAATGGCGGAGTGCCTGAGGGCAGGAATAAAGGTAAAGATAGTTACCGGCGACACCTCGTTGACTGCCATTGAAATTGCCCGTCAGGCCGGGCTCTGGAACGAAACTGATACCGATGACATGTTCATTACCGGTCGCGAGTTCCAGGAACTCGACGATGAAAAGGCAAGCGAGGTTGCCGCGAAGATAAAGGTAATGTCGCGCGCCCGTCCGGCAGACAAGATGAGGCTTGTAAAACTGCTGCAGCAGATGGGAGAGGTCGTGGCCGTAACCGGCGACGGTACGAATGACGCCCCTGCGCTCAACTATGCAGACGTGGGGCTCTCAATGGGTACAGGTACCTCTGTGGCTAAGGAGGCCAGCGATATAATATTGCTTGACGATTCATTTGCAAGCGTTGTAAAGGCAGTGAAATGGGGCAGGAGCATCTATCTGAATATACAGAAATTCATACAGTTCCAACTGACCATAAACCTTCTGGCGCTGCTTACCGCCCTCATCGGACCGTTTGTGGGCGTGGAGTTGCCTCTTACGGTAACGCAGATGCTTTGGGTAAATCTTATAATGGATACCTTTGCCGCTCTTGCGCTTGCCACCGAGCCGGCCCTTAACGCGCTTATGAAGAACAAGCCCAGGAAGGTGGATGCCTTTATCGTAAACCGAATCATGCGCAGGAACATAATTTCGCAGGGGCTTATCTTCCTCGCAGCCCTGCTCTACCTGCTTTTCCGGTTCAATTCAGACGGCGTGATGTCTGTTAGAGAACTCTCGATATTCTTTACGTTTTTTGTAATGTTGCAGTTCTGGAATCTCTTCAATGCAAGATGTCTGGGCAGCAACAATTCGGCATTTTCGAATTTGAGCGGAAACAGGTCTTTCCTGATGATTGCCGCAATAATACTTCTGCTGCAGATTGTGATAGTGCAGTTCGGAGGCGAGTTTTTCAGGACCGAACCGCTCACTTTCAAGGAGTGGATTATGATAATAGCCTCCACTTCGCTTGTCCTTATAGTGGGCGAGATATTGCGGGGAATACGAAGGTTAAATGTGCGTGCAAAATGATTGAATCTGTAACCAACATAGACGTAAGGTATTACGAAACAGACCTTATGGGTATTGTCCACCATTCGAACTACATAAGATATTTCGAATGCGGGCGCAACCAGCTGCTCATAGATTGCGGAATCCCGATGCCGGAGATTGAACGCAGAGGCATAATGTTGCCTGTAATTGACGTGAAGTGCCATTACTATAATCCTTCCCGGTTCGGCGATGTCCTTACCGTGAAGACTGTAATTGAGAAAATGCCCATGGTGAAGATAGAGGCAAAAGCCGAGATAAGAAACCAGAACGGCGAACTTATTGTACGCGGGGCCGTAATATTGGGTACAATAGATTCGGTTACACGCCGTCCGGTCCGTATGCCAGAGTTTATGAGAGAAAAACTGTGTAAATATTTTAACTGATAGTGTTATGAGAAATCTGTTGTTGTTTGGAAATTTCGGTGCGGGCGAAATAATAGTTATCGCACTTGTAATATTGTTGCTTTTTGGCGGCAGGAAAATTCCCGAACTTATGAAGGGGCTCGGTAAAGGAGTGAAGAACTTTAAGGAGGGAGTAAAGGGGATAGAGGACGATATCAACGATAATGAGCCAAAAAAAGGAGAATAACCAAAATGAAATGAGTTTTTGGGAGCACCTTGACGAGTTCAGAAAAGTTCTCTTCAGGAGTGCCGTTCTCGTTGTCATATTCATGGCGGTTATTTTCTCTGCCAAGGAGTTGATATTCGACAAGATAATTTTTGCCCCGATAGATTCAGACTTTCCGCTCTACCGTCTGGTTGACGGTATCCTCTCCAGGCTGGGGATGGAGCCTCTGGAGCCTTTCTCACTGGAGTTGATAAACATAGACCTGTCGGCGCAATTCTTTATACATATAAGCACTTCGTTCTATTTTGCCCTGGTACTTGCAACCCCCTTTATTCTATACCAGCTGTGGCTTTTTGTAAAACCGGCGCTGTACCAGAACGAAAAGAAATCGGTTGTCAGGGCATTTTCATTCGGCGGTGTGCTTTTTTTCATAGGAGTGCTTGCCGGCTACTATCTGATATTTCCCTTGACGCTCCGTTTTCTGGGTACGTATCAGGTGAGTGCGGATGTGGCCAACCAAATTTCGCTGCAATCCTACATTTCAATGTTCATCTGGCTCATTCTGGTTATAGGAATAGTCTTTGAGTTGCCTTCGCTCTCCGCGATTCTTTCAAGGCTCGGAATCCTGAGCAAGAGTTTTCTGAAGAAATACCGTCGGCACGCAGTGGTAATATTGCTTATTGTGGCGGCTCTGATTACACCGAGCGGCGACCCCTTCACGCTCATGGCTGTAGGTGTTCCTCTCTATGCTTTATATGAATTAAGTATTTTGGTTTGCCGTGATTTCGATAAATAACCTGACAGTTGCATTCGGAGGCTTTACACTTCTGAACGACATTAATTTCCATATAAATGACAATGACAAGATAGGTCTTGTCGGCAAGAACGGGGCGGGGAAGTCTACGCTTCTGAAGATAATCCTCGGGCTTAACACCCCTACAGAGGGAAAGGTTGTAAGGCCTGCCGGGCTCAAAATAGGTTACCTTCCGCAGCAGATGGAACATGCAAAGGATAAGAGCGTAATAGACGAGACGCTTACCGCCTTCTCCGAACTTTTCGACATGCAGAAGAAGATTGAGGAGATTTCAGAGCAGCTTGCACAACGTACAGATTACCAAAGCAAGGAGTATGAGAGGCTGATTATCTCTCTCAATGAATATAACGATAGAGTTTCATTAATTGAAAATGAGCCTGTTGAGTCGCAGGCGGAAAGAGTGCTCGTAGGGCTGGGATTTAAAAGGGAGGAATTCTCCCGTCCAACCTCCACTTTCAGCCAGGGGTGGAACATGAGAATTGAACTGGCGAAAATCCTGCTTCGCAAACCCGACATGCTCTTGCTCGACGAGCCCACAAACCATCTCGACATAGAGTCAATTGAGTGGTTTGAAGATTATCTGAAAAATTTCAACGGAGCGATAGTTCTGATTTCCCACGACCGAAAGTTTCTTGATAACATTACAAACAGGACGGTGGAAATCATGCTTGGCAGAATCTACGATTACAAGGTTCCCTATTCCAGATACAAGATATTGCGCAAAGAGCGTATCGAGCAGCAGCGTGCCGCATACGAGAACCAGCAGAGGATGATAGACAAGACAGAAGAGTTCATAGAGCGGTTCAGATACAAGGCTACAAAGAGCAATCAGGTGCAGAGCAGGATAAAGCAGTTGGAAAAACTTGAAAGGATTGAGGTGGATTTGGAAGATACTGCTGCCATGACCGTGAAATTCCCGCCCGCGCCGCGTTCCGGACAGGTTGTCTTCAAGGCAAAGGAGGCAGTCGTAGGGTACGGCAGCAAGGTCATAATAAGCGGAGTGAACATTACAATCGAAAGAGGGGAGAAGATTGCATTTGTGGGCAGAAACGGCGAGGGAAAGACTACGATGATGAGGGTCATTACCCGCGAACTTTTCCCGATTGACGGAGAAGCATCGCTCGGCTATAATGTAGATTTAGGCTACTATGCGCAGAATCAGGAAGATATACTTGATAAAAATGATACGGTCTACGATACGCTGGACAAGATTGCGGTAGGCGACATAAGAACGCGGCTTCGCGACATTCTGGCAGCATTCCTCTTCAAGGGGGAGGATATAGATAAGAAAGTGGCCGTATTGAGCGGAGGTGAGCGGGCTCGCCTGGCAATGGCCAAACTCATGCTCAAGCCGCACAATCTCCTTGCACTTGACGAGCCTACAAACCACATGGACCTGCTCTCAAAGGATATTCTCAAACAGGCTCTTTTAAAGTATGACGGTACGCTGGTGATAGTCTCGCATGACCGCGATTTTCTAGACGGGCTTGTAAACAAGGTGTATGAGTTCAGAGACGGAACTGTAAAGGAGCATCTTGGAGGCATTTCCGATTTTCTGGAACGCAAGCGGCTGGCAACCCTTTCTGAACTGGAGCGGAAAGAGATACCAGCTGCAGCGGTGGAGGAGAAACCCAAATCCAGACCGAGTGTCAGCTATGCGGAGCAGAAAGAGCAGGCAAGAGAAGTGAAAAGACGCAGGGCGAGAGTGGAGCGGTGCGAAGATGAAATATCCCGACTCGAGGAAAAATTGGGGGCGGTGGAGAAATCGCTGGCAGAAAAGTCTGATTCGCAAGGATTGACTGAACTGCTGAATGAATATGAAGAATTGAAGGGGCTGCTTGACAAGAAAATGGACGAGTGGCTCAAACTTACATCTGAAAATTGATTGCCATGGATGAGAAGATAAATTACATTATAGGTATGCGCCCTGTAATGGAGGCCGTAAGGGCAGGAAAAAAGATAGAGAAGGTTTTCTTCAAAAGCGGTATGGGAGGCGACCTTTTTGCCGAACTTGTAACACTGCTGAGGGAGCGCAATATTGCATTCCAGTTCGTGCCTCTGCAGCGGCTTGAAAAAATTTCACGCGGAAGGCACCAGGGGGTCATAGCCCAGATCTCCACCATAGATTACATCTCCATTGAAGATGCTGTTGAAAATGCGCTCAAAACTGGCAGCGCCCCGATTTTCGTACTTCTCGACGGAGTAAGCGACGTAAGGAACCTTGGTGCGATAGCCAGAAGCGCCGAGTGCGCAAAAGCCTCTACCATAGTGGTTCCTGCAAAAGGAGGGGCGCTTGTGACACCGGATTCGGTAAAAGCCTCCGCCGGAGCGCTTCTCAGGCTGAATGTCTCGAAGGTGTCAAATCTTAAAGAGGCAATCTACTATCTTAAGGATGCAGGTTTCAAGATAGTGGCTGCAACTGAAAAGAGCGAAGAGGTGATTTACAATGTAGATTTCAAGGGAGCCGTTGCAATTGTAATGGGGTCGGAAGGCAAAGGCATCTCGCCTGCGGTGCTTTCGCTGTGCGATGTGAAGTGCAGGATTCCCATGTTGGGGGAAATTGGCTCTCTGAATGTGTCGGTAGCGACCTCTATCGTCTTGTTTGAGGCAGTGAGGCAAAGAACTCTCGCCTGAATTCAGCACATACTACGGCCGTTGCCGTTGCAACGTTAAGCGACTCGCTCCCGTGTCCCGACATCTGGAAACTTGGAATCAGCAGCAGCCTTTGGGCTTCTGAAGCCATTTCATCTGAAATTCCGACAGATTCGTTGCCCATTATCACCACTCCACGGGTAAGCGGCTCAGCCGTGGCGTAGATGTTCTCTCCATGAAGGGATGTGGCAAAGACCGGCAGCCCGCAGGCTTTGTAGCGGCGTATCACTTCTGACAGCGAGCGGCATGTTGCAATCTTCTGTCTGAAAATTGCACCCATAGTAGCCTGAACGACTTTTGGATTGTAAATCTCCACGCACTCTTCCGATAGGTAAACCACGTCTACTCCAAACCATTCCGCCACTCTTATCATGGTCCCCATATTTCCGGGATCCTTTATGTTTTCCAGTACGAGTACAAGAGGCGCCTCTTTACCTGCAATCTTTTCTATCCATTGCTGCGAGGTGTAGTCCTCTCCCGTTTTCTGTTCCACCACAGCAAGTACCGGCGGAGGCGAACTCAGAGAAGAGATTCTTTCCATTGCAGTGAGACCTATCTCATCGCGCCTGTATATCTCCGTTACCTTGTAGCCAGATGCAATGGCTTCATTTACAAGTTTCTCCCCCTCCACTACGAAAAGTCCGCTCTCTTCTCTCTCCTTTTTGCGGGAAAGGGAACGGATAAACTTGATTCTGGAGGCGGAAAGCGGGAGAGAGGCCATGTCAATATCCCAATATTTTCAGCATGGATTTGTAACTCTGTTCCTTGCTGAACAGTTTTGTGAAATATTCCCCGTTTTCATCCACGTCTATTATCACGTGTTTGGGAGCCGGTTGCAGACAGTGCTGTATTCCTCCGTAGCCGGCAATGGATTCCTGATATGCTCCGGTATGGAAAAATCCTATGTAAAGAGGGTCGTTCCTGCTCTCCATGGTAGGGAGGAATATTGCATTTGCATGCGCTTCGGCATTGTAATAGTCCTGCGAATCGCATGTAAGTCCTCCAAGGAAGACTCTCTGGTATGAGTTTTCCCATTTGTTTATAGGCAGGAGAATAAAACGCTGCTTTATGCCCCACGTGTCAGGCAGGGTTGTCATGAATGAACTGTCTATCATGTACCAGCGCTCCCTGTCGTTCTGCTGCTTTATATCCAGAATCTGGAATATGGTTGCTCCGCTTTCACCTACAGTGAAACTTCCGAATTCGGTAAATATGTTGGGCTCGGGAACTCCGCGCTGCTGGCAAATGCTCTTGATTTGGGCAATTACCTCTTCTGCCATATACTCGTAATCATAATCCTGCAGGAGGGAATTCTTTATCGGAAATCCTCCACCGATGTTGAGAGAATCGAGTTCTGGGCAGACATGTTTGAGGTCTGCATAGACATTCACGCACTTTGCAAGTTCGTTCCAGTAATATGCATTGTCCTTGATTCCGGTGTTTATGAAAAAGTGGAGCATCTTGAGCGTAAATTTGCCGTTCCCCTTTATTTTTGTAAGGTAGAAAGGCACGATGTCGCTGTATCTTATGCCAAGCCGAGAGGTGTAGAATTCAAATTTGGGCTCCTCCTCGGAAGCTATCCTTATACCAATCTTGGTCGGCTCCTTTACGCACAGGTCGAGGTCGTCGAACTCTGTCATGTTGTCGAGCACGGGTATTATGTTGGTCCAGCCGTTGTTTCTGAGGTTTGCAATGTTTTCTATGTACAAATCCTTCTTGAACCCGTTGCAGATGATATATTTCTCCTGGGTGATATGCCCTTCGCTCTCAAGAGCTTCAATAAGGTTCAGGTCGAATGCTGAAGAAGTTTCCAGATAGATGTCGTTCTTTAAAGCCTCTTCAAGCACAAAAGAGAAGTGTGAACTTTTGGTACAATAGCAGTAGTGATAGACTCCCTTGTAATCTACCTTTGCCATTGCAACGTTGAAAAGCCTTTTCGCTTTCTGAATCTGGCTGGAAATTTTTGGCAGATAGGTAATCTTCAGAGGGGTGCCGTATTGTGCAATAATATCCATCATGGGGATATTGTGGAAATATAGTTCGCCGTCTTCTACTTTAAATTCGTCTTGCGGAAAATCGAAAGTTTGTCCGATTAAGTCGATGTACTTGTTTTTCATTTTTGCAAAGTAAGTGAGCCGGATTTAAAAATTTTTAACAATGTAACTTACTTGGATTTTTATTGTCGGGGCAAATATATCCATTTTTACTTATGATTCCACTTTTTTATTAAAAATTACTTAATTTTGTATGATTATTCCTGATTCCAATGGTGAAACCGGCCCCTTTCAACCTGATTCTCCTGTTTGCGGCGCTGCTGTGTGCAGCATCGTGCAGCACTACCAGAATAATCCCGGAAGGAGAGAGCCGTCTTGTATCAAACAAGGTAAACGTAACAAATTCAAAAGATTACAATTCGCATGATTTGCAACCTTATATAAAGCAGAAGCCAAATACAAGCTTTATATTCGGCTGGAATCCCTTTATAAGCATCTATAACTGGAGCGGCGGAGAGGGCTCCGGATGGGACCGTTTCGTGGAGAAGGTGGGGCAAAAGCCGGTAGTGCTAGACACGGCGATGATAGAATCGAGCAAGGAGAACATGCTCAACCACCTGACCTATAACGGCTATTACAACTCTTCCGTTGCAGATTCCGTTGTAACGAGCCACCGTAAGTCTACTGTCTATTATAACGTGACTCTCGGCGAGAGGTATCTGATTGATTCTGTCTGCTACAATATAGGCAATCGGCAGATAAGGGAACTTTTCCTTGCAGACACTTCAAATTCTACGATAAAGAAAGGAACTGTTCTCTCTGAAAATCTCCTGGAGGCTGAGACAAAGCGTCTTGCAGACTATTTCAACAATCTGGGTTATTATACCTTCAGCAAGAACAATGTTTTTTTCAGCGCCGATACGATAGGCCGTGGAGGAACGGCGCTGCTTGAACTGAATATCCTGGACTACAGCCGCAACGAAGGAGAACCGAGCGGTGAGAAGCTGAAAAGGTACAGGTTCGGAGAGGTTTACATCTCTTCGGACAGGAGCAGATTCAATCTGTTCAACATGCGCCGCGGAGCCGACTCCGTTTCATCCGAAACGGCTGTCGATACCGCAAAATTCAAGAATGTGAATATCATTTTCAGCGGCAAATCTGTAGTGAACAGAATGCTGATGAACCGCATGAACCTCATAAGGAAAGATTCGCTCTACAGTGCCAAGACTGTTTCAAATACCTATAACAGATATTCGAACCTCGGGATTTTCAGCGGTGTGAATATCCAGTTGCAGGAGGTGGATTCAAATATTGTCAAGACAGATATAAAACTCACTTCATCTGCATTGCAGGGCTACAAGGTGAACCTTGAAATGTCGAGCAATTCGAGCGGTCTGCTCGGTATCTCTCCTGCAATCTCCTATTTTCACAAGAACCTTTTCAGGGGCGGAGAAATCTTCTCGCTCAGTTTCATGGGCGATTTTCAGTTCAAGTTCAACGATGAGGTGCGCTCTACGGAGTTCGGAGTCTCCACCTCGCTGAGCATTCCCAATTTCATCTTCTTCCCCGACGACTGGTTCAAGTCGGTGAATATCCCGAGAACGGAATTCAGCCTCTCATATAACTATCAGGACCGTCCTGAGTATGAAAGAAACATAATATCGGCATCGTTCGGATATGCGTGGAGCAGCCGCGAGAGACTTTTCCTGAGGGTAAATCCTATCCAGGTAAGTATTGTGAAACTGTTTAACCTGAGCGACTCGTTTTATGAATCGCTCGAAGACCCATTTCTGAAGAATTCATATCAGGACCACTTCAACCTCGGCTTCGGAACCAACCTCTATTATACCACAGATGCATCTACAAATCCGGAAAGGAGCTATTTTTACCTCAGATGGCAGAACGATGTGGCCGGTAACTTCCTGAGTCTTTTCAACGGGGCGTTCAAGAGCGATGCAGACGGGAACAAACTCATTTGGAACTCTCCCTATTCACAATATTTCAGGACTGAACTGACAGCTGTCTACACTTACAGATTCGGAAGGCAGAACAACCAGGCCCTTGCATTCAGGGTGCTTGCAGGTTACGGACGGGGGTACGGCAACTCCATATCGCTTCCGTTCGAAAAACTTTTCTGGGCCGGCGGTGCATACAGCCTGAGGGCATGGCAGGCAAGAGGTGTAGGCCCCGGGGATTCGCCTGTCGACAACTCCTTCTCTATCCTGAACCAGACCGGTGATGTGAGGTTCGAGGCCAATGCAGAATACCGCTTCCCGCTTTTCTGGTCATTTGAAGGCGCGGCCTTTCTGGATGTGGGAAATGTCTGGAACAGGATGGATTTCGATGATTTCTACAGGCATCTTGCTGCAAACTGGGGATTCGGGCTCAGGCTGAATCTCGGTTTTGCGTTGCTCAGACTTGATTGCGGTCTGAAAATTTACGACCCGGCCGCACATCTTTGGAGCGGTCCGGGCCGTTGGTTTAAAAAGGACAATTACGGAATACAGTTCGGCGTAGGTTATCCTTTCTGATTTTCCCTCCCGGGTTTGCCATTCGGGGCTATTCAAATTTTACATATCCGAAATATTCCGGAGTGTGGAAATTGGGCCTTTCCGTACCTATCGGATTCCAACTCAGGTAGTGCGGCTGCGGCATTTCGTCTCCGCACTTATAGAAGTTCGCGCGTATTGTCCTGCCCTTCAGCGGTTCCACCTTTGAGAGCGAGAATACCTCAAGAGGAATGGCCACCGTCACGGTATATTCAAACGGTTTTTCATGATTTTCCCTTATCCCGAACGCTTCGGAACCGAGTGTCGAACTGCGTCTGATTTTGGAGAGGACATCTTCTCCGAATCTGGTCCTCTCACTCCTTTTGGCCCCGCCTGCAAATGTGCCCTTTGCTATACAGTTCAGTTCCAGATTGTAGTATATGCTGTCTCCGGCAGGAACCGAAAAGAACTCGAGGCACGAATCCTTATATGGGAGCGCTCCGGTATCCGAACCGTATACAGCCTTTACGACAGGCTCTTTCACTTGGTATTGCAGATATATTTCGCTTTCAGAATAGGCCATTCTGAAGCGCACCTGAGGGTGATATTCATATCCGCCCCAATTTTCCACGTCAATGGCGTTGTAAGGTATCTCTTCACGGTTGAACATAGAATCCACCATCTGTATAGACGGAGCGGGCGTATTGAATTCAACTTCGCGTACAACGAGTGTCTTGTATTTTTCGTTCATCTTTCCGGAAAAAGCAACCTCTTGTGCCAAAGCCATGTCGGCTGCAAGACACAAGAGGATTGTCATATAGGTTGATATTTTCACTATCAGTCGAATTTATATCTTACAAAGAGTTCGATAGCCTGATATTCAGCCATACCGAGTTTGTCGTAAAGGATGGCCGTATTGTGGTTTCTCTCCTCTGCCCTCTGCCAGAATTCGCGTTTGTCTGAACCAGGGAAGAGAGGACGGTCTTTTTGCGACTGATGTCTGAAAATGGCCTCTCTCTTGATTTCCACCTCTTCGGGGCTAAGAGGAACAGCCATCTCTGCATCCGCCACATCCCACTCCTGCCAAGCGCCTCTGTACATCCATACGCGGCAATCCTTAAACCACTCTTCGTTCTTGAGTTCATTGCATGCGGCAATGATGGCAAGGAAGCATACTCTGTGTGTTCCATGCGGGTCTGAAAGGTCGCCTGCCGCAAAAATCTGATGAGGTTTTACAGATTTGATCAGGTTCTTTACAATCTCGATGTCTTCGCGCCCGAGAGGTTTCTTCTTTACTCCGCCTGTCTCATAGAAGGGCAGTTCGAGGAAGTGTACTCTCTCTTCGGGTATTCCGAGATAGCGGCATGCAGCCCTGGCTTCGCTCCTGCGGATATTTGTCTTTATCATGCGTACATCCATGGGGTCTGCCTCTCCCGGATGTTTCTTCTTCAGTTCTTCTACCACTCTCTTGTATATTTCATCTGCCTTTGCGGGGTTGAATCCGTATATGTCGCTGCTTTCGCGTATGAAATCGAGGTATCTTACAACGTCATGGTCGAATACGGCGATATTGCCTGAAACCTGATAGGCCATGTGCAGTTCATGTCCCTGCTGCGAGAGGCGCGCCACTGTACCGCCCATAGAAATGACATCGTCGTCGGGGTGGGGGCTGAACACAATCACCCTCTTGGGGTAGGGCAGAGCCCTTTCAGGTCTTGTAGAGTCGTCGGCATTGGGCTTTCCTCCCGGCCATCCGGAAATAGTGTGCTGCAAATCATTGAAAACCTTGATGTTTATGCTGCTTGCAGAGCCTTTTTCGGTAATGAGGTCGCTCATGCCGTTGTCGTTGTAGTCTCTGTCTGTAAGTTTGAGAATGGGCTTGTCGAGTTTCTTGCAAAGCCAGAATACAGATTTGCGGGTCAGATAGTCTGTCCACTCGCATTTCTGGGTGAGCCATGGAGTCTCCACTCTTGTGAGGCTTACTGAAGCGGCCTCGTCAATGAAGATGTCTACATTGTCGTGGTTCTGGAGGTATGAACCCGGAACCTGGTCGGTAATGTTGCCCTCTACCAGCTTCTTGATGGAACCTGCCTTGCCTTCTCCCCATGCAAGGTAATAAATCTTCTTTGCCTTGAGGATAGTGTCGATGCCCATCGTAATTGCATGATGGGGAACATACTCTACGCCAAAGAAGTCGCTTGCTGCAGCAACTCTTGAAGTGTAGTTGAGAGTAATCTGCCTTGTCTTTGAATTGTAGGGCGAGCCGGGCTCGTTCATTCCCATGTTGCTTGTAATGAGTATGTCTATTCCACCGGCCTTTTCAATCTCCTTTTCAAACGACGCGCAGTACTCGAGCACATTGTCCATTTTGTTGCTCTGCAGGCAGTGGATATTCTCTTCAGGTATGTCTACCAGGTCGAATATGTACTCCTTGAAGAATCTGTAATGGCTTTGGAGTTCGTTTCTGTCCAGCGGATAATATTCATCCATTGAGAAAATCTCTATGGATTTGAAACTCAACTTTCCTGCTTCGTATGCCTTTACCATGTCATCATATATCTGGATGCATGCAGATGAAGCGGCAAGTGCCAATACACATTTTTTACCCTCTTTTGCTTTTTCGTTGCTCTTTGCAATTATTGCATCGAGTATCAGTTTAGAGGCTTCCGGCTGCTCCTTGAAAATAGTAACCGGCAATTTCTCATATCTTCTCGAAAAATCTGGTGAAAAACTCATAACGTTACTCTTTATGTTTTTAATTCAATATTGCTTCCCGTATAGGAATCAGACTCTTTATGAGAGATTCCATCTTGTCAAGCCTCAACATGTTGGCTCCGTCGGACTTTGCCTGTTCCGGGTTCGGATGCGTCTCCAGAAAGAGCCCGTCCGCACCGGCTGCGACACCGGCCCTGGCAATGGTCCCTATCAGTTGTGGCAGCCCTCCAGTCACTCCGCTGCTCTGATTCGGCTGCTGCAGGCTGTGTGTTACATCCAGAACAACCGGATAGCCGAATTGTTGCATTTGCGGTATGCCTCTGAAATCTATAACCAAATCAGTATATCCGAATTGCGAACCGCGTTCGGTGAGCATTATGGCCTTATTGTAGCGTGCGACCTTTTCTGCAGCAAACTTCATTGCGGCGGGAGAAAGGAACTGCCCTTTTTTTATGTTCACGCATTTTCCCGTTTTTGCGGCCGCTTCCAGAAGTTCTGTCTGACGGCACAAAAATGCAGGAATCTGGAGTACGTCAATATCATATGAGGCTGCAAGCGATGCCTCCTCTGCGGAATGGATATCCGTAAGGACAGGCAGTTTGAGCCTCTCCCTTATCTCCTTGAGAATGGAAAGCCCTTTGCGGTCTCCGATTCCGGTAAAGGAATCGTATCTCGAACGGTTTGCCTTTTTGTATGAGGCCTTGAAAATAAAAGGGATTCTGTATCTCTCCGTGAGAGACTTGAGATGTTCGGCAATCTGAAAGGTAATATCTCTTCCCTCAACTACGCACGGGCCGGCTATCATAAAGAACATCCGGTTGTTGTACTCCTTGATATTGGGTATAGACAATAGACTCATATCACAACTATACGAACATGCAAAAGTACAAACTTTTTGCGTATTTACCGCCATTTTTATTCTCAAATGACAATATGTTGTTACCCGGCACGGCAGCTCAATAGCGGTATTTGGGCCATAACTGCTGCATTCTCTTCCTTATCTCGTTCTCGCGCGAGTTGTTGCCGGGGTCGTAGAATTTTCTGCCTTCCATCTCTTCCGGCAGAAACTGCAAATCTGCAAAGTTGCCCTTGTAGTCATGCGCATATTTGTATCCCTCGCTGTAGCCTAACTCTTTCATGAGTTTTGTGGGGGCATTTCTCAAATGAAACGGCACCGGCAGGTCTCCCTCCCTGCTTACAGCTTCAAGTGCTGCATCTATGGCCATATATGCCGAATTGCTCTTGGGAGATGTAGCCAGGTAAATTGCAGTTTCGGAAAGGGGTATCCTTCCTTCCGGCATTCCTATGTTATGTACGCACTCAAAGCAACTCTGGGCCAGCAGCAGCGCATTGGGATTTGCAAGTCCTATGTCTTCGGCCGCAAGGATAACCATCCTTCTTGCTATGAAGAGCGGATCTTCACCTCCAGCAATCATTCTTGCCAGCCAGTATACCGCTCCGTTGGGGTCTGAGCCTCTCATGCTCTTTATAAATGCAGAGATTATGTCGTAATGCTGTTCTCCGTTTTTGTCATACAGGGCGATATTTTCCTGCAGCACCTTTTTGACAAGTGCGTTGTCTATAATTACAGGTTTTCCTGCCTGAGAGTTCGACAATATGATTTCCAGGATATTGAGAAGCCTGCGTGCGTCTCCCCCTGAAAATCTGAAAAGCGCCTCCTTTTCCGTTACCTTAATATCCAGTTCTTTAAGGTATCTGTCATTTTGAAGCGCGTTGGCAAGCAGTTTGTCAAGATCCTTTACTTCAAGTTCCTTCAATACATATACCTGGCAGCGTGAAAGCAGCGGGCTTATGACTTCGAACGACGGGTTTTCGGTTGTTGCGCCAATCAGGACAAACGTGCCGTTTTCAACAGCCCCGAGAAGGGCATCCTGCTGTGATTTGCTGAATCTGTGAATCTCGTCTATGAAAAGTATGGGACGCTCCGTTGCAAAGAGATTGCCTCCTTTGCACTTCTCTATGACTTCTCTCACCTCCTTCACTCCTGAACTTATGGCCGACAATGTGTAAAACGGCCTTTTCAGGGTATTGGCAATGATTTTCGCAAGAGTGGTCTTCCCTACACCCGGAGGCCCCCATAAAATAAATGAGGTGAGCCTGCCGCTCTCTATCATTTTTCTGAGAACCCCCTCCTTGCCCACAAGATGCTCCTGCCCGACATACCCGTCCAAAGATGTAGGGCGCATCCTTTCAGAGAGAGGAGCCATGATACCGCTGTTACTGTTTTCCATATCGGTTTTTCAATGGTTACAGCCCCAAATTTAGTCATTTTTTCTGTGTCGGGACACAGGCTTATTCTACAGGGGTCGCCTCTTTTTTATTGAACATCCATTCGTATAGATATTCAGCCCCATTAATATTGATTGTTATCAAAAGGTAGTTTCCTTTAATATATTTCATATTGACATATCCCGAAATTGATTCTCCAGGATAGATTGTACTCTTCTTGAAGTAACCTAATTGCAAAACTTTTTTCTCATTCTCCATGGCAGAACCGTAATATGCAATTTGCTGTTGCGCTATCATGTTGGCCTGTATGGTGGCTCCCGGGTTGTATGTTGTCACCATGCTTACCTGTGGATTTGCGACACCATAACTCTGTATCGTTGATGTAGAAATGCCTGCAGCTCCGGCGGAAATACCTGCACCGATTCCGGCCATAATCATATTCCAGTTTTGTGATCGTTTAATCTTTTTCTGATATTCGTCATTAGAGGATACAACCAAATCGTTTCTTAGATTTTTCTTGTTTATCGAGTATGCCGTCATATTCTTTTCAGGAGCAAACTCAATAACCGAGGGGGAATTATTGGTTATAGTCAGGTCTGCTTTATACCATTTGCCATACTCTTTGGATATTGAACAATTCATTGCAATCGTAAGACCGTTTTTAAAATAGACCTGCCACGGCTTCCCTTCTTCATATTCTATAAATCTTTCTGTTCTGTCTGGAGATTCGAAAATTTGCGTACTGTCTTTTATTCTGAATTTTAAGGTGTTGCCCATATTGTCAGACATTAGATAGTAGTCATATACGGGTTTGCCTTCAAAGTACTCTATAATCTTGAATGAACTATCGTCGTTATATTTTTTATATGTTCCCGATAGTTTTCCTCCAATATATTCTGCAGATATAAGTAGTCTGCCAGCCTGGTCATATTCAAAGTATGATCCGTTCAGGTTTCCATTTGAATAATTACACTCTTTAGAGGTTTTCCCATTTTTATAATAGGTCGTGATTTTGCCGGAAAATCTGGTATTGTTGTCATCCAAACTATCTAAAAAGTAGAAGTGTCCGTCTCTGAATACCTCACCACTTATATAAAAATCTCTGAATTTATATCGTAATGATGAATCCTGATTTTCCAGATACACCCTGTAGTAATCTGCAAAATGGATACTGTTTACCTTTTTCCCGGATTTGTCATAATAGAGCGTATCTATTTGACTATAAAGAAAAGTCGGAAAAATCATGCAAATAAATAGGAACGCGAGTGGTGTTTTCATAGTTGAATTGAAGTTAACTTGATCGTGGCATTAATTTGATCGTGGCAGAACAAAGTTAAAATTTAACCATCGAAACTACAAATATTTCTCTTTCATGACACCTCATTTGCTATATTTGTAATCACAAATACAAATTGTCACATAACATTAATAAAAAATGAACTTCAGTGTTGTAACCGGAGATATTACCAGGCTTCATGCGGACGCGATTGTGAATGCCGCGAACAACTCGCTGCTTGGAGGCGGCGGTGTGGACGGAGCGATTCACAGGGCTGCCGGGCCCGGGCTGCTGGAGGAGTGCAGAACGCTCGGCGGATGCAGGACCGGTGAATGCAAGATGACAGGTGCCTATAACCTGCCATGCAAAAAGGTGATACACACTGTGGGCCCCGTATGGCGCGGCGGCAACCGCAACGAGGCGGAACTTCTGGCTTCATGCTACAGAGGTGCAATGGAACTGGCCTGCAGAAACGGTTTCGGCAGTATCGCCTTTCCATGCATCAGTACCGGTGTTTACGGTTATCCTGCCAGGGCGGCTGCAGAGATAGCCGTGGGTACGGTATATGATTACATTAGAAAGCATGAAAGCGGAATAAATGTGACATTCTGTTGTTTCAAGCAGAGCGACGCTGAAATATACAACAGTTTGCTCGACAGAATTTCAGTCAAGACAGTGTGAGAATATGAGAAAGAAAAGCAGGGAGATGGACAGCGCCTGGGCTCTGGATGTGATGCGCAAGGCGCCGTATATTACGGTAAGTTTCATAAATAAGGAGGGAAAAGCTTATGGAGTTCCCCTTTCTCTTGCCTGTACGGATGACAATACCTGGTATTTCCACTGTGCAACGGAGGGGGAGAAACTGGATGCCATTGCCGCAAACCCGCAGGTCTGCCTCTCCGCCGTTTCGCGCTGCATGCCTACGGTAGGGCCAAAGGACGGCTCCTTTACATTGCAATACAACTCTGCAATCGCTTTCGGCATTGCAGAACTTGTGACAGATGATTCGGAGAAAATAGAAGGGTTGAGAGCCATAAGCGAGCGTTTCCTGCCAGGCCACATGGATGCTTTCGATGATGCTGTACGCCGCAGCCTGAGCCGTACGGCTGTCGTGCGTATAACCCTTTCCGCACCGCCTGCCGGCAAGCGCAAGCAGTACGACAAAAACGGCGATGAAATGAAATTCGGCAGAATGGAGTGATTATGGAGAGACTTCTTTTTTTATTCGACCTAGATGGAGTGGTGTTCGATACCGAGGGCCAGTATTCTCTTTTCTGGAACAGAGTGGGGGAGAAATATAAGGGCGACAGCGATTTTGCCATGAAGATAAAGGGGCAGACATTGCCGGAAATCTTCTCCCGCCATTTTGCGGGTGACAAACACCTTCAGAATGAACTGGTGGAAGGAATCAACAGCCTTGAAAGGAATATGTCTTATGAATATATCCCGGGTGCAAAGGGATTTATAGAGACTGTAGCCGCTTCCGGAATGCCGCGTGCGATTGTGACAAGTTCGAACAGGGCAAAAATGGAGAATGTCTACCGCGCCCGTCCGGAAATATTGAAACTGTTCGACAGAATATTCACAGGTGAAGATTTCGCCCGTTCCAAACCTGCCCCGGACTGCTATCTGAAAGGAATGGAGGAGTTCGGCGTATCTGCCGGACGCACATTCATATTCGAAGACTCCATAAGCGGCCTGCAGGCGGCCAAAGACTCCGGAGGAAATGTCATCGGCCTTGCAACGACAAACCCGGAGAATGTCATTGCTCCGTATGCCGGGCTTGTAACAGATGATTTCAAAGCCATCTCCATAGAGATGCTCCGCGATGCATTCAAGATATGAATCATAATTTTCAACATAAACAATAACAAACAATTTAAAACTCACTATCATGGAAAAATTGGTAAAACCAGCGATTCTGGTTGTAGACATGCTCAACGATTTCGTTACAGGCGCCCTTACATGCGAGAGGGCAAAAGCGATTGTCCCCGCAACAGCAAAACTTCTTGACGCTGCACGCGCGGCCGGTGTTCCGGTCATATTCTGCAATGATGCCCATATCAAGGGTATCGACAGAGAACTCGCATTATGGGGAGACCATGCGATTGCCGGCACAAAAGGTGCGGAGGTTATTCCGGAACTGAAAGTCTGCGAAAAGGATTACGTTGTTCCAAAACGCCGTTACAGCGGCTTCTTCCAGACAGATCTGGATATTCTCTTAAGGGAACTGGGTGTAAAGACAGTCGTTATGACAGGCCTGCATGCCCACATGTGCGTACGCCATACCTCGGCCGATGCCTATTGCCTCGGCTACGATGTGGTTGTTGCAAAAGAGGCTACAGACTCCTTTACAGAAGAGGATTATAAGGCGGGTCTTGCCTACCTTAAAACCTGCTACGGTGCCGATGCCTACAGCAACGAAGAACTGATTGCGGCATTTTAATCTGTAAATGTCAAACTCGGGTACCATGTGAGTCCGGCCTGCAGAGCCGGACTTTTTCTATCATTTTCTGCAAGGTCCTGATAAATCTGTCGGATTATTTCTATATTTGGTATTTGTAAATAGTATGTTATGAAAATTAAATATATGTTCATAATACCTCTTCTGACGGCCTTGATTACCACGTGTAACAAGGAGCATCTTCCCGATTTTGTATTCGATGCAGACGGTATATGCCAGGCCCAAGGGTTGAAAGCCATATCGGAAGAGGATTTTGACAGATATGTAGCGGGGTACGGCTGGAGTGTGGCCAGCATATCAGAAGTGAATTACGATGGCAGTTGCAGCGACAAGGATTTTTTTGAGACCCGGCCTGAGACAGTGCCGTCGCAATTCTATTTTGAAAGCGCGAATTCATTGAAAGAGTATGTCTGGCTCAAGGATTATCAGGAAATGTGCTATTTGCTTCACGATTATATTTATAAGGTCGCAGATGGTGAAAATGCCGTTCTGAACGGAGTCATAACGGGCGGAGACAGGCTGATGCAGATTATATCTGTAAATGACGATGTTATGGAGGCGCTTGTCCTGCTGGATGTTGTAGACGGAGGCCCCCGTATTTATGGATATGTTGTGTATAATAAAATGAGCGACAGTGAATTGCAAAGTATAGACGATGATGCTAAAGTAAATCTGTCTGATCTTCGCAGCATAGAACTTTCGGTAAAGGATGAAGTGGTGATAGTTCCCGGAGACGAGTTCAGTTTCGATGTGCTTTACAGCAACGGGCCATGTACTTTTAAGGCCTTACGTGACGGCAGTTGCGAAATCACTTCGGAGGGGAATCATGTAAATGTAAAGATTCTCACGAACGGTGTGCCGCTGGAAGGCTCCGATTATGTAATGCATTGCGGAATTGATATTTTCTCTACCTCCGTAGATTTTACTCCCGAGGAAAACGATGCTTATTACATAGATTTTCCTGAAGTTATTCTTGCCGGTGACGGCAGACTTTTTACCGCTTCCGGCGACGATTTGCATTATGATATAGGCTGGCTCTCTTTTCACGCAAATATGGAGTATGGCGGCTATCAGTATACACCTGTTGCCCTGCTTGCAATAGATGAGTCGCGTAATGGACGCTATATGCGCCTTAACGGTGGCAAGATAAAATACTCCGATTTGCTTTCTGACGAACTGCTCGATGAGGTAGCGGCAGGCGGCGACGGCAATTCGGTCGCACTCGAACTACAGCTCATAGGGGCCGATTGCAACGTACTCCAATCCATTCCCTTTAAAGTGACCTTTGAGGCCTCATCTGTGCCTGTAGAATGATTATTCCATCCTGTTGTGCATGGATTTAAAAGTGAAGTTGCCTGAAGGTGGTAATATCGACTCTTCATTTACGGCTATATAGAAATGATATAGTTTCTACTGTTGTAGATAACGAAAAAGTCGCCCTGTTTTATAAACAATATATCGTATGAAGCAGGGCTTCATTTTTTCAATGAGAATCAATGCCCGGTAGTTACCCCGCTCTTGTGTAAGCCAATCAAGTGGCAGGGGAGGGGCGGAATTTCAAATGCCAGAAAATTAAAGGACAAGATGAACAATTTTAGTTTATATTTGTCTTCAAATGCAAAACAAACAACAATTTAATCGATATGGAACAAGAAACAAAAATGCGCAGCGAGCATGATCTGCTCGGGAAAATGGAACTGCCTGCCGATTCGCTTTACGGAATCCAGACGCAGCGCTGCATTGATAACTTTTCAATCAGCCGTTTCAAGTTGGAGTATTACCCTGCTTTCATCAATGGTCTGGCATATACTAAAATGGCGGCGGCCGACGCAAATCATCAGTTGGGACTGCTTACGGATGAGCAGCATAAGGCCATAACAGCTGCATGCAAGGATATTCTAAACGGCAAATACCATGAGGCTTTTCCTGTAGACATGATACAGGGCGGTGCCGGTACAAGCACGAACATGAATGCAAATGAGGTGATAGCAAACATTGCACTGATGCATATGGGGCATAAGCCTGGCGAATATGAGTTCTGCTCTCCGCACGACCATGTAAACCGTTCACAATCTACCAACGATGCCTATCCTACAGCAATTCATCTTGGAATGTATGCCAGCCATCTGGCCCTTGTACCCCATTTGAAAGAACTTGCAGCAGAGTTCCGCAAACGCGGCGATGATTTTGCAAATATCGTTAAGATGGGGCGTACCCAACTTGAGGATGCCGTACCGATGACACTCGGACAGACCTTCTACGGTTTCGCCAGCATCCTTGAAGATGAACTGTTGCATCTGGATGAGGCTGCGGAAGATTTCCTTACTGTAAATCTCGGTGCAACGGCAATAGGTACGGGAATCTGTTCTGAACCAGGTTATGCAGAGAAGGCTATAGATGCACTTTGCCGTTTTACCGGCTGGAAGGTGAAATTGGCCAAAGACCTTGTAGGAGCTACCTCAGACACTTCATGTATGCTAGGTTACATGTCTGCACTCAAACGTGTGGCTGTAAAAATAAGCAAGATAAGCAACGACCTCCGTCTTCTGGCCAGCGGCCCGCGCTGTGGTCTGGGCGAGATAAACCTGCCTGCCCGCCAGCCCGGTTCATCCATTATGCCAGGCAAGGTAAATCCCGTTATACCGGAAGTTGTAAGCCAGGTTGCATATAAGGTAATCGGCAATGAATTGTGTGTTACAATGGCGGGGGAGGCCTCGCAGATGGAACTTAATGCAATGGAGCCGGTCATGGCGCAGTGCTGCTTTGAATCGGTAGACCTGTTGGCAAATGCATTTGACACGCTCCGGACACTCTGCGTGGAAGGCATTACGGCAAATCCTGAACATTGCCGCAGGGAAGTCCGCAACAGCATAGGCATTGTTACCGCGTTGAATCCCTACATAGGCTACGACCACTCTACAAATATTGCCAAAAAGGCCCTTGAGACAGGCAGAAGCGTATATGATCTTGTACTTGAAGAGGGCATTCTCACTCAGGAAGATCTTGATACGATTCTCGATCCGGGGAATATGATACATCCTGTCAAATTGGACATAAAGGCCCGTAAATAGATTCGGGGAAATAAAAGAGAAAGACTTGCCTGTCTTGTAGAACGGGCAAGTCTTTTTTCTATATGTTTTCTCTCTCGTCTGCTGCTTGCATTATGCCTCCTTGATGGGGTCGGCTGCGGGAGCGGGAGCCTCAAGGCCGGAAATAATCTTCTTCCAACCCATATATGAAAGGAATATTGCAGCAATGGCGCCAAGTGCGGCAAGAGTTCCTCCTACTACGGGGATAATGTCTATAACCGCAACTGCCAGCATTATTATCATGCTTATGAAGAGGTTTGCAGCACCTTCCTTACCTGATTGTCCGATAGAGTCGGCACTCTTGAGAGAACCGTATCCGAGCAATCCGAATACGAAAGCTACAATATTGAGAATCAATGCGAAAATCCATCCTATTGCAGGAATCCAGCCTAATGCCACACCGCAGATTGCCAGAATTGCAGCAACTTTCAGTTTCCCGATTCCGGAACTTCCGGCGGCATCGTTAACGGCGGATTTCAACATTCCCAGACCTACAAGAATCAGAATCGGCCCGGCAAGCCCTACTGTCTGTGTAAGGACAGTATCTTCAATAAATGTATACAGATAGAGGATAATGGCAAGCATGATTACGTATGCCCATGTCACACCTGTGGATTTCCATGAGATTTCAAGGCCAAAACCGCTCATGATAAGCGCTGCAATCAGAGCCAGCAATCCGAGATAATCTACAACCGATATTCCGAATATCGAGAGGAATACCAGCAGGAATCCCACTCCGGAGAGGATATAGGTTATCATGGGCTTCTGGTTGCCGGGGTTGGCGGCGTAAAGTTTGTAGATTGCCATGCATCCGCAGACTATACCGATAAGCTTGCAGATTATTACAGGAATTGAATCCATGCTGAACATACCTACTCCTGTCGCATACGACATGAGATTGCCGAAATTGAATTGCGGAAGGACGGTCAGCGCCGTCAACAGCATACAGCATTGCAGCTGTAGAAATAAAGACTTTTTACTTTCCATAGTTTGTTACCTTATTTAATTTTATTTACGGTCGGGCCTCGACGGGCAGGCAGTATATATTATATGCCATGCTCCATCTTGCATATTTCAGACAAATATAAGATTTTATTGCATACCAGACAAGAGTTTGCATGCCTGTTCCAACTCATGTCTGCATAATGGCGGCATGCTCTTGCAGATATGCCCCCGTGCATCCTTCACAATTCCGGCCGCTTCTTCCATATTGCCTGATTCAATGCACTCCCGTGCCTTTTCCAGAGTGATGAGCAGTTGCAGCGTACATGCCGTATATGTATCTTCTTCATATTCGATTCTCTCAAGCTGATGTGCGGCCTCTTCAGGCAGTCCGTTACGGTGCAGAACAAGGCAGTTCAGCAGCGTGACGGCCGATTCATCATATTCTGCCAGCATTTCACAATGTTCAAGTCCCTCTTTATACAACCCTGCATATATCTCGCTCAAGACCAGGGAATGGAGAAATACGAATTCAAAAGAGAGTTCGTCACCGCATATTTCCGTGAATATACAGGGGATTGCGCAGTATTTCTCTTCATGCCCTTCATCATTGCCCTCTACGGTTTCAAACGCCCTCAGAACCTTGCCGAACATTTCGGCAGCCTCGGGATATTTGCCCTTCCCCGATTCAATCATTGCATGGAAGAATGTCAGAACCGGTGCATATTCCCGCTCTTCCGTTACGGCGGCCTCGAATTCCGGCAGCAATTCGGCGGCTTTCTGCAAATCTCCCTGCAGGAAGCGGGCCCATACAATACTTCCCAGCATATTGGTATCGGGCGCATATCCCTGAGCAATGCTGCTCTCAAGAGCCGCGAAAAACTCTCCGCACAGCCCGTCGCTATACCCTTGCTGCTCAATTACCGGTATTTTAGTAATAAGCATAGCTGAAACAATATTGTTATTTGTTTTTATATTCAATGATTTATACAAATCATATATCTTGCTTAAGATTTCAACACCGGAATCGTGGCTCTCCGCTGCAAATCCAAGATATTCTTTAACGCAACTCTCAACTCTTGCGTGACAGATCTCGTCCAGGGCAAAGATACCCTCTCTCAGCGGAGAGGTTACCGCCTTTACAATACCTATGGCGCTGTATGAATCCATTTCAAAAGAGCCGGTTTCAGGGGTTGGCAGCCCCTCGAGAATCTCCAGCAGGGTCTTCGACGGATTTTCAGCTGCCGCAATGCATTCGGAATAGAACGGTTCGAGCCTTTCAAGCAACTGATACGGACACCTTTCGTTTAAAACCATTGAAACAGAAGTCAGGCACCACTCTTCTATGGTGGCATAGCCGGGCTTCCACTCCATATAGAGCCTGATCTGGAAGAGAATCCATTCTATTGTGCGACCTGTATAGAAATATGAATTAAGATTTATGAATCTGTCAATGATTCCGGTCCCTTTTTCATTTACAGCAAAGTCCCTGATTTCAGACTGGAGAGTTACAGCTTCCCGAGTATTGTTCTCCAATTTGGCAATCATCCACAGCAACAGTACCTCTTCGCTTTTTTCATGGCTGCATGCTGCCTTGATTCTCTTATCCAGTTTCAGTTTCCTGCAATCTTCCCAGTTGTACGGTTCATTCCCCTCTATAATCCTTTTCTTTATAATCTCGATACCGTACAGGCTTTCTGTTTTGTCACTGGAACAGGCTTTCAACAGCAGACTGTCCCATTCATATCCGGCAATGCTTATTGTCACTCCGAGTTGTTTTGCCTTTTCAAGTGCGCTGTAAGCCAGTTTCTCATTGTAGAGGCATCCCAGAAAGAAAAGCGTGGGGAGAGATTCGCCCGCAGTGTCGAGTTCAAGATACGGTGTTATGAACTTGAGTGCATCGTCAATCTCCTCTGCGGCAAGCCAGCCTTTGCGTGCAATTTTCTCTAAGTTGAAAATGAAGTTTTTTAGATACAGATTTTTGTCTTCCTCCGCCGACATGCTCTTTTTCATGGAGGAGAGAGCTATTCCCTTAATGTCTGGAATCGTGACTGCTTCAAGTTCGGAGCATCTTATGGCTATGCGGTTATATCTTTCCGCCATCTCTTCAGGAGTGTATGACTGTTCCATTTCATTTGCATAGCCGTACCGTTTTACAGTGAGCTTTTCTGACTCAGACCAGGCACCTATACGGTTACATGCCTTTATGGCGCTGTTCATGGCATTGTCCATATCAATATAGTGCTCTTTACCTGCCGCCATGTAACACTGCGCACTTTTCTCCCAGGCTTCGGCTATGACACCGTAGTCTGGAACGTTGCACGATTCGAGACTGCCGGCAAGGAGCGAATAATAGCCAGCCTTTTCACCTTCATTTTCAGTGTTGGATGCAAGTTCCGCATAGACATCCGCTGCAGGTTCGGGCAACTCTCTTGCGGTAAGCCATTGAGCGAGATAATTCATATTGCCGTAGAAATCTTTTCCGCCGGCAAGTTTTTCATATTCAGCAATGAGAGCTTTTCTATCGTAGTTCACATCCGCCCCAGAATCGTTCTCATCCGTAGCGATTCTGTAGCAAAGCACTATCCTCGACATATTGCGCCTGATTTCATCCGGCAGAGCGACAGTCCATTCTCTCAATTCTTCTGTCAGCTCACGGCAACTTTTCCAGTCGCGTTCGCTGTAAGATATGGCAAACTTGAGATAGTGCAGAGACAGAGGGCTTACAGTACTGCTTTCAAGAACGTCTCTAAAGAGTTCCTTTGCCTTTTCCACATTGCCGGATATGGCCAGACAGAGGGCCGAATAACTCGTGAAGTAAAGCCAGTTCAGCGAATCCTTTTCTGAGGCAGAAACCATTGCCTGTGCGGAGGATTGGATTCTTTTCAGACGGTCGCCGTCTGAAATTATGTTTATCTGCTCGAATATGGCAGTCGCGCTGCTTGGCTCTATCTCATATTTGCCGGGAATCCATTGCTCTTCGAACTTTCCTGTTATTCCGTTATTCTCCTTTTTCCCGAATGCATTGTCTGTTATATCAATCAGAGTGCGCTTTAAAGTGCGCGGAATGGGCATAAGCCTGAAATGTCTGCGCAAAGAGCTGTAACTTCCAGCATTGCAGCCCGCGATGTATGCCAGCATTCCTCTGGAATAGAAAATTGTGGTATCCTTGTCAATAAAATTGAAAAGCAACAGGTTTTTCAGAGAGAACAGTCTGCGTACATCAAATCCGTGTTCAATTCCTCTGCCAAATATCTGATAGTACCTTTGCCCGAATGCAAAGATGCATGAAAAGATATTGTAGAGCATTTTATTTGCCTTTTTCCACTTCCCCAGCGCAATATACTGCATTATAAGCTCTCCGTGAATATTGTTGAACCTTTGAGAGAAATCTGTACTGATATAGAATCCCAACAGTTTATATATCAATTTTTCTATGAGGGATAGGCCCGCTTTTTTGCTTAATCCGGCCCGCTCTTTCAGCAGGAGACTGATGCACAACTGCCTGACATTTTTTCTTTTGCTGTCGGTATCAAGATAACGTTCAAGAATATAACTCCTGAATTCGCTGCTTCTCATTATAAGAGTCCTACCCTGGCGGTATATGAAGGGCTCCACGGCTCTATAGATTGCAGACCATGCCAGAGGCGTGTATCCGAATTCAGAAACATATTCCTTCTCTCCGATTCCGCACGACGAGCAGGCCGTAACCGAAAGCAGTCTCTCTATTTCCCCATCATTGAACTCCTTTTCTGAATTTTCGAGTATCCTGTTTATGAAATCCTTTCTGTCAGACGCCCCCGAAAGTTCTTCAATAAACGCATCGAGTTTTTCGTATATGCCGAACTGTATCAGCTCTTCTACAAAGATTTTTAAAAACTGCGGATTTGACAGGAACGGAGAGGAGAGAATGTGCATTTCCTGTCTTCCGGTAAGTTTTTTTCCGCACTCTTGCAGTTTTTTCCCTACAAAAAGCAATTTTTCAGCCTCATTGAGCGGAGAGGGCTCCACAATGACCGGGTAGTTTTCATGAATAAGGTCTGTTATGGAATTTTTCTTGAAATATTGCTCTTCGACAGATATTACAATCCTTATGTTTTCCGGAGGGGTGAGCAGCGGCATTATGGAGTATATGTCTTCGACAGGAAGTTTTTCAAGTCCGTCAATAATCCAAATTACCGGTTCAGGATAGGCATGTTCACGATACTTTTCTATTATCTCCTCCTCCTCTGCCTTTGTCATCTCTCCTGCCACCGGGTCAAGCTTATATAGAAAAAGCGAGATGAGTCTTCCTATGGAATTTACCGAATCATCTATGGCGGTACGTATGACACTCTCTTGAGAATTGATGAAACTGTTTGCAAGCAATGCACTTTTTCCGCAGCCGCTTCCGCCAGTTACAAACAGAATGTCTGTATGGAGAATATTGCTCTCGAGATTGCGCACTCTGTTGTCCAGGTCTATGTAATTGCGTCTTAAAGCAGTCAGATTGCCCTCTTCCCTGAGATAGTAGAGATCGGACTCGTTCAGCTTTCCATCTGCAGGAAAGCGTTTTTCTATCATCTCCATAAGGCGGTCATGGAGAAGTCTTCCCAACTCTTCTACAGAGGAGTAGATCTCTGCGGTACACTTGCCTTCTCCGGCCTTTTCAATGATTGTCTTTCTCAATCCGGAAAGTTTTTCCTCTTCTTCATTTTCAGAGGTGGCGTGTGGTTTTGTCCTCTTGAGAAAGAAGTAGGCATCCTGGATGGAATCGTTGTCAAGTACACCGTATTGCATTTCAATTTCGGTTATGCTGCAACGGCGTTCGATATATTCACGCACCCAGGGGTATTTCTCTTCAAGATGCCTGTTCTTTTCTATCTCCTGTTTATCGGGTATCCAGCCGTAGCGTTCACCCACAAGCCCTATGAAGAAAGGACGTGTGCGGTTTATTTCATCTATGCATATTTCAATGACTTTGCCGTTTTTGGATTCGTTTTCCGTTATTCCCCATCTTAGATCGAGTACGGAAAACGTGACACCTCGTCTTGCGCATTCCTGCTCAATTTTAGGAAATATTTTCCTGGTCAGATAGTTGCGGGTCTCCTGCATGTCGGAGAATGTAGAAGACAAAAAGACTCTTATGTCTGTGCCCTGGAAATCTGTCATGACTGTCGATATTGCAGGATGCGGTCTGTACGTTCTTTCAGTCTTGCGAGTGCATCCTGAAGAATCTCCTGATGGTCGAACGCAAGCTCTGGAATTTCATTGATGGGAAACCATTGTGCCAGGGAGGCGTCGTCACCTCCCTTGACTTCCGTCAACTTTACAATGCCCGTACAGGCTACCGTAATCACCCTTTCGCGCGGGTCCCTCTTTACTGCAGTATATGTATGAAGTTGCTCAATCTCTACGTTTTCAAGACCGGTCTCTTCTTTAAGTTCCCGCAGGGCGCACTCCTCTGCCGTTTCGTCAATATTCATAAACCCTCCGGGAAAAGCCCACTTTCCCTTGAATGGTTCCGCTCCGCGTTTTATGAGGAGAATCCTGACAGTGTCACCGTCCATTCCGAAAATTATACAGTCTGCAGTGACGGCAGGATGCGGATACCGGTAGCAATATCTCTTTTCACCATTGTCCATAAGGCATCTCTTTTATTGCAAATGTAGGATATAATTGCGCTCTGTGCAATTATAGTTCGACCGTATCGCCGCACCCCATGTAACTTATTGCGTTTCCCATCTTGTTCTTCAGCATTTCATATTGCGGCAATCCCGTGCAGTGCATGGTGAAATAGCGGCAGCCGCGGTATTCGAGCAGCCTGCCAGCCAGTGTCTCAATAAACTTTCTCTGAGAGTCCGGTAAAAGAGTGCTCTTTGCAAGGTGCATGCCGGCAAATACATGGGTGGGGGAGAGACCTGTCAACTGTATAGATTTTTCAATTATATTCAGAATCCCGGAGTGGGCGCATCCTGCAAATAAAACAATTCGGGAACCTTCCTGCACGAGCATCGACTGCTCATGGCGGAAATCGTCATTCTCCTCTTCAGATGGACCGAACAGTGTTTTGTTGCCTTCCGGCATCATCAATCCGCCCCTTGCATCTGAAAAAAGCAGAATGTCGCCGCCAATCCGGAAACTCTTTTCACAAAAGACAATTCTGTTGCACTCCTTAAGGTCTGTGTCGAGGCCTATATATTTGAGGCCACCCGCCTTTAGGGAGTAATGCGGCTCAAAAGCATGTGAGTTTATGTAGACTTTTGCCTTGCCGTTTAGTTCCAGAAATCTCCTGAGCCCTCCGCCATGGTCGTAATGGCCGTGCGAGATAACCGCCGCCCATATATCTGCGAGCCTTATGCCCAACCTTCCGGCGTTTTCGGCAAAAAGGGAACGCTGTCCCGTGTCGAAGAGTATCTGCCTGCCATCCTCCAGCTTTATGTGAAGGCTGAGGCCATGTTCCGCGGGCAGTCCGGAAACGCTTGTGTTTTCAACCAGGGAGGTTATCTTCATCAGACGCGTTATGCACTCCGCCCGGATTATTTTCCAAACAGCCTGAGTACCTTTCCAATTATGACTTCAGCCTCTTCGGTATCGGATATTATGAGATTGGGCTCCATCTGGACACATTTGTTCTCTTTTTTGAAGAGTTGTTCGCCTCCGCCCGTGATGTTGAGCATGACAAGGGAATCTTTTTTGACGGTTCCCTTTTCGACTGCCTTTACAAGGCTGCTTACCGCCACACCCGCCGCATGGTGGATGTCGTTTCCTTCCAATTCCCTGAAGAGTTCGCAGGCATTCTGCAACTCTGCATTGGTTGCAATTTCAACATCGCCGTCTGTTGCCTTGAGGGCGTCATAGAGCCCGCCTGCAAGCGAATAGGGCGGCTTTCTGTTAGAGAGAACCTTTGCAACTATCTCCAGGGCCTGTATTCTGGCCTTGTCCTGGTCGCAAGGAAGAAGTTCATTGCTTCCTGCCTGCCATGCATCATACATCGGTGTGAACGGCACGTTTTGCGAAGGTATTAGCTTCATGAGATTGTTTCCGAACCTTCCGTCCTCTATAAGCCTGAGGTTTGCCTCCCATGCTGCAATCGTTCCCGTTCCGCTGCCAATGGCCTGGAAGTAGAAGTCTGGAATCCGGCCGATTTTCTGCACTGCGGAGAGGACCGTAGTGCCCATGCCGTCTCTTCTGGCAATGTTCTTTGCACCGCCTTCTTCTATAAATTCATCTGATTTACAGACTTTTGCGGCTAATTGTATCGCATCGAAATAGTCGGTCTTGGCAGGGGTGCTTATTATCTTGACGCAGTCGTTCAGAGGTTTTTTGAACCACATTGCACCTATATTCTCGTATGGTATGGCTATCACGAGGGGGATATTGTTGTCTGAGCAAACCTGGGCAAAGGCCCTTGCCGTATTTCCTGCAGAGGCAAGTACCAGAATCTTTCTGTTGTCCAGCGGCAGTCTTGCGCAGACAGAATAGGCTTCGGTCTCCTTGAACGAACAGGTGCTCATCTGAGCTCCCTTTTCGGGCCAGTATCCCGAAAACGTGATGTAAAGATTCTCCAGACCCAGATACCCGGCCAGTTTTTCGCTCCTGTATGTTACCGGTGCAGATGAATTTTTCAGAATCGTGTTTACGGGCAGCCAGTCTGCAAACTTGTAAAAGCCGTAACTTTCCTCTTTGAAATCTATCTGTTTCTTGTCATATACAGCTCTCACCAGCGAAGGTACGCTGCACTGGGGGTCATTGAGAACCCATCCCGTATCCGGAAAAATCCTGCCTGTGGCAACGGTAAGCAATTTATAGCCCGTAGGTCTGAACATCATACACATATAATTAAAAAACAAACATGCAAAAGTAAAACATTATACTTTTTCTGCAAAGTATCTTGCATATAAAATTACACCATCTTCTCCGCTACTGCCTGGGCAATATCGCATACGGGTGTGCTCTTGCTCTGGTCTGCGAATGTCTTCAGACAGAGAGGGCATGCGGTGACAATCCTGTCGGGGTGCTCCGCTGTCAGTGTCTTGAGAGATTCCTGGGTGATTTTCGCCCTGTCTTCAAAGTTGAGAGTAAGGCTGCCTACACTGCCTCCGCAGCAGATGCTCTCTTTCCTCTCCTTGGCGGCGTGCCTGAGTTCCCCCAGAGCCATTACCACATTTCTGGGTTCGCTGTATATCCTGCATCCCCTGCCCAATTCGCACGGGTCGTGGTATACATAAGAGGTCTCATCCTTTGCCACGCTTATCCTGCCGCTCCTTATGAGAGAGTTTATATATTGGGTATGATGCAGCAGTTTGATTCCCGGCAGTCTGTACTCATCCCTGAATACACGCAGGCAGATAGGGCAGGAGAGAACAATGGTCTTGCATCCCGAGGCAAGGAAGAGTTCGGTATTTTTCTTTATGAGCTGGCCGGCCGCCTCCTTTTTGCCGGCAAGCATAAGCGGTCTTCCGCAGCAGAGCCCACCGTCGCTGTCTGCAAAGTAGTAATTCTCTCCGGCTGCCTCGAAAATCTTCTTCATCGACTTTATGATTGCCGGTTCCAGATGGGTCATGCAGCCTGCAAAGTAGAGCACCTTGTCCTGAGATGCCATTACAGGAGATTCCATTTTCTCCAGATACGAGTAGTCATACGGGAGCTTTTCCGTCACGGTTCCTCTCTGGGCCATCTTTATATTGCATGATTCAACCCCTACAGGACAGAGCGCCACGCACTTCCCGCACATCAGGCACTTGTCTGCAATTTCATTTATCTTTTTGGTGTTGTGACGGCGCAGAAACCTTATGAAGTAGACCGACGAATACTTCAGATTCTTTTTCTGGACATTCATGGGGCAGGCATCCAGACATATTCCGCAGCTTGAGCAGGAGTATATCTCGGCCTCGGCAAACCCTTTGCGCGGACGCGTGACCTTAAGGCCGGCGTTGCGCATTACTATGAGCAGGACCTCGGTAGGTATGTGCATGTATCTGCTGAAAGGCATTGCGAGGAAGAAGAGACCGAGCGCTATTGAGTATGCCCACCATGTAGGATATATGTTGAGATCATTGCCGAAAAAGTTTGCAAAGAGCATGTTTACCGGCTTGGTAAGAAAGCTTCCTCCGCTTATGCCTGCCGTAAATCCTTCGGCGAGCAGCCTCAACGGAAATATGGACCAGAGGCAGTAGAGAGCCACGCGGTCTGCGAAGCATGGTTTGGTGGTCCGCCTCATGCCGAGGGCAATCGAGCGGATTCTCTTGTACATCGCAAGCCCTACTCCGCTAAGTACCACCAGGAGGAAGAAATCCATGAGGAAGAAGAAAAAGGCTCCCTTGAGTGTATAGTTCTGTTCAGAAACAAAAAACCTGTAAAACACAGGATAATAGAGCGAACCGTTTCTCTGAGGCACGAATAGCGCAACCTCAATGTGCCCGATTACTATAAGCATGAACCATCCGAACGCTATGCTGGCATGCATATAGCCCAGAAGGATGTTCCTCTTGAAAATCTTTACATGCAACAGACAGTCGCGTATTATGTCTCTTATGTCCTTTGCAAGAATCTTGGGATTGACAAATGAAAGCAGCAGTTTTTTCCTGTCTTGCCCGGGGATATGTTTAAGTATTCTTATCAGACCTATCAGCAGATAGGTGAGAAGGAATATTATTCCTATCATAAACGGTATGACAAAATTGTCGTACCCTCCTATAATTCTCTCTTTCATTTTGCGTCACCGTATATTTTAAGGATTGACAGTATCAGATGCCGCGTATTTATTCCGCGCGGACAGACCATGAAACATTTGCCGCAGAGCATACATGGCTTCAGATATTCGAGCGCCTGCGCACTTTGCCCGTTCTGCAGGTAGAGGATGGCGCTCCGCAGGCTGTTTTTTGCAAACTTCCCGGCCGTGCATGTCGCCGTGCACGAACCGCACGCCATACACTTGAGCACATCGGGTTCCAGTTCTGTCAACTGTCTGAACTTTTCCCTGTCGAACAGGTCCAGATCTATTCTGGAACTTGGAGATAATGAGAAACCGAAATCCATCTTAAATTTCCGTATTGTAGAAATAGTTGTGAACAGATATTGCCGCGGCCCTGGCTTCATTCAGGGTGTCGGGGAGCGTCTTCGGCCCTGTGCAGGCTCCGGCATAGAAAATTCCGGCCTTGTCGCACTCCTGCAGTGAAAGGATAGAGCCCTTTGTGGTAAAGAATCCGTCTTCAGACCTTCTCATCCCAATCTTGTTTCCGACCTTGATTCCGGCCTGCGAATTCTGCATCCCGGCCATCAGCACAAGCAAATCGAGGGTAACCTTCAGGGGCTTTCCGCTTAGCGTATCTTCCGCCTTGACAACCACCTGCCGGTCGAGAGTCTCGGAAACTTCTGATACACGGCCGCGGATAAACCTTATTCCGTAATCTCTTTGGGCCTTGAGGTACATGTCTTCATATCCCCTGCCGAACATTCTCAAATCCATATAGAAGCAGAAGACTTCCGCATCGGGGAAAAGCTCCTTTATCTCGCAGGCCTGCTTTACAGCCGTGGCGCAGCAGACCTTGGAGCAATGCCGGTTCCCGGCCTTTTCATCTCTGGAGCCTACGCAATGCACGAACCCTATCCTTTTGGGATTTTCCACAATCCTTGCATCGTTTTTCGATGCGAAATAGTTTTCAAGGTCTGCATTGGTTATGACCCTGTCGTATATGCCGTAACCGTATTCCTCTTTCTTTTCCGCAGGGAAAAGGTCAAATCCGCTGGTCATGAGCACCGCTTTGGAAAGTACGGTAATGCCGTTTGAAAGGATTACGTTGTACTCCTTGTCGAGAAGGTTTATGGAGACGACTTCGGTTTCGGTAAAGCATTTGACTCCGTTTATCCTCTCTATGAGAGTGTCGAGCACCTCCCTGGCCGGTATCCCTTCCGGAAAGAGTCTGTCCCATTTGGCAAGGTGTCCGCCGAGTTGTTTTTCTTTTTCGATAAGGATAACGTTGTATCCCATCTTATGGAGTTGTGCCGAGGCTTCCAGCCCGCACGGGCCTCCGCCTATAACCATTACGTTTTTGTTCATATAGTGAATTTTCTGTTAGAGGCAGGCGCATGTGGGAAGCTCCGGCCGTCCTATATCCTTGTTGTTTTTTCCTTTATATTTCATTTGCGGGTCGTATGGAACGCCCATTTTGTCAAGAAGCGGCTCCACACTTACCTGATGTACCTGAAGCCCCAGATCCCACGGATCGTACCCTAGTACAAGGCCTGCAACCTCTTCATAAGTGAAGACCGGTATGCCGTGTCCGTTCTCTCCATAGGTCTTTCCCTCTATTTCGGAGATGACATATTGCCACCTGTCAAGGAAATAAGGGCAGCCCGGACAGTTTGTTATAATCATGTCGGGTTTGTAGGGTTCCATGGATTCGAATTTCTTGTGGGTGTTTGAGAGGGAGTAGCCCCTGTTGCTCTTTACAAGATACTGTCTGAATCCGAATCCGCAGCAGTGCCTTCTTTCGGGGTAGTCTATGACTTCGCCTCCCCATGCTTCAATCATGCCGGCGAGCACATACGGATATTCGGCGCCGCCAAACCCCTTTGAGGGGAACATCTTGGCATAATGGCACCCTATGTGTTCTACCACTCTCAGCGGACGCCCTGTCTTCTTCTCAATAAGCTTGAATTTTGCCTGCGAGGCTATCTGATTCCTGAATTTATATATAAGGTCGCTTGCGTGGGCCAGATATTTTGGCTTTGCAAATTCCAACTTGCAGGATTTCCATAGGTTTTCCTTTATCCTGGCCTCGAGTTCGGGAAACTCCCTCCATGTCTCAAGTGTTTCGGTATAAAGCCCGAACGAAGTTATGCATGAGCACACATAGTTCTGGTAACCGTATTTGTGCATCAGGGCAAACTGACGGGCGATGATTGTCATGGATGTCTCCTGGGGAATTGCATCGGAATGGTAGGCAATGCCTCCGCATGTGGTATGGTGCTCGGTCTCAAAAAAGTCCTTGCCAAGTTTGTTTCTGGCAATATCAAGAAATACTTTTTCTGATGCCGGGAAAAAACTCTGCCTTATGCAACTTCTTACGTAAAAATAGTGATCGTCGGGTATATCTTTCTGGTATTCAGACCAGATTTTCTGTTTTCCTTCGTATATCATGAGATTTATCTGTTAAGATGGTCTTTCTCTGTCTGCTCAAAAACCTTTGTAAAATACTCCTCTTCGTCAAGGCCCATCTCCTTAGCCTTTTTCATGGAGAGTTCGTTTATTATTTCATTTCTGCGGGTCGCACCCGTAATGTCGAATATACGCTTGAGTTCATCCAGATCTTCCTGCGGGATTTTTCTGAGCGCACCGCAACCTTCACCGTCGAGATTGGCTCCCAGCCGGCCGTAGACATCGTCGAAATTTTTCTCTTCCCATTCCCATATCTTTCCCGCTTCAGGATGCATTTTGGAGGTAAAGGTTCTGGGGTATACGCAATATCCGTACTTGAGAATATTGCTGCACATTACTTTGTTTATGGCATATTGCTGCCTTCCCTTTTCTGATTCCACAAAATAGCCCATCTCTATGGAGAGGCTGCGCAGGGCCATGATAACCATGCCGGGAGCGTTTTTCCTCGGGCAGCGTGTCATGCATGACATACACTCGCCGCAATACCATATCGTTTCGCTTTTGAGCAGCTTTTCTATCTCCTCGTCGTTTTGCGACTGTACGGTATCCACTATTTTCCTGGGGTCGTATTTGTAAAATTCGGCTGCCGGACAGATTGCCGTGCATGTTCCGCAATTTATGCAGGCCTTCAACCCCTCTTTTATGCGGTAATCCTGCAAAAGTCTATCGTATAACTTTCCCATACTATTTTTCACAGATTTTTAACAGATTGACCTTTTCGTTCATGTTCTCCGCCATTTTGGAGAGCACGTTAATGAAAATATGCAAATCATCCTTTGAAATATCCTTGGTTATGAGGTCTACTGAATTTATGGCCAGTTCGGTCACCTTCTCTTTCATGGCCATTGCCTTTGGTGTTATCTCAATGAGATTCTGCCTTCTGTCTTCGCTGTCCGCTATTCTTCTTACAAGACCTCTTTTCTCCAGGCCGTCGACAAGCTTTACAACTGAGTTCTTGTCTTTGAGCATTGTGTCGGCAATCTTCTGTTGCGACATTACACCCATGTCCCAGAGTGCGTCGAGCAGCAGAAACTGCTCCGGAGTTATATTGCAACCGCCTTCCTGAAAAAATGCCGTCATATATTTCTTGAACCTGTTGTGGACAAAATTCAGAAAAACTCCCAATTGCTTATTCAGTATCATATATTATGGTAATACCTTTTACTAATTTTTCAGTCTGCAAAGATAGTCAAAAGCATCAAGTGTGCAAATAATGCGTGAAATATTCCTTCCTGATTGAACATATAGGGAGGTGGCGGCGTTATCTATTCAGAAAAATCTTCGTGAAAATCCTTTATGAGAGTGACAACCATTCAGACCGTCCTGCTGTTTTTCTGCCTGCTCTGCTCGTGCAGTATGATAGAAGTACACCCGTACGACACTGTGATAAGCGGGGAAAGGGATATAAACAAGAAGAATATTGTCAGGATAGAGGCTTCGCTGGAGGGGAAAAGCAGTTTCACTTTTGCGGTAATCAGCGATACACAACGCTGGTACGACGAGACGGAAGATGCAGTGAAGGCCATAAACGCGAGAAATGACATAGACTTTGTAATACACTGCGGAGACCAGGCCGATTTCGGGCTTACAGATGAATTCATGCTTATGAGAGACATTCTGAACAGGTTGAAGGTCCCGTATGTCTGCACGATAGGAAACCACGACTGTCTGGGTACGGGAAAGGATGCTTTCAGGGAAATTTACGGCCAGACAAATTTCTTCTTTACTGCCGCAGACATGAGATTCGTCTGCCTGAATACGAATGCACTTGAATATGACTACTCAGAACCTGTACCGGATTTCAATTTCATGCAGTTCCAGCTTGACAACATGCCTGACAATGTCAAGAGAACTGCCTTTATCATGCATGCCGCTCCGGGAAGCGATGTCTTCAACAACAATGTAGAGAAGGTATTCGAATATTACACCACTCTTTTTCCCGGTTTGCAGTTTTATATTTTCGGGCACACCCATGCTCTGACGGCGGAGGAGTCTCTCTCTAACGGTGTCCATTATTACCGTTACCAGTGTCCCAATATTAAAAAACGCGTTTATCTGCTGTTTACTGTCAGCGAAAAAGGCTACGAATATGAAGCTGTCGAATTCTGAATATATTCTTTTTTTCGTTCTGATGCTTTTTCCGCTTGTCTGCTGCGGAGAGGGTAGACACTGCCGGAGCATGCCTTGCGATATGCTTGTTGAACTCGCACATGACAGTATAACCATGCATCTGTCTGAGAAGAAGTCAAAAATAAAGCGTTCTGAAAGATACGACAGACGTGTGCGGCGCTACCGCAACAGCGTGCCTTCATATTCCAAAATCCAGATGTACGGCGACATGGGGCTCATCTCTTTCGGAGCAGGATGGGACTATGGCAGGCGCAGGCAGTGGGAGACAGACATTTTCATAGGAATAATCCCTAAATACAATTCAGACAATGCAAAGGCGACTTTGACTCTCAAACAGAACTATATTCCATGGAGCATACGGCTCAACGACAGTTTTTCATTCGAACCCTTCTCGTGCGGCCTCTATTTCAACACCGTGCTTGACAACAATTTCTGGACGCGCGAGCCGAGCCGGTACCCGAGCGGATATTACGGTTTTTCCACACGTATACGGACGCATCTGTTCATAGGAGAACGGATTACCTTTGAAATCCCTCACCAGAAAAGGTTTTTTGCAAGATCAATTACAGCGTTTTATGAGATAAGTTCCTGCGATTTGTATGTAATAAGCGCATTTACTAACAGGTATCTCTCTCCCAAGGATTACCTGCGCCTCTCTTTCGGCCTGAAATTTCAGATTCTTTGATAAAAATCCTATTTTTGCGGGAAACAAATCCTGTTATGATATACGCTATATTGGTTTTGACAATTCTGCTTGCAGCGGTTCAGATATTTCTCATTGCCGTGACCCTTAAAAGAATGAAGAGCGTGCAGTCTTCTCTTAAGACAGATGAGCTGGAAAAAACAGTGAGAGAGGAGAGCAGGAACCTGCAGTCTGCACTCAAGGACGATCTTGTACGCATGATTTCGCAAATCAAGGAGGAACTCTACCTGCAGCAGAAGCAGCAGCGTGAAACCCTGGAGGGTTCGTTCAGAGAGTTCCGTGAGACTTTCGACAAAAACAACGAACTAACCAACAAGGTTATAACTGCAAAATTCGAAAGTCTTGAAAAATTCCAGAACGAGCGGCTGGCTGCCCTTGACAAGACCCAGAACGAACTTATTGCCCGTTCAAATGAAAAACTGGAGCATATCCGTGCGACAGTGGAGGAGAAACTGGACAAGACGCTCTCCGAAAGGTTGGGCAAGAGTTTTGAAACTGTCGGCAAGCAGTTGAACGAAGTCCAGCAGGGTTTGGGCGAGATGAAGAATCTTGCCCAGGATGTAGGAGGTCTGAAGAAGGTTCTGAGCAATGTGAAGATGCGCGGCGGATTCGGTGAGGTTCAGTTGCAGATGCTGTTGGAAAATATCCTTGCCCCTGAACAGTTCTCAGCCAATGTAATTCCCAGGAAGGGAAGCCGCGACATTGTAGAATTTGCCGTAAAACTTCCCGGCAACAGTGATTCCATCCCGTTTATCTGGCTACCTATAGATGCAAAATTTCCCAAGGATGTATATGAAAAACTGCAGAATGCCTATGACACCGGCGAACAGGCCGTCATAGAGGCTGCACAAAAAGAGCTGGATTCGGCCATCAAGGCAAATGCCAAGGATATAAGTACAAAATATATAGATCCTCCGCATACCACCAATTTTGCCATTATGTTTCTCCCGTTCGAGGGAATATATGCGGAAGTGGTAAGAAAGGCCGACCTGCTCGAGAGCCTCCAGAAGAATTATAACGTCATAGTTACAGGCCCCACCACTCTTGCCGCAATTCTCAACAGCCTTCAGATGGGCTTCAAGACGCTTGCAATTCAGAAGCGCAGCAGCGAAGTATGGGAGACTCTGGGAGCTGTAAAGACAGAGTTCGAAAAGTTCGGCGGAATTCTGGAGAAGGCGAAAGGCAAGATTCAGGATGGACTCAGCGAAATGGACAATCTTGTAGGTACCAGGACAAGGATGATACAGCGCAAGCTCAAAGGTGTGGAGAGTCTGGATTCCGCAGCAGCAGACCGACTGCTGGGCGATAGCAACGAATAGAATATGGAATGAAGAATATACTGTTTGTCTGTATGGGGAATATCTGCCGCTCTGCAGCGGCGGAGGCGGTAATGAAAAGTTTTCTTGAAAAGCGGGGAGAGGCTGCCGGTTTTTTCGTGGACTCTGCCGGCATAATAGATTACCACGCCGGAGAGAGGGCAGATGCCAGAATGCGCTCGGCTGCAGCGGCCCGCGGTTATAAAGTAGATTCGATTGCAAGGCAGGTCTGCCGCGAAGATTTCGAGAGATTCGACATAATCGTAGCAATGGACAATTCAAATGTGGCTGCCCTTAAAAGGGTTGCGGCAGATGGGAGGCAGCAGGCCAAAATTCATAAACTGACAGAATTCCTTTCACGGGAGAAACGCATCAAATATAAAATGGACGAGGTCCCTGACCCATATTACGGCGGACCGAAAGGGTTTGAATTAGTCCTTGACATGCTTGAAGAGGCAATGCCCGGAATCATGGATTTCCTGAATAATTGAAGGGTATAGTTTGCAGAGATTCTTCTGCAACTATACCCTAGTATAACAAGGTCTCAAGGTTCGGGGCGAAGGAGCGTTGAACTGCCGCTATCACGCCAATTAATATTCATCCCACCCCTTGATACTTATCTCCTCCACAGGCATAACACAAAAGGCATTTATAAACGCACTTGCAAGCCTTGCGTTGGTTATAAGTGGAATGTTGAAGTCTACGGCTGCGCGGCGGACCTTGTACCCGTTTTCCAGTTCTACCTGCGTGAGGTTCTTTGGAATATTTACAACCATGTCTATCTTCTTTTCCCTGAGCAGATCCATTGCCTGGGGCTGCATTCCCTCTTCACTTGGCCAGTAGACGCGGGTTGCCGGAATATTGTTGTCTACAAGATACTTGTATGAACCGCCGGTAGCATAGAGTGAATATCCGTTGTCGGCCAGTTTTTTGGCTGCACCGAGCAGTTCGGCCTTCTGTTTTGCGTCGCCGGTCGAGAGCAGTATGTTCTTTTTGGGAACCTTATGCCCGACAGAGAGCATTGCCGTAAGAATTGCCTCGTTGCTGTCGTCTCCAAGGCAGCCTACCTCACCGGTGGAGGCCATGTCGACTCCGAGAACAGGGTCTGCCTTCTGCAGTCTCGAGAAAGAAAACTGAGAAGCCTTGACACCTACATAATCCAAATCGAAGGCGCTCTTGCTGGGTTTTGTTACAGGCTCGCCTATCATGATTTTTGTTGCAAGGTCTATAAAGTTTATTTTCAAGACCTTTGAAACGAACGGGAAACTTCTGGAAGCCCTGAGGTTGCACTCTATGACTTTAATGTCGTTCTCCTTTGCAAGGAACTGAATATTGAACGGACCCGAAATCTGAAGCGCGTCCGCAATCTTGCGCGATATTTTCTTTATCCTGCGCGCAGTCTCCACATAGAGTTTTTGGGGCGGGAACTGTATGGTCGCATCTCCCGAATGGACGCCTGCAAATTCTATATGCTCTGAAATTGCGTAAGCCATAATCTCGCCCTTGCTGGCCACGGCGTCAAACTCTATCTCCTTGGCATTCTGTATGAATTCGCTTATTACCACCGGATGCTTTTTTGAAACGTTTGCCGCAAGCTTGAGGAACTGCTCCAGTTCGCTCTTGTTTGAGCAGACATTCATGGCTGCACCGGAAAGCACGTATGAGGGACGCACAAGGACAGGGAAGCCTACGTTGTCTACAAAATCGTATACCTCATCCATTGTGGTAAGCTCTTTCCAGCGCGGCTGGTCAATTTCGAGAGCGTCGAGGGTAGATGAGAAGCGGTTGCGGTCTTCGGCGTTGTCTATCGACATTGCCGAGGTTCCCAAAATGGGAACTTTTGCCTCATCGAGCCTGAGTGCAAGGTTGTTGGGAATCTGCCCGCCTACTGAAACCACCATGCCGTGCGGATTTTCAAGTTCGTAAATGTCCATTACACGCTCGAAAGTCAGTTCGTCGAAATAGAGGCGGTCGCACATGTCGTAGTCTGTAGAGACGGTTTCGGGATTGTAGTTTATCATTACACCTCTCCAACCGCAATTCTGGATTGTCTTGAGGGCATTCACGCTGCACCAGTCGAACTCTACCGAACTTCCGATTCTGTATGCTCCGGAACCGAGCACTATTATGGATTTTCTGTCGCCCTTGTACTCTACATCGTTCTCGGTACCGTTGTAGGTGAGGTAGAGATAATTGGTCTGGGCGGGAAATTCTGCGGCCAGAGTATCTATCTGCTTGACTACCGGCAGTATGTTCAGGAATTTGCGGTATCTGCGGATTTTGGCCATTGCCGCATCTATGTCAAGCTTGTCCTTGAAAATCAGACGGCCTATCTGGAAATCAGAGAAGCCCTGGCATTTTGCCTTTCTGAGCAGTTCGGCGGAGAGTTCCGTCTCGCAATTGAGGGCGTAGAGTTCCCTGTCGGTAATTATGATATTGTAAAGCTTATAGAGGAACCACTTGTCAATCTTTGTGAGATCATGAATCTGGTCTATAGTGTATCCGGCCTTGAATGCCTTGGATATTACAAAGATACGATTGTCTGTAGGTTCTCTCAGCGCCTTGTCTATATCTTCCACCTTTATCTCCTTGTTGGCGACAAAGCCGTGTGCTCCCTGGCCAATCATGCGCAGGCCTTTCTGTATGGCTTCCTCGAAGGTGCGTCCTATGGCCATCACTTCCCCGACGCTCTTCATGCTGCTGCCTATTTCACGGCTTACGCCATGGAATTTTGAAAGGTCCCAGCGGGGAATCTTGCAGACAATATAGTCAAGGGCGGGCTCGAAGAATGCCGGTGTGTTTTTTGTCACGGAGTTCTTCAGTTCAAAGAGGCCGTACCCCAGTCCGAGTTTTGCAGCCACGAAAGCAAGAGGGTATCCTGTTGCCTTTGAGGCAAGCGCCGACGAACGGCTCAGACGGGCATTCACTTCAATCACCCTGTAGTCTTCAGATTCGGGGTCAAAAGCATACTGTACGTTGCACTCACCCACAATGCCCACGTGCCGTACGATTTTTATCGCGATTTCTCTCAGGATATGGAATTCATCGTTTGTAAGGGTCTGCGACGGAGCCACTACTATACTCTCCCCGGTGTGTATTCCGAGCGGGTCGAAATTCTCCATGTTGCAGACTGCTATACAGTTGTTGTATCTGTCACGGACTATCTCATATTCAATCTCCTTCCATCCCTTGAGAGACTTTTCCACAAGAATCTGCGGAGAGAAGGTAAATGCTTTTTGCGCAAGTTTCTCCAGTTCGTCTTCATTGTTGCAGAAGCCGCTGCCGAGCCCGCCGAGCGCATAGGCGGCCCTTATTATGACCGGATAGCCCAGTTCACTGGCCGCAGCCTTGGCGTCTTCTATGTTTTCTACGGCATGGCTCTTTATTGTCTTTACGTTTATTTCGTCGAGCTTCTTTACAAACAGTTCGCGGTCTTCGGTATCCATGATTGCCTGGACCGGAGTTCCCAGAACCTGCACGTCGTACTTTTCCAACACTCCGCTGCGGTAGAGTTCTACACCGCAGTTAAGGGCGGTCTGGCCTCCGAATGCCAGCAATATGCCCTGAGGTCTCTCTCTTTTTATTACCTGCTCCACGAAATATGGCGTAACGGGCAGAAAATAGATTTTGTCCGCAACACCTTCAGAAGTCTGGACCGTTGCAATATTCGGATTAATCAGAACGGTTTTGATTCCCTCTTCCCTCATGGCCTTTAGGGCCTGGGAACCGGAATAGTCGAACTCTCCGGCTTCGCCTATCTTGAGCGCGCCGGAACCTAACAGAAGAACTTTTTCTATCTTTTTCATCCGCAACAGTATTACAACAGTTTAATAAAATCGTCAAACAGGAATTCGGTGTCGGTCGGGCCGCTTGCAGCCTCGGGGTGGAACTGGGCGGAAAAGAAGGGTTTGCTCTTATGTCTTATGCCCTCGTTCGTGCCGTCGTTCATATTTACAAACAACTCTTCCCAGTCGCTTCCCAGAGTTGAACCGTCTACGGCATAGCCGTGATTCTGGGAGGTTATGAAACATCTCGAAGTTCCGGCCATACGTACCGGCTGATTGTGGCTCCTGTGGCCGTATTTGAGTTTGAATGTCTTGGCCCCGGCTGCCTTTGAAAGGAGCTGGTTGCCCATGCAGATACCGCAAATGGGCTTACACTTTTCCATTGCGACCTTTATATGCTCCACCGCTTCGGTGCAGAACTCAGGATTTCCCGGGCCGTTGGAAATAAACAGCCCGTCGTATTCCAACTGGTTGAAATCGTAGTTCCAGGGCACTCTGATAAGTTCTATGTTTCGTTTTATAAGGCATCTGAGAATATTGTTCTTTACTCCGCAGTCGAGCAGGACAACCTTTTTCTCTCCCTTGCCGTAACGTATGATTTCCTTGCAGCTTACAATGCCTACCTGGTTTTCGGTATTTGGATTATAGGGTTCAAAATCTGCGCTGAAGCCCTCGGGAACAATCTTTCCCAGCATTGCGCCCTCTTCTCTGAGCACTTTTGTCAAAGCTCTGGTGTCTATGCCGAACAGACCGGGAACCTTCTCCTCCTTCAGCCACTGGTCCAGACTCTTGGCCGCATTCCAGTGACTGTAGTCGAACGAGTAGTCTGAAATGACAAGCGCCTTTACGTGAATCTTGTCGGACTCAAAATATTTTGAAATGCCATTGTCCAGACAGTCGTTCATGACTCCATAATTTCCTATGCTGGGATAGGTGATACAGAGAATCTGTCCGGAGTAGGAGGGATCTGTAAGACTTTCGGGATACCCGACCATCGCTGTACTGAATACAACTTCTCCACCGGCCGTATTTTCATAACCGAACGAATAGCCTTGGAATTCAAGGCCATTCTCCAAAACAAGCTTAGATTTCTTTAATGATTGCATCTTTGTGAAACGGTGTTATCAAAATTGAGCAAAATTAATCAGAATTTGATTTTATTGCAATATCTGTTACATGCTTCTTGCAAAAATTGTCCACAAGTCTGCCTTGAGACGCTCCCAACTGTTTCTGGCAGAAGCCTCAAACATTGCTGTGAATTTTGTAAGCATCTCCACAGCCTCCTCTCTCTTCCCCTCCTTTAGAAGTTCGACAGCCTTTTTTTCCACCTCTCTGCACTCTTCCATCATGAGTTTCTGATAGTCGAGCACGAGAGGCTCTATAAGATGGCGGGTCTTCTCCCAGTTTATTGTGGCGATACGGTTGGTCTCCCTGTATGACCAAATCGCAGCATCCTTTCTGTAGCGGTGCTGTCCGCAGACCTCAAAACCGTCGGGGAGCGAGGTCTCGCAGCAGTAGATAGGGATGCGCGGAGTCTGTGCAGGGTTGTCGAATGCAAAGTAGGCAACCGCACCCACCTCGTCGGGAAGCCAGTTCCTCAGCTGGATAATGTGCGAATATGAACACTGGATGGCGGCTATGGTCCTGTATCTGGGGGCCACTCCCTCCTTTATGCTGTTCAGAAGTTCACGCACGTCGTTGGGCATGAAGGTGGAGAGCGGACGTACGGTATCTTTGTAGTCTCTGTAGACACCGTCTGAAACCTTCACCCTTCTGTCTACCTCCACGGAGAGATTCTTTACCTGATCGAACTCTGTTCCGTCGTATGTCTGGCGGTAAAGGGCAAACATATCTTCGGGAGAGACTTTCCTGTCAGGCTTTATGGAGAAGGGAAGTTCCTCGGCGTCGAACTTCAGGCCGAGCGAGGGGGCCAGTTTATTAAATACAAAATATTCCCTGATGCTGAACGGTTTGACATCTGACACCATTTTATAGAACTTGAACTGACTTTTGCCGTCCCAGAGCCCCATATCCTTCAGACGCTCTTTCAAGGTCGCCCCGTAGAGGAAACAGTCTGGATTGTTGAAATCTATCACTCCGATTCTTGGGATATTGGCCGAAATGCCGACATGGTCGTCTGGAATCCTCTGTGCCGCCCACAGAGCGCCAGGCTTTTGGAACTTCGACCCCTGCTTGACCTCTCCGGTCCCGTATATTTCAAAATGCCATACTTCATTCTTGTCTGCTATGGTCAGGCACTCTCCGTAATCGCCATAGCCATATTCCTCTGCAAGCGAGCCAATCAGCCTTATGGCCTCACGCGCAGTGGAACACCTTTCAAGAGCTATTCTCTGCAATTCTTCTATCTGGAACAGCCCGTCGGTATTCCTCAGTTCGCGCCTGCCTTCTGTAGTGGTTTCTCCCATGGCCAGCTGTTTTTCATTCATGCAGGGATATGCGACATTCAAGAATGCGTATGTCTGCCCCTCCATGGCAGGAATCTCCCCCTTCTTCACAAGATTGCGCACATCGTGCGGCTCTTCCGTATGGAGCCTTCCCCAGTATACGGGCTCCATCTCTCCCGCTTCATGTTTTTTCCTCTGCTCCATCGTGAGCCATGTGCGGTAGTTGGAATCGCACGTATGGGCTGTCATTACCGAGCCGTCTGTACTTGCATCCTTACCTACCATTATCGAGGTACAGCTTGTGGAATAGTCTTCGTCGTAGGGATTGAACGGGTAAGACTGCGCATGGAGCGGGACGGCGGCGGAAGTAAGGAACGCTGCCAGTATGAGATGTTTGATTTTCATTGTGAAACGTGTTATGTTTGGTTCAACATGCAATTTTAACTATAAAGGTAGGAATAAATGTTTAATCCGGTATTAAAAATTTAAGCGTATATTAGCAAAAAATATATTGGAGTATGTTTATCGCAATTTCACTTATGGTTGTGGGCATCGTTGTAGGCAGGCTTTTGAGAAAAGGCATCAGAATATCGCTCTCGCCCGTTATTATGCTTGTAATTTCGCTCTTGCTCTTTGTACTGGGGCTCGAACTGGGATTCAACGAGAATCTGGTTTCGCAATTTACAAAACTTGGGGTCTCGGCTATTGTAATAGCGCTTCTGAGCGTGCTTGGCAGTTGCATTGCCGCCTGGTTCTTTTACAGGATGACAGTAGAGAGGAGGAAAGGGAATGCGTGACATACTTATCATATTGGGCTCCTTTGCGGCGGGCCTTCTTCTTGCGCTGTTTGGAGTAATTCCCGACACCCTTGACATTTCACAGATAAGCAAATACGTGCTTTACCTGCTCATGTTTCTGGTCGGTGTCAACCTGGGCAAAGACGAACAGACTCTCAAACTCATCAGAAAGCAGCCGCTCTCCACGCTTTTTTTGCCGTTGGCCACAATGGCCGGAACATTTGCCGGAGCGGCGGTCGCTTACGGTGTAATCCAGTTTTTGTGGAAATTGAGCGTGACGCCTGACATTTCGCTGCTCGATACGCTCTCGGTGAGCGCGGGCTTCGGCTACTACTCGCTTTCCAGCATTCTGATAAATGAGGTGAGAGGAGCGGAACTCGGCACTATTGCGCTTGCGGCAAATATTATACGCGAACTTGTCACTGTGGCTTTCGCGCCGTTGATGGTAAAGTGGTTCAAAAATTTTGCGCCTATCTCCTCGGGAGGGGCCACTACCGCAGATACCACCCTGCCTATCATACAGAGGTACTCGGGCAACCAGTATGTTCCCCTTTCCGTTTTGCACGGAGCAGTCATGGACTTTTCCGTCCCGGTATATCTTACACTCTTTTTCTCATTGATGTAAATTCTGAATCATGATACACGCTGCAAGGATATTGTTTCTTCTGCTTCTGCTTTTCCCGCTCAGGGGCAATGCAGATACGACACGCTTCTACCTTCTGGAATTCAGACAGAATGTAGACAAGTCTGCGTTTACCAGAATCTCAAAAGGGCTGAAAGAAGCGGAAAAGAGAGCGGACTACTGCATAATAGACCTTAACACATACGGCGGTGCGGTGGATGCGGCAGACAGCATAAGAAGTGCCATTCTGCGCTGCAGGATACCTGTCGTGGCATTTATAGATATTCAGGCTGCTTCGGCCGGGGCGCTGATAAGCATTGCCTGCGACTCCATTTATATGGCGAAAGGCAGTTCGATAGGCGCTGCAACGGTAGTAAACGGGAGCGGAGAGGTTATGCCCGACAAATATCAGTCGTTCATGCGTGCCATGATGCGCTCCACAGCCGAAAGCCACGGCAAGAAGAGCATAGTCAGGGAGGGCAGGAGAGTGGAGGTATGGCATAGAGACCCCGAAGTGGCGGAAAAGATGGTCGGAACAGACAGTGTACTTAGCTTTACACCGTTGGAAGCCATTGAAAACGGTTTTTGCGAAGGCGAGGCGCAGTCGGTGGAGGAGGTAATAGGCAAGATTCTCTCCGGAAGCAACGACAATTCTGAATATATCATCGAGCGTCAAGAGATAACCGCGCTGGATTCCATTATATACTTTCTGATGAATCCATTTTTGCAAAGTCTCTTTCTCATGCTTATAATCGGAGGCATCTATTTTGAAATGCAAAGTCCGGGGATAGGCTTCGCCCTGGCGGCGGCAATAGGCGGGGCGCTTCTCTATTTTGCACCGCTCTATCTCGAAGGACTGGCCCAATATTGGGAAATACTTCTGTTTATTGCAGGAATAGTGCTCCTTGCGCTCGAGATATTTGTAATTCCCGGCTTCGGAGTTGCCGGAATTGCAGGAATCATCGCCGTAATAGCATCGCTTACCTTTGCAATGGTAGACAATGATATGCTCAGACATAACGGCGCCATCGACATAAAACCTGTCATAAAACCACTTGCCATTGTCCTTGTAAGCATTACAGTTTCAGTATGCGGTTCCATTCTTCTTGCATCCAGGATATATGGAACCAAGGCATTTTCCAGAATAGCGCTGAAAAACGATCTCTCGGCAGATGAAGGATTCGTGGGAGTTGAAAAGGGCGAACTGGAATCGCTGACAGGCAGGACTGCCGTTGTTGCGACAGACCTCAAGCCTGTAGGCAAGGTAGATATAGGAGGAAGGCTCTATCCCGCACGCATCAACTTCGGATATGCACACAGAGGCCAGAAAGTTATGATAACTTCTGCCGAGGGCGGGGAACTTCACTGTGATGCAATCTGATGCGGACAATCCGCCCGAAGAGTTCAGGAACCGAATTTTCCGTCGCTGCTTATAAGCTCAAGCAGCGCCTCTATTGCCTTTTCCTGAGGAACAGAACGCATGACGGGCTCCTTGCCTCTGTAAATTGCGACCTTTGACGCCCCTTCGCCGACATAGCCGTAATCTGCATCGGCCATCTCTCCGGGGCCGTTGACTATGCAGCCCATGACCGCTATCTTCACCCCTTTCAGATGCGATGTGCGCCTCTTTACCTCATTGAAGACACTCTCCAGATTGTAAAGAGTCCTTCCGCAACCCGGGCAGGCAATATATTCCGGCCTTGTGAATTTGCGGCGCGATGCCTGCAGCAGGTTTTCTTTGAAATCTGCCTCTTCTGCGGCAAACGGGCCGCATATCTTGAAATCATCTATCTTTTTATCCAGAAGAAGCGGCCCGAAGAGCAGAGAATACTTGACCAGATACTCTTCACGGCTGGCGCACTGCATGTGGCAGCCGGGAATCACGCCTTTTTCCGCCGCCTCATTTACTGTCTTGATATCATACAGATAATGGCCGGGAGAATCCCTGGCGGTGAAGTAATCGCGGATGATTCTTGCCGTATATATTTCGTTTACCGGATTTTCTGTCAACGAGACCCTGATTGTGTCGCCGAGTCCTTCTGCAAGCAGGGCACCTATCCCTACGGCAGACTTCATTCTGCCCGTATCCCCGTTACCCGCTTCAGTAACTCCAAGGTGGAGCGGGAAAACCACGCCGGTCTCCTTCATCATGCGCGCCAGCAGCCTGTATGCCGTAACCATGACTACGGTGTTGCTGGCCTTGAGTGAAAGCACGACATTGTAGAAATCCTCTGCGATACACATTTTTATCCATTCCATTGCAGCCTCTGCCATACCTTTCGGAGTGTCGCCGTACAGGTTTATTATCCTCTCACCGAGAGAGCCGTGATTAATGCCTATCCTTATGGCTGTATCATGCTCTTTGCATACGGCTATAAGATTGGAGAAGGCTTCTTTTGCCTTTTCATGCTCCTTTGCAAAGTTCCCTGGATTTATTCTCACCTTGTCGGCTACCTTTGCAGCCTCTATGGCAACCTGTGAACTGAAATGGACATCGGCCACAAGAGGTATGCTGTATCCGGCTTCTCTCAGGCGCTGTTTTATACGGGCAAGAGAAGAGACCTCCCTGACTCCCTGGGTGGTAAGCCTTACCATATCTGCACCGGCATCTGCCGCTGCCATGACCTGTGCGATGGAACCTTCTATGTCGTTGGTGTCTGTATTGCACATTGTCTGCACGACAAGAGGATTCGCCCCTCCGATTTTCACGTTTGCCGCATGGGCTACAATTGTCTTCCGCTCTTTCATTTTTTTCCTCCTCCAAGTCTGAAAAAGAGACCGAAACTCAGCACTATCTGATTTGAATGGGTATAGACCCAGTACTCCTGCGAGTAGATTGACGGGTCGTAGAAGTGAGACATCGTATATTTATAATTCCCCTCTATGTGGAACTCCACGGGGTTGAAGACAAAAGCGAGCCCCAGCCCTCCCATAAGCCCGATTCCGGCCCTGTTGGTAGTCTGCGGAATACCGCCTTCCATCTCGGTGGAAAGGATATAGTAGCCGTAGGGGCCTATGTTTATAAGAAGTCTCATCTTCCAGAAATCGACCCTGAACTGCGAAAGCAGAGGCCATTCAAGCGCCTGATAGAGGCACTCTGTCTCCGTGGTCACCGTGCCCGCATCAGGGTCTCCCTCTACTATGTGCTTGTAACCTATTTCATTGTACTCTATTCCTGTATGGAATCCGAAATAGGGCATTTTGTCCCACAATGAATGGTAATAGGTGTAGTATATTCCAAAATTTTTGGGAGTGCCTATCGGTTTATGGGTTATATCTTCGCTGAATGCGACATTTGAAAGCGAGTACCCCCATTTTATTCCTATAAGATGCTGACGCAGAGTGGTTGAATCTATTATCTTTGGCGGCTCTTCGTCTGCGAAGGAGGTCAGGCTGAACTCCTTGTATATGTCTATCGCCTTGTTCAGTGTGGTATCTGTTCCGGCGGCATTCTCCTGGGCCCGCAATGCAGGGCAGGCAAAAAGGAGCGATATTATCAGCATTACTGTTCTGTTTCTCATAACTCACTCGATTTCTTCATCTTTTTCATCCCTGAAAAGTCTGGATATGTCCACTTCCTGTTCAAGGTCCATTTTTTCCCCTATTTCAATTACGGTAGCATTCCCCGACGTCTTGTAGAGACGGACCATTTCGGGCTGTATCTTCTTCAGGACCACGCCCGGGTCGAGCAGGCCGTTGCTGTTCTTGTCCTGCGTTATCCTTACAGAATAACGCCCTGCATCGAGGTAGGGGAAGAGCAGCATCGAGTCTTTCATGATGATGTGCCGTCTGAAGACCTTGTCTCTGGTCTGGTTGACCAGTTCTACGATATAGCGGGCGTCAACATTCCTTACATCGAGAGTCAGAGTGCTGAGCCTGTCGTCGGTAGGGAGCGTAACGGTGCTTTCCGTGGTGTCGTTGGTAAAGCCGTTTATATCCTTGAATGCAGCCTGCAGGATGAGAAGCGTATATTCGTTTCCAATCTTGAATCCGTCGACAGGGCGCAGGATGTACCTGTTCACGTCTGTGCTGTCCTGCTCAAGGGTGAACTTTTCGGTTGTAACCACTTTTCGCGGTGTGCTCATCGTAAAGAGAATAGAGTCTGCATTGCACTCGACAAGCGGTTCGGCAAACGATAATACATAACCGTTCTGTTCAACCGTTTTAGGATCTGCCTCCAGTTTGAATTCAAGCAGGTCGCTTCTTTTTTTCTTCTCTGTACGCCCGCCTTTTTCCTCTTCACGGCTCTCTGTTCCGCTCTTCTCCTTTGGAGCCACAAGACGCAGGTTCTCGGTCGAAGGCGAAAGGTTTCCCAGTGAATCTGTCTTCATGTACCTTATGCCCAGATAGAGGGTGTCGGGCAGTTTCCGGGGATCGTTTATCCAGAAGCAGAGACTGTCGTTCAAACTGTTGAATTGCTTGATAATCTGATTATCCCTTATTCCCAGTATTGAAAATGAATCTATCACGGCATCGGCGGCGCCGAACTTGATATACGCCCCTTTGTTGCTGGTACGCTTGTAGTCGCTTATGTATTGCATGCCGTTTTTCTCCTTGAAAAGATAAATGCTGCTCTCTATCGGACGGGACATGCAGTTGAGAGTGTCATCCATACGGTAACGCGCAAGCTGGGGGTTGCTGCCGTCCATGACGACCGAAGGGGTTATGGCGCTGTCGAGAAAGCCTACCTGTTCTATGCCCGGGTCGTAGAGGTTGTTGCCGTTGTCATCCATGAATGCATAGAGTGTATAGCGGCAGTTCTTGAGATTCCTGAAACAGAAGTAACCCCACTTGTCGCTCCGTGTAACGGCATCGGGAAGCACTGTGAGCACAGATGAATCCTTTGGATTCTCATACAATGCGACCGTGACTCCTTCGAGAGGGAGCAGGGTGGAGTAGTCGAGTACTGTGCCGCTGTAGAGCATGGAATCCAGGACTGCTCCGGTAGAAAACGAATATGCGTAATTGGATAGAACGTTCCCTTCGTTGTTGTCTGCCAGGGCAGAGCCAAAGTATATCGTATAGGTCTTGTTGCTGTCAAGGGGCTCTTCAAAAGATACAATCAGGCTTTTTCCCTTGAGCCTTGTCTTGACCCTCTTTTTCTGGGGCGGAGAGAGCAGTATGTTCTTGCTTGCATCGACAAGCTGAATATATTCGTTGAAAGTCAGCGTGATGGAACTCTTGACATCTCTCGGCACATTGGTGGAGTTGGAGTCAGGAACAGTTGCAAGCACTATTGGAGGTATGGTATCCTTCGGCCCCCCTGTCGGGGAACCGTGTGTGTTTGCACATGACGAGTGGTAGAAACAGTATGCCGCGGCCGCCGCCGCGAAAATAATTTTAGAGATATGCTTTCCTGTCATCGCTATTCCTTTAGGTTGGCTCTTACTACATTTTCTATGCCCTTTATTTTTAGCAGACGTTTTATCATCACGTCAAGGTCATCTGTATTGTGCACGTAAAGGTCTATGTAGCCGTCAAAGATACCGTCGTGTGTCTCGAAATGTATCTTTCGTATATTCACGCTCAGCACAAGAGTTATGTATTTTGTAATTTCTGCAACGATTCCGATTCTGTCTATTCCCTTTATCTCCAGACGGGCCAGGAATGAGAGAATCGTATGCTTTGTCCACTTTGCATTCACTATCTTGCCGCCCTGTATGGATGCGAGCGATATGGCAACCGGACAAACCTTTTTATGGACTATAACTTCGTTGTCATCGTCGAGAAACCCTATTATGGGGTCTCCAGGAATGGGGTTGCAGCACTCGGCCACCTTGTAGGAGAGCGTTTTGTCCAAGGGATTCTCTTCCAGAAGATAATCTTTCTTCTTGTCCACCTTGACCGCCTGCTTTTCATCCTTTTTCTCTTTCTTCTCCTCCTCTTTCTTATCTTTCTTCTGAGTATCGGGCTCTTCTTCTTTGTTCTTGTCTGAATTTCCAAGGAAGAACTGCAGGTTCCAATATTTTACGAACTTGTTTTCTGTGTTTTTCCTCAGCACCTTTTCAAGGTCCGACAAATCTATCAGGCCGGCGCCTATCTTGCTGTATAACTCATTCTTGTTGTTGACATTGTATGCAGTCATAAGTTTCTTGAAAACCCTTGTCTGCGGTGTAACGCCCAGTTTGGCCAGTTCAGTGTCGAGCATACGCTGTCCCTCCTTTATGGAGTTTTCGGTATCTGATTTCAATGCATCGTAAATCAGGTTCTGGGCTTTGGGTGTCTTTACAAAATCGAGCCATTCGCGTTTGGGCTTCTGGGATTCCGCCGTGATTATCTCTATCTGGTCTCCGTTCTTGGGAACATACGAAAGGGGGACCAGCTTGAGATTGACCTTTGCCGCTATGGCCCTGTTGCCTATTTCCGTATGTATGCTGTAGGCGAAATCGAGAACTGTAGCCCCTTTGGGGAGCCTTCTTGATTCCCCTTTGGGTGTAAATACGTATATTTCAGACGAAAGCAAGCCTTCGTGGAACTTGTCGAGAAATTCGAGAGCGTTCACGTCGGGATTCTTGAGTACTTCCCTTACCATATTCAGCCAGTTGTCGAGTTCGTTTTCCTGGCTTTTCTGTATCCCCTTGTAACTCCAGTGCGCGGCCAGCCCCTTTTCCGCAATCTCGTTCATCCTTACGGAGCGTATCTGCACTTCTACCCAGTTTCCGAGCGGGCTCATGAGCGTACAGTGCAGCGCTTCATAGCCGTTCGATTTGGGAGTGCTCACCCAGTCTCTTATCCTGTCGGTCTTTGACGGGTGGTCTTCTGAAATGAGAGAGTAGATTTCCCAGCACTGCTGCCTTTCCGACATTCCGCTTTTTGGCTCGAATATGATTCTAATAGCAAACAGATCGTATATCTGCTCGAACGGAATCCCTTTCGTCTCCATCTTGCGCCAGATAGAGTAGGGTGTCTTCGTCCTTTTTGTAATGGTGAATTTGTATCCTGCCTTTATCAGCACGTTTTCTATGGGGCTTATGAGGCTGTCTATTATGCACCCCTTCTTCTCTATGTGTTCGCTCAGTTTCTTGCTGATTTCGGCGTACCGCTCCGGCTGCCTGTATTTCAACCAGATATTCTCCATTTCAGACTTTATGCTGTAAAGTCCAAGCCTGTGGGCAAGGGGTATGAAGATATACATGGTCTCGCTGAGGATCTTGTCTTTCTTCCTTTCCGGCATGGAATCTATTGTACGCAGGTTATGCAGCCTGTCGGCAAGCTTTATCAATATCACGCGCACATCGTCGTTGAGCGTAAGCAGGATTCTCTTGAAGTTTTCGGCTTGCAGAGACTTCTCCTGCATCTGCGACATCCTGCTGTTCGGATCTGTACCCGCAACCTTGTTGTGGTTGCTGTCCATGGCCGATTTTATCTTTGTCAGTCCGTCTACAAGAGAGGCAATCTTGTCTCCGAACAGGCGGGCTATGTCTTCCACGGTATATTCAGTATCTTCAACAATGTCGTGTAACAAAGCTGTTACAATGGATTTGTAGCCCAGACCTATCTCCTCCACAACGATTTTTGCCACGGCAATCGGGTGGAGAATATATGGCTCTCCGGAACGGCGGCGCACACCCTTGTGGGCCTCGTTGGCAAATTCGAACGCCTTTATGACACCTTCATACTCCTGTTCGTTTGCACACCGTTTGAGACTGGCTATTCTCAATGACTCAAATGCGTTGTAAATTAAATCGTTGTCCTCTTTTGTAAACATATCTAAAATAATAAATCTCTTTTACCGGTTTTAATGGCCTCTAATTTAGAGAGAATCTTTTGTTTCTGCCCGCAATCATCCATTGATTGCAGATTTTTTTCTATCACCCTGTATCCTGTCTCTTTTGTAGCGGGCGACGCGTAGTCTTCTAGATATTCTGCAAGCGTGAGCATTGCATTCGGCGTACAGAATTTCTTTATGAATCCCGGGATTGCATATTCCATAAAGTGCTCTCCTGTCCTTCCAACCCTGTAGCATGAGGTGCAGAAACTGGGGATAAACTCTTTTTGAAGCAGCCAGTGTATGACATCGTCCAGGTTTCTTGTATCGCCGACCCTGAACTGTTCCCTGTTGAGTTCCTGTTCGCGGTCTTGGTTCTGGTAACCGCCTATCTCGAGCCTTGTTCCGGCATCTATCTGAGAGACTCCGAACTCCATGACTTCGTCTCTTATCTCTTCGCTCTCGCGTGCTGTCATTATCAGACCCGTATATGGAACTGCCAGCCTGAGGATTGCGACAAGCTTCTTGAACTGCTCATCCGTAACCCTGTAGGGGAGGGGAAGGTTCATATCCTGTGCAGGCTGTATTCTGGGAAAACTGATTGTATGGGGGCCTACACCGTATCTGTCTTGAAGGTGAAGAGAATGGGAGACGAGCGAGAGCAGCTCGAATCTCCAGTCGTAAAGCCCGAAAAGCACGCCTATCCCCATGTCGTCAATTCCCCCCTTGAAAGCTCTGTCCATTGCGTTGAGCCTCCACATATAATCTCCCTTGATGTCGTTCGCCGGGTGGTATCTGGCGTATGTTTCTCTGTGATATGTCTCCTGAAAGACCTGGAAGGTCCCTATGCCGGCAGACTTGACTCTCTTGTAACCCTCAATGTCGAGCGGGGCTGCGTTTATGTTTACCCTGCGTATTTCGCCGTTTCCCTTCTTGGTAGAGTAGCAGAGCCTTACACATTCAGCAATGAATTCCGGCGTGTACTTCGGTGACTCTCCGAAAACCAGAATGAGCCTTTTGTGCCCCATATCTTCCAGATTGCATATCTCCCTTACGAGCTCCTCTTTTGTGAGGGTCTTCCTTACCGTACCCTTTGCACTTCTGCGGAAACCGCAGTATTTACAGTCGTTTACGCAATAATTGCCGACATAGAGAGGTGCGAACAGGACGATTCTCTTTCCGTATATCTCCCTTTTCAGCTCTCTTGCAGTTTCAAAAAGTTCATGCAGCAGCCCTTCTGACCTTATGGCGATAAGCGCTGCAGTATCCTGCAGGTTGAGCGGCTGCTTGCTTCTGCTTTTTGCAAAGATTTCGCGGCAGAGGACAGGGTCCTCTTCTATATTCTCGTCTATCAACGAATTTATAAGCGGCTCATCTATGAAATCAATGCCGTGTTCATTGGAGGCGTCTATGTAGTTAAACTTCATTTTTCTTCAGTTTATATTCAGATACATATTGAAAAGCGTGCGAGATCTCTGCCCCTACCAGAATTACCATCCAACTTATGTTCAGCCATATCAGAAAAAGCGGAATGGCGGCAAAGGCACCGTAGACTGCATCGATTCTCGATACGAGCATCTGTGTTTCAGTATATATGTATTGTATTATTATAAATGCGACAGAGGCTATTATGGCCGCATTGAATGCGGCGCTGAAATGCACCTTTACATTCGGGATGTATTTGTACATTATTGTCAGGAAGAACAACATGATTACAAAAAGCAGCCCCCATTGAGAAGGGTAGCCGAGCGTCTGGCTGTTGCGGCTGAAAATTGAAAAGAGCGACAGCAGCATTGTAATTATGAGCGGGGCGGTTATCAGTATTCCCAAATAGTAGAGGAACCTTTTGGCGAGCGAGCGCCTCCGTTCTACGTTCCAAATCATGTTGAAACTTTTTTCTACATTGAGTATCAGCCAGATTATAATCCATGTAAAGAAGATGAAACTGATAACGCCGAATATGTCTTTCTGTCCGCTCTCCACTATGTTGTCTGCGAATCTGATTACCCAGTTTATGACCTCCTGGTTGTCTGAGAAGTTGTCCAGCAGCAGAGATTTGAGTTTTTCCTCGAACCCGAGACCGCCAGTTACGGCAAAGGCCACGGCGGCAAACGGCACTACCGACATTGCCACAAAGAAACTCAACGAGACTGAATAGAGCCCCAGCTTGTTGATTCCCGACTCCCGGACTGTCATGATGGCAATCTTCAGGTATTTGAGGAACTTGCGCTTGGCCCGGCCCAGATCGTCAATCTCTATGTGCCAGATATCCTCGGTGATGAACTTTACAATCCACCTGTACAACGAACGTATCTCTTCCCAAAGGTCTCTCAATTCAGTTCTTTTTTAGCTTGGACATGAATTTTTCAGGGTCAATTACAAATCTTGTGTGGTCGCCCTCGCCAATCGGTCCCCCGCTGTCGCAGGCTTCAACCCTGAATGTTATCTTCCGGCCTTCAATGCCGGTTATTTTTGCCACTGCCTTTACAACAGCCCCGCACAGGCAGGCTCTCGTATGGCTTATGTTCAGTTCTGTTCCCACGCTCTCCTCTCCGCACTCCCTGAGCAGGAGATAGGCCGATTCCTCCATAAGGGCGGCCATTGCCGGAGTGGCATAGACGGCAAGCCCGCCGGACTTGTGGGCCAGTGCCGTATCATTTTCAGTTACGGTATGCTCAACCGTATATTCCTCTCCTGTTTTCAGTTCCATTGCTCAACTATTTCAACGATTCCGCCACTGCCGCAGCCAATGCACAGCCGGCCTCTTCCATTTTTTCTTTGGCATAACTTCCTGCTATCTCAGCCATATTCTCCAATACCGGGAACCCGTTCTCATGCATGAATCTGGAGAGAGACTTGACTCCGGCCCCGTTCCAGGTCGAAGACCCGAACAGCCCGAAAATCTTCTCCTTAGGCTGCGCAATCTTTATCTCGTTGCACAGATGCTCCATCATGGGGTGCATGAAACCGTTGTAGGCGCAGGTTCCGAGCAGTACTGCCCTGCATTTCCAGATCATGCTCATTATATATGAGACATGTGTCTTTGAAACATCGTATGTATGGACTATATATCCCTTCTCCCCGAGCATGGAGCCGAGAAAGTCTGCCATTTGCTCCGTATTGCCATACATGGATGCGTATGCTATCACTATCTCCTTTTCAGATTCGTGCCTGCTCCATTTGTCGTACAAGCCCACGACTTCGGCGGGATTTTTCCAGACAAGTCCGTGAGAGGGACATATCATCTTTATCTCCAGACCAGACAACTTTGCAAGTGCCTTCTGGACCATGCCGCTGTATTTGCCTACGATATTCGAATAATACCTTCTCATTTCCGAAACATAATGCTCCTGCAGATTGTTGCCGGTATCGAAAATGGAACCGTCGAGAGTGCCGAAGCCTCCGAATGCATCGCACGAAAAGAGCACTTTTTCAGTGGCGTCGTAGGTTACCATTGTCTCCGGCCAGTGAACCCATGGTATTGTATGGAATTTCAGGCGCGTATCGCCCAGGGAAAGTTCTGCGCCGTCAGCAACCAGGTGAAAATTCTCAGCCTTGATGTTATAGTAGTTTCCCAGGATTTTCTGAGTCTGCGCATTGCCCACCAGTTTTACGGCCGGATATTTCTCCAGAATTTCCGCAATCATGCCGGAATGGTCAGGCTCCATGTGGTTCACTATGAGATAATCAAGCGGTTTGCCCGCAAGTATCTTGGCGATTTTGGGCAGATATCCCGGATCTGCCCCGAATTCTATTCCGTCTATCAGCGCCGTCTGCCTGTCATTGATAAGATAAGAATTGTAGGAGACGCCGTAAGGAAGCGGCCAGTTGTTCTCGAACAGGTGCTTTTTCCTGTCGTTGGTACCTACATACCAGGTTACGGGATTTATCTTGATTTCTCTCATGGTTATATGTTTTTATCTGTCATTTTATAAAGTTCATCTTCGCTTATTACGGGAATGCCCAGTTTTTCGGCCTTCTTAAGTTTGGATTCCCCGCCTTTTTCTCCGGCCAGCAGATAGTCTGTCCTCGAACTTACAGATGATGCCACCTTTCCGCCGTGCGCTTCTATATACTCCTTCATCTGTTCGCGCGATATGGAGTAGACTCCGGTAATCATTATGCTTTTACCTTTGAGCAAATCTGACACTCTCTGCACTTTGCTCTCCTCCATCTCGAACTTGAGGCCGAGTTCCTTAAGTTCTGCAATGAGTTTCAGATTGTCTGGGTTGGAAAAGTAGTCCATAATGGAATCTGCCAGTTTTTCGCCTACATCTTCTGTCTGGAGCAGTTCCTCACGTCCGGCATTCATAAGGTTGTCTATGCTTCCGAATGCAGATGCCAGAGAGGCGGCGGTAGTCTCTCCTATATATTTTATGCCGAGTGCGAAAAGCACTCTGTTGAATGGTCTCTCCTTGCTCTGCTCTACGGAACTCAGGAAATTCGAGACCGATTTTTCCTTCCATTTGTCCAGTTGCAGAAGTTGTTGCGGAGTGAGTCTGTACAAATCGCTCAGGCGTTTTATGAAACCCTTTGAATAAAGCTGTTCGATGGTCGCCTCTCCCGCATTTATGTTCATGGCTTTGCGGCTTATGAAGTGCAGGAACTTTCCCTTCTGCTGCATAGGGCATCCTTCTGAATTGGGGCAGAATGATTTCGCCTCGTCTGGATCTTTTACCAGAGGGGTTCCGCAGTCGGGACAGCAAAGAGGAAATCTGGCCTTTACCGCCCCTTCGCTCCGTTTTGAGAGTTCCACCCTTGTTATTTTGGGGATTATCTCACCTCCCTTTTCTACATAGACATAATCACCTATATGGATGTCGAGCAGATCCATCTGTTCGCCGTTGTGCAGAGTGGCCCTTTTTACAACCGTTCCGGAAAGCAGTACCGGTTCAAGATTGGCCACAGGAGTGACAGCGCCTGTCCGTCCGACTTGAAAATCTATTGAAAGCACCTTTGTAAGAGCCTCTTCCGGCTTGAACTTGTAGGCAGTGGCCCAACGGGGTGACTTTGCTGTAAAGCCCAGCTCCCTTTGCAGTTCCAACTGGTTTACCTTGACTACTATTCCGTCTGTGGCAAAGGGCAGGGTGCGGCGTTTTTCATCCCACATGTTTATATATTCCACCGCCTCGTCTATGTCGCGGCACTCTCTGGCATACTCCGATACCGGCAATCCCCACTCCGAAGCTGCTTTGAGAGCTTCGCTCTGGCTTGCAACATTGAATCCGGGGGCTATAAGATGATAGAGTGTGGCTTCTAGAGAGCGCTCCCTTACAGCTGCGCTCTCCTGAAGTTTCAATGAGCCTGCAGCAGCATTGCGCGGATTGGCAAAAGGAGGGTCCTCGTCCAGTTCCCGCTGGCGGTTAAGCCTGTCGAAGGCCTCGTAGGGCATGTAGATTTCGCCTCTGATCTCAAACTCCTCCGGCCATGACGCTCCTGCATTGAGCTGTTGCGGAATTGTGGCTATTTCCCTGACATTTTCGGTAACGTCGTCTCCCACAGTTCCGTCACCGCGTGTAAGCGCCCTGAAAAGTCTGCCGTTCCTGTATGTGAGACAGATGGCAGTACCGTCGAACTTGAGTTCGCAGTTATATGTGAACGGAGTGTCGGCCATCTTTTTAATCCGCTGGTCGAATGCATACAGTTCTGCAATGTCATATGTGTTCCCCAACGAGAGCATCGGATATTTGTGGGGATATTGCCTGAACCCGCCGCGTTCGCCGCCGCTATCTTTCTGCCAGAGATCGCTCCCCACCTTCTGGGTAGGAGAGTCCTGTGTCTGATATTGCGGAAAACGCTTCTCCAGTTCTATGAGTTCATTCATGAGAATATCATACTCAAAATCGCTTATTACAGGTGCATTCAAAACGTAATAATTGTGATTGTGAGTATTTATCAGCTCTTTAAGCTCTTCTATTCTCTTTTTTGCGTCGCTCTTTTTCACTGTAAAAAAATATCTAACAAAAATAGGCATATTTTTAATATTTGTGATAAATTTGCGGCCGAAAGATAACCAGATTATTATAGACAGTATAATGAAAAAGTCAATCGTAATTCTTACAGGCGGTGGTCCGGCACCGGGAATGAATACTGTAGTAGGCAGTATCGCAAAGACATTTCTTCAGAACGATTACAGGGTTTTAGGCCTGCATGGCGGATACAAGGGGCTCTTTTCTCCCAATCCGAATTTCTGCGAACTGGATTTCATCCTCGCGGATTCAATCTTCAACAGAGGCGGTTCATATCTTATGATGAGCCGTTACAAACCCACACAGCAGGATTTCGACGAGAATTTCAATCTCGAGTTTTTCAAGAGCAACAATATCCAGCTGCTGGTAACCGTAGGCGGTGACGATACAGCTTCCACAGCCAACAGAATCGCAAAATTCCTTGCAGCAAAGAACTATCCGATTGCCAACATACATGTACCCAAGACAATCGACAATGACCTTCCCCTTCCTCACAATACACCTACGTTCGGTTACAATTCCGCAATGGCCGAGGGATGCCAGATTGCAACTACCGTATATGAGGATGCGAGAACGAGCGGGAACTGGTTTGTAGTTGCAGCAATGGGCCGTTCTGCAGGACATCTTGCACTCGGAATAGGCGCAACCTGCCACTATCCCATGATTGTCATTCCCGAGATGTTCGACAAAACCGAGATTACGGCGGAAAAGATTATAAACCTTGCCATATCATCCATAATCAAGCGCAAGTTGATGGGCATTTCATACGGAGCCATCATGATTTCGGAGGGTGTGTTCCACGAACTGAGCAAGGAGGAGCTCGAAGCTTCTGGAGTTCATTTTACATACGACGAGCATGGCCATCCCGAACTGGGCAAGGTTTCCAAGGCACAACTTTTCAACGGGATGATTGAAAAGAAACTCGAGTCTTTGGGAATCTCTGTCAAATCGCGTCCGGTGGAGATTGGTTATGAAGTACGCTGCGTAACCCCCATAGCATACGATCTGCTCTATTGTTCGGAACTGGGTATGGGCGTATACAAGCTCTTTACCGAAGGCGCGACAGGCTGCATGGTTTACCAGGATGTGGAGGGCAAGATAAGCGCACTCTACCTGAAAGACATGCAGGATCCACAGAGCGGAAAGATCCCGCCCAGGGGTGTAAATATCCACACAGATGCAAACCAGCAGATTTTCAACTATCTGATGCACTACATAACTCCTGCGGACTATGAAGCTGCAAAGAAATATCTTCCCAATCCCGAGGAGTACGACTTCAAGAAAATCCTGAACTGGTAGGCGAGCCTTATGGAGGGCAAGTTTATCATCTATCAGATATTGCTGAGAGTCTTCGCAAACACAAACAGAAAGTGTGTAAGCGGAGGCTCTCTCCATTTAAACGGCTCCGGCAAATTCTCTGACATGAACGAAAGGGTGCTGGAGTCTCTGAGAAAGTTCGGGGCGACCCATATATGGTATACCGGAATCATAGAACATGCAACTGCAACACCGTTCGAACAGATAGGGCTCAAGGGAGACAACCGGCTGGTGGTAAAAGGTGAAGCAGGTTCTCCTTATGCCATCAAGGATTACTACGATGTAAACCCCTATCTTGCAGACAACCCGGCATCAAGAATGGAAGAGTTCGAAGCCATGGTGGAAAGGACGCACAAGGCGGGGCTCAAGGTCATATTGGATTTTGTACCGAATCACCTTTCAAGAGTTTACGGCTCAGATGTCAACCCAGCTCCAGGATTCGGAGCGGGAGACGACACTTCGGTGGCCTTTTCTGCACAAAACAACTTCTATTATCTGCCCGGGGAGTGTTTCAATGCGGCAAACATAACGGATGACAAGGCTCTTCTTGCCGGTTATTCGGAATTTCCGGCTAAGGTTACCGGCAACGACTGCTTTACCGCATCGCCCGGAAGGAACGACTGGTACGAAACGGTAAAGCTCAATTACGGGGTGGATTATGCGGGAGACAGACAGACTCACTTCAATCCCATGCCCAAGACATGGAAGATGATGCTCGATATCATGCTCTACTGGTGCGGCAAAGGGGCAGACGGTTTCAGGTGCGACATGGCCGAGATGGTCCCCGTGGAATTCTGGGAGTATGCCATAAAAGAGGTGAAACGGGCAAGGAAAGATGTGATTTTCATTGCCGAAATATACAATCCTGCCCTTTACAGGGAGTATCTCGAGAAGGGCAGGTTCGACTATCTGTACGACAAGGTGGGGCTGTATGATACCTTGAAAGGCGTAAGCCGCTCGGAGTGCAGTGCAGGCCAGATAACACTCTGCTGGCAGAGTGTCGACAAATTCCAGTCCAGGATGCTTAACTTTCTGGAAAATCACGACGAACAGCGCATAGCCTCAGATTTCAATCTGGGGAATCCGTTCAAGGCTATTCCCGAACTTGCCGTATCCCTGCTGCTGAACAAGGCCCCATTCATGCTCTATTTCGGGCAGGAGGTCGGAGAACGGGGTATGGAGAGCGAGGGTTACAGCGGAGTTGACGGAAGAACCTCCATCTTCGACTATTGTTCTGCACCTGCGGTTACAGACTATTTCGAGTATCTTTCCGGAAAGAGACCCTTCGAGGCCCTGGACCCCAGAAAGCGTGAACTTTACACCATCTATGCCAGGCTCCTTAAAATAGCCATGAGTGAGGATGCCGTAAGAAACGGCCACACTTTCGATCTCGAATATGTAAACAACAGCCAGCACGTCTTTGTCTTTGCAAGACGGAGCCGTCACCTTTCCGAAACAGGACGGGAGTCACTCCTTTTAGTGGCGGCAGATTTCTCTCAAAAGGCAGAATGTGCCGATATTTTCCTGCCGGGATATTTCTTTGAGTGCTGGAATCTGAAAGAGGGCGAATACACCTTTACAGACCTGCTTTCCGGCAATGAAGAAACAGTCATGCTGCGTCATAATTCAAGCATGAAAATAAGATTCGGCAGCCACGGCATAGCAATTCTCAAGACAGACTTATAATATTTCAGGATTTATGTTGACGATAATTTCCCAGATGGTCGCGCTGTTCATCTTGATTCTAGTGGGATACGGTGCGGCAAAACTCAAGATAATAGACGGACGCTTTTCGCAACAGCTGTCGGTGTTCGTGATAAATATCAGCAGTCCCTGCCTGATAGTCTCCTCTGTAATGGGCGACATCTCGCCGGACAAAGGGCTGATTCTGCCGGTATTGGCGATAGGTTGCGTCACATACGCATTTTTTGTAGCCGTAGCCATGCTCCTTTCACGTATAATAACCAGGAACAAGGATATGCAGGGCATCTACGGATTCATGCTCACTTTCGGGAATGTCGGCTTCATAGGCTATCCGATAGTCGCTTCAATCTTCGGCAAATATGCCATCTTCTATGCAAGCCTGCTGAATATTCCATTCACGCTCCTTGCATTTTCGCTCGGAAAAAAGATGATACAGGGAGGTACGGGAGGTCTGAAACTGGACTGGAAAATACTTGTCAGCCCCGCCATGGTGGCCTGCTACCTGTCAACATTTATAGTGGTGTCAGACATAAAGGGAGTACCGGATATTGTATCCATACCGATAACTCTGCTCGGAAATATCACAGTCCCGGCCGCCCTGCTGATAATCGGCACATCAATGGCACAGATGGACTTGCGGAGGATTTTATCGGGAAAACTGGTGTGGGGCATATCTGTTCTCCGTCTGCTGGCCCTGCCGGCAGTCATCTACTACCTCACACGCCTGATTGGCTTCAGCGGCGATATTCTCGGCATAAACACTGTTCTGGCGGCCATGCCAGTTGGTACGTACGGAGCAATGTTCTGCCTCCAGTACGGCAAAGACGAGACCGTAATGGTCCAGGGAATCCTAATCTCCACCCTCCTTTCCATACTGAGCATTCCGCTCATCACGCAGATACTTTGACAAGGCTCCGGAATCTCAACCGTTCACATACAGGCTGTACATATCGGCAATCCATCCTTTCAATGTCTTTCTTAGAGATTCCGGGGAAATGACTTCTATCATGGCTCCTGCGCTGAGCAACCTCATTATAAAATCGAATGTGGGAGCAAGGAAGAGTTCAAAGTCTGCATATTCGCCGTTATCTTCCAATAACTTCTGGCTGTGATGCAAGGGAAGCGATTTCATGTAGGGAATATGGCCACGCCAGGCCCTGACAACTATCCGTTCAGGCTTTATGTTGCTGTCTGATATAATCCCGTAATAATTTGAGAAATACTCTGATGCGGAAAAATCTTTCGGAAGTTTGAATGTCTCCGCTGTAATTTCCAAATCTTCTATGCGGTCCAGCCCGTAAATCCTACAGTCATCATAGCGAGCATTGTGAGCCAGAACATACCAACGGTTTTCAAACAGCTTTACACAGTATGGTTCAATCGGGAACTTGTGGCTTTCAGATTTGTTGAACCCGCAATAGGTGATTGTTACAATGCGGTTTTCCTTCATCGCTTCAAGTAATGTCGCCAAGTGGTTACGGGCAGACGGAATCTTGTTGACCAGAATCCGTTCTTTCAATGAAAGATTCTCGCTGATAAGGTTGCTTACGGCAAACGAGTCCAGCATCCATTTTTTCAGTTCATCTTCATCTATATCTTCCGGATTCTCTATGTAATAGAGATAACCGCCAGACCTTTGACAAGAGATAATAATTCCGAACTGGCTGAAAATCGCATCTTTCCAGCGGTTGAAGGTAGCACGGCTCAAAGGTTTGTAATCACTCAGCTCCTTGTTGCGCTCCCAACGGTCGGAAATATCCTCTAAAGAAATCTTTCCCGCCTTGCGGATAGTATCTATCAGCCATGTGTATTTTTGAAGTTGTAACATATTGCATCTTGCCTGTTGCGGTAAAGTTAATAAAAACTTGTAGCATCCAGTGCAACATCTTGGTAAATACTGCATAATTAATTCAGTTATTTAACTCATTCTCCATCTATGGTTTTCATACCGGAACCGGTGTATCCTCTACATGTCTCACTTTTATATGCAGCAGTGGAATCGTTTCTGCTTGTATCGCAAATTGAGCCAGCAATCCTTTATCTTTGCAAAAAAAGAAAGCATTAGGGAGGAAAATATCTGATTTTGCAATATGGCTTTATCACTAAATAACTTTTATCAACTGATTGAAACCGTTAAGGGAATTGTTTCCAGATATAAGGATGATGCGGTACAATCCGGGAGAGATTTCAATATTTTCCAAATCATCGGTCTGACAAGCGATGAAGTCCGGGTACACTCGGCGTTTCTGGCAACTTTGCTTGACCCGCAAGGGTCGCATCGGCAGGGCGATCTGTTTCTGCAATTATTTACGAAGCAACTCAGTCACATCGTGCATGATTTCGATACGAAATCGGCTGTCGTAGAATGTGAAAAATACATCGGACGGATGACGGAAACAACCGGAGGCCGGATTGACATCCATATTGAGGATGAGAAAGGAGACAAGATTATCATAGAGAACAAGATATATGCACCCGATCAAACCAATCAATTAATCCGTTACCACAACTATGCGCACGATGCTATACTACTGTATCTTACGTTGGATGGTAAGGCTCCTGGCAAAGAGAGTGCCGGCGATTTGACAGAAGAACAATACTATTATCAGATTTCTTACTCCAATGAGATTTTAGACTGGCTGACCAGCTGTTACAGAGCAGTTAAAAAGATTCCTACATTGGCTGAGGGAATAAATCACTACATAAATCTTATAAAAATCATAACGAATCAATCGACCAATATCATGAAGAATGAAGAAATCGCCAAAACCATAGCCTCCAACTCTTCTAACATTCAAGCAGCTATCGAAATTCAACAAGCGATGCAGGAGGTGAAGATCAATATCCAAGAAAAATTCTGGAACAAATTGATAGAAAGATTTCAATCAGAGAATTATAAAGTAAAAAAATATTTTTATGATACTGAGGTCGATGGTTTATCCGAATACATCAAGAACTTTGTCAGAACCAATGCATCCGGGAGCGGGGATATGCATAAGAACAAGTGGTATGGGATAGAAATCCCTGTCGCAGAAATTGATGGGTATTCTATCCAATGGCGGGTAGAAGTTGATCATAATATTTATTATGGTTTTAAAATCCATAAAGACAATCATCTGGTCAGTAACGGAGACAAGATCTTTGATTATTTGCGTAAGCATTTGGCCCACAATTCATGGCAATATGGTGAAACATGGTTGTCATGGAAATATCCAAATGGCAACCGGATCAATTTTAGGGAATTCAACAGCAGTGAAATTTTTGATTTGGCTGACGACAACTTAAATATGATTGATCGTATCGTAAAAGAAAGTATCGGCTATATTGAAGAGATGAGGGATGCATTGACTACACAAGGATATACAAATACATGTAACATAAACTTGTAAAATGAGATTTTCTACAAACTTGTATCGGTAAATGATACACCATTGCCATACTTTTGTGCTGTAATCATAAATGCAGCATAAAGATGGAAGATGTAAAGGCAAGGAAATTTGAACTGACCACAGACAGGCTTGTTATCAGAACTCCGGAAGAGAGAGATGTGCATGATATTTTCGTTCTGATGAGTGACTATGAAATTGCGGCAAGCACCGGCTTCAGACCGATGAGCACGCAAAGCGAGGCCGAAGGGAAAATCCGCATGGGAATGGATGGCGGACTGATGTTCTGTATTTCGGAAAAAGGCCTTCCGGAAAAAGTTCTCGGAGTTTTTGAAGTTACTCCGCACAAGACAAATACCGTTTCGGGCGAAAAATGCAACTACGAGATATGTTATTTTCTTCATAAAGAGGCTCGTGGGAAAGGCTATATGACGGAAGTCGTGGAGAGAATGAAACGCTACCTGTTCGATGAACGGATGGCTGACTCTCTGACAATAGCCCTCCTGCCACGCAATGATGCCTCACGCAGGGTTGCCATTAAAAGCGGCTTCATATACGAAAGGCTGGAGAGGAAATGCGGCACCAATTATCTCGACGAGGTTGTCGACTTGGAATTTTATACCATCTATAAGGAAGAGTACCTCAATCCTGATTTAAAAGTGCGCAAGGAAAAACTTACTATCGCATCGAAACAGAAATGGATTAATGATGGCGGAATTCTCTATCCGATTCCCGGCTATGCTTCGTTGCTCTCATCTCCCGGTAACGGAATATTCCGCATCTATGAAAATCCTCAAACAAAACGGTTGGGACTTGAGAAGATAGATGACACCTTCCGATTCGATTTCAAGATTTATGACCTTGATTGCGAAAACATCATTTCAAAAGTCATAAAGACGTGGACTTGTGATTTATTCAAGGAAAGCAACAAGAATCTCGGCGTGATTTTCAACGGTCTGAAAGGGACGGGCAAGACCATTGCAGCCAAACTTCTCTGCAATCGCATAGGTCTTCCGGTAATTGTAATTTCCAAACCTGTTGACGGTATGCTGGAATTTATTCAGTCGCTGCATTTTGAAGGTATTATCCTTATCGATGAGGCGGAGAAGACCTTTGACGAAGAGCGGGACATTCTGCTTAAAATGATTGACGGAGTTTACAACGACATGCGTAAACTGTATATTCTTACCACCAACAAGTTATCTATTGATGAAAATCTTTTGGGGCGTCCCGGGCGTATCCGTTATATCAAGGAATTTTCCAATTTATCAGCCAAGGCTGTCAATGATGTCATAGACGACAATCTGAAAGACACATCTTTGAAGGAGGAAGTACTGAAAGTGGTTGACAGTCTGGAAATTTCCACTATAGACATTTTGAAAGCCATTATTGACGAATGCAATATTATGGGGGCTGTTCCGTCGGATTCCACCCTGAATATACCCAAGGCAAAATACAAGATGCAGTTTATCCGTTTCTATGGCCTTGACCTGAAATCACATCAGGAAGTGAAAGACTATATTAAAGAACATTTGGTCTACAATGAATCTGTTGCAGATTGGTTGCGGAAAGTCATTGGCACGGATGAAAGCAAGAAAAAGCCGAAGAAAAACATGGACTTGATAAATGAAATGTTTGAATGCGATGTGAATATAGAATGGCAGGCCACCTCATCTCTGGCAACATATATCGGCAAACGCTTAGGACACAGAACTGTCGTCAGCGAACCTGACAGATACGGTTTCTTTACAGCCGAATCCGATTGGGACGATACGGAATTATGGTGTCTTTGTAATGAAATTGACATACCGTCACTTTACAGAGGTAATTTGTAGCCGAATATTTTTATTTTGGAAGAGCGATTATTTTTACCATCGGCCATAATTTTGCTTAAGATAGGACTATCTTTGTTCCAGATAATGTTTACTGGTTATGGCTAATAATTATTTCAAGGTTCATATCTGGCTTCTGGAGACATTGCAGAGCAGGGGCAGACTTACTCTGAAAGAGTTGAAGAATCTTTGGCTGCACAGTGCCGTCAATGAGGAGGGAAAAACATTGGCAGCCCGGACTTTCTCCCATCACAGAGAATCCATTCTTGATATATTCGGAATTGAGATTGCATGTGACAGGCGCGACAATACTTACTACATCAATAATGAAGATGAGGTATTTGGCGGCCAACTACGCAGTTGGATGTTGCAGGCATTGAGTATCAGCAATCTGCTTAATGAAAGTGCCGGACTGAAGAACCGGATTATTTTTGAAAAGGTGCCGTCAGGCCAGAAATATCTGACCACCGTCATTCAAGCAATACGCGATAACAGAGTCTTGAATGTCAAGTACCATAGTTATCGTAAGTTTGAACTTGAAGAATTGGTATTAGAGCCATATTTTCTGCGTCAATTCAAAAGAAGATGGTACCTTTATGCCCACAAGGGAGATGACAAGAGTCCGCATATATTTGCCCTTGACAGGATATTGAGCATGGAGATTGGTCAGGCTCCGTTCTCAATGCCGGAAGATTTCATTGCTGATGAATATTTTTCCGGTATTTATGGAAAGAGCATTTACCCTGACATGAGACCGGAAACGGTCATTCTCAAGACTACCAATGAGCAGGCCAAATACTTCAACTCCCTGCCATTACACGAATCTCAAGAAATAGTGGAAGAAAACGAAGAGTATACAGTTTTCAAATATTTTCTTACACCTGACTATGACTTCATACAGGATGTGCTCTCATTCGGAGCAAGCGTTGAAGTGCTTGAACCGGAACGCGTGAGAAAAGAAATAGGAAAGACTGTCAGTGACCTTGACCGAAAATATAATCTTCAATAATTCTATCTCATTATGAACCTGTCATATAAAGGAAAGAAGATATTTGCATTCGCCGACACTCATGGTGCTCATCGGCAAATCATGATACCAGACGACTCTGACATAGTGATTTGTGCAGGTGATGCCGTCGAAGACAATCTTCAGGGCAATGAATATGATGATTTCATAGAATGGTATGCAGCACAACCGGGACTATTCAAGATATTTGTCCCCGGCAATCATGAACTCTCGTTCGAGATTGGTCAGGCCGACAACATACGGCCTTCGTTCAAACGGCATGGCATTATCCTGATGGAGGATGCTGTGGACGAATTTGACGGAATAACAATAGGCTCCATTTCGGGCAACAGCCATATAGCAGACGAGGATATCCCGACAGATATTGACATTCTTATAACCCACTATCCGCCATTGGGAATATTGGATGACGGATTCGGCAGTCCGGAAATACTGAATTTCGTTCTGAAGTCGCAGCCACGGTATCATTTATTCGGCCATGTCCATCGGACCGGAGGACTCTCAGAAAGCGGAAAGACCAATTATGTAAATATTTCAGAATACAGCGAAAAAATTTCAGAAAATAATTGATTTTGCCGCTTTTTTGCTGAAGCTCCCGATATTTTTGCCGAAAAAATAATGAAAATGAAGACAGATATCCCCGGTTTTGAGTGTGGAAAACTCTATTGTGTCGACTGCAACTATGAACTTACTAAAGTATTTTTAGCTGAAAGACTCATTGCCGAACTCAGAAGCAAGTACTGTACTTCGGTGGCATATTTCTCCACACATGGCACTGCTGAATCGGCAGAAAATCTCCAGAGTGACCGTAGCGGGCTGGTCGGGGCACTTTATGCTGAAAATCTTGAAAACAATGACTGTGACGCTCTCTACAAAAAAGCGGCAGAGATGATTGACAAAAAATTTGTCCGGGCAATAATCATCGACAGTATCGAAGGGTTGGATATCAGAAATTTCGACGGCGGAATACGGGCAAAACGAGCCGAAATCAAAACCTGCCTGGATATACTCGCCGCTACAAAGAAGGTTCGTGTCCTTCTCTTCTGTCCATACAGAAAATCAGTACAATACGACAGAAGAGAATTGAACCCTTTTAGTGAAATACTTCCGCAATTGAGCGACGATATTTAATATGGTCGTACTTGAAACCATGGAAATCTCGCCGGAAGGCAACATTGCAAGATATGTCATAGCCGTTACCCAGACTATTATAAAGTGTGTCGATTCAAACGGTTATCCGTATTATTACGACAGGCTCAACGGGAAACTGAAACCCTCTGCACAGTCATCCAAGATTTTAAATGACAGAGTATTACATGGGCTGACATGCATAGAACAACATGTTGCCCGGCACGGATATTCTACTGTCGCTCTCGGGAGGCTCACGTGGAATGGAGGGCTGAGGCCATACCTTAACGCAGACAGCACCATCAATCCGCAATGGAAGCGGGCAGACGGTTCTTCCGTTGAAATCAAGGTAATTAAAGGCCTCAAAGTAAAAAAGATGAAATTTAATTTATAACTTTGAAAAGATGAAATTAACCGTAGAAATAGATTTTGAAGAGTGAAGAATGCAGGGGTTAACTGATGATATAATATATTTTAATAATATACTGATATGAAACTATTTTATGGCAAAGGTGAAACACATCCCGTCAGGGAGTTAATTGATTGGGGAAAACATGCTCCAAAAAGATATCTGTACCGCCAAGATAGAAGTGCGTACTCTCTCGCGCATTTTTTTACTGATGATATAAATGAAGAAAATAATTCTGGGTATAAATTAGTGCAATTTATATTAAATCAATGTAATATATCTGCGACTGCCGAAATTAAAGGATATTTTGAGTTTCCTAGTATATTTGATGAATTCAATAATCCAAGAAAAAATGATTTGTCATTAGTTATCGGGAAAACATACATAGCAATTGAAGCCAAAGTTGACGAGCCATTCGGGAAGACAATAGAAATCGCTAAAAATTCTGCCAAGAAATATAACGAAGAGCATCCTCAAAGTAACAGTATAAATAGAATCGAAAACTTAATTGAAGAATATTTAAAATATAGCGACTATAGTTCGTATAAAGATCTTAGGTACCAATTACTTTACTATTTTGCAGCAGGAATTAAAATTAACGATTTTAAGAATAAGAATTTTCCCGAACTTAATTATAAATTCAATACAATCATACTTCCTATAATAGCATTTAATAAAACGCAGAATAAGTATAGCAAGGAAAAAGTTTCTCGAAATTTTGATGACTACCAAAATTTTATGGCCATAAAATATTTTAAGGAGAAAGCCTCCGAATTTAATTTAGTTTGCCAAGATAGGGCAGAAAAAGGAATTGGTCATTTTGTCCATTATTCTATGATTATCAATAACATCTGTTTACATACAATGTATATTCAAATTATTGATTAACAGGGGAATGAAAATCACCATCCACCGCGGAATCAACCAGATAGGAGGCTGTATCACCGAGATACAGTCCTCCTCCGGAACTAAAATACTCATCGACCTGGGGCATAACCTGCCCGATGCCGACGGCCAGGCGGAAGACGAGTATGATGTGCCCGAGAATCTTGACCGGTTGCTTGACAGGGTCTCGGCGGTTTTCTATACTCATTATCACAGAGACCATATCGCCTTTGAGGCGGCTGTCGCGAAGAAAGGTATTGCCCAGTATCTCGGGCATCTGGCAAAATTGGTCAAACTGAAATTCTATGCCCATATGCAGAATACCCCTCAGAACGCAGCCAAAGAAAAGTATGAGGCGGCATTCCAGGCTGTTTTGAGCTTCAATGAATATTATCCGAACAAAACAGTTTCTGTCGGTGACATAAAAATCACCCCGTACTACGTTAGCCATTCGGCTGCGGATGCCTATATGTTCGTAATAGAATGCGATGGCAAAAATGTCCTGCATACCGGAGATTTCCGGGACCACGGCTATTTAGGCAAATATCTTTACGGCACATTGAGAAGATTTGTCGTAAAAAGAAAAATCGACGTACTGATTACAGAAGGTACCTTGCTTTCCAGAAACGATGAAAAATTGATATCTGAAAAGGAGTTGCAGGACAAAGCGTATGAACTGCTGTCCCGCTACAAATATGCCTTTGTGCTGTGCTCTTCCACAGACATTGACAGACTTGCCTCGTTTTGTCAGGCGACAACAAGGCATCAGGGAAGACTGTTCATTGCCGACGGATACCAGTGCAAGCTTTTGGAGACATTTACCGAGCATTATTTCCAGAAAAGAAATATACGGTTCTTTGATTTTTCAAAAGTGCATGAATACGATGAATCCATAATTCCCGACATGGTTAAATCCGGATTCACTATGATTGTAAGGGCGTCCGGCAAGTTCAAGGAGCAGTTAGGCACTCTTATGTCTTTGCTCCCGAAAGAAGACACACTCTTCATATATTCACAGTTTCAGGGATATATATGCCCTGAGGATAAGGCATACAATGCCAACACCGATAAGTTTGTCCATTCACACGACTGGAACCACGAATACCTGCATACATCCGGCCATGCCTCAAAGGAAACTCTTGCTCGAGTATGCAATCTTATGAATCCCCATACCGCAATCATTCCGATACATACGGAAAAAGGAAGCGACTTTACATCTCTCGACATCCCCGAAGAACTGAAAAACAAGGTGGTAACAAACGACACTGTCGCAGATGACATTGAAATACAGGTACGATGAGTCAGAAACTGGATTTGAGTTATCCATACGGGAAGTTTTGGCGAGGGATTGTCAGATGGAGCCGGGATGGTGAGATAGATCTGAAAAGCGAAAAGGGCATATCGCAAGTCAATGCCCTCCTGAAAGTCATCTGCCATTCCCCGTCATTCGACTGCTATGACAGCAATTTCAACGGGTTGTCGCTTGATGCTGTTGTAAACAATCTGAACATAAACCTTGATGCGGAGGAATACCATTCGGATTGTCCGCACAGTTACAGAATTGAACATATCACATCATTTGAACAGGCTTTAAAGTACAGAAAATATGCACCGGACTGGTGCATACTCCAATCCGAATTTGCCTACGACGAACATGCCGGCTATGGAAAGAACCGCATCTATTTCTGCGTCAGGGACGATATGGAGAACATTCCGGCTTTCCCGGGGAAAGAATATCCGCATGATGAATACGGATATTCCCTGATCGCTGTAATCACCGGCCCTGATTTACAAATCATCTCCATTACCTCACGCTGGAACTATGGCGATGATGAGAATGATGATTTTCTTACACGAGACCAACTGAAATCTCTATTGCAAATCTAACATAAACTGCAAGCCGAGAGCAGTGGCGCAGCCATCTCTATTCTTCCCTCATTTTGACTTTACTTTAATGAACATATATAGGAATACGGGGATAAAGTAAAGTTGCTGATATCATGGAAAAGTGTAGATTTCAAGCCTCAATTTTGATAGAAAAGTGTGTAAATGGGGTCTGATTCGTTGGGAAAAGTGTGAGATTAGGGATTTACTGTTTAAAAAATGTTCAATCCTAAACCATAACTAAATTTAGGAAAAATCCCCAGAACTTCTAATCTTGTAATTTTTACTTATTACATACTTAATCTTCCATCAAGTACTAAATGCGATGTAACAATAGAACCTCTTTCTAGAATCAGAATCCACCTTGATGGTCATGGAAATACTAAACTGGCATTTGGATTGATACATAAATTATACGGCCATGTTCTGTCTGAATGGTACAATGCGCCATTTTTTCTGTATTCCAGCAAGACTGACATGCAAAGGAATTAACTTACTGAAAAAAGAGAGGAATATTACATATATATTCCACTTTGCACACGATAGAGGTGTTTGAAATATTGAAAGGAAGTCTGTGTTGAGAAGTGAAGTGTTAGCGGAACGGAGAATTAGTATTTCCCACTCATATAGATTATATCCTATTATAGTATTAAGAAAATAGCACGCTTTATAATAATTATAGCACGAAATATTGAAATAATAGCACGAAATATTGAAATAATAGCACGAAATATTTGTCAATTAGCACACTTATTGTATATTTGCAAAAAAATCAAACTAAACATCATGTACACAGAGATACTACGAATTATCGAAGGAGGTCTGTCGAAAGACTCTCAAAAAGTATATAATTACGCAAAGATACTGGCAGATAAAATGTCACGCGACGGAGAAACCAAGATGTCAAAAATGATTCTTGATTCTTTGGAAAGACGCTACACATCGATGCTTTCTCTTGACGAGTTGTCATCTACTCCCGTTGATGCAGAAAGTCGCATGAGCATTGTGGATGTATATTGTCCGACCGAAAATGAAATCAAACCGATTTTGCCCGAATTGACAGCCCATAAAGTCGATGACTTCATCAATATGATTAAACACCAGGGAGACCTTTATAAAAATGGTGTTGAGTTCAGCAACACTCTTATGTTGTATGGTGTGCCTGGTTGCGGTAAGAGTACTGTTGCGAAGTATATTGCTCAGCAGATAGGGTTACCATTAGTTATCGCAAGATTAGATGCGCTTGTGTCATCATTGCTCGGTAGTACTTCAAAGAATATTCGTAAAGTATTTGATTTTGCAGATTCTCGCCCGTGCATTTTATTTCTTGATGAATTTGATGCAATTGCAAAAGCAAGAGATGATCAGCACGAACTAGGAGAATTGAAGAGGGTAATTAACAGTTTACTTCAAAACATTGACTCCCTTTCAAGCAGCAGCATACTTATCGCTGCCACAAACCATGCGGATTTGCTCGACAAAGCTATTTGGAGACGTTTCCACACTATTCTCGAAATTGGTCTCCCAGGGGAAAAAGAGATTCAAGAAATGCTCAATTTTTTCATTGGTGATTTCAAGACAACCTTACCAATTGAAGATGACAGGAAAATGTCCAAACTTATACTTGCATTTGCTGAATATGGCAACTTGTCTCCGTCAGATATTCAGACCATAGTAAACAATGCGAAGGTTCAAGCTGTAATAAAGGCCGGTTCAACTCTCTCCCAAGAAGAATTACTCATACAACTATTTGACTTTAAGAATCACGACAACAGCAGAGTCGAAAGCCTTGTTAAATACCTGAACGAAAAAGGAATATCCCAATCATCAATTTCTGAAAAATTGGGAATATCCATAAGACAGATTAAGAACATTCTAAATAAGGAGGACTAAATATGGATGAAAAGAATTTGCCTATTCGTTTTTTCTCTATGAGAGATAACGACGAAAGAAAGACTGAAGGTGCCGGAGATTCTGATATACCCAATTGGGTAGATAGGGATGCTATTCCTCAAAAGCAGACATTATTTATCTCAGCTATGAATGGAATGGCGGCAAAGCTTTCCGAAAAAAACAAACAAAGTAATTTTCTCCCTTCTGTGCTAACTCTACATTTGAATGGAAATGCATTGGCAAAAGGACATAGAGAGAATATTGCTCATATCTTTAACGATAAAGGTGCTATCAACCTTATCGGTGTTACTGGCAAAGACAAAGTAATGGTTAAAATAAACACTCCTATTGAGGCAAATCGCATTGCAAAAAGGATTTCTTCGCTGCGGACTGGTGACAAAACCTATCTTGGTGTTGCTGCTATTGATGAAATTGACGAATTCACACCGATTGTAGAAGAAGACTTGAATCTTGACGGCGTGATAAAGATCAAGCTGATTAATTATTTCGATAGAGAACTCAACGGATTACTTATCAAATCTTTTGAGAAAAGTTGCGATGACAATGGCATCAATTGTACCAGATGCAAATATTCCAGCGAGTTAATAGCATACAGAGGCCAGGGAATTACCACAGATCAACTGACTTTCTTGAGAAACTTTGAAGGTGTGCAATCCATTTCTGATATGCCTGTACTCGAGTTTGATGAAGACTCTATCCAATACGCAGAAGATGTTGCTATAAAGAAGCCGCAAGATGGCATTAATTACCCTGTAGTCGGAATACTTGATTCAGGCATCGCACGAATACCACATCTTGCTCCGTGGTTATGTGAAGATAAAGCTACTTCTTTTACAGATGAAGACACAGATCAGAAGCACGGAACGTTCGTATCAGGAATAGTTGAATATGGTGATGAACTTATTGGCAAAGAGTGTGCTGGTGGGCAGGGATGCAAATTGTATGATGCCACAGTTATCAGCAAGTATTACAAGACCATGTATGAAGATGAGGTCATTTCGAATATTCGTGAAGCCATAAGCCATAAACCTGACATCAAAATTTGGAATATGTCTATTGGCACTAACTTAACAGCTGATGAGCAGGAATTCTCGGATTATGCGAAGGAACTAGACAGCATACAGGATGAATTCGATGTTCTGATTGTAAAGTCTGCCGGAAACTGCGAAAACTTACCAGTACCCGTATCACGTATTGCTATACCAGCAGATTCAGTTAGAAGTCTTGTGGTTGGCTCAATAGCACATAAGAAGAGAGAATTTGATCGGGCAGACGAAAATTGTCCGTCTCCTTTCTCCAGGAAAGGCCGTGGCCCAGCCCACATCATCAAGCCGGAAGTCGTAAGTTATGGCGGCAACGCTGGGGTCACAGATGATGGTGAAATAACAGAGACTCCAGTGCTATCTTTCACTCCTGACGGTAGTATTACCGGCAAGGCTGGAACAAGTTTTTCAACGCCGCGTGTTACCGCTATAGTAGCTGGTTTGCAGATGAAGATAGGAGAGGCGTTCAGTCCTCTTCTGGCGAAAGCCCTAATTATTCATTCAGCTCACTATCCGGCAGAAATGAAAATGGAGATTGGAGACAAGCTAAAATACGCAGGGTTTGGCCTTCCAGCTTCAAGCAATAAGATTCTGTATAATGACAAGTACGAGACCACACTAATACTCCAGGATACGCTTGAGAAAGGACATTTCATTGAAATCCTCGATTTTCCTTATCCTCAATCTATGGTTGACGAAAACGGATATTTATACGGCAATATCCAAGTAACTCTTGTTAGCAAGCCCATGCTTAATGCAAGCCAAGGTGCTGAATACTGCCAATCAAATATCAAGGTTATGTTCGGAACATACGACAGCAAGACACTGCGTGACACATCCAAGAGGAATATCAAGAATCCAATCGGTGCTGAAGGACGCAAAAATCTGCTCGGATCATCTCTATATGGAACAAAAGCACATAGAGATACCGACACGCCATATGCATCCGAACGAATGCTGGTAGACTACGGCGACAAGTTCCAGCCAATCAAGAAATGGAATGTTGACCTTAGTGAGCTGACACAAGGTAAGAAAGACGATTTTCTCAAGACTCCTAAATCATGGTATCTAAAAATTGAAGGCTTGTACCGTCAGTTCATCGAGGATTTGAAAGGCTCCAATGACGAGGCTATTAGCCAGGAGTTCTGCCTGATTATTACAATCCGCGATAATAAGCGCCAGCACGAGGTATACGATGAGGTTACTAAGCAGCTTGATCTCAATGGATTTGTTTACTCGCCTGTAAGGGTTGAGCAACATGTATCTGTAACTACAGAAGCATAGTCAGAACCAATAATACTTAAGAATTGGCCAGGGAAATATACTCTGGCCGCTTTTATTTGCGATTTCATATCATTTCAAAAATCTCCTTATAACAGTTGCTGATTTCATGGAAAAGTGTTGGGTTTAAGCTTCATTTTGATGGAAAAGTGTATAACGGGAGTTTGATTCGTTGGAAAAAGTGTGAGATAACAGGTATTATTCGCTTGAAAAAATGTAAAACTCTAAACCATCACCGAAGTTAGTACTCAAGGCCGATACTTTGAACTTTCTCTGTAAAGGGCCAAAGTACAAACTGAATATTCGTTTGCACTTGCACTTTTGCATTTTGGGGTCAGCAGTTTGCTTCATATCGGCTTTTCTCTAAAGAAATTTGCTGGTCCTCAAGAAAATCCGTAATTTTGTGCCGTCAATTGAATAAAAACATAAAGCTTACAATGCTGCAAAGAAGAATGAACAACTGGAACACCGTATTGGATCGAGGCATAAAATGCCTTGAAAGAATGTCGTGTGTCCATACTTCGGGCATTGGAGCATTCTATACTCTTGGAGACATTTTCCGACGAACGTTTGATAGAACATCGGGGATACGATGATGCTGGTATCCCGCTGAAACGATAAATGAAAACCGTCGGAGAGTCCTTACCAAACTTTTCGACGGTTTTTGTTTGATGCCTGTTGGTGACGTTCGCACGATGTGCTCTTC
>CASGCS010000023.1 GCA_949300025.1 uncultured bacterium | reverse complement strand
GCTTCCGTTCGCCTATGTCCAGATTAAAGGTACCACAACGGGTACCCAGACAGACATGGATGGCAGGTACACGATAGAGACCCCTGCCAACGCCACATTGGTCTACATCTTTACAGGCTACGTTACACAGGAGGTTCCTGTGAACAGCCGCTCTCTGATAGACGTGGCTCTGGAGTCGGAGGCTGTAAGCCTCGATGACGTGCTTGTGGTGGCATACGGTACCGCAAAGAAAGAGTCCTTCACGGGTTCTGCGGAGGTAATCAAGTCAGACAAGCTGGAGAAGAGGACGGTTGCCAACGTAACCAAGGCGCTTGACGGTATGACCACCGGTGTCATCTCCACTTCGGGTTCGGGCCAGCCGGGTGCGGGCGCATCTGTCATAATCCGCGGATACGGTTCGCTCAGCGCATCTACCACTCCTCTCTATGTGGTGGACGGCATACCTTACGACGGCCAGATAAACGCAATCAACCCCAACGACATAGAGTCCATGACCATTATCAAGGATGCCTCTGCGGGAGCGCTCTACGGAGCCCGCGGAGCCAACGGAGTTGTGATGATAACCACAAAGCGCGGCCAGGAGGGTACGCTCAACGTACAGCTGAAGGCCAACTGGAGCCTTGCTTCACGCGCCATCCCCCGTTACGAGACCATGAACTCGTATGAATGGACAGAGGACCTTTACGGCTACTATCTCAGAGAGAGTTATGCAGCCGGCAACACCGGCGATGCCCTCGTTGCAGGAGCGATGAACTCGTTTGTCAATGCGGCGGAGTTTTCAGGCGGAAAATACAACCCCTTCTCCCGCGAGCTTTCAGACCTCATAGACCCTGCGACGGGCAAGATAAAGGACGGCACCACCCTCAAGTGGGACGAGGACTGGCTGGATGAGGCTACAGCAAGCAATCCGCTCCGCCAGGAGTATGTGCTTACGGTAACCGGAGGTTCAAACAGGACCAACTACATGTTCTCCCTCGGCTTCCTCGACCAGAACGGTCTTGTGAAATCGACCTACTTTACAAGGTACTCGGCAAGGGCCAACGTAGACACAAAGGTCAAGGATTGGTTCAAGGTGGGCCTCAACACCAACTTCGCCAACAGCAAGAGCAACACCACGGAGCTGGGTACAGGCCAGATTTCGTCTTCAGGCTATTCTAACGTGTTCTACACGGCGCAGAACATGGGCCCTATCTACCCCATGTACGAGAAGGACGCCAACGGACAGACGGTATACGATGCGGATGGCAATCCGGAGTATGACTGGGGCAACGACCGCCCTGCCGGAGCGTCACCGGGCTGGAACCCCATAGCCAACCTCTTCGAGGACAAGTACGAGATGCTCACAGACAACCTGAGCGCAAGGACATACGCAGAACTCGGCGGCCTTACCGAAGGTCCTCTCCAGGGGCTCAAGCTGACTGCGAACTTCGGTTTCGACTATACCAACAACAAGTCTACAACATTCTACAACCCCCATTTCGGCAACGGAACGACCGTAAACGGTCTGCTCGGCCAAAGCGTAGGGCGTCTGTTCAGTTACACCTTCAACCAGCTGCTCACCTACAACAGGGAGTTTGGCAAGCACAATGTAGACGTACTGCTCGGCCACGAGTACTACGACTACAACTACCAGTATCTCTCCGCGTCAAAGACAGGCCAGCCTATGGATGGGATTTATGAGTTGGACGGATTCATCACGATCCGCGACATAAGCGGCTATTCCAACGACTACCGCATAGACTCCTACCTGAGCCGTTTCAATTACGGTTACGACGACAAGTACTACTTCTCGGCAAGTTTCCGCCGCGACGCCTCCTCGATCTTCCACAAGGACAACAGATGGGGCAACTTCTGGTCTGTGGGTGCAAGCTGGAGAATATCTCAGGAGAAGTTCCTGAGCAACGTAAGGTGGCTCAACAATCTCACCCTCAAGGCAAGTTACGGCGTGCAGGGCAATGACTCCATAGACTCTCTCTATGCATGGCAGGCCTACTATTCGCTCAGCTACCCCAATGCGAGCCTGGGCGGAGCAGTAGTGAGCAAACTCGAGACAAAGGACCTCAAGTGGGAGAAGAACGGCAACCTCAACGTGGGCATCGAGGCACGCCTGTTCAACAGACTCTCCGCAACGTTCGAGTACTACAACAGGAAGACCGAAGACATGCTGCTTGACTATCCCATGGCAATGTCGCTCGGTTTCAGCGGATACAACAAGAATATCGGCAGCATGCGCAACAGCGGATTCGAGTTCACCCTCTCGGGAGATATTCTCAAGAAGGATAACTTCAACTGGAACATGACTGTCATGGGTTCTACGGTAAAGAACAAGGTACTTCATCTTACCGAGAACGGCGAGCCTATCGTGGGCAGTTCGTCAATCATTGCAGAGGGCGAGGAGATAAACTCGTTCTACCTGCCGATGGGCGCCGGAGTGGACCCTGCAACAGGCGACAAACTCTACCTTACATGGGAAGAGGATGAGACGACAGGAGAAAGGATATACGGAACAACTACCAACCAGTCAGTTGCGCAGAACTACAGGGAAGTTTGCGGCAGCCGTATCCCCGACCTTTACGGTTCAATCAGCAACGATTTCAGGTTCGGCAACTTCGACATCAACCTGCTCTGCACCTACTCTATAGGCGGAAAGATGCTCGACAACCTTTACTATGAGTTCCTCTACAATACATATCCCGGAACAGCCGGCCACGTAGACAGGGCCAAGGCATGGCAGAAGCCCGGCGACGTTACTGACATTCCGAGAATAGACGTGGGCGGACGCATGAGCATAGGATACACTGCCGACAATCTTATAACGGCTTCATATTTCGCCATCAAGAGTTTCACCTTGGGTTATTCGCTTCCCGAAAAGTGGATGAGGGCGATAAACATGAAGTCGATAAGGTTCACCCTTTCGGGCGACAACCTCTGGCTGCTTGCAGCGCGCAAGGGACTCGACCCCCAGTACGACTTCTCGGGTAGCGTAGGCTACAGCTACACACCCGAAAGGACAATATCATTCGGTGTGGACATTAACTTTTAATTGAGAGAACGAAGATGAAAAAATTGACATATATTTTACTTTCGGTGGTTCTTCTTGCAACAACCTTCAGTTGCCAGGACCACTTGAACACAAATCCCACTACAACCGCCGATGAGACTACCGTATTCGCCTCTGCATCTAACGCAATGGCGGCGATGAACGGCATATACAGACTGATGTATAGGTACGGTTGGGGCGGTGCCAGCAACTGGGATCATGAGAACGGCGGTATCATGGCGTATATCACGGCCCAGGACCTTATGGGCGAGGACAGGCTCATGAATGATATGGGTTCAGGCTGGTTCTACATGGATTATGCTTATGGTATATTCGGTGATTATTCTTCTGTTTTAGGCCGTCAGTATCAGGTATGGAACTTTTTCTATACGCTCATAAGCAATGCCAACTACATCATTGCTCATGAGAGTGACGAGGCCCTGCAGGATGATCCCGACCTGGCAAACTACCTTTTCGGCCAGGCATACGCAATGAGGGCGTACAGTTACCTCTGGCTGGTACAAAGTTACCAGCAGAACGACCCTTCGCTTCCCGGAGTTCCAATCTATACGGAACCCACCACTCCCGAATCCGAAGGTAAGGGCAGGGGCACCGTGCAGGATGTCTACACCCGTATAAACGAAGATATAAACACGGCAATAAGTTACTTCGAAAACAGCGCAACAGAGCAGCAGCATCCTTCCCACATAGACAAGTATGTTGCATACGGCATAAAGGCAAGGGCAATGATGGTGCAGCACAACTACAAGGAGGCTGTAACGGCTGCAAAGGAGGCCCTCAATAAGCCGGGTATCTCAATGGATTTTACAGAGACCGTCAATGATATAAGTGCAACGAATGTAATGTGGGGATTGGAGATTCTTACAGACCAGGCTATAGGAAATGCCGGCATATACGCCCACATGGATGCGGACTGCGGCGGCACATATTGTGTTGCACAGCACCTGATATCTTCGTGGCTCTACGACCAGATTCCCGCGACCGACAGCCGCCGCGCCTGGTGGACAGACCCTGCTGAGGTGGATAAGAATTCAAAACTTCCTTCTTACCAGAAACCTTATATTCAGCACAAGTTGGTTTACAAGAACGCTGCGTCCGGTACGGGAGACTATATACTTATGAGAGCAGAAGAGATGGCGCTCATAGTAGCTGAGGCCGCATGCCACGACAAAGATTACACCACTGCAAGGGAGTATGTTAAGATGGTTACCTCTCAGCGCGACAGCGACTATGAGGCGAACCTTGCAAAATATCCCGACAGCAATGTCATTACAACGGAAACCTCTACACAGATAAACTCGCTTATAGATTACATTCTCTTCCAGCGCAGAGTGGAACTTTGGGGTGAATTCCCGAGAATGCAGGATTTGCAGAGGCTCGGCCTGCCTATGCACAGGAATTACTCATACCAGCCTAATAATCATACAACTGATGGAGAACCTCTTGATTTTGAGGCAGGATACGACGGGTTTATCTATGCAATTCCTCTCGAGGAGTTCAACGGAAACACTGCAATGAACCCCGAGACAGACCAGAACCCGATGGACTATTAGAATAACCTTTGAAAATACAGATTATGAAGAAATTATTGACATATATCACAGCCGCAGCCCTCTTGATTTCATTGGGCTCTTGCTCACAGGAAGACGGCTCTCTGTATGACTTTACGCTTGACCCCTCAACAGAGGCTACCTTTGCGGCGGAGGAGCTTTCGTTCGACGGACTGACAGCCGATTTAGGCGGAAAAATCTCCGTACCCATGTACAGGGGCAATACGGCTGAAGCCGCTTCAGTTCCGGTTACCATAACGGGAGGTGAAGGAACATTCACTCCTTCAAAGAGCAGTTTTGATTTTGCTGCAGGAGAGAATGTGGCCTATATAGACTTTGCATTCGATTTCGAGACAATGAGCCCTGCACCTGTCACTATAAGTATTGTTGCAAACAATGCCGAGGATGTTTCAGACAACGGCTACGGAGCTACCGAGATGGTTCTGCAGAAACAGTTGACCTATTCTTCATTGGGTATCGGTTATTATGAAAGCCTTTTCGGCGGCGACTGGGAGCAGGAGATACAGAAGGCAGAGGAAGGCAACTACTTCCTTATTCCCAGCGCATGGGTTTCAGGAACCGATTTCTCATTCTACTTCGATGGCCAGACCCTTGACTGGTATACACCTTCTACCGGATATGAGACGGGGTATGGTCCGATGCTGCTGAATATTCTTGATTGGAAAGTGCTTTCGGAATCTCCGCTTACACTCTACATCTCTGTAACATATAACCTTGCCGGTTATGTAGATGACCCGTTCGGTTTGGGTGTAGGTTATGAAGTAATAGAATTCCCTGAGGGATTTACACTTGAATAAACAGGTGTAAATGCAATATCAAAGGGCTGCTTCGCTTTTGACGGGGCAGCCTTTTTACTTTGTACTCCGCCAATGTGTTTTTTACAAAGAACATTTTATAACTATTTTTGTTTTTTATAAAAAACATTTAACTTTGGAGAAAATAATTATGGCTGATGGATAAACTTTTCGAACGTCACGATGAATACCTCAACACTGTTTCCATGGACTTTATCAGAGGGTTTATGGACAAAATAGATTGGGGCAGCAGATTGATTTGCATAAAAGGGCCTAAAGGTGTAGGCAAATCTACGCTTATCCTTCAAAAGATTAAAAGCACTTTTGCAGGCGGAGACAGACATGTCCTCTACTGTTCTGCAGATAGCGGTTATTTTTCGACCAATACATTGGTGGATACTGCCGATAGTTTTGTAAGGATGGGCGGCACGCATCTGTTTATAGATGAGATTCACAAATACGAAAACTGGAGTCAGGAACTGAAAGAGATATATGATTTGCACAAACATCTGCATGTGGTTGTCAGCGGCAGTTCATTGCTGGAGATTAATAATGGAAAGGCAGATCTTTCAAGACGCATGGTGGAATATGAGATGCCCGGAATTTCATTCAGAGAATATCTGTGCTTTGCAACCGGTTACAGGTTTTCTGCGATAAGTCTCGAAAATCTTTTGGACAATGCATCGGAGTTCTGCAATGAGATAAAACAGGTCTGCAGGCCGTTGGAATATTTCCCCCAATATCTCAAATGCGGATATTACCCTTTCTATTTCGAAGATAAAAACACCTATAATTCACGTGTGGAGAGTATAGTGAATTATATTATAGATACCGAACTTCCCCTTCAGAGAAATATCGAGCATGGCAACACGAGAAAAATAAAGGCATTGCTGCAGATAATTTCCGGCCTTGTACCATTTGAGATAGATATAGCCAAGATTTCCAGAAGTATCGGTATACAGCGTCTTACTACATTGAAGTACCTTAAGAATCTGGAAGAGGCTAAAATAATAAGGAGCCTGTATGCCAATCTGGATTCTACGGGCGATTTGCAGAAACCTGATAAAATACTGATGGATAATACCAATCTTCTGTATATCCTTTCACAGACGAACCCTGAAATCGGAACAGTGCGTGAAACCTTTTTTTGCAGCCAGTTGGCTTCTGCGGGCCATAGGATAGAGCATGGAGGTCTTAAAAGAGGCGATTTTAAAATCGATAAAAAATATCTGATAGAAGTAGGCGGCCGCGACAAGGGTTTTCGTCAGATCAAGGATGACGAAAACGGCTATATTGCAGCAGATGATACCGATTCCGCCCTGTTGAGGAAAATTCCGTTGTGGGTGTTCGGTTTTCTCTACTGATTTTCTCTGCTGTTTTAAAGCTAGTGTGTTTTTTGCAAAGAACACTTTATGGCTATTTTTTGTTTTTTATAAAAAACACTCAGCCTTTTCTTGAAGAGACAATCATGAAGGTTACGGCGGCAACCGAGAGTATTATGCCAATCAGGATATTCGCCGTAATCGCCTCCTTAAAGACAACCGCTCCTACGAGAATGGCGGTGACAGGTTCGAACACGCCGAGCACGGAGGTTTTTGCTGCGCCTATCTTCCTTGTCGAAAGGGCGAGCGTAGTGGTGGATATGATTGTGGGGAAAACAGCAAGCCCTATAATGTTGAGCCATGCAAAAGCGTTGTCGAAACCGCGGTATATCTCTATATCGGCTGTCTGAATCCTTATGAAAAAAATCATTGCCCCGACGCAAAGCGCATAAAAGGTAAGCAGGTTGTTGGAAATCTCTTTAATTGCCTTGCTGCGGTTTATTATGACTATGAAGAGGGCATAGGCTACGGCGGAGATGATTGCGAGTACTATTCCCTCTATCCTTACGGTATGCGTAGCATCGCTGTGGGTCATGACAAGCACCCCTGTGAACGTTACAATAATGGAGAGCCATACCTGCCATGACGGAAAGACCTTTAAAAATACCATAATTAGCGCTACGACAGCAGGATAAAGATATACGAGCGTAGTGGCAAGCCCCGATGCAATGAACCTGTAGGCATCGAAAAGGAAAATGCTGCTGCATGTAAACAGGATGCCAAGCGTAACCAATATAAGCAACTGCTTCCCCGTGACTTTGAAACTTTCCCTTCTTAAAAGCAGAAATGCGGCCAAAAGCAATACCGAAAGCAGGTAGCGGAAAAGAAGGATGGATTCTACCGACGCCCCGTTTTTTATCAAAGGTACTGCAAAAAGGGGGTTAAGCCCGTATGTCACTCCCGTTATGATTCCGGCCGAATAACCTATGAGAGTATTTTTCCCGATATGTCTCATCTTTCTCCTTGTATAAAAATGCACCGATTCGGGCGGCCGCAAAAATAATAAAATTTAGTTTTTTATGCATTTGGAAAAATATACTTATCTTTACGGCCATGATTTCTAATACGAAATGAACGAACTGATTATAATTTTAATTCTTATATTGCTGAACGGAGTGCTGGCCATGTCTGAGATAGCACTGGTCTCCGCAAGAAAATCGAGTCTTTCAAACGATATAAAAAGGGGCAGCAAGACTGCCAAGACAGCATTGAAGCTGGCTGAGGAGCCGGACAGATTCCTTTCGACCATTCAGATAGGAATAACAGTCATAGGCATCCTTACCGGTATCTATTCCGGAAACGTGCTGGCAGATGACTTTGCCGCGATACTGGTAAACTGGGGTGTTTCGGAGAACTTCGCCCATTCGCTGGGGCAGGCCATAATTGTGGTCTTTGTAACCTACCTTACGCTAATCTTCGGAGAACTGGTGCCAAAGAGAATAGGCATGAGTGTGGCGGAGAAGGCAGCAAAGGTAGTCTCCAAACCCATGTACTTTCTTTCTGTAATAGCCTCTCCTTTCGTATGGATTCTGGCTAAGAGCACATCCGGCATTATGAAACTGCTTCATATAAACTCTCAGGAGAGCAAGGTCACAGAGGATGAGATAAAGTCTCTTATCGAGGAGGGTACAAAGGACGGTGAGGTACAGGAAGTCGAACAGGATATAGTGGAGAGGGTCTTTCTTATGGGAGACCTTAAGGTGAGTTCTATCATGACCCACCGCTCCGATGTCGTGGCGCTCGATATAGACATGACAAACGAACAGATAAAGGAAGTTGTAAGCAATGATGCTTTCAGCGCCTATCCCGTAATCGACGGCAGTTTCGACAATATAAAAGGCGTTGCAATGCTTAAGAATTTCGTATTCGAACTCGACAGGGAGGATTTCAATATTTCCCAGGTCCTTGTCTCGCCGTTGGCCTTCCACGAAAACATGAGCGTGTACAAGGCATTGGAGAGCATGCGTGAGCAGAAGGTAAGCAATGCTTTCATATACGATGAGTTCGGAACGATGCAGGGCATAGTTACCCTCAAAGATATTCTGGAGGGGCTTGTAGGGTCGCTCGACAATGTGCATGAGGAGCCGGAAATCATTAAGAGGCAAGATGGCGAAGGCTGGCTTGTAGACGGTCAGTGCCCTTTTTACAATTTTCTTACCTACTTCAACAAGGAAGATTTATACAGTCCCGACGAGACAGATTACAATACGGTAGGAGGCCTGGTGCTGGAGTTGCTGGAACATATCCCGCACAGTGGAGAGAAGATGGAGTGGAACGATTTCAGTTTTGAAATCATGGACATGGACGGAGTGCGCATAGACAAGATTCTTGTCAAGATTCTGAAAAAGGAACAACCGGCAGAGTAAACAAAAGAGAGTTGCGGTTGTTATCTCTATATTGCCGTAAGGCAAGTATTGTTTGCAATAACAGGAAAAATTTAAAAGATAGAATTTATGAAAGGTCGCAGAATAATCGTAGTATTGTTCGCAGTGTCACTCTTTTTTGCGGGGTGTTCAGGTCCGGACGGCGGGCAGCAGAGCCGTAAGATTGTAAAAACGGCTGTCGTTGAGCCCAGTGTACAACATAAAATTGCCGAATTTCCCGGCAGGGTCATTGCCGCCCGCGAGGTGAACATGGCTTTCAAGGTGAGCGGAACCTTGCAGGGGATAATTCCCAATGAAGGTGATTTTGTAAAGAAGGGCGATGTTATCGCAATTATGGATGACCGCGACTACAAGTTGCAGTACGATGCCGCTAAGGCAGAGTATGCCAACATCAAGGCTCAGGCCGAGAGAGTCTTTGCACTTTACGCAGACAGTGCGGCTACCCCGCAGGCGTTCGACAATGCCAAATATGGTCTGGCGCAGATAGAGGCCAAATATGAGAACAGCAAAAACCAGCTGTCATATACCCGGTTGACTGCTCCGTTCGACTGCTATATACAAAAACACGTAATGGAGAACGGTTCTGTCGTAGGAGCAGGCATGCCTGTGGTTACCGTCATCTCCGCATCCGTGCCCGAGGTGGAGATAAACATTCCCGCATCTGAATTTGCAAACAGAGACAATTTCAGGAAATTTTCCGCAACATTCGACTTCTTGCCGGGTGAGAGAATGGCCCTTGAACCTGTAAGCATAAGCCCAAAGGCAAATGCAAACCAACTTTATACCATGAAGCTCAGATTTAAGGAGGGCAGGAACTCTTATCCCTCTCCCGGAATGAACACTCTTGTGGAAATAGTTTCATACAGCAGCGACTCGCTGTATACCTCCATACCCTCGACAGCCCTCTTTTCGCAAAACGGCAAGAGCAATGTATGGGTTCTGGAAGACGGCAGCGTGCACTCCAGGGAAGTGACGGTAAGTTTCCTCAGTCTCGATGGGAGTGCGATAGTCTCGTCCGGGCTGGAAATAGGTGAGGAGATTGTATCTGCCGGAGTCCACAAACTTCATGAGGGCGAAGGCGTAGAGGTTATGGACAAACCGTCTGAAACGAATGTGGGAGGCCTGTTATGATAGATTTCGGCAAGTGGGCCTTCAATAACAGAAAGCTCGTCTACTTTCTGATTGCCGTGCTTCTTGTGGGCGGCCTTATTTCCGCCTACAACATGAGCAAACTGGAAGACCCTGAAATAAAGGTGAAGACGGCGATGATCCTTGCAACCTATCCCGGTGCGTCGGCGCATGAGGTAGAGATGGAGGTGACAGACCCGGTAGAGAAGAATATCAGGACAATGGATGGCATAGACGATGTTACGAGTTATTCGTATAACGATATGGCCATCATTGAGGTGGATTTGCTCAGCACTATTCCCGATTCGGAAGTGGAACAGTACTGGGATATGCTGCGCCGCAAGGTAAACGACATAAAGGGGTCGTTGCCCGCAGGATGTTCTGTAATGGTAAAGGATGATTTCGGACTTGTATACGGTATGATGTATGCCATTACCGGAGAGGGTCTCTCTGAAGATGAAATTACAGACTACGCAGAACTGGTGAAGAGAGTGCTCAACGACTTGCCCGGTGTGGCGAGGGTTGACATATACGGCGAGAGGGAAGAGTGTATAAACGTTTCAATAAATCTGGCGAAAATGGCGACTCTCGGTGTGTCGCCCACAGAGGTGCTTGCAACGCTGAACGGACAGAATTCTACCTATTACGCCGGTTATTACGATAATGGCGAAGACCGTATAAGGGTGTCTGTTGCAGACAAGTTCAGAACTGCGGAGCAGATTTCTTCAATGGTAATCCAGGGCCATGAAGATGACCAGCTCAGGCTCGGCGATATTGCCAAAGTTGAGCATGACTATGCCACTCCAATCCGCCAGGCAATGACCTATGAAGGGGAACGGGCTCTTGGGCTTGCGGTTGCGGCAGCATCAGGTACAGACATAGTCAAGGTGGGCGCTTCGGTGGAGAAGGCTCTCGACGAACTGAGCGCGACAAGGCTTCCTGCAGGAGTGGAGATACATGAAATATTCTACCAGCCTTCAAGAGTTACCGACGCCCTCTCCACATTCATGATAAATCTTATAGAATCCGTAGTCATTGTGGTGGCCATACTGATGCTTACAATGGGCTTTCGCAGCGGAATGATAATAGGTATAAGCCTTGTAATGATAGTAATAGGCTCATTCCTTTTCCTCGGGCTGACCAACGGTTCAATGCAGAGGGTTTCGCTTGCGGCCTTTATTCTGGCGATGGGCATGCTGGTAGACAACGCCATAGTGATTGTAGACGGAGTGCTGATAGACCTGAAGTCCGGAAAGCCACGGATGGAGGCTCTTACTTCTATAGGAAAACGGACAGCCATGCCGCTACTCGGCGCCACACTCATAGCCATACTGGCCTTTTTCCCCATATTCCTTTCGCCGGATACAGCCGGTGTCTATGTGCGCGACCTTTTTGTGGTTCTGGCCGTATCTTTGCTGCTGAGCTGGATTCTGGCTCTGGTGCATGTGCCCATAATGTGCAACAAGTGGCTTAAGTCAGACAACAAGGGCGGCAGCGGGGAACTCTACACCAGTCCGGTATACCGCTATCTGAGAAAAGTGCTGAATTTCGGGCTCAGGCACAGGCTTGTTTCCATAGGCGTGGCCATAGTGCTTGTGGTGCTGAGTATCTGGGGATACAAGTATATAAAGCACGGCTTCTTCCCGGATATGGTTTACGACCAGCTTTATATGGAGTACAAACTTCCTGAGGGGACCAATTCCACAAAGGTTATGGCAGATTTGAAGGAGATAGAGAGTTACCTTAAGAAGAGGCCTGAAATCAGAGAGATTACAGCTTCGATAGGAGGTACGCCGGCCAGATACAACCTTGTAAGGAGTATTGCAACCCCGTCTCTCTCTTACGGCGAACTTATAATAAACTTTGAATCTGCGAAGGCTCTGGAGGAGAACATGGACCAGATCCAACAGGAACTTTCCGCCCTTTACCCCGATGCATATCTCAAGTTGAAGCGCTACAACATCATGTACAAGAAGTATCCGATTGAGCTGATATTCACAGGTCCGGATCCCAAGGTACTGCATGAGATTTCCGACAGCGTGCGCTCAATCATGGAGCAGACTCCGCAGATTACCCTTATAACTACAGACTGGGAACCTTCGATTCCGGTGCTGGAAGTAGATTACAACCAGTCTGAGGCGCGCAGGGCGGGGCTGAGCAGGCAGGATCTGGCCGTTTCGCTACTTACCGCAACCGGAGGCATACCTGTCGGGACATTCTATGATGGAGTAGACAAGAACACCATATATATAAAATGTACCGAAGACGACGGCACTCCGGTAAACAATCTGAGCGACATGCCGATATTTTCCGCTCTGCCCAGACTTTCAGGTGTATTGAACGAGGAACTGCTCATGAAACTGCGCTCGGGAAATATCGAAAAGTCCGACCTTGTGGAGTCTCTGTTGCAGACAGTGCCTCTCAAGCAGGTGAGCCGCGAAATCGGTGTGGGTTGGGAAGATCCTGTGATTCCCCGTTATAACGGCCAGCGTGCCCAGAAGATAATGTGTTCTCCCGTTCCCGGCGTGGAGACCGAGGCGGCGCGTCTGGCAATAGCAGACAAGATAGAGAATATGGAACTTCCTGTGGGATACGGTTATGTATGGGAAGGAGAAAAGGGTGCGAGCGACGAAACCATGACTTACCTTTTCAAGCAGGTTCCTCTTGGTGTAATTCTTATGATTACCATTCTCATATTGCTGTTTGGCGATTACAAGAAACCGCTTATAATCATTTGCGGAATTCCTCTGCTGGCGGTAGGTGTCGTGGGAGCGATGCTGTTGACAGGAAAAACCTTTACATTCTGTGCGATTGTGGGTGCGCTCGGGCTTATAGGCATGATGATGAAGAACTGCATTGTGCTTATGGATGAGATAAGCGCCCAGATAGCATCCGGGACAGACCCTGCAAAGGCCCTGATTTCAAGTTCGGAGAGCAGGCTCCGTCCTGTAATGATGGCTTCGTTGACAACCATTCTGGGTATGATTCCGCTTTTGAGCGACGCGATGTTCGGTTCCATGGCTGCAACGATAATGGGCGGTTTGCTTTTCAGCACTCTGGCAACACTTATAATAGTGCCTATACTTTATGCGTTGTTCTTCAAGATTAAAATAGAATAGAAAAGATGCGAAACAGATTCACTATATTTCTTGCGGCGTTTATTCTGCCGCTCTTCGCTGCAGCTCCCGCAGCGGCGCAGACTCTGCTCTCGTTGGAGGAGTGCATCTCCCTTGCAAAAGAGAACAACAGTTCGCTCTCTGCTGCAAGGAGTTCGAGAGATGCATCGGAGTATGATTTCAAGAGTGTGAGAGGAAACTTCTATCCCAGCCTTTCCATTTCAGGGGCGGGGCTTTACTCTACGGCAGACGGCTCTCTGGCCATTCCCGGCGGGAATCTTCCGGTTTTTGACGCTGTAGGAGTGCCTACCGGTTCCACGGCCTACTTTCCGGGGCTCGGAATAGATTACAAGTTCGACTGGATTTTCCAGGGAGGAATCATGTTGAAACAGCCTCTCTATATGGGCGGCAAGGTACGTTCCGGTTATAAAATGGCTAAATCTGCCGCATACATTGCAGAGCAGAATATCAGGGTTACAGAGGCTGAGGTGGTTGTGGAGACCTCCAAGGCTTATATGAATGCCGTGAGGGCCAAGGAACTGAAAATTGTGGCCGAGAAATATAACGCTCTGGTGCAGAATCTTCTGAAAGATGTGCAGAGCGCTTACAGACACGGACTGGTGCCTAAAAACGATTTGCTTAAAGTTGAAGTAAGGCTGAACGAGAGCAATCTTGCCATGAAAAGGGCTGAAAATGCACAGAGGCTGGCAACAATGAACCTTTGTCATGCAATAGGACGTCCGCTTACGGAAAAGATAGAGGTAAATGAAACAATACCTCAATATGAGGCGCTTCCGGATGCAGATGCGGCAATAACCGGGCGTCCGGAATTCATGATGCTGGAGCAGAAGAGCGAACTGGCAATGAGGCAGATAAAGATGGCACGCAGCGAGTCGCTCCCGCAACTTGCGCTTGTGGGAAGTTACGGATATATGCACGGTCTCAAACTGAACGATGCCAGTCTTTTTGGAGGCTGGGACTTTACGGCCGGCGTAACCCTTTCGATTCCAATATTCAATTTTGGAGTAAAAGCGAACAAGGTGCGTGCTGCAAAGGCCAGATATGAGCAGACTCTATCGGAAGTGGAGGATGCAAACGAACTTATGACGCTGGAAGTGACACTTGCTGCAAATAATCTCGACGAGGCCATTCTGGAGCAGAACCTGGCGAAGGTTTCACTTGAAACCGCAACGGAAAACCTTAGAATGAGCGAGAGCCAGTACAAGGCGGGTGTGGAGCAGCTGACAGATTTGCTGGAGGCGCAGTTGATGTGGCAGCAGGCGGAGCAGCAGTTTATTGACGCGAATATCGGTGCCTATGTGAAATGGATTGAGTATCAGAAAGCCACAGGCAATATTAATTAGTTTTTTTTGACAATTTACAATCATTGCTTACCTTTGTGGCCTGTTGTGGGCTCAGGTGGTGGAATAGGTAGACACGCAGGACTTAAAATCCTGTGAACAGAAATGTTCGTACGGGTTCGATTCCCGTCCCGAGCACTATGTCTGAAGAGAGGATGACACTGGTCAGCCTCTTTTTTGTTACATTTGCCCGAAATATTTCTAACAATGCATTTTCAAATGGTAAAAAGAAACATATCTCATATATGGGGGGCGGTTGCTCTCTCGCTCATGTTCTTGGTTTCATTCCAGGCAAGCGGACAATTTTTCAACCAGCCTGTTTCATGGCGCGGCAGCGTGGAGAAGGCAGGTGAAAATCTGTATGATCTGACATTTGTCGCCACGATGGGCCCGGAGTGGCATATATACGATATGGAGGAGTATGAAGGCGGCCCAAATCCCACGACTCTTGAACTGAAGTTGCCCGAAGGGGTGAAGGCTGTCGGCAAGCCATATATAAAAAGCAAGGTGGTAAAGAGCTATGACAAGGCTTTTAAAATGGAGGTGGGTGTCTGCTCTTCTCCGGTGGTGATAGTGCAGAGGGTTGAGGCTTCCTCCGGCGGGGAGGTAATCTCCACCATAGAGTGGCAGGTTTGCAAGGAGGGACAGTGCCTTACCCCTGAAGAAAAAACGATAAAACTTCTGCTTCCCGGCCCCGCTGCCGATAAGACCTCTTCAAGCGAGAGTGTCGTGAAGGCCGCGGCAGATGATGCTCCTGCGGGGGCGAAAAGTACCTCGCTATGGTCTGTCATTCTGGAGGCCATTGCATGGGGCTTTGTGGCTCTGCTTACTCCATGTGTGTTCCCCATGGTACCCATGACGGTTTCGTTTTTTTTGAAAAACTCCGGAAGCAAACGCCGCGGCCGCTTCATGGCAATGCTTTACGGCATATCTATAGTGGCTCTCTATACCCTGCCGATAGGCATAATAATACTTATAACCTATTTTGTAGGCGGAGATGCCGTTACTGCCGACATATTCAACTGGCTGGCAACCCACTGGATACCCAACCTGATATTCTTTGCGATATTCATGGTTTTTGCCGCTTCTTTCTTTGGGGCCTTTGAGATAACCATGCCTTCGCGTTTTGTCAACAAGGCAGATTCCAAATCAGACAAAGGGGGGCTCATAGGTGTATTCTTCATGGCTCTCACCCTGGTGTTGGTCTCCTTTTCATGTACCGGCCCTATTGTAGGCTCGGTATTGATAAAGAGCACTCAGGGAGAAATTTGGGAACCTGTGATAACCATGTTTGCCTTTTCTGTAGCCTTTGCACTCCCGTTTACGGTTTTCGCATTTGCCCCGAGCCTGCTTAAAGATCTGCCCAAATCGGGCGGCTGGCTCAATTCCGTCAAGGTCGTTCTCGGATTTCTGGAACTGGCGCTGGGTCTGAAGTTCCTGAGCGTGGCAGACCAGACATATCATTGGGGAATCCTTGACAGAGAAGTCTATCTTGCGCTCTGGATAGTGATATTCACTCTGCTTGGCCTTTATCTGCTGGGCAAGATAAGGTTTGTAAACGACACTCCAAAAGAGCATCTTTCTGTAAAGCGTCTTCTTCTCTCCATTGCAGTCTTTGCATTTGTGGTCTATATGATACCTGGCATGTGGGGGGCGCCTCTGAAGGCGTTGAGCGGTTATCTTCCCCCGCTTACTTCGCAGGATTTTGTAATCTTGCCGGGAGGCAGGGCGGTATCAGAGGGCGGAGCGGAAGCCGGAACGGCAGATGGTAAGGCTCCAAAATATTCGGATTTTCTGGATCTTCCCCATGGGCTTGAGGGTTTTTTCGATTACAACGAGGCTCTTGAGTATGCAAGAAAGGTAAACAAGCCTCTTTTTGTAGATTTTACAGGGCACGGCTGCGTGAACTGCCGTGAAATGGAGGCGGTAGTGTGGAGCGACAGCCGGGTGCTGGAACTGCTCAGAAACGAATATGTCATAGTGGCTCTCTATGCCGACGACAAGAAACGGCTTCCCGAAAGCGAATGGGTTACACTTGAAAACGGCAAGGTCCTCAAGGAACTGGGCAAGATAAATTCCAACTTTGTAATGCACAGGTTCGGAGCCAATGCCCAGCCCTATTACATATTGCTCGACGGAAATGAAAAGCCTCTGGCTTCTCCCCGCGGTTACAATACCGACATAGACCAGTTCGTCGCTTTTCTTAAAGAGGGTGTCAAGAATTATCGCAGTTCTTTATAAATGAGGCAATCACATTGGGAAAATACATCTGTTCCAGAGTGTGGATTTTAGATGCCAGCTCCTCCGGCCCGTCGCCAGGCTCTATTGTACATCTGGCCTGAAAGAGAATCCTGCCGTTGTCGTACCTTTCGTCTACAAGGTGGATTGTAATGCCTGACTCCTTTTCCTTTGCGGCGATAACGGCTTCATGTACATGATGCCCGTACATTCCCTTTCCACCATATTTTGGAAGCAGTGCCGGATGGATGTTTATGATTCTGTCGCGGTACTTCTCTATAAGCGCATCAGGAACCTTGAGCAGATAGCCAGCCAATATTATATAGTCTATCCCGAGTTCCGACAGTTGCTCTGAAAGCCTCGATACTGATGTGGTAAGTTCCTCTTTTCCATAGACGGTGCTCTCTATTCCTGCGTTTGCGGCGCGTGTGAGTACGTATGCGTTCCTGTTGTTGCATATCACAATCTTTACACAGGCAGTCTGCGACTCCCCGCTGGGCGAACCGTCGTATTTCCTGTTGTAATTGAAGAAGTTGATTATGTTTATGGCGTTTGTTCCACTGCCCGAAGCAAATATCGCAATGTTCTTCATATCTATGCTATGTTGTTGATAATGTGCAGACAAATATAAGATTTTTTATTTAAAAAATAATTATTAACTTTGCAGCCCGTAATAAAATGGATATTACTACTAAAATTTATAAACTTATTAATTAACTAATTTTTTAAATCATGGCAGATATCACTTCAAAAGTTCAAGAAATCATCGTTGATAAATTGGGCGTTGATGCAGCCGAGGTTACACCTGAGGCAAGTTTTACAAAAGATTTGGGTGCCGATTCATTGGATACCGTAGAGCTTATCATGGAGTTCGAGAAGGCTTTCGACATTCAGATTCCTGATGAGGCTGCTGAGAAAATAGTAACCGTTGGCGACGCTATCAAATATATCGAGGCTAACCAGAAATAATTGTTAACTCTATAAGTAATGGAATTAAAAAGAGTAGTCGTTACAGGGATAGGTACCATTAATCCGTTGGGAACCAATGTTCAGGAGTATTTCAAGAACTTGAACGACGGTGTTAGCGGCGCCACTCTCATAACCAGATTCGATACATCTCTTTTTAAGACTAAATTTGCTTGTGAGATACAGGGTTACGAGCCTGAGAAGTTCGGTTTCGACAGAAAGGAGGCTCGCAAACTCGACAGATTTTGTCAATATGCAATGATTGCCGCCGATCAGGCAATAGCAGATTCAGGCGTCGATCTTGACAAAATCGACAAAGACAGGGTAGGAGTTGTCGTTGGTTCGGGAATCGGCGGTATCGAGACTCTTACTCAGGAGATAATAGGCTTTAGCGAGGGCGGCAATGTTCCCCGCTTTAGCCCTTTTTTGATACCCAAGATGATTCCCGACATGGCTTCCGGTTATATCTCCATAAAGTATGGCTTTATGGGGCCCAACTATGCAACTGTTTCGGCCTGCGCCTCTTCGTCTCATGCAATGAGCAACGCATTTGACATAGTGAGGCTGGGCAAGTCAGACATAGTGATAACCGGCGGTGCAGAGGCAGGCATAACCATACCGAGCGTGGGCGGTTTCAATTCAGCCCAGGCACTCTCAACAAACAACGACAACTACAGAACGGCAAGCCGCCCGTTCGACAAGAACAGAGACGGATTCGTTTTGGGTGAGGGTGCAGGTATCCTTGTCTTTGAGGAGTATGAGCATGCCGTTTCCCGCGGAGCAAAGATTTATGCAGAAGTGGCAGGTTATGGAATGACAGCAGATGCGCACCATATTACCGCTCCGCACCCCGAGGGACATGGCGCCACGCAGGCAATGAAACTGGCCCTTGAAGAGGCAGGTATCAACCCCGAAGAGGTAGATTACATAAATGTACACGGTACATCTACTCCTCTGGGCGACATTGCGGAGTTAAAGGCGATAAAGTCTGTATTCGGCGAGAGTGTATACAATGTAAACATCAGTTCTACAAAATCAATGACAGGCCACCTGCTCGGTGCAGCCGGAGCAGTTGAGATACTGGCCTGCATAGATGCAATGCAGAACGGCATAGTCCCTCCGACAATCAATTTCGAGACAGAAGATCCTGAGATAGATTACAAGATGAATCTTACATTGAACAAGGCGCAGAAGCGTGAGGTCAATGTTGCAATGAGCAACACCTTCGGATTCGGTGGCCATAACTCCACACTCGTCTTGAAAAAGATAAAATAACAATGCCGGGGCGCAGCGTAATTGTAAATGAAGTTTGAAATAAGCAGATTTGGTTTGAAAAGATAAAGGCGGTGCGTGCGCGTACCGCCTTTTTTGGTTTGAATGTAGGTCTGTACAATTATTTGTTCCAGAGGGTAACCGCCACCCACGGCGATATTCTCTCAGGCTCCAGCAATTCAGATTCCACTCCGTCTATCCAGCACTTTGTGCTAATGGTAGGCCTGACATGTTTGCCGTTGTCGGTAATTTTCTGACTATATGTTATTACCGTATTAAATCCATTGCCCCAATTTACAACATATTCGTTTCTGCTTATATCTGCCAGTTGGTTATGGAATCCTATTATCAATGTCTTGTTTTCAGAATTCAGCATGATTCCCTTGAATGAGGAGTCCATGCCGTTATCTGTGAAAATTTCTCCATCTGAAGAGAACGAATAGGTGTTGCCGTTGTGCTGCAGTGTAATTCCGCTGTTGAGGATGTTGCCGGCATATTCGGGGTCGCATAGATTATTGCCGTTGCTGTCGGAAACAGAAATCTCTATATACGTAGGAAAGAGATTGTAGGTTGGCCAGTCTTTAGGGCTATCCTTTTTGCCACATGAGACAGTTCCCAATAACAATAGGGAAATAAAAATGATATGAAGGGCACGTTTCATGATGATATGATTTATTTTGGTGATTGGAGTCAAGTGAGGGCAATATAATAAATAATTTGCAGAATGTCAAATTATTTCCACCGTTCCAAATCGAGCCTGATGAAGATGAAGAGCATGGCGGTGAAGCTCCAGAGGGAGGAGCCGCCGTAGCTGAGGAAGGGGAGCGGGATTCCTATGACAGGAACAAGACCTATTGTCATGCCTATGTTTATGAAAAAGTGCATGAAGAAACAACAGGCTACGCAGTAGCCGTATATGCGGACAAACGTGTTCCGCTGGCGCTCCGAAAGCAGTATGATTCTTACAATCATAAAGCCGTAGAGCAGAATTACCGCCACTGAACCTACAAATCCGTGCTCTTCTCCAATGGTGCAGAAGATAAAGTCGGTACTCTGTTCCGGTACGAAATCGAATTTGGTCTGGGTGCCGTTCAAAAAGCCTTTTCCCCAAAAGCCTCCGGAGCCTATTGCAATCTTCGACTGATGTACGTTATAGCCGGCGCCCATAAGGTCCTCCTCTATTCCGAGCAGGTTCTCTATGCGGGCACGCTGGTGCGGCTGGAGGATGTTGTCGAATATGAAGTTTACAGAGAAGATGAAGATTATTGCGCTTATAAAGCAGAGTGCAACGAATTTGGTGTGGCGGAAGTGCTTTTTTACTCCATAGGCAATTGCGGCAATTGCTGCAGGGAGCAGGATTGCAACTGCAACATATTCCGGCTCTGTGTTTTGAAGGAACGCAAACGGCTTTAGAAGCATAATCTTTGGCAGGTATGCAAGCAGAACCGCAACGGCTGAGGCAACAAGTGTCTGTCTGACTGTCTGACGGCTGAAGGCTCCGTTCAGCATGGCGGCTGCCATAAGCGATATTATTATGGAAACCAGCGGAGAAAATGCCAGTGTAGTGATAAATAGCAGTATGAACATGAACCCGAAGGCGAGCAGCCATCCGCTGAGCCCTTCACGGTAGAACATGAAGATGAAGCCGGCGTAGACCAGTGCCGAGCCGGTCTCCTTTTCCATTATTATAAGCCCCATGGGAACAAGCAGGATTATGGCTGCGAGCATGGCGTCGCGCATGTTGGAGAGCCTGAAGTTATGACGGCTCATTACGTACGCCAGAAGGAGCGACGTGCTTATCTTTGATATTTCCGCGGGCTGGAAACGCACCGGGCCGAGCACGAACCATGAGTTGGAACCATTGACCTCTATGCCCAGAAAGAGGACTGCCGCAAGCAGAAAAAGGACCGACAGGTATATCAGCGGCGAGAGGACACTGTAGACTTTTGGCGATATTGCAAAGAGAATTGCCGCTGCGATTGCAAAGGATGTGAGTATCCAGATGAACTGCATTCCGTACCGCTGCGAAAAGTCCAGTATCGAGTTATGCTCTTCTGAATAGATGGAAGAGTAGATGTTGAGCCAACCTATCGCAACCAGAAGCAGATAGCATATAATCAACGGCCAGTCGAGTTTCCTGTAGATGCTTTTCATGGTATGAGGTTGGTTTCTGCCATATATTTTTCAAGCTCCGGACGGGTAATCCCGCCTGTCAGATATTTTTCCACTATCAGGGAGGCGACGGGTGCTGCCCATGTGCCGCCGAAACCGGCGTTTTCTATATATACGGCCACTGCTATTCTGGGATTCTCCTTTGGAGCAAAGCAGATGAATACTGCGTTGTCCTTGCCGTGCGGGTTCTGGGCTGTGCCGGTCTTGCCACAGATGTCGAGCCCCTCCACCTTTGCCCTTGTAGCCGTTCCACCCTCTCCTGGCCTGCTGTTTACAGCCATGTACATTCCTTCCACTACAGGGTCGAAGTATTTGCTGTCGATGGCCGTATAGTTCCTTCTTGTATAGCGTTCGCTTATGGTGCTGTCAGGAATGGACTTTACCAGATGCGGCGTTATGTAGTACCCCCTGTTCGCAATTGTTGCCGCAAGGTTTGCAAGATGCAGCGGTGTTGTGCCTATCTCGCCCTGGCCTATTGAAAGCGAAATGACAGTTGAACTCTTCCAGCTGCCCCTGCCGTATATTTTATTGTAGGTGTCTGCCGTGGGAAGGGTGCCGCCGAGTTCGGCCGGAAAGTCGCTTCCCAGCCGCTTGCCGAATCCCATGCTCTCCACATAACTGCGCCATGTGGTGAAAGATTCATCCATGCTCCCGTATTCCGGATTCTCCAGAATGTCTTTCAGAACATAGCAGAAGTAGGCGTTGCATGACATCATGATTGCATGGGGAAAGTCGAGCGGAGAGCGGTGTGCATGGCATTTCAAAATGCGTGTAGGGGTATAGTAATATCCCCCTCTGCAAGGGAATCTGCTCTCTTGAGTTATAACACCCTCCTGAAGCCCTATCAGGCCGTTCACTATTTTGAAGACCGAGCCCGGAGGGTAGGCCGACATTACCGCTCTGTTGAACATCGGTTTGAGAGGGTCGTTTATTATCTCGTTGTAGTATTTGCTTATATTGGCAATTTTGGAAATGTCTATTCCCGGGCTGGAGATAAGCGAAAGTATCTCTCCGCTCTCCGGCTCTATGGCTACGACGCTTCCTATCTTGTTTTGCATCAGATACTCTCCGTATTGTTGCAGTTCTCCGTCTATTGTTGTCACTATATCCTTGCCGGGTACGGCATCCTTGTCGTATGCCCCTCCTGCCAGCGGAGAGAGAATCCTGTTGTGCACGTCGCGCTGCATTATGGTATAGCCTTTTTCGCCTTTCAGGACAGATTCGTATGAGAGCTCCAGTCCGCTGGCTCCCACATAATCGCCCATCCTGTATGAGGGATTCTTTTCCAGAAACTCCTCGCTCACCTCCGTGGTATAGCCGAAAAGGTTGGCTCCTGCGTTGTAGGGGTAGTCTCTCATGCTCTTGGAAACCCCGCTGAACCCCGGGAACTTGTAACTCTGCTCCAGAAACACCCCGTATTCGCGTTCAGATACCTGCTTGAGAAATACCACGCTCTGATAGCCTATCTTTCTTCTGTTCTTTTTGTATTCGGCTATTTTTTCCCTTACAAACTCTTTTTTTATGGAGAAAATCCTGCACAGGGCGGCAGTGTCGAACGGCTGCAGATCTACGGGAGTCACCATTATGTCGTAACTGTTTTTGTTGCTTACCAGAATATTCCCGTTGCGGTCCAGGATAAGCCCTCTTACAGGATAGATTGTAATGTATTTGTATGCGTTGTTTTCTGCCGAAATTTTATATTCTTCATCTACGATTTGCAGGAAAAACAGCCTTGTTACAAGCACAAGGCAGACAATGACAACTCCGATTATCAATATTTGGCTCTTGCCGTTCATCTACCTTCCTCCGAAAGGCCCTCTCAAAAGGGTCGATTCCATAATCACCATTACAACTGTGTTTGCAAACACATTCAGGACAAGACGCCCGAAAGTGTAGAAAAACGAGAAGTAGAGCACGTTGTCGAGTGCTATATAGAAGATGAAGAACAGCGAGTATAGCAGAAGTGTGAAGAGAGTGAACTTGCCTCTGCCCAGAGTATGCGGGCCGATTGCCGAAAGGTTTTCCCTTGCAGACTTGCTTGCGACCAAACTCAGCAGCGGATCTCTGAAAAAGGCTGCGGCAACGAGCGCCGCTGCGTTCAGACCCAGCACACCGTCGTATGACAAATCTGTAAGAAGCCCTATTGCCAGGGCTATGAGCATTGCAACCGATCTGTTGTATCTGTATGGCAGAATCATGACAGGCAGCAGAATTACTGCAATATAGAGCATGTGGTGTACATTTATGAACTCTGCCACGAAAAGTTGGATGACCAGTATCACAACAGTCAATAACAGAAATCTCGTACCGCTCATCTTGATGCCTCCTTTTTATAATCTGTGTAATTTGTAGCAGGCAGAAGCGAAAGTGAATCTATGACGGCTTTCTCTCTGTTCTTGACTATATAGACGTAATCCAGCAGTGTATAGTCTTGAAAAAGTTCCACTTTTGCAGATTTGTGCATTCCTCCCGAAAAACCGGCCTCTCTTATTACACCGACCGGAATATCCGGAGGAAAGAGTGCAGAGTGGCCCCCTGTGTATACCGTATCTCCGGCATTTACAGGAATATGCTGCTGTATATCTGAAAGGGTTGCACTGTGGAGCGACTTTCCGTCCCAGCTCAGGATGCCGTATGCGTTGTCGTGCCCCAGTTTGGCGCTTATGTTCTGCGTGGGGTTGAGGAACGAGAGCACTATCGAATAGCGCCTGCCTGCCGAACGGATTATGCCTACCACCCCGCAGGTTGTAACTACGCCCATGTCTTCTGTAATTCCGTCGTCTGTACCTTTGTTTATGACAAGATAGTTGTGTCCCCCGTTGAGCCTGTTCTTCACTACCTTTGCCCAGTAATATTCGAACATGGAGCCGGATAAACTGTCGCGGCCGCCCGGAAACTCTCTTTTAAGCAGGCTGTCGCCCTCGTATTGTTCTATTATCTTGCCGAGCCTGGCGTTTTCTGAAAGCAGTTGTGCGTTCTGTCTGGCCATGTCTGCATTGACAGAGGCAAGATTGAAATAGTTTTTCACACCTTCGCTCTTTTCAAGCAGGAAAGAGCGGAGATGTTCCGCCTTGGTGTTGAGCAGGAACCTTTCTATGATACCGTTCTTTGCAACGAGAAAGAGACAGAATGCCTCAAGAAGGATAAAAAGGAGAATCCTCCCGGTTGCATTGTAGAATGAAGGAGGTATTCTCATTTTGCCTTATCTCATCAAGAAGGGTAATTTCCCAATGTTCTTTATGGCAATGCTTGTTCCTCTAGCCACAGCCTTGAGCGGGTCTTCAGCCACATTGAAGGGAATGTTTATCTTGTCGCGAAGACGCAAGTCCAAACCTCTGAGAAGCGCTCCTCCGCCGGTGAGGAAGATACCTTCCTGTACAATGTCCGAGTAGAGTTCGGGAGGAGTCTGCTCCAGTACCGTGAGGATTGCATTTTCTATCTTAGCCAGAGACTTGTCGAGGCAGTGGGCGATTTCCTGGCTGGTTACGGCTACCTCTACAGGGTGCGCCGTCATAAGGTTGGGACCCCTTACTATGTAGGGTTCAGGTGCATTTTCCAAATCTATCATGGCCGAGCCCACATTTATCTTTATCTGCTCTGCCATCACCTCTCCAATCTTGATGTTGTGCTGCTGGCGCATGTGCTGCTGGATGTCTGAGGTAAAGACATCTCCCGCAACACGGATGCTCTCCTTGCAGACGATTCCGCCCAAAGATATTACCGCAATCTCGGTTGTTCCGCCACCTATATCTACAACCATGTGGCCGCTCGGGGCCAGTACGTCCAGCCCTATTCCAAGAGCCGCAGCCATCGGTTCGTAAATTATATAGACATCCTTTCCTCCTGCGTGTTCCGAGGAGTCTCTTACCGCCCTTATCTCCACTTCGGTACTTCCCGAAGGGATGCACACAACCATCTTGAGGTTGGGCTGAAACAGCGACCTCTTCTTGTTTATCATCTTTACAAAGCCGCGTATCATCTGTTCGGCGGCATTGAAGTCTGCAATTACGCCGTCTTTAAGCGGCCTGATGGTCTTTATGTTGTCGTGGGTCTTGCCCTGCATCAGTTTTGCAGCATGGCCGTATGCTATAGGCTTGCCGCTTTTCTGGTCGATGGCTACAATGGAGGGTTCGTCCACCACTATTTTTTCTCCTACAAATATGACTGTATTGGCTGTTCCAAGATCTATCGCCAACTCCTGTGTCAAAAATGAAAATGCCATGTCTGTGGTTTTTAATGTTTGAAATGACGGATTCCTGTAAAGTACATTGCGATGTTGTGTCTGTCGCAGCTCTCGATGCTCTCCTTGTCCCTTATAGAGCCTCCCGGCTGGATGATGCTTCTGATACCCTCTTCGGCCGCTATCTCCACGCAGTCTGAGAAGGGGAAGAATGCATCTGAGGCCATGACTGCATCTTTAAGCGAGAATCCGAAGGACTTTGCCTTCTGCACCGCCTGTTTCAGGGCATCTACGCGCGAGGTTTGCCCTACACCGCTTGCCAGCAGCTGGCAGTTCTTTGCCAGAACTATCGCGTTTGATTTGGAGTGTTTTACCAACTTGTTGGCAAAGAGAAGATCTTCTATGTCCTCTTTGGCCGGCGCCGTTTTGGTTGCAACGGTAAATGAAGCGGCCTCTTCCTTGTAGTTGTCTCTCTGCTGCTCCAGCACTCCGCCCAGCAGCGAGCGGAACTTGGTTTGAGAGGGAACGGTATTTTTGTTTACAAGTATGATTCTGTTCTTTTTGCTCTTGAGAGTCTCCAGCGCCTGAGGCTGGTAGCCGGGAGCAATTACAACTTCAAAGAATATCTTGTTCATCTGCTCTGCTGTTTCGGCATCTATTTCACGGTTTGTAATCAGTATGCCGCCGAAAGCGGAAACCGGGTCTGCCGCAAGGGCCTTTTCCCATGCCTGGGCAAGACTCGGGGCAGAGGCGCAGCCGCATGCGTTGTTATGCTTGATTATGGCAACGGTTGTCTGGTCGAAATCTGAAATCAGTTCAATGGCTGCCTCTATGTCGAGCAGGTTGTTGTATGAAATCTCCTTGCCGTGCAACTGTTCGGGAAGCGAATCCTCCTTGCCGTAATAGTAGCCACGCTGATGCGGGTTCTCGCCGTATCTGAGCCCTCTTCCGCCTATAATGCTCTTGCTGAACGATTTTATGGGTTCTGGCAGATTGGAGTTGAAGTAGCCGAAAATGGCTGTGTCATAGTGAGAACTTACAAGGAATGCCTGTGCGGCAAAATATTCGCGCTGTGCGAGAGTCGTCTGTGCCCCTGACTCCCTGAGTATTTTGAGCAGGGGAGCGTAGGAATCTTTCGAGGGAACGATTACAACGTCGTTATAATTCTTTGCGGCAGCCCTGATGAGCGATATGCCGCCAATATCTATCTTCTCGATTATCTCCTCTTTCGAAGCATTTGCCTGTACATACTCCTCGAAAGGGTACAAGTCTACAATGACCAGATCTATTGAGGGAATCTCGTATTTTTCAATCTCCGCACGGTGTGTTCCGGCCTCCCTTATGTTGAGTATGCCTCCGAAAATCTTTGGATGGAGCGTCTTTACCCTGCCGTCGAGGATAGAAGGGTAGCCTGTCACCGATTCTACGGTAGAAACCGGAATGCCCAGTTTCTTTATAAAGTCGTATGTGCCGCCCGTAGAGAGAATCTCTACATTGTTTTTGTGAAGTTCGCGGACAATTTCTTCAAGCCCGTCTTTGTAATATACTGAAATGAGAGCCCTTTTGATCTCTTTTGTATCTTTGGAAACTTGCATTTTTGTAGATTTTTACTATATTTTGCAAAAGTATGATTTTTTTATCTTATTTTTAATAGTTTTTATGCTAATTATGGATAAAGTCACTCCGGTTTATGTCATTGTAACGGCAGGGGGCAGAGGTCTCAGAATGGGAAGCGGTTTGGCCAAGCAGTTCCTGGAACTTGGAGGTGTCCCGATTCTTTATAAGACACTGCATTTTTTTCTGAAGCAGGAGTTCGAGAAGGAGATAATTCTGGTTCTGCCCGACGATTACAAGGATTATTGGAAAAAATATTGTCTCGACAATTCTATCTTTTTCAAACACAGGCTGGTCTCGGGCGGGATAACCCGGTTCCATTCGGTAAAGAATGCCCTGAAGTATGTTCCTGACGGTGTAAAGGTTCTTGTCCACGACGGGGTCAGGCCGTTTGTCACACAGCCTCTTCTGTCGAGACTGCTGGAATTCGACATGGAAGGGAGCGGATGTTACGGGGTTATTCCTGTACTGCCTGCAACAGATTCCATGCGGAAGAAGAGAGAAGACGGCTCTACTGTAGTTGTGGAGAGAGAGAATTATGTTTTTGTGCAGACACCCCAGCTTTTCTGTTCATCCAGATTGAAGGAGGCTTACAGACAGGCCTATTCTCCCTCTTTTACAGACGATGCTTCGGTCTTTGAGAGTGCCGGCTACAGAGTGGCTACGGTGGAGGGCAGCCGTCTGAATATAAAAATAACCACTCCCGACGATTTGAAGACGGGAGCGGCAATAGACTCTCTTGCAATGTAGACAGGCGGGTGAAGTTACTCCTCCTCTCCAGGGTTGTTCTGCATGTATATCTGGCGCTCTATGGCCTGATCCAGGGAAATCAGGGTCTCGGTCTGCAATACCGAGGGAATATTCTGGATAGTGTTTATGAGAATGCCCATGAGATGGTCGTGGTTTGAGCAGTAGATTTTGAGCAGCAATGCATGTTTGCCGGTTACAAAATGGCACTCTACGACCTCGGGTATCTTTTTAAGAGCGTCTATGACCTGCGGGTATTTGTTGGCCTCCGAGAGGCTTACCTGTACAAATGCACAGACATGCAACCCCAGGGTCTGCGGCTTTACAAGCAGGCGCGAACCTGTTATGACACCCATTGCCTCCATTTTCTTTACGCGCTGGTGGATGGCAGCTCCTGAAACGCCGCATTCGCGGGCTATTTCAAGAAAGGGCATTCTGGCATTCTTTGCCAGCAGCGACAGAATCGTCTGGTCTGTTTCATCTATGTGATATTTCGCCATGTCGTTATGATTTTCTCAATACGAATGCGAATTTATGAAAAAATATCTATAGGATAATATATTTTTGATAAAAAAATAACCATCTTAGCGGGACATCGCCGTTGCATGCCGTGTTGTAGTCAGATAATGAGCACGGTATATATTGTGTTAGTTTGTTATGCGAATCGCTTATCTCCATCCACCAGCGGCCCGTCTGAGGACTGTTCAGGAAGGTGATATGACTTGCTCCATTTGGAAATGTTACGATTTTTTGTTCAAACCTCTCTTTCTGCGCCCTGTCTGACGGGTCTTCGCAGATGTTGCAAAGCATGGCCTCGCAGGTGTGGAAAATGGTTTCGGCTATAAGTCTGTAACATACAGCCGGCATCTTCTTTTCCATGCCGTAAATGTAGAGCGATTTTAATTTGAAAGAGAATCCAATGTAGCGTGCAATGGTGCAGGCCTCCTCGCTGTAGAGCCCGTTGGGATTCGCATCATCGTTTACCGGGTAGTCTGAGCGGCGGACCGAACGCATGTCGAAGCAGACTGTCTCGGCTTCCCGCACGAGAGGCTCCACAGCCTTGATGTCGTCTCGTATGTCGGCTATCCGCAGCAGTTCAAAGTATTTTTTTCCGGCATCGGATACGGCTTGCGGCTCCGCATAGTAGTTCTGATACCCTATTACGGCCAGATACTCTTTTGCATTTCCGTTTTCTATGAGCAGTGCGGGCTCGTCTCCCCGGGCGATTGCCGGAGTCACGATTGCCATGTTGGGTGAACGTTCTATCTTCAGAAGGTGTCTGCCGCAGTTGATTATGGCAGGAAGCCCTGCCTGCCGGCATTTTCTTGCAATTCTTTCCGCTCCGGCAGCGGTTGTATCCGTAACGGCAATCGTGTAGTCTTTTGCAGAGCGCAGGCGCATGAGAGCCCTCTCCATTTCTGTACAGCTGCAGTCCTCCCTTACGTTTACGACAACCGCCGCCGGGCGTCTCCCTGCCGCGAAAAGCGATTTTTCATCTCTTTTTTCTATCAGGAGACTCATTTCTTCTTTCTGCTTTTGCTGCCGCCCGGGCTCTGCCTTGAAATTATCTGAAGGCACTCGTCTGCGGTAAGAGTCTTGGCATCTGTCCCCTTAGGTATCTTGCAGTTGAGCGAACCATGCTTTATGTAGGGGCCGAACCTGCCGTTGATGACTTCAATGTCATGCTCCGGGAAAGAGGCGATATGCTTGTCCGCCTCCTTTTTATTGTGCTCTTCAATTACCGTGGCGGCCTGCTCTGCGGTTATCGAGTGAGGATCGAACATGTTCTTGATGGAGAAGAATTTGCCGTCGTATTTTATATATGGCCCGAAACGGCCTGTCGAGGCAATGACCTCCTTTCCCTCTATCTGGCCCACTTTCCTTGGAAGGCTGAAGAGTTCCAGTGCCTCTTCGAGCGTGATGCTCTCTATGAGCTGCCCCTTCTGGAGTCCCGCGAATTTCTTTTCCGGGTCGTCATTGGTTCCCATCTGCACCAGCGGACCGAACTTTCCGAGCCGTACGGTCAATATCTTTCCACTTTTGGGGTCGTTGCCGAGCACTCTCTCGGCATTCTTGTGGGCAGACTCTCTGAGTGTCTTCTCCACCTGGCTGTGGAACGGCTTGTAGAAAGATTCCAGAACATTGTTCCATACCTTTTTCCCGGCCGCTATCTTGTCGAAATCTTCTTCAACCTTTGCAGTGAAACCGTAATCGAGAATCTCCGCAAAGTTGGACTTGAGAAAATCTGTAACCAGCATTCCTATGTCCTGAGGGAAAAGCTTGCCCTTTTCGCTGCCTACATTTTCGGAACATTGCATCTTCTCTATCTTCTCTCCCTTGAGCAGAAGTTTTTCATAATTGCGGACGGTTCCTTCCCTGTCCTCCTTTATTATATACCCCCTCTGGGTGATAGTGGTAATTGTGGGGGCGTACGTAGAGGGTCGTCCGATGCCCAGTTCTTCAAGTTTTTTCACAAGCGACGCTTCGCTGTATCTGGGTGGTCTTTGTCCGAAACGCTCCGTAGCCGCTATCTCTATCCTCTCGAGCGGTTCATTTACGGTGAGTTTCGGCAGAAGTCTTGCACTCTGCCCCTCTGATGCCGCATCGTCGGCGGAGTCGTCGTCGCGTCCTTCCATGTAAAGTTTGAGGAAGCCGTCGAAGACAACCTGTTCTCCGGAGCAGATGAAATGTTGCTGGAATGCGCTGCCCTCTATCGTAATGTTTGTCTTTTCAATCTTTGCGTCGGCCATCTGGGAGGCGATGCATCTTTTCCATATCAGCGAGTAGAGTCTCTTCTCCTGTGCGGTACCCTCTATCGTGGCATTTGCGGGATAGGTTGGCCTTATTGCTTCATGAGCCTCCTGCGCTCCCTTTGATTTGGTCTTGTACTGCCTTGTCTTAGAGTAACCTTCTCCGTAAGTAGAGTCTATCACCTGCTTTATGGTGTCAAGTGCAAGTTGGGAGAGATTGGTGGAATCTGTACGCATGTAGGTGATAAGTCCGCTTTCGTAGAGTTTCTGGGCAATCCTCATCGTTTGCGATACTGAGAAGCCAAGTTTGCGCGATGCCTCCTGCTGCAGTGCCGATGTGGTAAAGGGCGGCGCGGGGCATCTTATCATCTCCTTCTTTTTTATGTCGGCAATCCTGAAGGAGGATGCCTTGCATTTTTCGAGGAAGGCTGCGGCCGATGCGGCATCTTCAAACTTCTGGTCGAGCACTGCATCCAACTGGGCCTTTTTGCCCTCCGGCCTGAATGTTCCGGTAACCTTGTAGAATCTTTCCGCATTGAACGCAAGTATTTCGCGCTCCCGTTCCACAACAAGTCTTACTGCTACTGACTGGACCCTTCCTGCCGAGAGGTTCGACGCCACTTTTTTCCAGAGAATGGGGGAGAGCTCGAATCCGACTATGCGGTCAAGTATCCTTCTTGCCTGCTGCGCCATTACCAGATTTGAATTTATCTCTCTCGGGTTTTCTATGGCGTTCAGAATAGCGCTTTTGGTAATTTCATGAAAGACAATTCTTCTCACTTGTTCAGGCTTGAGGCCGAGCACCTGCTGCAGATGCCACGCAATGGCTTCCCCTTCACGATCCTCATCGGATGCCAGCCAGATTGTGGAAGCCTTTTCGGAGAGAGACTTGAGTTCCTGCACCACCTTTTTCTTGTCGTCGGGAATAAGATAGTCTGGCTTGAACCCGTGCTCTATGTCTATTCCAAGATGTTTCTTGCTTAAATCCCTTATATGTCCGAAACTTGATTTTACTGTAAAATCCTTGCCCAGGAAACCTTCGATAGTTTTTGCCTTTGCAGGCGACTCCACGATTACTAAATTCTCACCCATACAATATCTTTCATAAAGTGTGCAAAGTAAGGCATAAAAGGAGGAATTATGCAAATTTTATTTCTATTTTTGCCGGAAATATGGAGAGGAATCATGAAGGTCAGGAATCGGAAAAGATTAATCAAATGGTTGTGGCTGATAGTGTTCAGTCCTATTGTCATTGCACTTGTCTCGCTTTTGATGGTTGGAATCTTTGCAGACATACCCTCTTTTGAGGAGCTGGAAGACCCCAAAAGCAATCTGGCGACCGAGATAATAGCGCGGGACGGCACGGTGATCAGTACGTTCCACATTGAAAACCGTTCGTATGTCTCTTACGACGAACTTTGTCCGAGCCTGAGAGACGCGCTGGTGGCAACGGAAGACATCCGTTTTTACAATCATAGCGGAATAGACATGAAGAGTCTGGCGAGGGTGGCTGTCAAGACTGTGCTGATGGGCAACAGGCGTTCGGGCGGCGGCGGCAGCACACTTACACAGCAACTGGCAAAGAGCCTTTTCCCGCGCGATACCGTAAGTTCCGGATTCCCCGGGGCAAAATATTTCGTGCTGATAGGCAACAAGCTCAAGGAGTGGATAACCGCAGTCAAGCTGGAGCGCAACTATACAAAGGAGGAACTGATGAGCATGTATCTGAATACGGTCTTTTTCGGCAGCAACTCCTATGGAATAAAGGCGGCGGCAAACACTTTCTTTGCAAAGGACCCTTCTGAACTTACAGTTGAGGAGAGTGCGCTTCTGGTAGGTATGGTGAACATGCCCACCAGATATAATCCTGTCAGAAATCCCGATCTGTCGCTGCAGCGTCGCAACCATGTGCTCAGCCAAATGAACAAATACGGGTTCATAACGCAGGCACAGTACGACTCCATAGTGCAGATTCCGATAAGGCTTTCATACAGCCAGCAGGATCACAATTCCGGGCTTGCGCCCCATTTCAGAGACATGCTGAGAAGGGTTATGAATGCAAACGAACCCAATCCTCGGAACTACAGCAGAAGTGAGGATTATTCCGCCGATTCGCTCATGTGGGAGAACGACCCTCTTTACGGATGGCTCAACAAAAACCGCAAGCCCGACGGCTCCAAATACAATCTTGACAAGGACGGTCTGAAAATATATACTCCGATAGATGCAAAGATGCAGCAATATGCTCAGGAGGCGGTTGTGGAGCATCTGAGCAAGAATCTTCAGCCCGCATTCAACAGGGAACTGAGGTGGAAGAACAGGAAACCGTTCGACAACAGCGTTCCTTCGGATGTCATAGATCTTATAATGAGACAGGCCCGCCGCTGGAGCGACAGATACCGCATGATGAAGGCAGGCGGCGCCTCGGAGCAGGAGATTCTGGAGAGTTTCGACAAACCTGCCGACATGCGTGTCTTTGCATGGAACGACAAAGGGTATGTAGATACTACAATGACGCCCAACGATTCCATAAGATACTACAAGTCGTTCATCCGCGCGGGGCTTATGGCTGTGGAACCGACCACGGGCTACATCCGTGCCTATGTGGGGAACGGAAACTACAGATATTTCAAATATGACCAGGTGCGTCAGGGCAAACGCCAGGTGGGCTCTACCTTCAAGCCTTTCCTCTATACGCTGGCAATGCAGCAGGGATATACCCCCTGCGACAAGGTGGTGAACGTGCCTCAGTCATTTATTATAGGCGATGACGTGTGGACCCCCAAGAGCACCGACAAGGAGGAGTGGATAGGACAGACCGTCACCCTCAAGTGGGGGCTTACAAGGAGTTCCAACAACATATCAGCATATCTGATGAAGCAGTTCGGGCCGCAGGCGCTGGTGGAGATGGCCCATGCGATGGGCATAAAATGCTGGCTGGACCCCGTGGAGTCTCTATGCGTAGGTTCGGCAGACATACCTGTCTACGAAATGGTAGGTGCATTCAATACCTTCCCGAGCAAGGGCGTTTATGTGGAACCGCTGGCCGTGTTGAGGATAGAAGACAAGATGGGCAATGTGCTGGCCACTTTCACCCCCAACAAACGCGAGGCCATAAGCGAGAGGACAGCCTATCTGATGGTCAACCTCATGCAGGGTGTGGTCAATATGGGTACGGCAAACAGAATAAGGAGACTTTACGTGCCCGAAGGAGAGCTTGCGGGCAAGACCGGAACCACAAACGACCAGTCCGACGGATGGTTCATAGGCTATACTCCCAAACTTACAGCCGGTGTATGGGTCGGGGCAGAAGACAGGCAGGTGCACTTTGCCGGCATGGCCCTGGGCCAGGGGGCCAATACCGCATTGCCTATCTGGGGCATGTTCATGAAGAAAGTCATTGATGACGGTACACTGGGCGTTACCAAGTATGACACCTTTGAGGTTCCGCATGGATTTAACATAGATTTGAATTGCGACGGCAGCGACAGCGACGTGGGGGCTTCGTCTGAAGATTCATTTTTTGATTAGTTGCTGTCGGGACGAAAATATGAAAAAATGAAGAAAAACATTGCGTTGATATATGGCGGAAACTCGTCGGAATGGCAGATTTCCATACAGAGCGGCAAATTTGTGGCTTCGCATATAGACAGAAGCAGGTATAATGTATATGAAGTGCTTCTGCGCGGTGCAAGCTGGAGCGTGGAGGGAACGGAAATAGACAAGACCGATTTTTCGGTCACCCTCGGCGGTGAAAAAGTCAGGTTCGACATGGCATTTATCCTCATTCACGGGACTCCCGGTGAAAACGGTCTTTTGCAGGGCTATCTGGAGATGCTCGGCATTCCGTTCAATACCTGTTCGGCTTTTGTCTCCGCGCTTACCTTTGACAAACATTCCTGCAAGCGCTTTCTGGATTTTGCAGGGGTGAAGATGGCCAAAGACCTCTTTATAAGAAGAGGCAGCAGTTATTCTCCGGCGGAAATAACAAGAGAACTCGGGCTGCCCCTTTTTGTAAAACCTTCGAGCGGAGGCAGCAGTTTCGGAGTTACAAAAGTAAAGCATGAGGCCGAACTCGAAAAGGCTATGGAGGAGGCTTTCAGGGAGTGTGATTCGGTGCTTGTAGAGGAAGCGGTAAGCGGCAGGGAGGTGACAAACGGCATTTACCGCGAAAAGGGCAGACTGGTGGCTCTTCCGGTAACTGAAATAATCACTGAGCGGGAGTTTTTCGATTACGATGCAAAATATTTGGGCCAGAGCAACGAGGTGTGTCCGGCACGGATTCCCGATTCCCTTTCTGAAAAGGTGCGCCGGATGACAGCTTTCATATATGAATATTTCGGTTGCAAGGGGCTTGTGCGTATAGATTATATGATAAAGGAGGAGGAGATTTATTTCCTTGAAATAAATACAGTGCCGGGAATGACTCCGATGAGCCTTGTTCCCGGACAGGTAAGGGCCGCCGGCATAGAGATGCAGCACTTTTTTACAACTCTGATAGAGGAGTCGTTTTGACACTCGGATCTTTCATAGAATATCTGAAATCTTCTCTCGGCAGACTCGGATGGTACTCGCAGGAGGAGATCAGCGGCATAGGGCGTATTCTGGTAGAGGAAATCGCCCGTCTCGAGCATTATAAAATCATGACGGAACCTCATAGGGAGCTTGGCAGGGAGGTTGAGCCGAAACTGGAAGACGCCGTGGCCAGGCTGGGCAGGGGCGAACCGTTGCAGTATGTTTTGGGCTACGGATGGTTTTACGGATACAGGTTCAGGCTGTGTGAGGGGGTGCTGATTCCGCGCCCGGAGACAGAGGAACTGGTAGACATGCTCCTCGGCGACATTGCGCATGCTTCGTGCAGGCCCTCTTCCATACTGGATATCTGTACTGGCAGTGGATGTATTGCATGGGTTCTGCAAAAAAGATTGCCGGAATGTTCCGTCTATGGATGTGATATCTCTGAAAAGGCGTTGCAGGTTGCCTCCTCGCAATTTGCAGGCGATGGTCCCGATGCTTCTTCATCCCCGGTTCCTCTCTTTTTCAAAAGTGATGTTCTGTCGGGAGAACTTGAGCAGAAGGCTGTCGGAGCGCCGTATGACATAATAGTGAGCAATCCGCCCTATGTCTGCGAAAGCGAGAAGAGGATAATGCGCCCCAATGTGCTGGACTATGAACCCTCTCTGGCCCTTTTTGTACCGGATGACAATCCTCTGCTCTTTTATGGGAAAATTGCGGAAGCGGCGGCAGAACTGCTGAAACCGGGAGGAAAACTCTATTTCGAGACAAATGAGAAATTTTCCGGGCAAGTTGCGCAACTTCTTGAAAAATACGGTTTTGACAATACAAAGGCTTTCGATGACCTTTACGGTAAACCCCGTTTTGTAACGGGTGTTTTGAAATAACCGCAAAAAAACGAAAAAAAATTTGCAGTTGTGGAAAATGTTTTGTTAAATTTGTGCTCGATGAACTCAGTGATGTCAAATAATAGAAATTGGTGGTGGCACAGGATATGAATCTTGTGAGCATTGCCCTATTTATTTAACATATAAGTAATCAGATAGAATTATACAACAGGCCCGGTGCTCACGCATTCGGGCCTGTCTGTTTTAGCTGAAAAGTTGGAATATGCGCATAATATTATAAATCCTTTAAAACCTGAAAAAATGAAACTGACGAAAAAAATTACGCTCCCCGAGAGCGAGATGCCCAGACAATGGTATAATATACTGGCCGATATGCCTAACGCTCCACAGCCTCTGCTCAATCCCAAGACAAGGCAGCCTCTTAAACCCGAGGAGATGGAGCCGCTCTTTGCAAAAGAACTGGTTGCCCAGGAGTTTTCAAAAGAGCGTTTCATAGATATCCCCGATGAGGTTCTCACCCTTTTGAAAATATACAGGCCTACGCCGCTTGTAAGGGCTTCGGGGCTGGAAAAGGCGTTGGATACACCGGCAAAAATCTACTTCAAGAATGAAAGCGTAAGCCCTGTGGGCTCCCATAAACTCAATTCTGCAATTCCTCAGGCCTACTACAATGCAAAGCAAGGGATAAAGCATATCACCACAGAAACCGGTGCAGGACAATGGGGCTCGGCGCTGAGCATAGCCTGCCAGCATTTTGGTCTGGACCTGAATGTGTTTATGGTAAAGAACAGCTATAATCTCAAGCCTTACAGAAAAATCGTGATGAGAACCTACGGCGGACAGGTTCATGCCAGCCCTTCCAATGTTACAAAATTCGGGCGCGATATTCTGGCGAAAGACCCTGATTGCCAGGGAAGTCTTGGAATAGCAATATCTGAGGCTGTGGAGATGGCGCTCGAGACTCCGAACTGCCGCTATACGCTCGGTTCTGTCTTGAACCATGTGCTTCTGCATCAGACAATAATAGGTCTGGAAGCGGAGAAGCAGCTGGAACTGACAGGGGACTATCCCGACAAGGTGATAGCATGTTTCGGAGGAGGTTCAAACTTCTCGGGAATTTCCTTCCCTTTCCTCAGGCACAATCTCAAGGATGGAAAGAAGACCCGTTTCATGGCAGCAGAGCCGGCCGCATGTCCCAAACTTACCAAAGGCAAAATGGAGTATGATTTCGGCGATACCGCCGGCATGACCCCGCTCATTCCCATGTATACACTCGGCCATGATTTCCAGCCGGCGCAGATACATGCCGCAGGATTGCGCTATCATGGGGGCGGACAAATCGTAAGCCAGCTCAAGCAGGACGGGCTGATAGAGTCGTACACCGTAGAGCAGAAGGATGCACTTAATGCAGGGTTGCTCTTTTCGCGCTGCGAGGGCATAATCCCCGCTCCGGAATCGACCCATGCAATCGCTCTTGCAGTACAGGAGGCGCTCAAGGCAAAGGAGGCCGGCAAGGAGGAGGTAATACTCTTCAACCTTTCGGGCCACGGCCTTCTGGATCTGGCAACCTACGAGATGCTGCTCGACGGAAAACTGTAACAGCTGCCGGGTAGATTATTCTACATACAGTTTGTCTGTGTAGAGCACACCGTCGAGGTGGTCTGTCTCATGCTGGAATATCACCGCCGTGTACCCTTGGACAGTGTCATTCACTGTCTTGAGGGTCTGCGGGCAGGTGTATGAAATTACAACGCTCTGCGCTCTCTCTACAATGCCGTTCGTATCCGGGACGGAGAGGCATCCTTCACGGCCTGCCTGCTTTTCGGCCGAATATTCCGTAATACGGATGTTCGGGTAGACTTCAAACGGCGCTCCCTCCTTGTCGTAACGCTGTACCGCTACGACTCTCTTTAAAATTCCGACCTGCGGGGCGGCGAGCCCCACACCGTCTACAGTGCTGTCTGAAACGGTGGAGACAAGCCGCTTTTCCAGCAGTTTGTAGGTGGCGGATGCAATTTCCTTTTTGGAAAGCAGTGCGGAGCGTTCCCTTAATAACAGACTGTCGGCTCTATTTTCTATTGTAAGAACTTTCATTGGTGCAGAGGGTTCTCCGGCCTTTATAATTGAAATCTCTTTCTCTGAAAACGGTTCTCCAGCAATGTTGCATGAGACGAGTGCCACAATGGCTGAAGCGTAAAGCGAAAAGTTTTTAAAAAATAATTTAAAACAATGATTCTTAATATTATACATGATGCGGTCGTGTAAGGTAAATAAATGTCTTGTGTTTTTCCGTGCTTCAATCGCGCGCTAGTTATTTTTAGGTATTTTCTGAAACTTCTTACAATTTTAATGAAAAATATTATAATTCTGTTTTCGTAAAAAATCAATAGAAGTTAATTTGTTGAAAATAAAAGCATTGGGTAAATTAAAAATTTTTAATTCATTTTTGCTGACACTGTCGGCTGTCATGTTTCTTATTGTCAGTTGTTCTACAAGAAAAAGCTGCGTGGCCGTAGTGGTAGACAGGCAGACATACGAGACTATATCTGAGGCTGTCGACAACTATATAAATGCAATAACGACTTCCGACAGGGAGGGGGTGCTGGTTGTGGATATCTGGAACAACCCCGACTCGATTCCTGACTTTGACAGCCTAAAAACGCGCCAATTGTAACCATGTCATAATCAGCAGTTTCAGAAAAGTCTTCCGGTGACGCGGGTGACGCAAGCCTAAAATGAGTATCTTTATGGCATGTTTGTGCGCAAAAAGAAGAACCGCAGCGGTACGGTCAGTGTAGTTGTCGCGGACAAGAGCAGCGGCAGGTTCAAGGAGTTGAAGACGATAGGTGTGTCGTCCGACCCCGATGAGATATCCCGCCTTGAGGTCGTGGCTCGTCAATGGATAGACGGATATTCCGGCCAGCTGACGCTTGACTTTGACGAGAGCACACAGGCACTCCGAGAAGCGAGGAACACCATTTCCGCATCGAGAGGACGCTGCAGAACACGCCTCAGGTTATCCTCGGCCACATATACGACAGGATCGGTTTCGGGGCAATCGGGGACAGTATCCTGCGACATCTAGTCATCGCGAGGGTATGCCAGCCACAGAGCAAGGTCGCGACAGCGGAGTACCTGAAGTCCTATTTCGACGAGGACGTCCGGCTGCACAATATCTACAGCTACATGGACAGGCTGTACAACACTCAGCAGGAGAAGGTCCAGCAGATAAGCGTGGAGCACACGATGAGGATCCTCGGTGGACGGATAGGGGTCGTCTTCTACGATGTGACCACGCTATACTTCGAGTCCTCACCGGATCCGGACGGCTACCCGATGTCCTACTCCATCTTCAACGGGAGCCAATACGAGGGGCGCACGATGATACCGGTAATAGATGACTTTGTCCAGCGCTTCAAGCTGACAGACTTCATAGTTGTGGCTGATTCTGGGCTTATGAGCACAAGGAATGTGGAACTACTGGAATCCGCCGGCTACCGATACATCCTCGGGGCGAGAATACGGAACGAGTCCCAGAGGATAAAAGACTGGATCCTGGAAGCCGACAGGACGGACGGGAACATCGTTGAGTGCCGCAGGAATGACACTCAGAGGCTGATTGTAAGCTACTCGGATGCACGGGCAAAGAAAAGCGCATGGAACCGCAGCAAGGGAGTCGAGAGACTCCGGAAGGCCTATGCGAAAGGCACCCTGACCAAGGACAACGTAAACAAACGGGGCTACAACAAGTTCCTTGACATCAGCAGGGACATAACCGTAAGCATCAATGAGGAAAAGATAGCGGAGGACAGTCTTTGGGATGGACTGAAGGGGTATATAACGAATACGGACCTGCCGGGGACGGAGGTCATATCACAATACCATGGCCTATGGGTGGTTGAGAGGGCCTTCCGCATCGGCAAGGGTACGCTCGAAATGCGTCCGATGTTCCACTTTACGGAGAGACGTATCGAGGCCCATATCTGCATCTGCTTTGTAGCCTACAAGGTGTATAAGGAACTTGAGCGGGTCATCAGAGAACTCGGCATGAAGATGAGCGTTGACAAGGTTCTGGAAATCGCCAAGACAATAACGACGCTCAGGATAAGGCTGCCCAACGGCTCGGCTTATACTGAAACCCTGTTCACAACACCACAGCAGGAAGCCATCAAACCATTGCTGGAACTCTTTTCTCAGGACACATCCGAGTAGGGTGACGCATTGTCAAAGTCAGGAAATAGAGAGATAACCCAATGTATTTGTTATATAAAAAATCCCGCAGGTTTTGAAGCCTGCGGGATGCTTTTTTCTGCCATATCCTGGATTTATTCCTTGTATCCGGGGTTCTGCTGCAGTTCGGGATAGATTAGCCGCTCTGTCCTTGAAATAGGCAGTGCAACCTGATATGAGTCCCAGTCGAAAGAGTGGACATAGCCGACTCCGCCCGCATAGTCGCGAGGGTCTTCTGCAATATCCCTCTTTATGGTGCCGCCGCGTCTCATTATGTCAAAGAAACGGTGTCCTTCTCCGATGAACTCTTTCTGGCGCTCCTCCTGAATCAAATCCAATGTCGCAACGACATCCTGTGCAGTAGGGTCAGCCCTCTTGCGGATAATGTTGAGATAGTCGCTTGCATCCGAAGCTCCGCTCTCCAATCCTGCCTCCGCTGCAATAAGGTATGCTTCGGTAATACGCAGGATGCGGGGGTTGTTTCTTCTGAATGTGTAGCCTCTGTCTACGTTGCCTATGAATTTTTTCAGCCACAGTTCTCCTGTCTTTTTACCCTCTCCGTTAGGATCGTCGTATGTTATCATCTGTCCGCGTACGTCATTGGGAGTATTGGTAAAGAGTTCTCTCCATTTCTTTGTAGGGATAAGGCTTCCTCCGGAGTTCGGCTCTCCGAACCAGAGGTTGTGGTAAATGGTGTAGAAACCTCCGTCGGGGTCTATATCGCCGTCTGTGCTCACCAGCAATTCGAGAACGGACTCATCGTCTCCCTCTCTTCCCCAGTAGTCGCGGTACTCGCTGTTGGACACATATCTGTAAGGTGAATTGTCTATTACATCCACGGCAGCTGTATATGCCTGAGAATATTCGCCTTTATAGAGGTGAACCCTTGCCTGGAGCAGACGGGCTGCCCACCAGTTGAAATGGCCTGTATTCTTCTCTTTCGAAAGCAGTCCTAAAGCCGTTTCGAGGTCCTGTTGTACCATTTGGTAGGTCTGGGCCACTGTGCTGCGCGGAAGTCTGGATTCCTGCGGAGCTACAGGTGTCTCTATAAGAACGGCTCCGAGCGAAGCTCCGTTATCTCTGAGGTACGGATAGCCGTAGAGCCTTGCAAGGTCGAAATAACAGAGAGCCCTTACGGCATAAGCCTGGCCGAGGTAGTCGTTCTTCGTAGCTATGTCGCTATCTGTCTCCACCTCCAGCGCCTCTATGTTCTGAATGACGGTATTGGCTCTCATTATCGTTGTATAAAAGCCATGCCACAAACTGAAATAGGTGCTCTGCTCAGACTCGTAAGTCATTGCATATATATTGTTTGATGTGCCTCCGATTGCGGTAGGGTAGATATTGTCTGCCCTCATGTCTCCCATGTATGCCATATATGAACCGTACATGGTATAGTATTTCAAATCGGTGTACAGGCCGTTTACCACTACTCCCGCATCGTAAAGAGTAGCCATTGCATTCTGGGCTACGACAGAATCGGTAGGGAGTCTGTCTAAGAATCCATCGCATGAAGAGAGCCCCGAAATTATAGTAATGCCGACAGCTAATTTATATATTAATTTTTTCATGTTTCTTTATTTTTAAAGTTAATAATGATTTAGAAGCTAACCTCTACGCCCAGTGTCACAGTTCTCAGTGCCGGCATCGAGTAGTTGTAATATCCGCTTGACCGTATTTCAGGATCTATATCGAGTCCCGAGAATGTGAGCAGGTTCGCTCCTGCCAGATAGACGCGTGCATTCGTAAGCCCCATCTTGTTGATGAAATTCTTAGGAATAGAGTATGAAAGGGTGAGGTTCTTGAGCCTGAGGAAATCGCCCTTCTTCAGGAATTTGCTCGAATAATAGTAACCGCCTTCGGTATTACCTGCAACACGTCTCGGAACTTTTCCGTCGGGATTGCTTTCAGACCATGTATCTGTCTGCGATTTGAGGATATTCCTGTGGAATGAGTAGTATCCGTCGTTTGCCAGCTGTTCTGTACCTTCATCCCAGATGTAGTGGCCGTATTTGTAAGACCACGCCATTGAGAAACTCAGGTCTTTCCAGCGCAGGTTTACGTTGAATCCGCCGAATCCCTTGGGAATGGCAGTCTTGCCGTCGAGAATCATACTGCTGGAATTTACTCTGGTTGTAGGATAGTAGTTGTAACTGTCCTTAGGCATTGTGCCGCCCTCCTTGATAACGGTTCCGTCCTTGAGCATCACATCCTGGTCTACAGTTTCACCCTTGCTGTAGAAAGAACCCTCGGCATACATGGGGTTACCGGCTTTCAGACCGCTGTTGCCCATGTAGTTGTCTTCAGGACATACTCCAAGGTAATTTCTGGTATAATATTGATAGAATGCATAACCTTCCTTCCATACCCAAGGGGTATCTTCTATCATCTCGTCTTCTGTAGAGAGTGCCAATACCTCGTTATGTATTGTAGACCAGTTTACGCCTACAGAGAGATCCCAGTCTTTCTTCTTGAGTATATCTACGTTCAGGGAAATTTCCCATCCTCTGTTCACCATCGAACCTATGTTCATAAGTGTGGTGCTGAATCCGGTCGTGCTCGGGATTGTCGCATCCAGAAGCAGGTCTGTAGTCTTTCTGTTGAAGTACTCTACAGAGAATGTGTATTTGTCGAATATCGTTGCATCGAGACCGACGTTCCAGTTTTTGTTCTTCTCCCATGTAAGGTCTGTGTTTGCAACGTTTGCAGGGTAACTTGCTCCGACATCGCCGTATGACTCATAGTTGTAGATAGACATATATCCGAAGTAATCTGTAGGGAGCGTTCCGCTTGTTCCGTAAGAACCGCGCAACTTACCGTCGTTCAGCCATTGGTAGTCCAGGAACTTTTCGTTTGAGAATCTCCATGAACCTGAAACAGACCAGAAGTCTCCCCATCTTGTTTCAGGTGCAAGACGTGAAGAACCGTCCCTGCGGTATGTTCCGGTGATGAAGTATCTGCCGTCGAAATCGTAGCTCAAACTGCTCAGCACAGAGAGAAGTCCCTCTTCGCGCGACCATGTGTAGGCTCCTTCATATCCTGCACCCATGATAGATTCTGTAGCTCCGAGGTATGAGAAGTCTATCTTTCCCAAATATGAGTTTGTATATTTCTCCTCTTCGGCTTCCCAGCCCACCATTGCGCTTACATGGTGCCTGTTCCATGTCTTGTCGAAATTCAGCGTGGTAGAACTTACGATTCTGTTCACCTCTCTGTATCGGTCAGACATGTAACCTCCTATATCTGAATATGCATAGAAGTTGGGGTGTCCGTAGAACCATCCGAAACGGTCATGTACCCAAAGCTGGTCGCTGCTGAGTATGGTCTTTATCTTCAGATAATCTGTAATCTTGAATTCTGCCCAGCCTTTAAGCAGCAGACGGTTCTGTTTTGCATCGTTCAGCTGTTTGTCGTAGAATGGCTCAGGGTTTACAGTAGAAAGTTGCGGGTTCATGGCTTCTGTATACGGAGTACCGTCTGCATAAGCGTAAGGCCATCTGTCGTTGAGTACCACCTTCCATATCCAGAACGGGTTATCCTTTGTGGTATATCCCTCCTGGTGTCCGTCCTGGTACTGCCATGAATATTGGAGCGTGGCGCCCATCCTGAATCTCTTGCCTATGGAGGTCTCTGCATTGACAGTAGACGAGAATCTGCGCAGATAGGCGATATCGACCACGCCCTGTTGGTCTGTATAGGCCAGTGAAGCGTAGATGTTTCCCATCTTTCCTCCGCCTGAGATATTGTATTCGTATGTCTGCGATACGCCTGTCCTGAAGAGCACGTCTTCCCAATCCTTATATATATATTTGGTCTCGTCCCTTGCAGGATAGTTCTTCTCTACCTGAGCGTTTACATAGTCGTTCAGAGAGGCATAGGCCCCGTTCCATGCATCGGGATTGTCCATTCCGTAGTTGTACCACGATTCCCTGTGCAGTCTTTCAGATTCTGAATCGCTTGCCAGAGGGTAGTTGTTGTATGCAAAGTAGGAGAGACCTACGCTGGCCTTGAATGTAGAGGTCAGTTTGCCCTGTTCTCCCTTTTTCGTGGTAATGAGGATTACACCGTTCGATGCGCGTGAGCCGTAAAGAGAGGCGGCTGCCGCATCCTTCAGAATTGTTACAGATGCCACATCGCTTGGGTTCAAGAAGTTCATGGCGCTGGTAGAGATGTTTCCGGAACCCCAGTCTCCGCTTGTCGCAGGTACGCCGTCTATAACGTACAGAGGCTGGTTGCTTGCGTTGAACGAACCAAAGCCGCGGACGCTTATCTCCACCTCGCTACCGGGTGAGCCCGAATAGGATGAAACCTGTACACCGGGCGCTTTTCCGGCCAGGACCTGTTCGAAACTTACAACCGGAGCATCCTTTATGGCCTGGTCATCTACGATTGCCGCAGAACCGGAGTATGACCCCTTCTTAACCGTGCCGTATGCCACCACCATTACTTCGTCGAGAATATTGGTCTCCACATGCAGTCTTGCATCTATCCTGTCCCTGCCTGCAACATGTTCTTCCAGATCAAGGAATCCGATAGACGAGAAAACCAGAATGCCGTCGCTCGGAACGTTACTGATGATATACTCTCCATTGTCATCGGTAACGGCGAGGTTCGTTGTTCCCTTTACAACCACATTCGCAAATGGAACAGGAGATCCGTCTTCTGCGGAAGTGATTTTTCCGCTCACGGAGATTTGCGCATAGGCACAGCCGATGGAGACTGTCAATGCAAACGCCAGTAGGAATAATTTTTTCATATAAATAAAGGTTATTGGTTGTTAATTACTGGTTTCGGAATATAACACGGTTAATGTTCACGCTCCTTTAGCCAGATTCTGAGTATAAAGTTATAGCAAAAATTTTCGAAAATCAAAACACTTATGTAAAAAAAGTTGCTCCTATACTCTTCTAAGGCGGTTTTTCATCTTATTATATGTGAAAATCGGTGCTATAAATATCTTTGTTCTGAAAGGTATTGGTTTTAAGGTGATTAAAGATGCGAAAAAATAAAAAATCGATAATTGTCTGGCAAGAATGAGTTTTTTTCTAAAATAATTTCTAACTTCACCAACCGAAAACCAGGCTAAAACACTAAACAAAAAACCCATTTTTAAATTAATTTTTTAACCTATGAAGAAAATCATTCTTTTTGCGCTATGCATCTTTGTCTCGGGTGCAATGTTTGCGCAAACGACTGTGACCGGTACGGTTATCGGTTCGGATGACAGGAATCCTATTCCTTTCGCAAGTGTCCATGTAGACGGCACTACAAATTTGGTGTTTACCGACGATTACGGTAAATATTCAATAGGAAATGTCCCGAGCGACGGAGCGTTGATTGTCTCTGTTATGGGATATGTTACACAAAAAGTATCTGTAAACGGCAGAGCGGTCATCAATGTAGAACTGCACCCTGAGGCAGTGCAGCTCGACGAGGCTATGGTCGTTGCCTACGGTACTGCAACAAAAGGAACCTATACCGGTGCTGCGAGCGTAGTCAAGGCAGAAGCTATCCAGGACGTGCCCAATACATCGTTCGAGAATGCCTTGAGCGGTAAGATTGCAGGTTTGCAGGTAACAACCTCTTCCGGCCAGGCAGGTTCTACACCGAGCATCCGTATCCGCGGTATCGGTTCAATGAATGCATCAAACGAACCTCTTTACGTAATAGACGGTGTGCCGGTATCTTCAGGTAACATCGGTCAGATGTCTGACTATACCTACAGCACTAACAACGTAATGAACACCTTGAACCCTAATGATATAGAGAGTATTACCGTGTTGAAGGACGCGGCTGCCTCTTCGCTTTACGGTTCACGTGCTGCAAACGGTGTCATAATGATTACCACAAAGAAAGGTAAGAGCGGCAAGCCGACAGTTACCTTCAGGGCTTCTGTAGGTATCACCCCCTCTTGGGCTACAAGAAACTATGAGACTGCAAGTCCTCAGGACCAGGCTCAGATGGAGTATGAAATTTTCCACGATTTGAGAACCACCAACGGCTATACCGAGGCAGAGGCAAATGCGTATGCCCTGAGTGAATTGAATGACAGGTTCAACCAGCACGGCTATCAGTTCTCTACAAATGACGTGGGACGTTACGCCCATATCAATATCACAGGTATGACAGACGGTCAGGAAGACAGAACCGGAAAATATTATGACTGGGAGGATGCACTCTTCCGTACGGCTGTCTACCAGACATACGACCTCTCTGTAAGCGGCGGTACAGACAATACTACTTATTACTCTTCTTTCGCATATACAAGCGACAAGGGCCGTTCTACCTTCAACGACTTCTCACGTATTTCGGGAAGAGTGAACGTAACCCAGAAAATTGGCAAGCATGTTGAGTTTGCAACCAGCGTAAACATCGCACAGACCAAACAGACAGGTTATAACGATACCAGAAACGTAAGTTCAAACATGTTCATGCAGACCCGCAACCTTTTGTGGCCCTTCTACTGGCCTACAGACTACAAGACCGGCGAACCCTGGACAGACCGTTTCGGCAGTTTGGCATACAACCTGCTTTACTATGACAACGAGTGGGACAACCTCTCAAAGACATTCCGTGTAAATGCGAGCGAGACCTTGACTATACATATCATAGACGGTCTTGATTTGAGAAGCGTATTCTCATACGACAACGCAGAGACAAAAGATCACGTTTACTACAGTGCAAATCACTTCAACGCATCCGACACAGACGGTAGCGTTACAGACATGAGCACCCAATACAGCAACTGGGTGTCATCTACAACCTTGAGTTACAACAAGACCTTCGCAGACAAGCACGTGCTCTCTGCACTGGTAGGTTTTGAGGCTGAGGAGAGGAATACAGAGTTCATTCGCGCAACAGGTACATTCCTTCCTACAAGTACCTTGCAGACAGTCTCTACAGCCGGTGTGCTCGATGCAAACTCATACAGCTGGGGCAACTCTATGGCATCTGTACTCTCAAGAGTAGAATACAGCTATGATTCAAGATACTACCTGTCTGGAAGCTACAGAAGAGACGGTTCTTCAAGACTCTCTCCCGAGGCTCGCTGGGGTAACTTCTGGTCTGTATCAGGAGCGTGGAGAATCAACAACGAGAACTTCCTTAAAGACACAGAGTGGATTTCCAACTTGAGGCTCAGGGCTTCTTACGGTGTAAACGGTACTCTTCCTTCAGACAACTACGGATGGCGTTCACTGGTCGGCTATACATATCCGTATAACGGCAACCCCGGCGGACTGCTTACAAACGTAGCCAACGAGAACCTCTCATGGGAGACAAACTACACCGCAAACGTTGCATTGGAGTTCGGTTTCTTCAACCAGAGACTCTATGGTACAATCGAGTGGTTTAACAGAGATTCAAAAGACCTGTTGCAGGATGTGCCCATCTCTACAATCACAGGTTTCGGTTCAACTCTCAGAAACATCGGTGAGATAAACAACAAAGGTTGGGAAATCGAGATTGGCGGTGACATTATCCAGACAGAAGATGTTACATGGAGTGCAAGTCTGACCGCTTCAATGATCAAGTCAAAGGTTACAAAACTGTACGACGGACAGGATATTATCTGGTACGACCCGACAGGAAGCGACAGCCGCTGCCAGTATCTCTACCGTGAGGGCGAGTCAACACTTGCATACTACGGTTACGAGTGGGCGGGAGTCGACCCTGCAACCGGCCAGAGCGTTTACTATGTAAATGAATTGGGCGCAGACGGCGAAATTGATCCTTCGGCAGGCGGTGACTTCATGTATAACGGAAGGGCTGCGACATACGATTACGGCAAGGCCAACGAAGTTATTCTGGGCGATGCCAACCCCAAGATTTACGGAGGTATCAATACAGACGTTACATGGAAGGGCATTACTTTGGGCCTGAACTTCATCTACAGACTCGGCGCAACCCTTTACGATGCTGCTGAAAAGGATACAGACGATGACGGTTACTACTGGGAGAGAATCCGTTCCGAGAGAGTTGCGGAAAACCGCTGGACATCTCCCGGACAGAAGACAGTTATCCCTCAGATCAGAGGTATAGACCTTGAGGATGCAATGCAGATAAGTTCTCGTCACCTCCATACAGGCGACTTCCTCAGACTTAAGAACATTACACTCTCATACAACTTCCCCAAGGCTTGGGTAAACAAGATTGGTCTCGGTTCGGCAAGAGTATACTTCAACGGTCAGAACCTCCTTACTTGGAGCGCATTCAACGAAGTTGACCCTGAGGTTAACATTTATGGAACCCGCGGATGGGAAACTCCTATCGGAAAGACTTATACATTTGGTTTAGAGTTCACATTTTAATTAGAAACGACAATGAAAAAAATATTGACAATAGTATTAGCGCTTTCGGTCTTTGCTTTTTCGTCTTGCGATGACTTTCTGGATAAAGCGCCTACAAACTCGGGAGATGCAGGTACTGCAATTCAGACTGCAAGGGATGCCGAGGTTGTAATGAACGGTATTATGGATGGCTTGCTGAGTTCAAGTTATCTGGGAAGAAACATGTTCCTCTATGCAGATGCCAAAGGTGGTGACCTGACGATTGCTGCTCAGGGCCGAGGCAACGATGCTCTTTACGTGTTCGACCACAGCCAGACTTCAGGAACATATTCAGGGTTCTGGAGCACCGGATACAATCTGCTGCTTCAGATAAACAACCTGCTCGAAAATATTGAGGCCATCGAAGCTGAAGGCGGAGACGGCGTTGAGAATTTCGACGATTATAAGGCTCAGGCTCTTACATTGAGAGCAATGCTCTACTTCGATTTGGTTCGCCTTTACGGAAAACCTTACGACTATGACAAGTCATCTTTGGGTGTTCCCGACATAACTACAGTATTGGATGCCTCTGCACGCGAGTTGCGCGCAACCGTTGAGCAGAACTATACAAGAATTGTTTCTGACCTTACAACTGCGGAAGGGTTGTTCACAGACCATGATGCAAGGAACGGTTTCGTAAACTATTATGCCAACAAGGCTATCCAGGCAAGGGTTTACCTCTATATGGAGGATTATGAAAAGGCTCTTGCAGCTGCCGAAGAGGTTATAGGCGGCCCGTACGAACTTTATGAGAATGATGAATGGGTATCTTCATGGGCTACACAGTTCGGTTCAGAGTCTGTCTTCGAACTTATCGTGCTCGATACGGAAAATGACATGGGTACCGGTTCATTGGGCGGTTACTATGCAAGAGAAGGAGATTTTGGAAGTGTACTGGGTTATTTCATGGCCAGCGACTATTTCCTCGACAGATTGGGTGAAGATCCCGATGACGTTCGCTGGGGCATAATGACATACGATGAAATTAGCGATACCCGCATGGGATGCTGCTACAAATATCTCGGCGGCGTTAACCAGCCCGGTGATGGTAAGGCTTCTGCATCTGCAGTGAATATCAAGGTTATCCGTCTTTCTGAGATGTACCTTATCGCAGCTGAGGCAGCATTGCTCAAATCATCTCCCGACGCTCAGGCTGCGGCAGACTATCTGAACGAAATCCGCAAGAGGTCTCCGAACCTTGAACCCGCAACGGCTTCAACCGTTTCTCTCGATATGATTCTTGATGAGAGAAGCAAGGAACTTTATGGTGAGGGTCACCGTTTCTTCGATATGATGCGTTGCGACAAGAGCATCACATTCAACGATGAGATTGCTCAGCTTATACCTCCTACAAGAGAGAAGACCATAGACAGAAGTTTCTTCCGTACAGTTCTTCCCATCTCGCAGGATGAGATTAACGCCAACCCTCCTATCGCGGAGCAGCAGAATCCCGGCTATTAGCAGATAATTCCGGGTAAAAAGCAAGGGCGGCCGTTGTGGTCGCCCTTTTTTATTTGTGGTATTGCCTTCTATTCTCTTCCGCTTTCTGCAATCAGTTCCCTTATCCTGTTGCTGAAAGCCTTGTCTTCCAGAAGATCTTCGAGACAGGTGTCTATGCGGTATCTCCATTGGTTGCCGGGGTTGGAAGGGTCGTTTATCCTTTCGCTTTCAAAGTATCTGTTCCTGTGCGCGGGTTCAATGGAAAACCAGTCCTGGAGAGGCAGAACTGCAAGCATGCTCTTTGCTGCAAGAATCTCCCTGACAGTTTTAAGGCATTCTTGTGCAGGGGCATCCTTTGGTTCTGTATTGCAGACCCTTTCCCCGAGCCACATGCGTAATGTCGGGCTGTCGTGAGTGCTTGTTGTACAGACGCTCAGATAGGGATATTTTTGAGGGTCTCCCAAATCTGCCCCGAACTGTTTGGGCATCATGAGAACTTCCAGTGAAAGAATATGGAGATTCTGCATGCATCTGGATACCGGCTCTGAAAGCATTCCCAGATCTTCTCCGCAGGCAAGCATGTTGGTGGCGGCTATAAGCTGCTGCAATTTTTTTACCGCATTGTCGTACCAGAATCCGTTGTGGCGCTCAAAAAAGAAACTCTCATAGAGCCTGTCGAATTTCTCTTGTTCGGCGGGGCTCATGCTGCAATATGCCTTGCTCTTTCCGGCAAGGATTGCCGGATGGTATCTCTCCTTGCAATACGGGTCTTCAATGAACAGGGCATTGTCGAACTTTACTCCTGCCTCCTCTATCTCTTGAGCAGAGAGCGGCAGGGCCGGGTTGAAGTGTCCGTATGCGCTTTCTTTTTTGTCTATGGGTATTTCCCATATTCTGAAAAAACCGAGAATGTGGTCTATTCTGTAGGCATCGAAATAGTTCTGCATGTGTGCCATCCGCTTTTTCCACCAACTGTAGTTGTCGGCGGCCATTCTCTCCCAGTTATAGGTTGGAAACCCCCAGTTCTGCCCGATCTCTGAAAAGGCGTCGGGAGGTGCACCGGCCTGCATTCCGAAGTTGAATAGTTGAGGATTCTGCCAACTGTCGGCGCCGTTGCGGCTTACTCCTATGGGAATGTCACCTTTAAGTGCCACGCCCATTTTATGGGCGTATTCCTTGCACTCCGAAAGCTGTCTGTGCAGGTGGTATTGCAGATAGATGTGGTAGTTAAAATTGTCGTTGAGGCTGTTGCCGCTCTCTTTGAGCACTTCGACTATCTTGTCGGAGAAGGTTGAACACTCAAGTTCTGCCCCGCCGCACTTTATTGTCTCCCATTTTCTGAAATCAGGTTCATTGAAATAATCTCTCAATGTGCAGAATGCTGCGTAAGGGTAGAGCCACTCTCCGTTTTCCTTTGTGAAGGTATAAAAGCCCGGTTCGGCAAAAGCCGCCTTGCCGTACTCTTTGTAGACTGCCCTGCAGTAGCCCGACTTTACCTCCCTTACCTCCGGATAGTTGAGGAAATAATCGTTGTTCAGCCTCTTTTTGTCGCGTTTGAACTCTTTGTATCTCCTTTCGTCCGGCAGTTTTCCCAAGGCCTCTATGTTCAGGTATATCGGGTGCAGCGCAAATACGGAGATGCAGTTGTAGGGGTAGGAGTCTGCCCATCCGTTTGTCGAGGTGGTGTCGTTTACCGGCAGCAGTTGTATGATTCTCTGTCCGCTCTTTGCCGCCCAGTCTATAAGAAGCCTGAGGTCTGCAAAGTCCCCTATGCCGCAACTCTCTTTTGAACGCAGTGAAAACAGCGGTACCGCACAGCCGGCAATCCGCGGCGCGGCGGCTGTGTCGAAGACTACACAACCTTGTTCCCAGATGAAACTCTTGTGGCGTTGCCGGTTGGGAACCGGAATTTTTCTGTTCTCTCCCTTTTCCCATTCGCAGGTAATCTTTCCATCTTCTGCGGATGTTGCGAGCAGAAACTTGAATTGCAGGTCTGCAATGTCGCTGCCGTCTGTGCTGTATACCCACCGTTCTCCGTCGATCCGTGTCATTTCAGGGGCTTTCTCGCTCTCCCAGTTTCCCAGGGCGGGTGAATTGCCGCAAATCAGAAGTTTCTGAGAACTGTTTATCTTTGGCGCGGTTACGCAAATTATTATTTCGTTGTTGTGCCTGTGTGTATAGATATATTGGGCAGAATCTTTTCTGTACAAGACTTCGCTGAAGGGGGCTGTAAGAAGAGGGGCCTGCTCGGAGTTGGAACACCATCTGTCATGTGCCTCTATTGAGGTGGTGGAACTGTTTATTGCAATCGCCCTCCGTTTTCCGGCTTCATAAAAGGTCTCTCCGTTGCTGTTCTTTACAAAATAGCGATATTCCAGAATACGATGCTCGCTTCCGGTGTCAAGCCTTATTTCTCCGGTCCAGATTCCGTTTTCAGTGTATTGCAGCTTGAAGCTCCGGTCTGTCTCTACATACAGCTCTTCACCCCATCTGGTGTTGAATTCTATATTAAAGGTTATCTTCATGCTTTTTTTTCAGTCGTCTGTTGCGGCTCCACATTCCGGCCACCGCCGCCGCACCGCATAAAATCATTACGAGAGCCTGCGATTCGTGCGAAATGGTCGCAAATACCACTCCCATGCTCTGCGGGATTGCGTACACTTTCAAAAGCGCAAGGCTGACAATGAAGTGGTATGCTCCGACCCCTCCCTGTACCGGCACAGCCCATCCGAGCCCTCCTACAATCATCAGGAAAAGGGCGTCTGCCGCATTGAGATGGCCTACAGCCGGAAAGGCGCATATTGTTGCATAACTTGTGCACCAGTAGGTGCCCCACAACAACAGCGTGTAGAGCAGAAAGAGCCATTTTTCCTTCATCCTGAATATTGTAGCCACCCCTTCGGCAACGCGTTTGAGAATTCCTGCAATTTTTTGCACAAGTGTGAATTTCATAAGTTTACGCCTGCAGAGGTAGGCAAGCAGCAGCAACAGGGAGCACAGCAGGATTACGCCTCCGAGAGCAGCCATCAGCGTTGCCGAAAACCTGCTGCTTATGGGTGCAAGCAACTGGCCGTTTATGAATCCGCCGAACTCACTCCATTTAAGCAGCATTGTAAAAAGTACGAAAAAAGCGAGGCAGACAAGGTCTATCGCTCTCTCTACCACTACCGTGCCCAGAGCCTGTTCGAATGTCACCCCTCCCTTTTTGGTTACAACGGCGCAACGCGCTATTTCGCCTGCACGCGGTACGGCAAAATTCGTAAGATAGGCTATCGCCACGCCATTATAAGTCTGTTTCAAGGAGATGTTGCTGTCCAAGGGCTTGAGGAGCAGCCTCCAGCGGAGCGCCCTGATTACAAAACCTGCGATTCCCACCGCCATGGAAAGGAGAATCCAGTAAAAGTCGCAACTTTTTATGCCCTCAATGAAATCGTTCCATTTCACCCCTTTGAACGAGACATAGAGCAAAAGAACGGCAAGTGCCGAGATCAGAATATATTGTATGATTTTCTTTACGGACATAAGCCTTTGCAGATGCCGCAAGGGCTATTTTATAAGCCTGTTGGTCTTTGTGTCCGGAAATATCACCTTTGGCTTGTGAGTCTGTGCCTCTTCAGGAGTCATAACGGCATACGACATGATTATTGCCAGATCTCCGGGCGAAAATTTGTGGGCGGCCGCTCCGTTAAGGCAGATGGCCCCGCTCCCTTTCTCCCCTTTTATGACATAGGTCTCGAGCCTCTCTCCGTTTGTAATATTCACTACATGCACCTTCTCGTTTTCCATAAGCCCGGCGGCATCAGCCAGTTCGCTGTCTATTGTTATGCTCCCTATGTAATTGAGGTTGGCCTGTGTTACAGTTACGCGGTGTATTTTGGATTTCAATACTTCTATGTACATGATTCTGCCGTTAAGTTAAAGTGCGATATTGTCGATTAGTCTTACCGGGCGTGCATAGACTGCACACCAGAGTCTGGGATTGTCTGAGTCGCTCCAACTTTCAAGAGGCCTGAGGTTGTCTGAGTCGACTATTTCCACATATTCAGTCTCCAGCAAGGGATTGGCGTTTATCTCATCCTTTGTCTTCTCTATGACCTCTTTGGGCGTGAGCCTCTTCTTCCACTCCTTTGCCATGCATATTGTCTTGTAGATATGCGGCGCTGCAGCGCGCTGGTCGGCTGTGAGCAGTGTGTTGCGTGAACTTTTGGCCAGCCCGTCGGCCTCCCTCATTATGGGGCAGCCTATAATCTCTATATTGTATCCGAGAGTCTTTGTAAAGTGTCTGACTATGGCAAGTTGCTGATAGTCTTTTTCTCCGAAAAATGCATATTGCGGGCGGACAATGTCGAAAAGGCGGGTTACCACCTGGGCTACACCGTTGAAATGTCCCGGGCGGCGCGGACCTTCGCCGCATCTGTCAAGTCCTCCGAGGTCGAATATTCTGGTATCTTCCCGGGGGTAGACATCACTTACGCCGGGGGCAAAGAGAATATCTACGCCTTCCTTTTCCAGAAGAGCGGCATCTGCCTCCAAAGTGCGCGGATATGTTGCCAGATCCTCCTTGTTGTTGAACTGTGTGGGGTTGACAAAAACGCTTACAACGGTATGCATGCATTTTTTGCGGGCTGCCTGTACCAGAGAGATATGCCCGCCGTGGAGCGCCCCCATTGTGGGTACAAAGCCTATCTTCTCTTTATGTGGCAGAGTCTCAAAAGCTTCTTTGAATTCGTCGAGAGATTTTGCTAAAATCATGACTTGAATTTTTTATACAATAAGCGGGTGCAAACCTAATGAAAAATATAACACAAGCAACAAAAAATATTTATTTCAAGTCTCTTTTTGTCTTACCTTTGCAAGGTGTCAAAATCTGAAATGAGTGAAAAATAGAGAAAAATCGATACTCGGAATGGGTAATGCCCTGATAGATATTCTGGCGGTTCTGCCCGATGAAAGTCTGCTTGAAAGGCTTCATCTTCCAAAAGGAAGCATGCAGCATGTAGACGGGGAGACAGGCGGCAAGATATGGCAGATTATAAAGTCGATGGATGCCCAGTACGTGCCCGGAGGCTCGGCCTCCAACACCATAACGGGAACGGCGATTTTTGGAATGCCCAGCGGGTTCATAGGAAAGGTGGGAGACGATGAGTTGGGCTCTCTATTTAAAAGCGGTCAGGAAAACATAGGCGTAAGGTCCACCCTTCTGAAGGGGACAAAGGCAACCGGGCGGGCAATGACCTTTATTACGGTGCCCGGCAGGGAGAGAACCTTTGCAACCTATCTGGGTTCGGCAATAGAGCTTGCAGCAAATGAATTGAAGCCTGAGTTCTTTAAAGGGTATGACTATTTTTACATCGAGGGGTATCTTGTGCAGAATCAGGAGTTGCTTCGCAGGGCGGTTGAACTTGCAAGAGATGCCGGCTCCATTGTAGTGCTGGATATGGCCAGTTATAACGTGGTTGAGAGCAACGATGCGTTTCTGCGCGACATTATAGAGAATTATGTGGATATTGTCTTTGCAAACGAACTTGAAGCAAAGGCTTTTGCAAAAAAGGAGCCGCGCGGGGCTCTCGACATGATAGCAGGGCTTTGCGACATTGCGGTGGTGAAACTGGGGCCGGAAGGCTCCATGATAAAGAGCGGAAGCGACTGCTGCAAGGTCGACGCTTGGCCGGCCAGGACTATAGATGCCACGGGTGCGGGAGATCTTTATGCCGCAGGTTTCCTTTATGCCCATTCCCACGGGATGCCCATAGAGATATGCGGCGAGGTCGGTTCCATAATTTCCGCCAAGGTGGTGGAGGTAATAGGCCCCAAGGTAGATATACCGCGTTGGAAAAGCGCAAAGCAGCAAATCCGGACCCTGATGGGGATAAGCGAAATTTGACTACATTTGAGTGATATGAAAGGAATAGTGCTTGCCGGAGGTTCCGGTACCAGATTGTATCCTATAACAAAGGGCGTAAGCAAGCAGTTGCTCCCCATATATGACAAGCCGATGGTCTATTATCCCATATCGGTTCTTATGCTGGCAGGAATAAGGGAGATTCTTATAATCTCCACTCCACATGATTTGCCGTACTTTAAACGGCTTCTCGGAGACGGTTCCGATTACGGAGTCCGTTTTGAATATGCCGAGCAGCCATCTCCAGACGGTCTTGCCCAGGCATTCATAATAGGGGAAAAGTTCATAGGCGACGATTCCGCATGTCTTGTTTTGGGAGACAATATATTTTACGGACAGAGCTTTACCGCCATGTTGAAGTCTGCTGTCACGGCGGCCGAAGAGCAGAAGTGCGCTACGGTGTTCGGCTATTGGGTGGATGACCCGGAGCGTTACGGTGTAGCAGAGTTCGACAGCGAGGGCAATGTGTTGAGCATAGAGGAAAAGCCCAAGGTTCCAAAGAGCAACTATGCTGTCGTGGGGCTCTATTTTTATCCCAACAAGGTGGTGGAAGTTGCAAAGAACATTAAACCGTCGGCCCGTGGGGAATTGGAAATAACCTCTGTAAATCAAGAGTTCCTGAAAGCCGGAGAGTTGAAGGTGCAGCCGCTGGGGCGCGGTTTTGCATGGCTCGATACCGGAACGCACGAATCGTTGAGCGAGGCGGCCACGTTTATAGAGGTGATAGAAAAGAGGCAGGGTCTCAAGGTAGCCTGCCTTGAAGAGATAGCCTGCAGCAACGGCTGGATAACCAAAGAGAAACTTGTCGAGCTGGCCCGACCTATGGCCAAAAATCAATACGGACAATATCTGCTGAAACTTGCAAAGGAGAGATAGTCATGAAAACCATACTCATAACCGGCGGTGCCGGCTTTATAGGCAGCCATGTGGTGAGGCTGTTCGTAAGGAAATATCCGGAATATAGAATCATAAATCTGGACAAGCTTACCTATGCCGGCAATCTGGCCAATCTCAGGGATATAGAGAACGAACCCAATTACAGGTTTGTAAAGGCCGATATCTGCGATTTCGATACAATCCTCTCCCTGATGAAGGAGGAGAAGATAGACGGGGTGATACACCTTGCCGCCGAAAGCCATGTGGACCGCAGCATAAAGGACCCGTTCACCTTTGCAATGACAAACGTGATAGGCACGCTTTCCCTGTTGCAGGCGGCGAAATGCCATTGGGAGTCGCTTCCCGAAAAATATGAAGGCAAACGGTTCTACCACATCTCTACGGATGAGGTTTACGGGGCGTTGCAGCTGACAAGGCCTGAGGGAGATCCTGCGGGGAACGAATGCGGCGGAGGCCCGTTCGGAGAGGAGTTTTTCAAGGAGAGCACTCCCTACAGCCCTCACAGCCCCTACAGTGCGAGCAAGGCTTCGAGCGACCACTTCGTAAGGGCCTTTCATGACACATACGGCATGCCCACCATTGTGACCAACTGCAGCAACAACTACGGTCCTTACCAGTTCCCCGAAAAACTGATACCCCTTTTCATAAACAACATACGCAGGGGCAAGCCCCTCCCGGTTTACGGCAAAGGGGAGAATGTGCGCGACTGGCTCTATGTGGAGGACCACGCCCGTGCGATAGACCTGATATTCCACAAAGGCAGGACAGCTGACACCTACAACATAGGCGGTTTCAACGAGTGGAAGAACATAGACCTGATAAAGGTTATAATAGAGACCGTCGACAGGCTGCTCGGCAATCCGAAGGGCCATTCTCTGGGATTGATAACGTATGTCACAGACCGCGCGGGGCATGACCTGCGCTATGCCATAGATTCCACGAAACTGAAGAAGGAGCTGGGCTGGAAGCCTCAGCTGCAGTTCAGGGAGGGGATAGAGAAGACCGTAAAATGGTATCTGGAAAATCAGGAGTGGATGGACAACGTTACCTCCGGCGACTATCAGAAGTATTACGAAAACATGTATGGCAACAGATAATTTTGCATTGGTGGGAGTGGCAGGCTATATAGCCCCGCGCCACTTGAGGGCCATAAAGGATACGGGAAACAACCTTGTGGCCGCGTATGACAAGTTCGACAGTGTAGGTATAATGGACAGTTATTTCCCGGATACCTCCTTTTTTACGGAAAACGAGCAGTTCGACAGGTATCTTTCCAAGATAAAGGGAACCGAAAATGAGATAAAATGGCTCTCTGTATGCACTCCCAACCATACCCATGACGCATTTATAAGATACGGGCTGCGTCTGGGAGCCGATGTGATTTGCGAGAAGCCGGTGGTTTTGAACCCGTACAACATAGATGCCCTGATGAAGGTGGAGCAGGAGACGGGCCATAAGGCTTACAATATATTGCAGCTCAGGCTGCATGACTCCATTGTGGCATTGAAGAGAAAAATTGAGCAGGGGCCGGAAGACAAAATATATGATGTAGACCTTACCTACATTACCTCACGCGGCAAGTGGTACTATGCAAGCTGGAAGGGAGATGTACACAAGAGCGGAGGTGTTGCCACCAATATAGGAGTCCACTTCTACGATATGCTGCAATGGATATTCGGAGGCGTTAAACGGAATATCGTACATATAAAGAGCCACGACAGGGTGGCTGGCTATCTGGAACTCGAGAGGGCGAGGGTGCGTTATTTTCTGAGCATAAATGCAGACAACCTGCCTGAAAATGCGGTTCAGGGCGAAAAGCGGACATACAGAACCATTATGATAGACGGTGAGGAGTTCGAGTTCAGCAAGGGATTTACAGAACTCCATACGAAAAGTTATCAGGAGATTCTCTCCGGGCGCGGGTTCAGAATCTCGGAAGCACGCAACTGCATACAGATAGTAAGCGACATACGCCATGCAACGCCCATAGGGTTAAAGGGAGATTACCATCCGCTCGCAAAACTGCCTCTGGCAAGGCATCCTTTCGGATGGGATTAGTTGTAAAGAGATGAAGATACAAATGGTAGACCTTTACGGTCAATATCTTAAAATCAAGGAAGAGGTGGACGGCGGTATTGCGGAGGTCCTCAACAGTTCTGCATTCATAAACGGAGCGCAGGTGGGCCGGTTTGCCTCGAATCTTGCGGAAAAGTTCGGATGCCGGCATGTGATAACGTGTGCCAACGGAACCGATGCGCTCCAGATAGCCCTTATGGCGCTCGGGCTGCGGCCCGGCGACGAGGTGATAGTCCCGGCTTTTACCTATGTGGCTTCGGCCGAAGTCATAGGGCTGCTCGGACTCACTCCCGTGCTTGCAGACGTAGATTGCGAAACTTTCAACATTACGGCCGAGAGCATAGAAAAGGCAATTACGCCGCGGACAAGGGCGGTTATTCCGGTGCATCTGTACGGGCAGCCGTGCAACATGGAGCCGGTTATGGCGCTTGCTGCAAAATACGGGCTTTATGTTGTAGAGGATAATGCCCAGTCTTTGGGTTCTGAATGTCGTTTTTCTGATGGCGGAACAAAATATAGCGGAACGATAGGCCATTTCGGATGCACCTCCTTTTTCCCCTCTAAAAACCTTGGATGTTACGGGGACGGCGGAGCGCTCTTTACAGACGATGATGCTTTGGCCCAAAAGGCAAGGATGATAGCCAACCACGGGCAGAGGATAAAATACCACCATGAGATAATAGGCTGCAATTCCCGTCTGGATACGATTCAGGCTGTCGTGCTCGATGCAAAACTGAAGCATCTCGACGAGTATAACGGGGCACGCAGGGCTGCCGCGCGTTATTATACGGAGGCCCTCGGGGAGGTTGAGGGGCTGGAACTCCCGAAAGAGGCGGAGTGGGGGACGCATGTCTACCATCAGTACACAATAAAGGTGAAAGAGGGCAGGCGCGATGCGCTCAAGGAGCATCTTGCAAAGGAGGGAATACCTTCAATGATATATTATCCGCTTCCGCTGCACAGACAGCAGGCGTTTCTCTCCATTGCACGTAAAAGCGGAGATCTGCATGCGGCGGAGAGATTGTGCGGAGAGGTCCTCTCCATTCCCATGCATACCGAACTTACAGTTGAAATTCAGCAGAAGATAATCGGCGGAATAAGGGACTTTTTCAAATAGGCGGCTGTTATGGAAAAAGAGTATTATGCACATCCCACGGCAACCGTAGATGAGGGTTGTACGATTGGAAAGGGAACGAAAATATGGCACTACAGCCATATAATGGAGGGCTGCACGATAGGCATGGAATGCAATATCGGACAGAATGTCGTGGTCTCTCCCGGAGTGGTGCTCGGCAATAACGTAAAGATACAGAACAATGTATCTGTCTATACCGGGGTTACCTGTGCAGACGATGTCTTTTTGGGCCCGTCATGCGTATTTACCAATGTGGTCAATCCGCGGAGCGCTGTCAGCCGCAAGTCTGAATATGCAATGACACGTGTGGGCAAAGGTGCTACGATAGGAGCCAATGCCACTATAGTCTGCGGCCACGATATAGGCGAGTACGCATTTATAGGTGCCGGAGCTGTCGTAACGAAAAATGTGGCTCCATACGCCATAGTGGTCGGAAATCCGGCAAGGCAGTCAGGTTGGATGAGCGAATGGGGATGCAGGCTGGAATTCGATGCGGAGGGTATGGCGGTCTGCCCTGAAAGCAAGGAGAGATATATGCTTAAGGATGGTAAGGTTGTAAAATTGCAGGAGGTGATATGAAAATATATGACAAACTGGTAAAAAAGGAGGCCAAGCTCGCAGTCGTGGGATTGGGATATGTGGGGCTGCCCATAGCGCTGGAGTTTGCGAAGAAACTGTCGGTCATAGGTTATGACATAGATGAAAACAGACTGGCGAAGATGCGCGGCGGAAATGACCCGTGCAATGAACTCTCTCCCGAAGAGTTCAAGAACAGGGATATAGAGTTTACCTCCTCATTGGAAAAACTGGCGGAGGCCTCGTTTTTTATCGTAGCCGTTCCTACACCCATAGACAAGTATAACGAACCGGACCTCAAACCGCTGCTCGGGGCGACTGAAAGTGTGGCAAAGGTGTTGAAGAGCGGCGATTACGTGGTTTATGAATCTACCGTCTATCCCGGTTGTACGGAGGAGGACTGTCTTCCGCTTTTAGAGAGAAGCGGCCTTAAGGGAGGAGAAGATTTCAAGTTCGGATACTCTCCCGAGAGAATCAATCCCGGAGAAAAGGTGCATACTCTGCCCAATACCGTGAAAATTGTTTCTGGATGCGATGCGGAGGCTCTGGATGAGATAGCAAAGGTATATGAACTTGTGGTCAGACCCGGCGTTCACCGCGCTCCGAACATAAAGGTGGCCGAGGCTGCGAAAATAATAGAGAATACCCAGAGAGATGTAAACATCGCCCTTATGAACGAACTCTCCATAATATTCGGCAGGATAGGTATAAATACCTTCGATGTTCTGGAGGCGGCGGGAACCAAATGGAATTTTCTGAAATTTTATCCGGGGCTTGTGGGAGGACACTGCATAGGGGTGGATCCCTATTATCTCGTACATAAGGCAAGTGCGCTCAAGTACCATTGCAAGATAATAAGTGCAGGGCGCTTCATAAACGACTCCATGGGCGGCTATATAGGGAAAAAGATTGTAAAGAGGCTTATTTCGCTGGGCAAGGGGATACTCGGTTCACGGATTCTCGTGATGGGCATTACCTTCAAGGAGAATGTTTCGGACATAAGAAACTCCAAGGTAATGGATATAGTGAACGAGTTCAAGGATTACGGCTGCAATGTAGATGTCATGGACCCTTATGCAGACAGGGATGAAGTCTTGCGGGAGTACGGTGTGCAGCTTGTGGATAAACCGGAGCCTGGTTACGATGCCGTTGTCGTTGCCGTGGCCCATAACCCGTATCGCGGTTTGAGCGAGGAGTATTTCTGCTCCATGACAAAGGAAAAGGCTGTCCTCGCCGATATAAAGGGCCTCTATAAAGACAAGATTTCCAAGTTGTCTTACTGGAGCCTGTAGAGAGGTCTCCTTTATTTCAGGTATCTCCTGTAGAACTGCTCTATCTTGTCAAAAGGTATTTTGTCTGTATTGTCGTATAAATCGGTATGGCTGGCTCCCGGAACAATCAGCAGTTCCTTGTTCTCACCTGTGAGTTTTTTGTAGGTATCTTCGCTGAAGTAACGTGAATGGGCATTCTCTCCGTGAACCAGAAGGACTGCATTGCCTATTTCTGAAGCGTAGGCCATAATCGGCTGGTTGATGAAAGAGAGGGCCGAAGTTTTGTTCCATCCGTTGTTGGAGTTGAGCGAACGCTTGTGATAGCCCCGGGGAGTCTTGTAGTATGCGTGATAATCTTTGACGAATTGCGGTGCATCATCCGGGAGAGGATCTGCCACACCCCCGGCCAAAGCGTATGTGCCGTTGCGGTAATCTTCGGTGCGCTGTGCATTCAGTTCTTCGCGCAGTCTCATACGGGAGGCTGCATTGTCTGCGGCATCGAAATATCCGTTTGCATTCACCCTGCTCATATCGTACATCGTAGATGCTACGGTGGCTTTGATACGCGTATCCAACGCCGCAGCGTTTACAGCCATGCCTCCCCATCCGCAAATACCGAGAATGCCGATGCGTTCAGGGTCTACGTCATCGCGCGTGGAGAGATAGTCTACAGCGGCGCAAAAATCTTCGGTGTTGATGTCGGGCGAGGCCACATAACGGGGCTCTCCACCGCTTTCACCAGTAAATGAAGGGTCGAATGCGATTGTAAGAAAGCCGCGTTCGGCCAATGTCTGCGCATAAAGCCCGGAGGCCTGCTCCTTTACGGCGCCGAACGGGCCGCTTACTGCAATGGCCGGCATCCGGCCTTCTGTATTTTTCGGAATGTATAGATCTGCGGCAAGCGTAATGCCGTAACGGTTGTGGAAAGTAATCTTGCAGTGATTTACTTTGTCGCTCTGGGGAAAGACCTTGTCCCACCCGGCGGTAAGATTCAATTCTGCGGTTTGCATCTCTTTTTCTCCCTTTTCTGCTTGTGTGCAGGATGCGGCCCCGACGGCCAGAACTCCTGCTGCAATCATTGTAATTATCGTGCTTTTCATAAATGGGGTATTTATGAGTGCAAAGTTAGCGGCCGGCTGTTGCCGGGGTGTATATAAATGACGGATGTTGTTACCAGAATTACCGTTTGTGTGGTTATGCCGTTAGAAGAGGCCGTTTAGCTGCCCGTCTATCAGGTCTATGACATGGCTCAGGTCTTTGGGGCTCTCTTCGAATTTTACGGTGTCTACGTTTATAATAAGTTTCTTGCCGTCGGAGTAGTTCTGAATCCACTCTTCATAGCGGTCGTTGAGCCCCTGCAGGTAGTCGAGCCGGATTGAGGCCTCATATTCGCGCCCCCTTTTCTGAATCTGGGTGACAAGGTTGGGTATCGAAGATTTGAGATATATCAGCAAATCGGGCGGCTTGACCAGCGAGAGCATCAGGCTGAAGAGCGAACTGTAATTGTCGAAATCGCGTGAAGACATCAGCCCCATTGAAAGAAGGTTCGGGGCAAAGATGCAGGCGTCTTCATATATTGTCCTGTCCTGAATCACATTCCTGCCGGAATTTGCAATCTCCACAATATCCTTGAACCTTTTGTTGAGGAAGTAGATCTGAAGGTTGAAAGACCATCTTTGCATGTCATTGTAGAAATCAGAGAGATATGGGTTTACGTCCACATCTTCGAATTTGGGCTCCCAACCGTAATTTTTGGCCAACAGTCTGGTGAGTGTGGTCTTTCCGCTTCCTATGTTTCCGGCAACAGCTATGTGCATATAAAAACTCTTTAAAAACTCATGGCAAAATTACGAAAAAAACGGGGGTGTCAAATTTTGTTTGCTATTTTTGCATTATGATAGATACCCCTTTGTATTTCGGCCGGAGAAACAGAATGGTCAAGGATTTGGCAGCCAAAGGCTCTTACAGCGGCAGTGCGCTTGAGGCCATCGGCAGGGTGGCGCGTCACTCTTTTCTTGAGACAGGGCTGCAGGAGCGGGCATATATGGATATTCCCATGCCTATCCTTGAAAACCAGACAATGTCTCAGCCTTCGACTGTTGCCCTGCAGAGTACTCTGCTCGGCAGTGTAAGCGGGAAAAAAGTGTTGGAAGTGGGGACAGGATGCGGCTATCAGACCGCCGTGTTGTTGGAAATGGGGGCAAAGGTCTTTACAATCGAGCGCTACAAGAGCCTGTGCCGCCTTGCCAACGTAAAATTGAAAGAGCTGGGATATTCCGGGTTCACCCTTTTCTTCGGTGACGGCAGAAACGGCTATGCGCCTGCGGCACCCTACGATGCAATATTGGTGACCTGCTGCGCTCCTGAAATACCGGCAAGGCTTTTGGAGCAACTCTCGCCCGGAGGCAGAATGGTAATACCGGTAAATTGCGGCAGTGATGAGAGGGTTTGCAACGTGAAAGCGGATTCGGTCTCTCAGAAACTGTGGGTGATAACAAAAACGGCCGAAAATTGTTATGAAAAGAGTGAGGCGGGGGCATGCAACTTCGTGCCTATGCTGGAAGGAACCGTAAAGTAAAGAGAATATGCAGGTAAAGACTTTTTATGTAAATGATTTGAGAGAGTGCTGCTACATAGCCTATGACAGTACGGGCGAATGTGTAATCATAGATCCTGGTCTGGAGACCGTGAGCGAACAGCGGCGGGTTGTGGATTTTGTCGAGTCAAACAATCTGAAACCGGTGATGTTGCTTTGTACGCACGGCCATTTCGACCATGTTATGGGAAATGCCTTTGTGACACGTACATGGCATGTGCCTACCTATATCCATCCGTTGGACAAAGGGCAGTTGGAGCGGGCGCAGCAGTATTGCCAGATGTTCGGGTACAATATAGAGCAGCCGCCAGCAGACAATATCGTGGAGGTAGAAGATGGCCGGCTTCTCACTTTCGGCAATACCGAGTTGCGGGTTATCCATACGCCCGGCCATACGCGGGGCGGGGTATGCTATTATTGCAGTAAAGATGAGGTTCTCTTTAGCGGAGATACCCTTTTTGCCGGCAGTATAGGCCGTACAGACTTGCCCGGAGGAGACTATGACCAGATTATGGAAAGCCTGCTCCATAAGATTGCAACGCTTCCTCCCGATACGAGGGTTTTGCCCGGGCACGGGCCGGAAACCACAATTGCATCGGAGGTTACTACAAATCCCTTTCTGCGCGGAGAATAATATGAATAAACAATAGAGTATGAAAAAGTATTTTGTATTGCCATTTGCGGTCCTGGTTGCCGTGTCTTCGATTTTATCCTGCAATTCAGCCAACATGGCGGCAAGCAACGCCGCCGCCGAATGGAAAGGAATAGTGGCCTGGAACAACGGTGAGAGTCTGAACCAGAGAGTGCTTCCGGCACCCCTGCCAGACAGTGCATCGTTTGCGGGTGAAAATGTCCCGTTGAATTATGTTGATGTAAGGGAAAGCCTCCGGAGAGAACTTACGACCATTTCCTACTGGCACGGTTCAATGACATATATCATGCAGCTGGCCGGCAGGTATCAGTCTCAAATTGAGAAAATACTGAAAGAGGAGGGGTTACATCCGGATTTCTTCTATCTGTGTGTGGCAGAAAGTTCGCTTCAGCCGGTGGTGTCTCCGGCGGGTGCATGCGGATACTGGCAGTTCCTTGCCTCTACTGCAAGAGAGTACGGGCTGGAGGTCTCAGCACAGGTAGATGAACGTTACAATGTGGAAAAGAGTACGAGGGCTGCCTGCAAATATTTCAGGAAGGCGTATGAAAAGTTCGGAAACTGGACTCTTGCAGCAGCTTCATATAACATAGGCATGAAAAATATCGAGGAGAGGATTGGCTATCAGTCAATAACCAATTATTATGACATGCAGCTTCCAATAGAGACTGCGCGCTATGTTTACAGGGCGATAGCTTTCAAGACACTGATGAACGACCCGAAAAAATACGGCTTTTATCTGGAAGAGAGTGACAAGTTCAAGCCTTACGAGTGCAGGGAAGTAAAGGTAAGCGGTAAAATTGCCAACTGGAGCGACTTTGCAGCCGAACATAATACGAACTTCAAGATGATCAAACTCTGCAACGAGTGGATTCGTTCAAACAAGCTGGACAACCGCAGAGGCAAGGAATATACGGTTTTGGTTCCGGTAGAGGGAGCCCGCGAACTGTAATGGACAAGCTTAGTATAACAGGAGCAAAAGCACACAACCTCAAGGGTATTGATGTGGATATTCCGTTAAGGAGGCTGGTGGTGGTGACCGGACTTAGCGGAAGCGGGAAATCTACGCTTGCCTTTGATACAATATATGCTGAGGGGCAGCGCCGCTATATGGAAACACTCTCTGCCTATGCCCGCCAATATATAGGGATTTTGGAAAGGCCTGATGTGGAGAGCATAAGCGGTCTTAGCCCGGTCATAGCCATAGAACAGAAGACAACGGGCCGCAATCCGCGCTCTACCGTAGGTACAATGACCGAGATCTATGATTTTTTGCGTCTGCTTTATGCCCGGGTTGCCGATGCCTATTCGCCCCATACCGGCAGGAAGATGGTAAAATATACAAATGAGCAGATTGTAGAACTTCTGATCAGCAGTTACAAGGGAAAGAAAATCCTGTTGCTTTCCCCTCTTGTGGTAGGGCGCAAGGGTCATTATAAAGAACTTTTCGAATCTCTTTTAAGAAAGGGCTACCAGCAGGTAAGGGTTGACGGCACTCTTTACGACGTTGCAGACATGCGTCCTCTCGACCGTTACAAGGTACATTTCATAGAACTGGTGATAGACAAGCTTATACCTTCAGAAGATGATTATAAGCGAATCAGCAGTTCTGTCTCTGCGGCTCTCGAACAGGGCAAAGGCACTTTGGCCGTAATAGAATACGGAACCGGGCATGAACCAAGGTTTTTCAGCCGCCATCTGATGTGCCCCGACAGCGGAATGTCGCTGCAGGAGCCGGCGCCTCATACCTTTTCTTTCAACTCTCCGCAAGGGGCATGCCCAAGGTGCAAAGGGCTCGGTTTTCTTGCAAGCATAGATCTGGAGAGGATTTTTCCCGACAAGAGCAAGTCTATAAACCAGGGAGGTATCGGGCCGCTGGGTGCCTACAAGGACAACAACTGGTTCCGGATACTTGAAGCCATGAGCCGTAATATGGAATTCTCGTTGAACGAGCCTGTCGGAAATCTTCCTGAAGATGTGATAAATGCCCTGATCTACGGAAGCGATACCCTTTTCAGGGTCAATCTGGCAGACGGAACCCAGCTTGCCCCCTTCCCCGGAATCATGGCCAAACTGGAGCAGCAGCTCAACGAGTCGGATGAGAGTATCGGGCGTAAGGAGCGGTATATGCAGGAGCGGGTTTGTCCTGAGTGTGGCGGCAGCAGGCTTAAAAAGGAGGCTCTTTATTTCAGGATAGACGGGAAGGATATAGCTATGGTGAGCAGGATGGATATAGACCTGCTTTGTGACTGGATAGGCACACTGCCTGAGAAATTTTCTCAAAGGCAGAACCTTATTGCAGATGATATTCTGAAGGAACTTCGCGACAGAATAGGCTTTTTAAGGGCCGTGGGGCTGAACTATCTTTCGCTTGACAGGGCTACCAGAAGCCTCAGCGGAGGGGAGAGCCAGAGGATAAGACTTGCGACACAGATTGGAAGTAAACTGGTGAATGTGCTTTATATCCTGGATGAACCGAGTATAGGGCTGCACCAGAGAGACAATATAAAACTGATAAATTCCCTGAAGGAGCTGCGTGATGAAGGCAATTCGGTAATGGTGGTGGAGCACGACCGCGACATGATTCTTTCGAGCGACTGGCTTGTAGACCTCGGGCCGGCAGCGGGAGTCAACGGCGGGCGTCTGCTCTATAACGGTACGCCGGAGGAACTTATGAAGATGCCTTTGGCTAAGATAAAGAAGCTAGGCAGTTATACGGCAGACTATCTGCGGGGTATAAGGAAAATCGAGGTTCCTGAAAAACGGCGTGGCGGAAACGGGAAATATCTGGAACTTAAAGGAGCATGCGGAAACAATCTCAAAAACGTAGACCTCAGGATTCCGCTGGGCTGTCTTGTAGGTGTGAGCGGAGTAAGCGGCAGCGGAAAGTCGTCGCTTGTTGTCGATACGCTTATGCCTGTCTTGAGCCGCCATTTTTATCATTCTCTCATGGAACCGCTGCCTTACGGTTCCATTGAAGGAATAGAGAATGTGGACAAGCTTATTGTAGTAGACCAGACTCCTATAGGCCGCACTCCGCGAAGCAACCCTGCAACATATACCAACCTCTTTGGAGAAATCAGAAAACTTTTTGTAAATACTCCTGATGCCAGAATCAGAGGATATAAGGCGGGCAGATTCTCTTTCAATGTAAAAGGTGGCCGCTGCGAAACATGCAAGGGTGCAGGAGTGCAGACTATAGAGATGAATTTTTTGCCGAGTGTCTTTGTTACATGCAGGGAGTGCAACGGCAGAAGGTATAATGAACAGACTCTGGCAGTCAAATACAAGGGCAAGAATATCAACGATGTCCTGGAGATGACCATTTCAGAGGCGCTTCTCTTTTTTGAAAATATTCCGAGCATTTATCCCAAACTGAAGGCTCTTGAAGAAGTGGGGCTCGGTTATGTCAAATTGGGACAGCCCTCTACTACGCTCAGCGGTGGCGAGAGCCAGCGGATAAAGCTGGCGGCAGAACTCTCCAGGAAAGCGACCGGCAATTCTGTCTATATTCTTGACGAACCGACGACAGGTCTCCATTTCCATGATATAAAGATACTTCTGGGCGTGCTTCAGAAAATTGTAGACAACGGGAATACCGTTATAGTGATAGAGCACAATACGGATGTGCTGAAATGTGCAGATTACCTGATTGACATGGGCCCTGAAGGAGGAGAGAAGGGAGGCAGGATAGTGGCCTGCGGCACTCCTGAGCAGGTTGCAGCAAACAGAGATTCGGTGACGGGAGAATTTTTAAAACCAATATTAAATGATTGAAGGTATGGATAGCGTAAGAGTATATTGTAGCGACACTAATGAATACCATGTCTGCAAAACCGGTTCGACACTGCTGGAATTGCTGCAGTCAATAAATCTTATCCAGAAGAAGTGCGACGACGGCGTCTTGCGTCCTGTTTTGGCTGCTTATGTGGATAACAGGTTGAAGTCTTTGGATTTCAGGCTCTATATGGCGCACTCCATTACTTTTTTGACCATAGCAGACGCCGATGGCCGGCGTACCTACATCCGTTCTCTCTCTTTTCTGCTTCAGAAAGCGGTTGTGGATGTCTATGGCAAGAGATATCAGCTTACGCTCAAGTATTCTCTCCCCAACGGTTATTACGGAGAACTCCATGACAGGGGCGAAAACGGGCAGCTGCATAATCTGCCCGACTCTATCAATGTCTGCGAGGATGATGTGGCCCGGCTCAAAAAGAGAATGGCGGAACTTGTCTCCGGCAACATACCCTTTATAAAGACAAAAGATTCCAACAGCGATGCTGTCAGGCTTTTTACCGAAAACGGACAGAGCGAGAAGGCCATGCTTGCAAAAGGGCTTGGATACTTCTTTGTTACAACTTATTATCTGGACGGTTATTGCGACACCTTTTACGGGCCTTTGCTCTATTCTACCGGTTATATAAACGAATACGACCTTGTCAAATACAACAAAGGCTTTTGTCTGAGGTTTCCCGAGCCTTTCTCTCCATACATGCTTCCCAAATTTGTCTATCAGGAGAATCTTTATGAAATTTTCAAGGAAAACAGCGACAGGTGCGCCATACTCGGAGCCCGTGACATAGGGACGGTAAATCAGGCAATCCAGGCGGGACATGCCGCTGAACTTATCCAGATAGCGGAGGCATTGCATGAGCGGAAGTATGCTGCAATTGCCGACCAGATCAATGAAAGACGGGGAAGAGTCAAACTGGTGCTTATAGCCGGCCCTTCCAGCAGCGGGAAAACCACCACTTCCAAAAGAATTGCGGTTCAGCTGAAGGTGCTGGGGCTAAATCCAATAGTGATAGCAATGGACAATTATTTCCTGGACCGTGAGCAGACTCCAAAAGACAGCGATGGAAACTATGACTTTGAAAATCTGCATGCCCTTGACCTGGAACTGCTCAACAGACAGCTCAATCAGCTCTTCAACGGTGAGGAGATAGAATTGCCAAAATTCGATTTTGCTTCTGGCTCGCGCTATTACGACGGTCAGAAGGTCAGGATGAATGAAAACGACATTCTCATAATGGAAGGTATTCACGCGCTTAATCCGCAACTGACCTCCCAGACAGACAGCGATAAGAAATTCAAGATATATGCCTCTGCGCTCACATCTCTGGCAATTGACGAAAACAACTGCATTTCCACCACCGACAACCGTCTGCTCAGAAGGCTTGTGCGTGACAACAATTTCCGCGGGACTTCTGCAGAGGAGACTATTTTACGTTGGGACAGCGTAAGGAAGGGTGAGTACAGGAACATATTCCCATATCAGGAGAATGCCGACATAATGTTCAACTCTTTCCTTATATACGAACTTCCATTGCTTAAATATTATGCAGAGCCTCTTCTGCGCAGGATTTCTCCTGCCTCCGCGGCCTATTCAGAGAGCCTGCGCCTGATAAAGTTTCTTTCATACATAACAGACCTTTCTCCCAAAGAGCAGAAAGGAATTCCGCCGACTTCTGTGTTGAGGGAGTTTATCGGAGACAGTACTTTTACCTATTGATTGTCTGCAGGGGAAACCTGTAGCAGAAGTGCTCTCTTATCTTGCGAGCCAGAGTTCGGAGAAAACATTCGGTAGGTAACGAGAAAATATGACGTGATGCTTAGTTAGGTTGTATGGATAATACTGTATAAAACAGGATACTAAGTGAATAACTATATTCTCTACTATATAGGTATTTATGAAAGTTGGTTTTTTACTAATGTGTAATATAGTCCCTTTAGATTAATCAATTGTTCATGCGTTCCTTCCTCTTTTATCTTTCCATTATCTAAATATATTATCTTATCTGCATTTTTAATTGTGCTTAATCTGTGTGCAGATATTATGATAGTGCGATTTTTATAATAGGATATTATATTATTTATAATATTACGTTCATTACTCGCGTCTAATGATGAAGTGGCTTCATCTAGAAATAAAAGTTTAGGATTTTTATATATAGCACGGGCTAAATATAACCTTTGCTTTTGTCCTCCGCTTAAATCCAAACCATTTACTCCGATTTTTGTATTGTATCCCATTGGAAGTGTTTCAAAAAAACCATCAATACATGCAATTTTTGCGGCATTTCTGGCTTTGATGATATTAGGAGTAGAGTCAGATAATGCTATATTGTCTAATATACTGCCACTAAAAATGTACCCTGATTGCATGACAACTCCACATTCTTTAAGCCAGCTATCATTATTTATTTCAGAAATATTATAAAGACCAGAGTGTATTGTACCACATTGTGGAGTGTAAAACCCTAGCATTAGTTTGATTAAGGTTGATTTTCCACTCCCACTTGCACCAACGATGGCAGTCACTTTACCAAGAGGAATGGTAGTAGTTATATTTTTTATAACATATTGAGAATAACTACCAGGATATTTGAAGGATACATTTTTGAATTCTAAAATATTATCAATATTATCTGGGGTGTTTATTTTTGTATACGGAAATTTAGATTGAGGTTGATCTGTCATCACCTCATTTAAGCGTTCATATGATATAGTTGCATCTTGAATAGTGTTAACAGAATTAATTAAATTGGAAACAGGTGAGGTTAATCGACCTATAATGTAACTAATTGTCATCATTGTTCCTATAGTCATCTGCTCTTTGATTACCATCGTCGCACATAATCCAGTTATTAAAATGTCTTTAAGTCGTAGAAATAAAATATTGCCACTATTTATAGATAGATCCATAAATGCTATCTTGAGTGATAATTTATTGAGTTTTTGCTGTATACTATTCCAAATAGATATTCTTATTTGTTGTGCGTTATTAATTTTGATTTCAGCCATTCCGTTTACTAACTCATAAATATTATTTCTGTTTTCTGATGAGTATGAAAAATATGAGTAATCTACTTCACGCCTTTTTTTAACAAACAGGCTTACCCAGATAAATGATATTAAAGTGCTGATAAATACAATAGTAAAAGTGGTAAAATTATAATGAATCAACATCCCTGAAAAAACAATAATATTTACGAATGTAAAAAATGTTGTATCAGGCATATTAACTAAGAAATTTTTTACTCTATTTTGGTCGTCAACTTTTTGAATTAAATCAGAACTAATTTTGCGGTCGAAAAATGACATTGGTAGGTTAATAAGTTTAGTGAGATATTTACTTACTAATTCAATACTGATTTTTAAACCTGTTTTTGTTAAAACTATATCTACAATATTATTTGAAATATAGTTGCCAAGGAATATGCAGAATTGACTGAATACTAGCAGCCAGACCAAATTTATATCTTTATTGCCAATGCCTATATCTATGGTGTATTGGAAAAGAATAGGTAATATTATATCTGCTATAGTTGCTAATGATATGAAGAGAATCGCAATGGAGAAATTTCTTTTATATAATACTATAGACTTAATTAGTAGTTTAAATAAACCTTTTTTTCTACATTTATCTTTACCAAAATTGATATCATAAAATTTTTGCGTGGGCGCAAGAAGAACAGCTATTCCATTATTGCCGACTCCCATCCAATAATGGTAAAAGTCATTTTTTTTAAAACAAATTTTTCCTTGAGCCGGGTCTACAATATAAAAGGTGTCTTTATTATGGTTAATTTTGTACAATACAACATAGTGTCTTTGTTCCCAATATAAAATTGCGGGTAATGGCATATGATAGACATTTTTTACGGGAACTTTTAATGCTGTAGTTTTGAATCCTAAACTTTCAGTGCAAGTTGTAATATCTTTTAAAGAAATTCCTATTCTACTTGAATCGCATTTTTCTCTTAAATATTTTAATGGAATATTTTTTCCGTAAAATTTTGCGATAATACGAATACATGTTATTCCGCAATCTGAAGATTCTAATTGCCTGTATGCTGTGATATTTGGCATTTATTTTTTATATCTGTTTACAACTAAAAATTCAAAACGATTAAGTATAATGTTGTCTATATCTTGTTTTGTATAATGATATAGGCATTCATTAGCAAAAAGATTTTCCATCGCTTGTTGAGAACATCCGCCGCCACATAATGGCGCTATTCTACAGTTATGGCATATCGGCCTGTTAAATTTTGAAGTCATGCGCCTTTCTAATGAATTTTTTTCCCATATAATTATTCCATTTTGATTTAGGTATCCTAAACGATTCTCAGTTAAAAAATCTCTTGCAGTACATTTGAAAACATCACCATTGTAATTTATAAGTGCCTGATTGCGCTTATCTCCATAGCATGAATCTATTACTGAATGAAGGATTTTATGGGAAGAAACATTATAACCTTCTGACTGAAACAATTCAACATATTTACTAATGGCTGCGTTTGTGGTTATATCTGTATTTGCGTCTTGGTCCTGCCATATTTTCTGTAAATCTATATTTATATTATTCCGATATTGAAATTCAAGGTCTTTGAGGTCATGTTGAATTTCATGAATACTTAATATGTTTGAAGTTGTGTAATTAATGCGCAATATTACATTTATTCCACTTTTGGCCAATTCTTTTATATTATTGATTATACGTTTGTATGAACCAATTCCATTTTTAGTAAATCGCGTTTTATCATGGTCCTCTTTTGCTCCATCAAGTGTAATTTGAAAACTTATACTTTTACCTTTTAAATAATTGATTAGTCTTGAGTTTAATAAATATCCATTCGTGGTAAAGTGAATGTGTACTTTTACTTTGGAAGAGGCGATTTCTTGTTCAAGATGTTTTATAATAGGCTTGGCAACCGTATTAAAGTACATTAATGGTTCTCCTCCAAAAAAGGAAATAGTAAAAAATTGTAAGTCTTGCTGCTCTCTAATAATATTTGTTATCAGTTTATTTACTGATTTAATAATTTTAGGAGACATTTTAGACCCTTTTAAATGGCTTTCATAGCAATACCAACAATTGAAAATGCAGTCTAACGTAGGATTAATATACAGATAATATGAAGTATTATCATTATCTGTTTTCTTTATTAAATCTGTTACTGTTTTTATTTCATCTATAGACTCTTCAATAATTCCTTTTATTTCAACCAGTTGGTTGTGTAAAAAAACATTGTGCTCATAAAGCTCATTTGCATTGTTATTCTTATAATCTTGGTAAGTTATGTCTGTTAGAAAAATAAAGTTATCCGATATAGCATTATATAAAAGATGGTGGTTTTTGCTAATAGTTATTATGCTATTATATCTACTGTATTTCATGTGGAATATACTATTATTTTTCAGTCAAGAATATTTAGGTGGATATTGCATACTGAGAAGTAAAAGTTATAATTATAGGGAACGAATATTTATAAAGATTCATTCCCTAAATTTCATAAATTTACTGATAACTCTTGAATTTAAATAACTACATTAATTACTCTCTTTTGTTTTCACAACTTTTACTATTGTCACTTGTCCCGCATACTCCATGATTGGTACACCTCTTATTTACGCCACCACATGCTGTAGCGTCATAATTTTGGCAATTGCTTCGTCCGTTATTGCCGCCAAATACTGTACCACAAGATGTTAGTATAAAAGATTGTTGTTCTTGATCAAGTTCCTTTTGTTCAATAGATTGAAGGAATTTTTCGATTTTAGATAATTGTGTTTCCATAACATATTATTTTAAATTATCCCTACTCTTTTATGGTTTTTGGGGATGCACCATGTTTACTTAATTCTTGAAACGGCTGAACATCTTGCTTGAAGAGCGGTCCCTTGCGCCCTTTACACGGCTATGTCCGAAACTCTGCGTGTACTTCAGCTGGACCGTTATATTGTTGGTATGTATGTAATTTGCCGATGAATAATCTGCAGAGCGGTATCTGCGTGTCGGAGCGTAATTCAGCAAGTTGCTGCAATCCAGGTTCAATGTTCCGCCGAACTTGAACTCCTTGCTTATGGAGATGCCCAGAAGATGCTTGTTACGGCTTTTCCAGAATATCCCACGGCTTGGCGTATAGTAGGCGTAACTTAGCCTTCCGGTTATCTTGCGTGCAGAAGAGATTCGGAATATGTTGTAGATACCTGCCGAGGCATACCAGTATTCGTATCCTGCATCGCGCCCCTCTATAGAGCCGTTCTGTATCTCATAGTTGGCCTCGGCATTGGCCGACAATCTCCAGACTCCGTTAAAAAGGCTTTTGTTCAGGTTAAAATAGAATGACAGATTATGACAGGAACCGAAATTGGTTATGCTGCTTACTGTCGTATTTTCCCCAGAATCCATTGCGTATTCACTGTACGAGTCCGCTTCATGGCTGTAGTATGCACCGAAAACATAATCTCCGAACATCGTATAGTAAAAATCGATATCGGTATATTTGAGAGGCTTTACATCCGGATTGCCCATAGTATATGTATTTTCGGAGGTCCATATTTTGAATGGATTCAGATAATTGTAGAATGGCCTTCCAATGGATTGTGAAAAATCCAGCGACAGGTTGTGGTCTCCGTCTGCAAGGTCGAGACTGATGCTCACCTGCGGGAAGAAATCTATATAGTTGTGTTCGAACTTCTCTCCGGTATTGCGCAAATTACCCTTTATATGTGTATGCTCAGCCCTCACTCCTATTATCGTGTTCAGCGCATCCGTCCACATTCTGTCATATGTAACATAGAGCGCATTTATAGATTCGTCATATATGAAATTATTGCTGTAGTCTGGGTTGTCTGCATATTGCACGCCGTTGAAGTCCTTGCGTATGAAATCGTAATCTATATTTGTATAGTTGAATTCGTATCCTGCTTCAAGAATGCTTTCATCTTCAAAGTCATGTTCATATTTTCCCATGAATTCCCAGCCATGGCTCTCGACGGAACGGTTCTGTTTGAATATGGAATAGGGATATTCCATCTCTCCGAGCGACGAGTCGAGCGAGCCTGAATAATTCGCGCTCAAATCGAGATTGCTGCCGTTGCCATCTGTCTTCAGATTATAATAAACCGCAGCTCCTATCTTCGGGCGTTCAAAAGGCTGCCTTGTTCTCTCTTTGGAAAAAGAATGCTTTTCTCCGGTTTGCTCACTTGAAGTAACAGTTTTTATATCAGATTCAAATTTGCCTTCGCCGCCCCCTATATGCAAAGATGCTCCGAGCGTGCTTTCGGGCGTAAAGTCATAAGTTGCATTGAAATTACCGTTAATGGAGGTGGCAATGTCCGTTGTTCTTGCAGAATTGAGAATATCGGTGCGGGTATCCCCATAACTATAGTAGGTATCAGTTTCATTGAGCGTGTTGTAGCGGCTGTAGCTGAAAGATGCGGATGCGTTGAATTTCTTTTTGGAATAGCCGAGATAGAGCGATGCTCTCGGTGTGAACCTTTCGGTATTGTAACTTCCGGTTACGCTTGCGCTTCCCGTCAATCCCTGAGTCTGGTTCTTCTTCATTGAGATATTCACTATTCCGCCTGTTGTGGAGGCTTTGTATGCACTGCCGGGTGTGGTTATTATTTCGATATTTTCTATCTGTCCGGCCGGAATCGAACGCAGCATCTCCATTAATGAAGCATCGTCCATTACAGGTTTGCGCCCGTTTATATAGATTTGGGAGGCCCCTTTGCCCAAAATGCTCACTACATTATCCTCCACTCTCAACAGCGGGGTATATCTGAGCATTTCATAACTGTCAAGGCCTTCGGTTTCCACGATATTGGGGCTGTATATGAATTTGCCGGACTTTCGTCTCAAGGTGGCTGAAGAGGCAGTTACAGTGGCCGCATCCAACTCCAGAGACGATTCCTGCAGCGTTGCCACTATTTGTCCTTCCTGCGGCATCAACTGCAGTTTCTCATATCCTAGAAAAGAGATTTCCAATATGGAGTTACTGAAATCCCCGCCTGTATCTTCAATGACAAATGCCCCGGTGCTGTCGGTTACAGTCCAGCATATTACAGAACTGTCAGACCTGTTGATACAGGTTACGACTGCACCAGAGACAGGAGTCTGATTTTCTGACAATACTACTCCATGTATTTTATCTATTCCAGAACTGTTATCTTGTGCAGAACCCGAAATAATAACACAAAATAGAAGGAATATTGTAAGAGGAGATCGTTTCATGATTTTTACTTTGAGTGACCCTCTGCGAAGTTACGAAAAAAACTGAAAATTAAAAATATTTACATTTAATGTTGCGCAGACGGTATCTTATCTTGCGAGCCAGAGTTCGGGGTCTTGCTTTACGGTCTTGTTCCAGAGTTCGAAATGGAGGGTGGAGGTGTTGTTGGAAACGGCAAGGGTACCTATGATGTCGCCCGTGCCGACTTTGTCGCCTACCTTTACCGAAACGTCTGCAAGTTTGCAATAGAAGGTAAAATAGTTGCCGTGTTCTATGAGCACGCACTGGTTGTAGCCGGGGATTATGACCACTCTCGAGACAATTCCGTGGAATACGCTCCTTACATTGTTGCCTGCCGGTGTAGAGATGTTTATTCCGTTGTTGAACGGCAACTTCACCCCTTTGAAAAGCGGATGGTAGTGTTGCCCGAACTTTTCTATTACAACGCCGTTCGTGACAGGCCAGGGCAGTTTGCCCTTGTTGGCGGCAAAGTCTGCCGAAAGCTGCGCGGTAGAGGCTGCAAATACCGGATAATCCTCTTTGTCTGTGCTTTTTTGCTCCTGCTGTTTTATAGCCTGAGCCAGCAGCCTTTCAACCTCTCTGTTGAGCTTTTCCACCTCGTTGCGCTTGGAGGCAAGTTCGCGTCTGTATTTGTTCTGGTTTGAAGCCAACTGTTTGGAGTAACGTTCCATCTCCTTCTGCTCCGCCAGCAGGGTCTCATATTCCCTTTCTCTTTCCCTTTGAGTTGCGACTGTATTGTTTTTGAGCCTTACGAGGGTGTCTTTCTGAGCTATAATCTCTTTTCTCATGCTCTTTATCTCCTCTCCCTGCCTGTTTATCGCATCTGCATAATCTTTAAGGTATTCCCATCTGCGGTATCCTTGTCCTATGCTCTTGCTGGAGAGAATATAGAGAAACCATATTCTTGTATCACGGTTCTTGTATGTATTGAGAACGAGATGCCCGTAACGCTTCTCCAGCGTGTCGAGTTCTCTTTCATTGCGCCTGATTTCCGAATTTTTCAGCGTTATTGCAGATTCCAGCCTTTTCAGTTCTTTGTCTATCTCCTTGAGTATGGATTCCCTGTTCTCTATCTTCCGCTTTATGAAGACAAGTTCGTCGAGGGTGTTTTTCTGCTTTTGGCTTGTGGAACGAATCTGGTTGTCGAGCAGCCTTATCTCTCCCTCTATCTTCTCTATTCTCGCCCGATGCTCGTCTACGCTCTGTCCGTAGGCTGATGCGGCAATGGCAAGAAAAAGCATTGTCAGGAAGAATGTTGCCCTATGTCTGATGTAGATAAACATTATCTGCCTATTGCAGCCCTACGCTGCTCGATTTTTTCTGTTAAGTCCAATTCCGGCTCTTTGGCCTTGGCCTGTTCCCAATAGATAAATGCAAGGTCGTATTCCTTCAGGGCATAAAGGACCTCTGCATAATGGTCCAGGATGTCTCCGCTCTCTGTCCCTCCGTAAAGCATGGCATGCTTGAGCATGGCCTTTGCTTCGTGATACTGGCCCATCAGATAGAGAATCCATGCATAAGTGTCTACGTATGTAGGGTTGTCGGGCTCTTTTTCAATGGTAATCTTGCTCATGGACAGAGCCTTTTTCAACTGCCTGTTCTGCAGTGAAAGGTAGTAGGCGTAGTTGTTCAGGGCCGGCAGATAGGCCTTGTCGAGCTTCAGGGCCTTTTCGTAGTTCGAATAGGCCTGCTTGCTCTCTCCGGCCTCGTGATAGAGGTCTGCCAGTGTGGTGTATGCCGAAACAAGAAACGTAGTGTCACCTTTAGTCCTTAGTGTATTTACAAGAGACTGATATGTTGCGATAGCCTTGTCGTATCTCTGATTGTGGTAATACGAGAGCCCGAGGGCCTGCAGGATGTCTGGATTATTGTTGAACTTCTCCAGAGCTGCCTTGCATTCCCGTTCAACGGTATCCCACTCTTCGGTATAAAAGAGCAGAGAGAGGTAAGTGAAGAAGGCCCTTATGTCGTTTGGATAGAGGTCTGCGTTGTTTTTCAGCAATTCCAGGCCTCGTTCAGGCTCGCCTGACTGTGAGAAGTAAGTGGCGCAGATATACGAGATGGTGGAGTCTGACGCGTGCGATTGGGCGCACTGCGATATGAGCGTGTCGAGCTGCTCTTTGTGCCGTGTCATGAACCCCGGCGTTGAGAGTATCCTTGTAAGGTAATCGCTCAGAATGTCTCTGTTAAGATCAGGGTTGGAGAGAAACGGAATAATATGCTTGAAGTACATGTCGTAGTCTCCCTCCCGTCTGTAGAGTTCCGCTATCCCGAATCGGGCAAGGTCGTAGTCCGGCGATGTGCGGAGCGCCTTGTTGTAGTATACCAGCGCCAGAGAGTCTTTATACATGTTGGTGTACAGGTCTCCTATAAGGGTCTCGATTTTGGCAGACTGTATTTCACTGTCGAAATCAACCAGATATTCTACAGCCCGGGTCCACTCCCTGTTTACGCTGTATATGTTGAACCGGGCCAGGGCGGTGGATTCATTCCTGCCGGCAATGGTTTCAATCCTGTCGAGCGTCTGTCTGGACTTTTCAATGTCGTTACGGCTCATGTAGAGATTTATGAGCGTAAAGTAGATGTTTGTCTTGGAGGGAAAATCGGCTATAAGCTTCTCATATATTTCTATAGCCTCGTCAAGCCTGTTGGAAGTTATCATTACCTTGGCCTGAAGGTCCTTGTACCAGTAATTGGCGCTGTCTATTCCAATGGCCTTCCTCAGCAGAAGTTCTCCCGTGGGAATATCCTTGTTTTTCAGGGCTATGTTGGCCAGGTAATAGTAGGATGCATCATTGTCGGGCTCCATGCCGAGAACCTGGTAGAAAAGACCCTGCGCCTTCTCAAGTTCGTTGTCGTTATATGCCTTTACTGCATCGAGGAAGTTTTCGTTTTTTAAGTTCTTCGCTATGCTTATGCTGTCTATAATATCTTGTGCTTGTGTATTTTTCCAAGACAGGGCAAGTATAAGCAGGGTTAAAAGCGTTGTCTTTGTAAAACCTTTAAAGCTAATCATCACAGAACTACTTACAGTTACAAAAATACTCTAATTTTTTTTTATTCTTGCAACTTTTATTCCTATTATTGCATCTATTAATCGTGAGTTATGGAGCAAAGAAAACCCATCCCTGACCCATACTGGCCCGTGATTGACGGATGCCTGAAAAATGACAGGCTGGCGCAGAAGACGATGTACGACAGGCTCGCTTCACGGATGTATCCGGTGTGTATAAGATATGTGGGTGACAGGGAACTTGCAAAAGACATATTGCACGACGGTTTTATAACGCTCTTTTCAAAATTGCACACATACAGGCGGGACGGCTCTTTTGAAGGTTGGGCACGCAGGATTTTCATCAATACGGCGCTGATGCAGCTGCGCAAGGATGACGTCCTTAAATTCTCGCAGGAGCTGGAGTCGGCCGAATCGATGCATTCGACGTCGGGGCTGGCGATTGAAAACATGGAAACCAAGACATTGCTCAATATCATAATGAGCATGCCGGCCGGGTACAGAACTGTTTTCAACATGTATGCGATTGAAGGGTATTCTCATAGTGAAATAGCCAAGGCGCTGGGTATAACAGAGAGCGGGGCAAGGTCGCAGTTCAGCAGGGCAAGGGCCTGGCTTCAGGAAAAGTTGAGGAGAGAAGAGTATGGCAGATAACGATATATATAAAAATCTGAAAGACAGATTTGCAGACTACAACGAGCCTGTAGATGCCTCGTGCTGGGAGTCTCTTGTCAAGTCTTTGGATGCGCTGCAGTTAAAACGGAGAAGGATGATGTTGTTCTACAGAATTTCAGCCGTGGCTGCCGCTGCCGTATTGCTTGTAGGGCTGTTTGTCAAAGGCCCGGAAAACGGAAATACAGTGCTGCCCGATATGCCGGAACGGATAGCGGTAGCAGGTGATTCCCTGATAAGAACCCTTCCGGTAGAGACAGAAAGAGATTCGGTCGTTCCCGTTTCAGTGCAGATTGCAAAATCCGGAGGCCTGTTGGCCGAAAACAGCGGCTATATTTCAGATTCCGGAAAGAGAACGGAAACTGAGTTCATGGAGACTTTCTCCGGTACAGAAGTGGCAAAGGATGAGTACAGCGCAGAAGAGGCTGATGCCACAGATACAGGCGCCTCCGGTGAAAGCGTTTCAGAAACTTCTGCAGCCAGGCAGAGAGAAGAGGTAAGGAATGAACCGGAAGAGACAGGCCGTTTCTGGGCTGCCCAGGATAACGCTATGCACAGGCGCAAGAGCAGGATTGCATCGTTTTCAATAAATTCCGGGCTGGGTGCCACTGCTTCCAGTTCAGCGGCCTCTGCCTATGGTATATCTCAGAGCGCGCCGGTTCCTCCGGGAAGCGTATTGCCCACTCCAAGGCCAAGCGACAACGCAGATGCAATAGAACAGATATCGGATATAAAATATTCCATTCCGCTGAATGTAGGCGTTCAGGCTCAGCTGAAACTTACCGAGAGACTTGCTTTGGGCGTGGGTTTGAATTACTCGATGCTCAGAAGCAGTTACGAAGGCCTGCTCAACAAACGCTATTATGATGTCGACCAGACGCTGCACTATATAGGCGTTCCTGTAAACCTGTATATTTCGCTGATGGACAGCAAGAACTTTTATCTTTATGCAAATGCGGGAGGTTCAATAGAAAAAGGTGTCAGAGCCTCTTACAAACTCACCAGTTATGACGGCGATGTAAAAAGGTTCAAGGACGATGTTGAAGGTGTGCAGTATTCGATAAACGGCGGATTCGGTCTGGAATACAAGTTTGCAAACAAGTTCGGACTTTATCTGGAACCCGGAGTTGTCTACTATTTCGATTCCGATGTGGAGGCCAGCATAAGAACTGCGCAGCCGTTGCAGATTGAGGCCGAGATAGGCCTGCGTTTCCACCTTTAGCCTTTTTCCTCTTTTCTTAGTGAATGCGCCCCTTTTATATGGATTCGGCCGCTTTGCTGGATACTGTTTCAAAAAGTGTGTCTGAGATAGTGGAATAAAACGGCAATGGTCATAGTGGAATCGTCTGTGAAGCGACTGTCCTTACTGAACAGGTCAAAATCTGTCCTTTTTACGTTGTGGAACTCATAGATAGAACCTATGACGTCTCCAATAATAGATCCTAACATAATTCTATTTAATAAAATGTAAAGCTGTAAGAATCATTATTCCAGCAATAATAATCCACCGATTGATATTGATGGATTTGGAAAGGGATTCATAATGTGCGGTAGCTGTATTTTTAACATCATCTATTGAAATTTTTATATCGCTACAGATTTTTTGAATATTGTCGCATGTTTTCGTGAGACTATCCAGTTTTTGAATAATTATTTCGGTTTTTGTTATCGAATCATCTATTTTTTGGCAAAATTCCCTATGTCGTTCATCCATCTGTCGAGCGATCCAATCTGTATAACCTTTGACCGTAACAGGCAGTTCTGTAATTCTCCCGATTATATTTGATAAAGTTTGGTCTTGATTTTCTTTGGACTTGTTGAATGCCGTTGCCAACTCAATAAGTGTGTCTTTGATTGTATTTATCTCAGATATAGAGGACTTGAACACCTCACATAGTGTAATCAATTTATCGACACGTTCTGTGAAAATTATGGTTTGTTCTGAGAATTTGTTTAAAGTATTATTCGTAGAGGATTTGAATTCTGCGGATATAGTATCACATGATGTTTTCAGTACAGCAAAAGTATCTTGAGCTCTAGTAAAGAGACCATCCTGTGACTGCTTCAGTTGTTCTTCCCATTCCTGAATATCACTACGGAGTTCAGTAATAGATTCTATGTAGTCTATTACTATTTGCTTTAAATTATTGCTGGCATTTACTGTATTCTCAACCTGCTCCCTAGCGGAATCCAAGTTTTGAAGATTTTTCTCCAACCGTTCTAAAGCGGCGTTAATGTCGTATGGCATAGTTTATCAATTTAGATATTTGTTTGCAAATTCGTTTATTTTCTCGTCATAGATGAAAAGAGTAATTGTCTTTTTCCCATTTTCTATCAGTTTGTCTTTGATGAAGTCATCATCGTCTCGAACTTTAGCGGCAAGGTGATTGTTGAATGTGTCAACGTACTCCCATACTTTAGAGTTGACATTATGGTACAGTGCCATAAAGCCTTCAATATAATTGTTGTAAGCATTTGACTTTAGAGTTTCGTTGTTACCTGCGCCAAGAACAGTTATACAATATACAAGCAAAAGTTGTAGTGCTGCATTGTCTGGATGTGCTCTTAAACAGAGCAATGTTGCTCCGTAGAGATGTTTAATATTGTCGATTTCACTTCCGGAATTATCTTTTTCGGGATTGATGATGTCAATGTACTTTTGTACGACATCAAACCCATCATTACCTTCGATATCAGTATCATCTTTTAAGGAGCAAGGTTTGTCATCTACTCGATAACCTGTCCTAGCGTATTTTGAATGGAAATAGAGGTGGATAAACTCCTTTAACCATTCATCATTACCATTCAACTGCCTTTCTATAATGCTATTCTCACAGGCAATTCTCATATCTTCTATCGCACGATACCTCTTTTTTTCAAGATTTTCATATACGAAAGCCGTTAGATACCCTAAACACTTATCTAAGTAATTACGCCCTTTTTGCTTGTCAATCTCATTTACTTTCTTCTGTGCTTGTTCAGTCGAATAATACTTACAGAAGAATTCAAGCATATTCTGTTTGAACTCTTCATCGGTACGCTTGTGTATTTTCAATTCATAAGTCTGTGATAAATAATCAATAGTAACATCATCTACAAGACCTATACAACATAAACGATATATTGCCTTGTCTGTGTCATCCTTATCTCGCTTCTTACAGAAAGCCATTCTCAATTTGCGATACGCATCTCTGTTTGCATGATGTCTTAACCATGCACTGTCCCCTGAGCATTTTAAGATTTTGGTGATAAGTTGTTCAAAATCATCAATTTTATTTAAATCCAGTTTGCCATATCTCTCTTCATTTATATCAGCCCATCCCTGAGCCTGGGATATTTTGGAGATTTCGTCCTTAATAGCCTTCTCAAATCCTTCCGGGTCTTGTTTTATATTATTCTCCCATGACACCACAACACTGGCATTGCCATCTTCATCTGCATTTGCCATCGCTTGATAAATACCTTCAACAATGTTATCTTCACCTTCAAGCGGTTTAAGTAGATAGGCCGGTGTGTGTTCTGGATAACTACTGAGAATGTTGATAAGTAAGCCTGAGATATATGAACATAGATTGTAATCAAAATCAGTGTACCTATAAGTTGGAGTTAATGTGTCCAGAAATATATACCCATATTGTTTATTATTGTCCTCTTCTGAAAAAATAATAATACTCTTTTTCTGTGCAGAAATTTTTAAGCAGACATCTTCATTGCCTGTTAAATCTCTCAGCTTGCCTTGTACCTCAATCAAACGCGTTGGCTTTGCATTCATTATGCGGTCGGTCAATTCAACAAGAATGACCTTTTCCTTAAACAATCCTCTGAAAGAATTGTTATGGAACCACAGATTGATGTCCTTATCTATATTTTCAAGAAAACCTTGTTTACGAATAATATCGATAATCCTGTCTGTCTGTTCTTCTGTCGCTCCATTATGTTGGCATAAATCTCGTATGTCATCAGCAAGAATAAACTTGTTGATATAGCGTTCAAGCCACACAGGGTCATCCTGTCCCATTAAATAGCGGATGTCATTGATTTTATCAATCGTTAATTCTATATATTCTGTTGGGTCAAAAAGAACATAGGAAATTGCGTGCTTTTTGTCACGGCCACCACGTCCTGCTTCTTGAACATAACTCTCGATAGACGAAGGATGATTGATATGGATTGTATATCGAATATTGGGTTTGTCAATACCCATACCAAATGCTTTGGTAGCAACCATCACGCTTTGCTCATTCTCATTAAACGATTTCATGTCTCCAGATGGATGATCGCCTCCAACAAAAGTTCCGATTACCAAATCTTGCTCATTGACCCGTAATTCTGTAGATATACCTGTGCGAGTTCCCCAAACATTATCCTCAACTCCGAATGTTCCATGAGCATGAGGACAGAATATTATTCCGGCATTGGGATAGTGTCGGGTACTATCTGGAGCAAAAAAGCAATCCGATTCGAAGCCCGGAATATGTGCAATCTGTGTTTCCGTTGTCTCATTTTGATTAAGCAACTCGATATCAGATGGTATCTCATGAAGAAGAGAATACATTCTGTTTTTCTTTTCTGTTGCGACTATGTCCTTTAATTCCCAATTAGACTTAGCCTTTAGCACATACAACTCTGCAGGTTCTCTTAGTTTGTCAAAATTTGAACGTACCTCCACAATTCGATATGTTAGCTCTGGACGAGTATCAGATTCTGGTCTAACTATTGTTTCACTATCAATAGTAAGATTGCCTCCAAGAGTCAATTCACGCTCCACATCAGCAAGCACATCAAAAGAGGCTGTAGCAGTAAGTCCTATAATTGAAAGTGGGCGTTGTGATTTAGTATGCATGAAGTTAATCATGTTTCTCCCGAGATGTAAGTATGAAGTACGGAAATCATGTCCCCATTCTGAAACACAATGAACCTCATCAATAATGCCATATGAAAAATACATATGATTCTTCTCTGTCATTGTTAGTAAACTCGAACGGAAGTTTTTCATCATAAAACGTTCCGGTGAAAGCAACATAAAAAGGACCGTGCCATTTTGGAGCGAATTCAGTTTCTTTGCTTTCTCTTTTGCATCCATTCCGCTATTAACACAATCGCAAACGTCAATACGAGATTCGCGTAAGCCTCGTATTTGATCAACCATAAGAGATACCAAGGGATCGACAATAATAGAAACTCCTGGCTGTAAGAGACAAGAAAGCTGATATGTCAGTGATTTACCTCCGCCCGTCGGCAACAGTCCAATAGTTGTCTTATCTGCTAACGTATGGCTGAGTATGGGCAACTGCCCAGGACGGAATGATGGCTTACGAAATACATCACGAAGAAAATATATTAGGATCTCCTCACGCTCTTTAATGGCCACATAAGAGCCCGTTCCGTCTTTTTGGACCAATGGAGGATATTGAATATTCTCTGCCGTGTAAATCATCCGTTCCCGTTTTTTATAGTGCGAAGAGCGTATTAAATAAACAGCATCGGCATCAATCTTTAGAGATAGGGCATCGATATTGTCGCGTAAAAGCATGGATATGTCCATACAAAGGTCGAAATGCCTCTCTGGTATATTCATCGTAACTGTACTCTCCAGATGTAGTGGAGAACTCTTGAATTCTTCAGTGGAGACTATACACAGATTAATCGGTGGAAATATTTCGAGACTGTAAATTAAAGTGTGTCAAGTAAAGGAAGCAAAAATTATTAACTTTACAGACACACTTTAATTATGAGTAATTCATTTGATTATGAACAGTTCAAGGCGAATGCCATTGAACAATTGAAGGCCGGGGTACCTCTT
>CASGCS010000022.1 GCA_949300025.1 uncultured bacterium | reverse complement strand
GGAATTGAAATAAGACAAATCTGAAGCAAAAACGAAAGTAGAAAGACTCTTAATCGTACCTTAGTGGAATTGAAATCTTGCCAATGCGATAAAGAATATTTTTACCACCGCTCTTAATCGTACCTTAGTGGAATTGAAATGTGCGACAGCGGCAACGAACAGCGCTATCACAACAGCTCTTAATCGTACCTTAGTGGAATTGAAATTTCACCATAAAAACGATATAAATTAGAACGGAAACTCTTAATCGTGCTGCTGCCGAAAAGTTGAGCTGCTGCCGGAAAAGTAGACACGGAAAGGTAGAAAAGTGTAGAATTTGAAGTATTATTTTCATAGAAAAGTGTATATTTGCACTATTGAATCTTTTAGAAAAGTGTAGAAGTCATGTTGTACAGAAAAATCCGATCATGTATAGATGACCACCTAAGATCTAAAGAGGACAAGATTCTCCTTATTGAAGGAGCGCGGCAGATAGGCAAATCTTATATCATAAGAGATGTAGGGCGGGAACTCTATGACAATTATGTGGAGATAAATTTCGTGGAAGACGATGCAGGCGACAAGATATTCAAGAATGTCCGCACCACGGAAGAATTTTACCTGAACTTAAGTATGGTTGCAGGATCCAAGCTGGACAGATATGAAAACACATTAGTCTTCATTGATGAAATTCAGCATTATCCGCAATTTTTGACAATGCTCAAGTTCTTGAGGCAAGAACACCGGTATCGGTTTATCTGCAGCGGAAGTCTGCTGGGAATTGCATTGAAAGAGACTGTTTCTGTACCGGTCGGAAGTATTATTCCCAAGAAAATGTATCAGCTGGACTTTGAAGAATTTCTGATTGCAAATGATTTCGGCGAGGATGCGATTGCGCATCTGAGACAATCCTTTGAGCAGAAACAGCCTTTGGCCCCGGAAGTTCATGATAAAGTGCTGAGTCTTTTCAAAAGATACCTTCTCGTGGGAGGTATGCCGGATGCGGTCAATGAATATTTGAACAGTCATAATATCGTCAAAGTGAGAGAGGTTCAGGAAGCCATAAGAGAACTGTATGGTGTTGATGCTTCCCGTTACGAAGAGGATGCTGCCAAGAAACTGTATATCCGCCGTATCTATGATATGATTCCTTCTCAGATGGAGAACAAGAAGAAGCGGATTGTGGCAAAAGATATATTGGACCGGAAAGGCGACAGATTCAGCAATTACGTGGAGGAGTTTGAGTACCTGATCAATTCAGGTATTACGATACCATCCCATGCAATCAGTAATCCAAAATATCCCTTGGCAGAATCACAACGGAAAAATTTGTTGAAACTGTACATGAACGATGTAGGCATGCTTACTTCCCAGTTGTATCATTACAATATCCAGCCAATACTGAACGATATTGCCAGCATTAACCTTGGCTCTGTCTATGAAAGCGCTGTTGCCCAGGAACTGAAAGCACATTACGAAAAATTGTTCTACTACGACAATAAGCAGAAAGGAGAGGTTGACTTCCTTGTTGATGACAATGGCACCATGAGTGTGCTGCCAATCGAGGTTAAATCCGGTAAGGATTATACGGTTCATAGTGCATTGGACAACCTGATGGCAATTCAGGACTACCATATTGTTTCATCTATTGTTCTCTCAAACGAAAGGGAAATAAAGACAAAAGGAAATATTCTTTATCTCCCGATTTACTATGTTATGTTCCTGGAGAACAAGGTGCCGGAAAAAGATGATCTGTATTTTTAAGTTAATTCGGTGAAATTTAATAATTGTGTGGACGTCAACCTATTAACGGATGTTTGGTGAATAATGATATCTTGGCGGCGAATTAGTAACGATAAATTCAAATCTATTATTCAGTACATTACTATAACTTTAGTACTTTAAAATTTTTTATGTTTTAACCAAACGCTTATGTATTATGCTTCTGACAGAATTACCTGTGTACCTACATCATAAAGAAATACCATGTCGAGGAGATGGCGTATTATTTCATTATACCAAGTTTGATTCCTTTCTGAAAATACTTGAAGATATGACATTATTACCTTCTTCTTTCGGTAAATTGAATGATTTGAATGAAGGGAATGTAAATAACTTGAACATGAATGAGAATTTCATGGTCTTATATAATGCTAGAAATTATATCAATAATCATTGCCACTTGCTTAGTTTCTCCCAGAATTATGATATATGTGGAGTTGGACATGAAGGAACCAACCATCCTGCTATGTGGGCGCATTATGCGGATAATTCAAATGGTATATGCATAGTGATTGACAAAGAGGTATTTGTTAAAAAAAACATAAAGATACTTGATGCTAATTTTTATAAATTTGAGGATATAGTGTATGACAAATTTAATGCACTTGATGATGTTGCTATAAATTATAATGCAGAGACACCAGAAGAATTTATTATGAATAATTGGAAAGGACTCTTCTTTTTAAAGCATTATGATTGGAGGAATGAGCATGAGCACAGATTGTTCATTATGAATTATAATGGCAAGTTGAATATTGACGGATGTATTAAATATATAGTACTTGGAAGAAAGGTGTTCTTGAATGAGTCAAGAATTAAAATCATTATGGATATGATAGTTAATCCTAATTTTGGATGCTATCGTAAGTTTATTCCTCATTCTTTTGCAACGATAAGTTATAATAAAAATGGCTATTCTACACTGGGCATAGCATATAAAATACTTCAGGTTGTGAGAAAAAATCTTTCTGATGTTAGATATGTGAATTATAACTGTTGGCTGAAAGAAGAACAAAGATATGAAGACATACCTTAGTGGAATTGAAATGTGTGCGTACTTTTACACCCCTCCCCTGATTTTAAAAAGGTGAGTGATAAATTTATTGCACGAAGTTTAAATTTTCTTTTTTCTTTACTTGACACACTTTAATTTACAGTCTCCTTGAATATTTTTTCTTGCCGTGTAACCATCTCTATCAGCCTTTCTTTTATCTTATCCCAGCGGTATTCTCCTGTAAGCATTACAATGTTTTCTTCAAAGTCAATATCTTCAAAATATGGGTCTAGTCGACAAAATTCATGATACTTATTCAATAATGACGTGATATGTATTCGTCAATAAGTTTCATCCTGTGCTCCCTTGTAAGTCCGCTGTGGACCCTTACTTTTGACTTGATGTCAGCGAACACCGCCTCCAGTCCGTTGTTCGTATTTGGTATGACCCTGTCCTTGTAATCGTAGAATGTCCATAGGCGTTTCATGTTCTTTTTTATGCTGAGATATGCACTCCTGAGCCTTAGCCTCATATATGGAGGTGTCTTCATCCTCCTGTCATGCACTCTTTCGTTCAGGACATCCTTATATTTGACGTACCATTCATCGAAGGCTCCGAAGAAACTGTCCTTGTCCATCCTGGTCATGCCGCAGGAAAGGGAAAGGAGCTCACGCGAGGCCTCAATGTCGGGATTGCCGGTCAGATAATGCCTTACAGTCATCATCTGGTGGAACTGGCAGTGCTGGACCGGATATGTTCTCAGTGCTTCCGCAAGGCCGCGCAGGCCGTCTATGACCACACCGTATATTCTGAAGCCATGCTCCCTGAGTCAGCTCACGCCCTCCAGATAGCCCGCCATCGTCTCGTATCTGACATACTTGCGCCATAGGATCTTATTCCTGTAGGCGTCCTTTATCACCATCAGCCCGAAGTCCCTGCCCCAGTAGGTTGTATCCATCTGGATTACGACACTCTTGTCCTTTGACACTTTCTGGACGTAGCGCATCCCCTCCAGGTCACGCTCTATCGTCCTGACTGACACGCCGTATTTTGCTGCTAGCTGTTTCCGTGTCTGTTTGCCCTCGATGTACTCCGAGATGACCTGTGACTTGTCGCGCCGGATACCGCCTAAAAATTGGCGGCCGCAATTCCTGCATTTATATTGTTGTTTCCTGCCTCTCAGGCCGTTCCTGACCACATTGGTAGACCCGCAGAAAAAGTATTTTTTTAACCATATCAGTAATAATCTTCGCAAAGATATTAAAATCAATCCATTGCAGAGATTTTATCCTACTTTTTGTCGATTAAGCCGGGATATAATATTTAAAACACCGTATGAGGAAATATACGGGAAAATCGTCAGATTTGTACAGACAATAGGGAAATATAGCTCTAACGTTGCATCCGGTATTGTGGAGAAAATGGTTTTTGATTCCACAGAGACTTTCAATGATGTATTGAATAAGTTGCAATGATTAAGGATGTGTTACCGTTCGGTAAAAATCCAGTTTAGCCAGTGGTGGCAGTTTATCAGCATATTTTGCCGCTTTCTTCTTGTCCCCACGATACCAAAACAAGGAAGCAAGATCCATGTTAGCCGTTTCCTCATCAAATGGGGCATATTCTTCCACGTTTTTTGCGTATGACAATCCGAGATATTCCCTTTCCTCGTCTGTTATGTTATAGTCAAAAACAGTCTCCATATTTCGATTTTAATTGTTCAACAACGAGCATGAAATAAACAGTGACGCTATGCCTGCAACGGCAGCGAGAACAGCGACAGCGGTGGTGACAACCCATTTCCAATCAACAGGATTCCGCAGCGTCGGGTTCTGTGACAGATAGACCATGCCCTGCCGCGTTATCCTTACGTCCTCCAGCGCGTGTCCCTCCGTCCATGCTCCCCGAGCCAGCCCTTTTTGCTCCAATGAGCCGACAGCCGACACAAAGACGTGTCGCGGATAAGTGTCCGGACACCCGCACCTGTTGGCAAGCATCCGCAACACAGTCTTTTCCTGTCTTGATAGTCTTATCCGTTCCATATCTTTTACAAACTTAGTTATTTTCCTTAAATCTGCCGTATTTCGGCTTTTCTTCTTACATTCATGGGCTGACGGAAATAAAAATATAAACCTTGAAGCGGCAGGGTAGAAGTTATGTGTCGCTCTGGTGGATTTTGCAGACAGTGTTTCTCAGGAAGAGTTCGGAGCGCTAGTCAAAAGAGATGACCCCTCAGGCGCTATTGCCGTTCGAGTGGGACAGACAGAAACCAAAGGCGGAATTTGTAAGCAAGGAGGTGGATAGAATATTAAGTTCAACATACAACTGCAGATTGCATTCACAACCTACAATATTACCACTCCTTTTCTGTCGTTTCCGTCTATATATACAAGTGCATCCTTGTCTAACCGTACATGCCTTACATAACGGCTTTCGTAAACTGCATCCATGGCGTCGAGTATCCCTTCCTTGAAGTAACCGTCTCCGCTAAACTCATTTACAGTGATATATCCTACTCCCAAAGACGTTATGTTCTGGAAGAAGTGGGTGCCCTGGCTCGGTTCTATCTGGAAATTCTTTAGAGCGGTCTCAACTATTACCCTTGCCTGAGAGATGTTGTTCCATAAAATGGGGACTCCGAGCCACGGATCGCTCGAGCCCCATCTTCCCGGGCCTATGAGCATGTATGTCCTTTTTTCTGCATTCAATGCGGCATTGATGGCATTTATATCTTTTGCAATCTCTTCAGTTTTGGACTTGTCGAATGCCTGGCTCTTGACATAGACAATATCTCTTATACCGTCGATGGTGCCCGGTCCGAGCGCCTTGTCTGAAAGGATAAGTGCCTTCTCCAGATTGAGCGAACTTATCTCTACCTTTTCCTTCTTGTCTTCAAAACTGGTTATAGGCCTTACCTGCAGCAGGTTGAATATGGCGTCGTATTGCGGCGGAGTATCCAGGTTGACTGCGAATTCTATTTCAACAGGACAGTTGAGCTCCTTGCTGCAAATATCCAGTAGAGTTGATATTATCTCGGCAATCGGGTATTTGCCGAATTGGAGGATATTGGCAAAGGTTATGATTTTCCTGCTTCTTTCATCGAATGTGTTGTGAACTATCCGGTCGTTATACATGTCCCATGAAGAGGCTACATGTCTTATGTTCCTGAACCTGGATGCCTCCTGTATAGTAAAACGCTGCAGATTTATACTGTCGTCGATAGATGTCTTGAACTTGTCGGGCTCCAGATTCAGGGCGTACATGATATCCTGAGTATCCCGCAGAGCCAGCTGGGGTGTGGAGAGCTGCAATATCTTTGTAGGATATTTGGGGCAGAACCTCAATCCCTTGCCTCCGTCTACGATAAGTTTGCCCAGACCGAATGCCATATCTGCAACTCCGTCTTCCGGAGCCTCGCCGGCAATAGGGTAGTGGTTTATGCTCCGTGCCACCCCGGATATGGTAGGGAAAAAATAGCCCTGGTCTTCGCTTCCGCAGATATTCTGAATCAAGACAGCCATTTTCTCTTCTCCGAGCAGATTCGCGGTGGTATGGATGTACGAACGGCTTGCAGCAAAGAACACAGATGCATATACGCTTTTTATAGCCTTTTCCAGCAGACGAAGCATCTGGTCCTTGTTTTCCGTAACTGGAATCATATATGTGGAATATATGCCTGCAAATGGTTGAAAATGTGAATCTTCCAATTTGGAAGAAGATCTTACCGCAAGAGGCTTGGTTATAGTGTTGAGATATATGCGCAGTTTATGGTTCAGTTCTTCGGGCAGGCGGGAACTTACAAATTCAGAGAGCAGTTCGCTGTCGCTTATATCTGAATTTATGACATATTGCAGCCCGTTTTCCTTGATGAACTGGTCGAAATAGTCTGTCGCCACCACTATGCTCCGCGGAATCATAACCTTGATACCCGGATATTTGGTGAGCATGTTGTACTTCTGGAGCATGTTGTTTACAAAGGCAAGTCCGCGGGCCTTTCCGCCAATGGAGCCGTCGCCCATTTTTGCAAACCAGATATATTTGTTGTAGTTTTCAGTTGAAAACCTGGCAAGGACACCCTGTCCGGAGATCATTCTGTAATCGTCGAATTTCTTTATCATGTATTCGCGCATTTTCTGGAACGAGTCGAACTTTCCTATCTCCATGTTCCTGAAATCCCTTCCCAGAGAGAACAGCCCCCTTGAAAAGAGCCATTTTGAGAATCTGTTGCGCGAGGCATGATACATGAACACCTCCTGGGGCATCTCATTGAGAAGCATCTGCATGCTCTTCAGGTCTTTTGCCCTGCCCAGGATTTCACCTGTATTGAGGTCTCTGAATATAAAGTCTCCGAACATGAACTCCTCGCTTATGTATTCGCTCAGTTCCATTAACAGTGTCATGGAGTATTTGAGAATGAAGCCGCAGCCGAGTTCCATCGCCTTTTCCTTCATGCTTTCCTGGCTCGACTGCAAAAGTACCGGCATGTACGGATTGTCCTGCCGGATGATTCTGGTAAGTTCAAGCCCGGCTTCCAGATTCTCGCTTTCCGAAGGGTCGTTCTTGTGCATGACAAACCCTATGTCTGAAATTATGCCGAGCATGTTGCTTTTGTACTTTTCATAAAGCATTACAGCGTCCTGATAGTTTGTGGCAAGCAGGATTTTTGGTCTGGCCCTTTTCCTGAACTTCTGCTGCTGCTCGTTGAGAGCCTCTTTCAGAAATTCTGCGCTTTGCTGCAATACAAGCTTGTATATGGCGGGAAGGTATGTAGAGTAGTACCTTATGGAATCCTCCACGAGAAGTATACACTGCACTCCTGAGCCGAAAATATCCTTTTCGGCGTTCATGTTGTCTTCTATCAGCTTGATTATGGCCAGTATGAGGTCTGCATTTCCGTTCCAGCTGAAAATATAGTCCACACAGCTTTTGTCTTCCTTGTCTATTCTCTTGAACACCTCTTTCGAAAAATTGGTGAGCAATATCACCGGAACGTTTATTCCGTTGCCTTTAAGGGTGCGCGAGAGTTTGAAAATACCCTCATCGGCAGTATTGTACATGCAGATAACCAAGTCGAATGCACGCTCCTTCCTTAGCAGCTCCTCTGCGTGTGCGGTCGTATCGACCCATGTAAACTTGGGAGGGTTGCTGATGTTCAGGTCTACATATTCGCGGTAAATCTGGAATTCTATTTGCCCGTCCTCTTCGAGAGAGTATTTGTCGTAGTTTGTGCAAATCATGAGGATGCTTCTGATCCTCTTTTCCATAAGATTGTTGTAATCTGGTCTTTTTATGGGAGTTAACTGACCGCTGTTTACCTGTTCCATGCTTGTTGTAGAGAAAATATTTCGCAAAATAAGAAAAATTAGAGAGTTTTTCCCCTATTTTTGCGCAAAATTTTCCATATGACACAAAGTATTCCTACTGAATTAGGTACTGAAAAAATCGGCAAGCTGTTGAAGCAATATGCCATCCCGGCAATTATCGCAATGACAGCTTCTTCGCTCTACAATATGGTCGACAGCATATTCATCGGCCATGGAGTGGGGGCGTATGCCATAGCGGGTTTGGCGATAACCTTCCCGCTGATGAACCTTGGAGCGGCATTCGGTTCGCTGGTAGGCGTAGGTGCATCTTCGCTGATTTCCATGCTGCTCGGCGAGAAAAACTATGGTATGGCCCAGAAGGTGTTCGGCAATGTCATAACCCTGAACCTTCTGATAGGTCTGATTTATACTGTTGTGGTGCTTCTCTTTCTCGACCCAATACTTATCTTTTTCGGAGGCAGTGAGCAGACTCTGCCTTATGCAAGAGAGTATATGGTCATAATATTGTGGGGCAATATGATAACCCACATGTATTTCGGGCTGAACGCGGTCTTGAGAGCTGCAGGTTTTCCGAAACGCGCCATGTATGCGACCATATTCACCGTGGTGCTGAACACAGTGCTCGACCCTGTATTCATTTACTTATTTGACATGGGGATAAGCGGAGCGGCTATTGCCACTGTTCTCTCTCAATTCATAGCCCTTTGCATGCAGTTGAAGTGGTTCTCAAATAAAAATGAGGTATTGCATTTTAAAAAAGGCATTTATAATTTGGTTCCACGTATCTCAAGAGATATACTGGCAATCGGAGCGTCGCCGTTTCTGATGAATGTGGCGGCCTGCTTTATCGTGATTCTCATAAACAGCGGTCTTAAAAAATACAGCGGAGACCTTGCCATAGGAGCATACGGTATAATAAACAGGGTCGCATTCATATTTGTAATGATTGTGATGGGCCTCAATCAGGGTATGCAGCCTATCGTAGGGTATAACTACGGTGCCAAAAAGTTCGACAGGGTCCACAAGACGCTTGTCACAACGATTCTGCTGGCAACCGGAGTCACAACTTTCGGCTTCCTTATTGCCGAACTTTTCCCCAAATTGTTTATCGTGATGTTTACCACAGAGGGCCAGCTGATAGATATTGCGGAGAAGGGTATGAGAATCATATTCATGTTCTTCCCGATAGTGGGCTTCCAGATGGTTACCACGAACTTCTTCCAGAGCGTGGGAATGGCAGGCAAATCCATATTCCTGTCTTTGTCGCGCCAATTGATATTCCTCGCACCCTGCCTTGTCATTCTTCCTCTTTTCTTTGACGTGACAGGCATATGGATGAGTATGGCGGTTTCAGATGCGTTGGCCAGCATCGTGGCTGCATTCATGTTGACAAACCAGATTAAACATTTTAAAAGAGCGATAAATGGAGAGTAAATTTTATATCACGATAGGGCGCCAGATTGGTGCAGGCGGGCTTGAGGTAGCCATGAAACTCTCGAAAATATTTGATATACCCGTGTATGATAAAGAGTTGCTGAACAAGGCTTCAAAAGAGAGCGGGGTATCGAGGGAATTTTTTGAGAATGCAGACGAGACACCGTACAAATCGAGCGGGAACATGCTCTTCGGACTGAATTTTTCGTCGGTCGGATTCAATGATTACAATATCTCCAATCCCATAAGCGGCAGCAATCTCTTCAAGTTCCAGTGCGATGCCATACGCAAGATTGCAGATGCGAAGTCGGCCATTTTTGTAGGACGTTGTGCAGACTATGTACTGAGAGACCATAAAAACTGTTTCAGTGCTTTCATCTGCGCAAATGACCGCGACAGGGTGGAGCGCCTGAGGCTGAGTCACAGGCTCGACGGTCTCAAGAAACTCTCCGACAAGGAAGTGGTGGATTACATGCGCAAAGAGGACAAGAAGAGGGCTTCTTACTATAACTACTACTCATACAAGCAGTGGGGGGCGGCATCGTCGTATGACATTACGCTCAATTCCTCTCTTATGGGTACCGATATGTGCGCAGAACTTATAGAGGAGATGGTTACCAGGATTCTAAATCGTTAGCAATATCCGGCATCTTCTCCTTTGAAAAGGTCGGACTCTTGATTCCGGCCTTTTTCTGTCTGGTATAGTCGTCAAGCAGTCTGAAGGCATATTTGCCAAGGAAAAGTATTGCAATGAGGTTGCAAAGTGTCATCATTCCCATTGTAATGTCTGCCATGTTCCATGCCAGGTCGAGACTTACTACGGCTCCAACCATAACCATTGCTCCAACAAGTATTCTGTACAGACAGAGTATTCCGGTTCTTACATTGTTGCTGCGCCGTTTCAATATGTATCTGATATTTGCCTCGCCGTAATAATAGTTGCCTATTATGCTGGTAAATGCAAAGAAGAGAAGGACAATGGCCACAAAATAGCTGCCCATGCTTCCAACCTGTGTGGAGAGTGCATCCTGGGTAAGCTGGATGCCGTTGTTCTCATCAAGCGGGACACCGCTGAAAAGGATTATGAAGGCTGTACAGGAGCAGATTACGAGGGTGTCGGTAAAGACTCCCAGAGCCTGGATCAATCCCTGTTTTACTGGATGCGAGGTCTTGGCCGTGGCCGCAACGTTGGGGGCCGAACCCATGCCGGCCTCGTTGCTGAACAGCCCGCGTTTTACACCCTGCATCACTGCCGCTCCAATGCCTCCGCCAACTGCCTGCTCAAAGCCGAAAGCACTTGAGACAATGGTTTTAATAACATAGGGTATATGATTGATGTTCATTGCTATGACAAAAAGCGCGAGAAGTATGTATCCCAATGCCATTACCGGCACTACAACTCCGCTGACATGGGCAATTCGCTTAATTCCTCCAAAAATGACAACCAATGTGAGTACGGTTACTGTTACGCCTATGACAGTCTGGTCTACATTGAACGCCTTGGTAAAGGCAGCACACAGCGTGTTGCTCTGGACAGAATTGAACGCAAACCCGAAAGTTATTGTAAGCAAAACTGCAAATAAAACTCCCAGCCATCTCTTTTTCAATCCTTTTTCCATGTAATATGCAGGGCCTCCAATATAGGAGTCCTTGCCTTTGGTCTTGTAAAGCTGGGCAAGTGTGGATTCAATGAAGGCGCTGGCCGAACCCATTATTGCCATGACCCACATCCAGAATACAGCCCCGGGGCCTCCTACGACTATTGCGGTAGCAACTCCGGCAAGGTTGCCGGTACCAACGCGGCTTGCAAGCGAAACGGCAAAGGCTTCGAATGAGGAGATTGCTGATTTCTGCTCTTTCTTCTCGAACGGGATTCTGAACATTTCCCTGAGCATTCTGAACTGTACGAACCTGGTCTTGAATGAGAACCACAGGGCGCATCCTATAAGGACCACTATGAGCAGATAACTCCAGAATATGTTGTTTACAGAGCCGATAAGCGTGTTCAGATTTTCCATAGCCGGGTTAAGTTATGTATGGTTACACATTGATGTTTTCTGTCATTTGCTTTTTGAAGCGGCGCAAATCTTCATCTGCCTTGATTTTGCAGATTATTGCCTTTACAAGCCTGTCCAGTTTGCCGTCCTCGCTGTAGTCGGCAGGGCAGAGGTAGTTCACACGCTCCTGTCTCATAAGCCTCTTTGCGATTTCTTCCTTTTTCAGATTGTCGGGTTCGTAGACGGCAACGGAGGTCCCGCCGAGCTGCTTGATTAATTTCATGCATGGCACATCTGTTTCTCCGTCACCAAAGTAGACCATGTTATTGAAAGAAATTCTTTTATCTTCTTCGGGAACTGATTCATTTATCTTGACAGAATCGCTTATGCTGAATATACCCTTGTTTATCTTGAAAAGGAACTGGGTCTTGTTCGTATAGTTTACCGCCGCCGCGGGCCATACCGCCTCTCCGTGTTCATTGTAATAGTATGAACAGGCGAAGACAGCCTTGAATTCACCGGCAATGGAGGTACCTTCAATAATCTCCTTCATGCCAGATGAGTTTATGTAGTGCTCTACGCTCACTCCATGTTCGAGACCGAACTTTTTGATGCGTCCGAACCATTCTTTTACACCATTGAAAAGTTCTACGGACTCTCCGAACCTGCGGAAACTCTCTTTCCTTATGGAAATGCCTGTTTCTTTCGATTTCTGGAGCATTAGCAACATATAGGTGAGAATATTGTCTGAATCCTGATCCTTTGCCATTTCGGCTGTTTCGGCCCAAAAATCCTCCTTGTTCTGGCCTATTGCCTCAATGAAGGAGTACTCCTGCATGTTCCCCGGCGAGAGTGTGCCGTCAAAATCATAAATCAATGCGACTATCGGAAGTTTCTCTTCTTTCTCTTTCATCATCTTTTTCATTTGTGGCGTGCGTGCAGCTCCTTTTCCAAATCGGCGATACGCATCTTCTTGCTTGCCAGCAGAACCAGCAGGTGGTATATAAGGTCAGATGCTTCATAAATCAGCCTTTCGTCGTTGCCGTCCACGGCCTCTATGACTGTCTCCACCGCCTCTTCTCCAACTTTCTGGGCAATCTTGTTTACCCCTTTGGCAAAGAGTTTTGCAGTATATGAGCCTTCAGGCGCGTCCGCTTTGCGCTGGAGGATTATCTTTTCTAGTTCCCGGATAAAACCCTCGGTGTCATCTGTATGGAAACAGCTGGTGGAGTTTGTGTGGCATGTAGGGCCCATGGCCTTTGCCATAACCAGAAGAGTGTCGCTGTCGCAATCTGAAAATATCTTTTCAGGAATGAGAAAATTCCCGCTTGTCTCGCCTTTTGTCCACAGTCTCTTTTTCGTGCGGCTGAAGAAGGTGACCTTCCCCTCTGCAAGGCTCTTTTCCAGCGCCTCTCTGTTCATGTAGCCGAGCATCAGCACCTTCAGCGTAGTGCTGTCCTGAATTATTGCGGGGATAAGCCCGTTGTTGTTCTTTTCGAAATCAAGTTCTTCGATTTTAAAGTTTGTCTCTATCATAACCAACAGTTTAAATTCTTACAGGTATATTTTTGTCTTTCAATACTTTTTTTAATTCTGGAATTGTTACGCTCCCATAATGGAATATGGATGCGGCAAGCGCTGCGTCCGCCCCCGGCTCGTGTGAGAGCAGTTCCACTATGTCATCTATTGAGCCGGCTCCGCCCGATGCTATTATGGGAATGTTCACAAGGCGGGCAAGTTCTGTGTAGGCCTGGCAGTCGTAGCCCTGTTTGGTCCCGTCGCAGTCCATAGAGGTAAAGAGAATTTCTCCGGCCCCGAGCTTTTCGGCCTCCACAGCCCACTCATACAGTTTTCTCTCTGTGAACCTGCTGCCTCCGTGCGTGGTCACAATATATTCTCCGTTGACTTTTTTTGCATCTATGGCCACAACGATGAACTGGGAGCCGAACTTTTCCTTGAGTTCGCAAATGAGTTGCGGATTTTTCACTGCCGCACTGTTTATGGAAATCTTGTCTGCGCCCGCCTGCAGGAGAATGTCTGCATCTTCAACAGAAGAGACTCCTCCGCCTACAGTAAAGGGGATGTTTATTTCCCGTGATATGCGCTCTACAAGCGATGCAAAGGTTTTCCTCCCCTCCAGAGTGGCGCTTATGTCGAGGAAGACAAGTTCGTCTGCCATTTGTTCGGAATAGCGCCTTGCCATCTCCACAGGGTCGCCTACGCTGGTAATCCCCTTGAAGTTGATCCCCTTTACCGTCTTCCCGTCGCGGATGTCCAGACATGGTATTATTCTCTTTGCATACATATTCACCCCCTCTCTATATTGAACCTTTTAAGTTCATCCAGAGAGATTCGCCCCTCGTAGATGGCTTTTCCTACTATTACAGATTCAATTTTATTATCTTGTAAAACAATAATATCATCCATGCAACCTATACCTCCGCTTGCAATAACGTGCAGTTGTCTGAACTTTTCAGAAACCTTCTTGTACAGCCAAACAGAGGCGCCGTTGAGCATGCCGTCGTTTTCAATGTCGGTAATGATTGCATGTCTGAGCCCTTTTGGAAGGAACTCCCCAAGCAGTTCGTCGAGTGTAATGTTTCCGCTTTCGGTCCATCCCTTGACTGCTATTGTTTCCCCCTTTACATCTGCTCCCAGCACTATTTTTTCACCGGAGTAACGCTCAAGCCACTCTGTAAAGCGAGGTTTGTCGCTGCAGGCTATACTGCCGCAGATGACTCTGCAGACTCCCGCATTGAAGGCATCTGAAAGTGCTCCGTCGCTTTTTATGCCGCCTCCCATCTCAATTTTCAAGGCGGTGCGTGAGGCAATTTGCTCAATGGTCTTCAGATTTTTAGGGGAGTCGCCCCTGGCTCCTTCCAAATCTACGGTATGAAGCCATCTTACACCGCAATCCTCGAATTTCTTTGCCATTTCGAGCGGGGGATCTTCATATTCCCTGCACCGTTCGTAATCTCCCTGCGAGAGTCTTACGCATTTCCCTCCTATAATGTCTATTGCCGGAATTATCTCTATCATGGTCTATTTCATTTTTAAAAAGTTTTCAAGCAACCGCTCTCCTGCAGTTCCGCTCTTTTCAGGGTGGAACTGACAGCCTATGAAATTGTCTCTCCGCAGGAGTGAGCCGAACTCTGTTCCGTAAAATGTGACTCCGGCGGCATATTCGTTTACATCTGCGCAATAGGAGTGGACAAAGTAGAAATATTCATCTTGCCTTATTCCGTCAAAAAGTTCCCTGTCGCTGCATCTTACGCTGTTCCAGCCTATGTGCGGCACCTTTATCCTTTCAGGGCCGGCGCCTTTTTCGGGAATCCTGCCTATTCTGTTCGGAAAGATTCCCAGACAGGGAGTCTCTCCCTCTTCCGAATAGGAGCACATTATCTGCATTCCGAGGCAGATTCCCATGACAGGCTGGGTCAGAGTGGGAATTGTCTCTGCTATCCCGGTTTCAGCAATGCGCTTCATGGCCCACCCGGCATCGCCTACTCCGGGAAGGATGATGTGCGAGCAGGAGCGCAATATCATGCTGTCGGCTGTGACCGTATACTCCACACCTGCTCTGTACAGGGCATTCTCGACTGATTTGAGATTGCCGGTCTTGTAATCTATGATTCCTACCATTATAATTTTCCTTTGCTGCTCGGGATGCCGGCATTTTGTCTGTCTTCTCTTATCGCGCACTTCAACGCCCGTGCAAATGCCTTGAACACTCCCTCTATTATGTGATGGTCGTTTTCTCCTTTTGCCTTTATATGTAGGTTGCATTTAAGGTTTTGCGCAAATGACTTAAAGAAATGGTTGAACATTTGGGCATTTACGTCACCTATCATGGCACCGCTGAATTTTACCTCCCATTCAAAATCTATGCGTCCTCCCAGGTCTATCAGAACCGTGGCCTCGGCCTCGTCCATTGGGAGCGAGAATCCATATCGCTCTATCCCTTTTCTGCTTCCCAGAGCCCTGTCGAAGGCCTGAGCCAACGTTATGGCAACATCTTCCACCGTATGGTGGTCGTCTCTTTCCAGGTCTCCAACGGCTATGATGTTGAGCCCTATCGCAGCATGGTATGCAATCTGCTCGAGCATGTGGTCGAAAAAATGGAGCCCGGTGGAGATGAACGGTGTGGAGAATCTGTCGAGATTCAGCGCTATCTGAATAGAGGTTTCAGATGTCTCTCTGGAGAGTATCGCCCTTCTTTCTCCGCTTTCTCTCTCCATGTTGCGGTTTCTCTCTCTCGGGCAGAATTCCATCCCGGAAAGGGCGTACACTATTCCGAGCATCCTGTCGTTCTCTTCAGGTGTGCCTACGGTTATTCTCAATGAATTCCCGCACCCTTCAAGTGAAGACCTGTCGCGTACGATAACGCCGTTTTCAGTTAAAGTTTTAAATACGATAGATTTATCTATAAACTTTACCAACAGGAAATTGGCATCTGATTTAAATATCTTTTTAACTGTGGGGAGCACCTTGAGCCTCTCCTCAAGATATTCCCTCTCTTCGACAATAATGCTGCACTGCTCCATTATTTTGAACGGCTCCTTTAAAAGGGAGAGGGCCATCTGCTGGTTGATACAGCTTATGTTGTATGGGTATTTGACACTGTTCATAATCCTGACAACGGTGCTGTCGGCTATGGCAATGCCTATCCTGAGCCCGGCCATGGCATAAAGTTTCGAGAGTGTCTGCAAAACCACAAGGTTCTTCTTTTCGGTTACAAGGGCGCTAAAGGAACTGCTTTTGGCAAAATCGATATATGCCTCGTCTACCACGACAATGCCGTTGAAATTGTCTATGACATATTCTATCTCCTTTCTTGAGAGCAGATTTCCCGAAGGGTTGTTTGGAGAGCAGATGAAGATAACCTTTGTATCTTCCCTGGCCAGAGAGAGCATTTTTTTTGCATCAAGTTCAAAATTCTCTTCCAACCGATATTTTATAATCTCCACAGCATTGATGTCGGCTGCAACCGAGTACATGCCGTAACTTGGCGATATAATTAAAGCACTGCTTTTGTTTGGCTCACAGAATATTCTGTATATCAAATCTATTGCTTCATCGCTTCCGTTTCCTAAAAATATGTTTTCGCTCTTGAGTTTCTTCAAGACGGCGAGCCTCTGCTTCAACTCCTGCTGAAATGGCGAGGGGTATCTGTTGACTCCGTTTTCATACGGGTTTTCGTTGGCATCAAGGTAGACATCCATCTTTATCTTGCAGTCGTCTCGGGCAGTCGAATATGGGGTCAGTTTCCTGATGTTCTCCCGTACCAAATCCAATATATCTTTCATTTTTGCTATTTATTGCCGTTAATCTCCTTTACTCTTATTGCCGCAGCATTCCTGTGGCCGTCCAACCCTTCCGCAGATGCCATTCTCTCTATCGCCGGGGCAAGGCTGGTCAGCCCCTCGCGTGTAATTTTCTGCAGAGTTATCCTCTTTGTGAAACTTCCTAGATTGACTCCGCTGTAGGAGAGCGCCCATCCTCCGGTAGGCAAGGTATGGTTTGTGCCTGAAGCGTAGTCTCCGGCACTTTCTGGTGTATAATTTCCAATGAATATACTTCCTGCATTCACAATAGTTTCTGCCAATTCATCTGCATTTTCTGTTGAGATAATGAGATGCTCGGGCGCATAGGCATTGGCTACGGTTGTCAAATCATTTTTCTCCCCGACAAGAACAATCTTGCTGTTTTTTGCAGATTCCAGAATATAGCCTTTTCTGCCGAGTTCCGCCGTCTGTTCCGTAAAAAGTTCCGCCACCTTTTCAGCCATCTTCCGGCTTGTGGTAACAAGAACGGCCTGGCTTTCCGGCCCGTGTTCCAGCTGGGAGATGAAATCTGCCGCGACAAACTCCGGATTTGCGCTCTCATCTGCAAGAATCATTACTTCAGAGGGCCCTGCCGGCATGTCTATCGCGCAAACCGCCTTTGACACATATTGTTTTGCCGCAGTTACATAACTGTTGCCGGGCCCGAAGATTTTGTAGACCTTTTCCACATGTTCGGTCCCGAATGCCATTGCACCTATTGCGGCCGCTCCGCCTATTTTGTAGACTTTGTCTACACCGCACCTTTTCGCGCAATAGAGCACTTCCGGAGCAATGACCCCGTTCTTGTTTACGGGCGAGCACATTATGATTGTCCTGCATCCTGCAATCTTTGCAGGAACTGCAAGCATTATGACAGTGGAAAAGAGAGGGGCCGTACCGCCGGGAATATAGAGCCCGACCTTTTCTATAGGCACGCTTTTCTGCCTGCATGTGACCCCGGGCATGGTTTCCACTTCAATATCCGGGACCTGCTGCGCCTGGTGGAATTTCCTTACGTTGGAAATGGCAATTTCAATGGCTTCTGCAAGTTCGGGGCTAATCTGCTTTTCGGCCTGAGCATACTCCTGTTCGTTTACAAGCAGCCGGTCTGCCGTACATTCGAAATTATCGAACTTCCTGAGGCAGGAGAGAACCATTTCATCGCCTCCCTCTCTTATCTGCTCGACAATCTCCATAGAACTCCTTTCGGCATTTTCTTCCTGTCTGCGGCTTCCGCTCCTCAATATGGAGCCTATATCCGTCCCGCGTGTGTATGATATTGTCTTTATGCTCTCTTCCATTTCAATATTCTGATTGTTGAAATTACAGTATCATCTTTTCCAAAGAGAGGATGAGGATGTCTTCAGCTCCTATCTTTTTGAGTTGATAGCACTTGTCCCATATCTGGTCTTCATCCACTACGGTGTGGATGGCGCTCCAGTTTTTGTCTGCCAGCGGCAGCAGGGTGGGGCTTTTCATGCTGGGAATAATCTTGAGTGCCTCTTCTATCTTGTCGTTAGGAATATTGACAAGAATGTATTTTTTCCCTCTGCTGCGTTTTACAGATTCGAACCTAAAGAGAAGGTCTGCCACGACAGCCTCCTTCTCCGCCTCCATGTCAGGTGCGGCCACGACAACGGCCTCAGAGTCGAGCACCTTTTCAACTTCAATCAATCCGTTGGACACCAGAGTGCTCCCGCTGCTTACAATGTCGAATATGCTGTCTGTAAGCCCTATTGAGGGCGCTATTTCCACGCTGCCGGCAATCTCTTCTATTACTGCATCTATGCCGTTGCTGTCAAAGAATCTCTTTAGAATTGCCGGATAGGAGGTGGCCACCTTCTTTCCGTTGAAATATGAAAGCCCTGTATAATTTTCGGTTTTGGGTATCGCCAGCGACAGCCTGCATTTTCCGAATCCCAGTTTGAATATCTCCTTTACGTTTTCTCCCTTTTCCATAACCTCGTTGTGGCCGACGATTCCCAGATCCGCGATTCCTGAGGCAACGGCATGGGGAATGTCGTCATCTCTGAGATATATTACCTCTACGGGGTAGTTTAGTGCCTTGGAGAGCAGTTTTCTCTTGCTCTCCTCTACCTTTATGCCTGAATCTCTCAATATTCCGAGACTCTCTTCGTTCAACCGTCCTTTGGACTGCAATGCGATTCTCAACATATTTGCCTGTGGTTTAAATTAAAAAAGGCTCACCTGTTGCGGCAAGCCTTTATAAATATGATTTTAACTCCCATTTACAAAAACAACCTGCCATCAATGATTTTGACGGTGGTGGTGATGCAGATGGCGAGTTGAATTACAAATCATAACTTCTATTGTTTCTGCAAATATAAAAAAAGTTGTTCAAACGCAATGGCTTTATCTGAATTTTTTTGACACTTTATAAATCAAATCAATTTTCCGACAGGGTATTGCATTGACAATCACAGGTTTTGCAACTCTTCAAATGATATGTCGAGAAGCGGAAATCGCTTGTTGTCTTTCAGATTGTAATGCCACCACTCGTCGCTGTTGATTATAAAGCCATGCTTTTCCATAATGCTGCGTAATTTTTCCCGGTTGGCAATCTGCTCTTCTGTAAGGTCTGCATAATCGGCGGCTGCCTTTTCCGTGAAATTGTCGAATTCCGTTGGCATGACAAGCGCCTCTCCGCTCTTTATATCTACAAGGGCAAGGTCAACTGCGCAGCCTCTGTTGTGTATCGAGCCGGTTGTAGGGCTTGCAACGAATGTGGTGTCATGATATACTTCCCTGAAATAGAAAGTGGCGGCATAGGGCCTGTATGCATCGTATATGACAAAGCCGAGCCCCTCCTTTCTCAATTCACGCTGCGCCTTTTTGAGCGCCTTGGCCGCCTCCTTTACAAGATATGCCTTGGGCATGGTATATACCTGTGTGCCTGTAAAATTGTTCGGCGTGGCGTACCGTATGTCCAGCCTGATGCCGGGAATATATTTTTCGAGATCAATGAGCCGGTTCTCCCTCTTTTCCCTGACCAGCGCACTATAGCTCTCAAGATTGTCTACGATTGGCAGGTTGTACGGATTCCTTTTCTGTGTCATCTTTTCATATACCTCCTGCTGGGTAAACTGCCCGCCGCTCTGCGCGAACAAGGCTGATGATGTGAAAAGTGCGGCTGCAAGGAGCAGCGCAGCTGTCGGTATTCCAAGTATTCTATACATTGCTGAAAAGGTTAAAGTCGTCATCCCATAAAAATTCTCCGGAGCTGTTCTCCTCTTTCTCTGCCGTAAAGTTGTATGGCATGGTCTCCATAAGGGCCATGGCTCTGGAGTTTGCCTCCATTCCTATATCGCGGGGAGAAAGAATCTGTATATCGGGTAGCAGTTCCATGATTCTGATGTAGAACTCCCTGTTGGGAACTATCCCTATTGAAATTTTCATGTCACCGTTTTCGAACTCTTCCAGAAGGGTCTGCGAACTGTGCAGAGGATTGAGTTTCAAATAGGGTGCAATCCTGTTTTTTGCCAGCAGGGTAATCTCGCGCACTTCGGAGGTTAGTTTTGTAACTCCGATAATATCCTTGAAGTAACTTTCAGGGTTGAATTCCAACTCTTCCGGGAAGGGCAGAATCGAATATGAGAAGTCTCTGATTCTGTCCAGCGGCAGCCGGTAGACCCCCTTTATGCCATCCTTGTAGCCAAGTGCAAACCACCGTCCGCGATACTCCTTGAGATACATGGGGTAGAAAATCATGGAGATTACATTGTTCGAACGTGACGAGTGATAGCCTATGCACAAGACCTTTCTGTATATTATGGCATCGTAAATGGTCTCGAAATATTCTATGCCTGCAAAATTCTCCCTGGACTCGCAGCTTATCACGCTTTCGCGCTTCTCCACTATTGCCGCAATTTCCTCTTCGATTATATTTACGGCACTTTTGAGATTGCAGAATTCCCTAAACGATGCATACTGGCCCAACGTGGCGACAATCTCCTGCAGCGAGGCAATGTCGCGCTTCTTGATTACGCTGTCGGTGAGCGAATAATCCGGATTTCTGTATTTGTAATACTTGTTTTCATAGACGGTAATAGGGGCGCCGTATCCCTCTTTCCTGTTGCGCATGAACTGTATGTCCAGCTGGACGGTCCTGATGGAAACCCTGCGGCCGAGTGCGGCCGAACACTCGTTTATTAGATCTTTGAGAGAATATTTCCTTGTCGCGTCTCTCAGGCAGGAATCGATGGTCTTGTACCTGAGCAGAGCATCTGATCTTGCTGCCATACTCTATCTGTTTTGTTATGTTGCAAACTTATTTCTCTTCTTCCCTGTTTTTTATAAGGGAACTGAGCCATTTTCTGGCCTTGTAGTAGTCCTGCGATTCCGTATGCCCCAGAGGGTCGGAGAAAGAGGTGAAGTCCTTGTCGGTGGCAAGCTGTTCGGGATATATGACAATCAGATTGCTCTCTGCAAAGTGCTTCGACAGCTGTACCGGAAACTTTTCGAACGAAGGGTCGTATGAAATGGAGCCGCGCCTTGCACTGACAAGAACAAACAGGTCGTTGCTTTGCATCTCTTTCCCGAGCCGTTCGAAATCGTTCCACTCGCGCGCTGCTGCGCCACGGTATGATGCAAGCGCCGACATGCCGAACTCTTCTATTGCTTTCCTGATATGTTCCAGGCTCTTTTCATCTCCCGTAAAGAGCATCCTGCATGCCGCCTGCGATGCTATTGCCGCCAGATGCTTTATCCATTTGCGGAATCCCGTTGCATATTCTGCCTTTGGAGGTACGAGGATATACATTCTCTTTATTGTGTTGACAGGCGTCTTGAGCCTGGCAATGGCCACTTCCCTCAAGGTTCCCTTGAGCAGGCTTTCAGTCAGATTCCCGAAAAAGGAGTCTATAATGCCAGCCTTGTAGTGGAGCCCTATTATAATGTCGGTAATGTTCTGCTCCTTTACCGTATGCACTATCCCGGAAGCGATATTTACATCGAAGCGGCTTATCATCTTCACCGGTACGTCTGCGCTTGCCGCAATGCTTGCAGCCCGTTCGAGATTGCGTTCTCCTATAAGTTGCCCGTTCGCCGCTTCGGAACTGTCGTTTATGACAGACAGTGCGTAAATTGGATTTCCGTATTTCCTGTCTCTAACCATAAGAGCAAGATTTACAAGATTCTCTATAGTCTCAGGATTTGCGATAGGCAGCATTATGCGCTGGTCCTCTTCATCCTTGCGGCCCGGCTGCATCTCTTCTTCCGTAGCGAACTTGTGGGCTGAACGCTCGGTTGCCAGTGAACTTATGACACAGGTAAAGAGAATCATCACCACCGTTCCGTTAAGCACGTCATCGTTGAGAAGACGCTCTCCGTTTTCCATTATTATTTCATGGCCTATGAGAACGGCGGCAAGCGTTGCGGCAGCCTGTGCGTTGCTCAGGCCGAACATCATGCTGCGTTCGTTAGGTTTCATGCGGTATATCTTCTGAGTGGCATAGGCCGCCAGCCATTTGCTGAATGTTGCCACAACGGTCATGACTGTTGCAACCTTGAGAGCCGTGCCGCCCTGAATCAGCGCATTTACATCTATTATCATGCCCACGCCTATCAGGAAATAGGGAATGAACAGGGCGTTTCCTACAAATTCCAGCCTGTTCATAAGCGGAGATACGTGCGGAACAAGCCTGTTGAGTACCAGACCGGCCAGGAATGCGCCGAGAACAGCCTCCATTCCGGCAAGTTCCATGAGTCCCGCACCCAGAAAGACCATGGCCAGAACAAATACGAACTGCATTATGCTGTCGGAGTATTTCTTGAAAAACCATCTGGCGATTATGGGGAATGTGTAGACTATGGCCAGTGTGGCAACCACTACCTTGCCTATAAGCAAAAACCAGAAGAAGTTTCCGGCATCGCCCTTGTACATGCCGCTTATGACTGCAAGCACGACCAGTGCAAGGGCTACTGTTATTGCAGTCCCTCCGACAGTGATATTTACGCTTCTGAGTTTTGAAAGACCGTAACGGCTTATAATAGGGTATGCTACAAGAGTGTGCGATGCGTACATGCTGGCCAGAAGCACAGATGTGGTGACTCCGAATCCCAGCAGTTCCATGCTGCTCCATATGCCGAGTCCCATGGGAATGATGAAGGTGAGCAGGCCGAAGACAATCCCCTTGGCGCTGTTCTTTTTGAAATCGTCGAGGTCCATCTCCAGCCCGGCGAGGAACATTATGTAATAAAGCCCCACCTTGCCGAAAAGCTCGAAACTGCTGTCTCTTTCAAGAATGTTGAAGCCGTGTTCGCCTATGATTATTCCGGCAAAAATCATCCCTATGATATGGGGAATTCTCAACTTTCCCAATATCATAGGGGAGAAAAGTATGATAATGAGTACAATGAAAAATATCCATGTTGGATCTGTGATTGGCAAATTCAGCGCTAGAATATTCATATACCCATTATCTGTGTTAGATTTCTATACGATTTCTACAAATATACCGCTATTCGAGCATATCAGCAAATCTTTCGGATTTGATTTCAAATCCTGCTGCCAGGGCTGCATTTTCACCGGTGCCGCCCTGCCTTGTGCAATATTTGAACGTAGTGCTTTTTTCTCCGCTGAAAGAGTTCCATTTAAGAGTAAGGTCCACCGTTTTTCCCTGCGTGTCAGGCAGCCGGTCAAGGTTGAAGGCTACTATGCCGTCGCCGAACAGACCGTTTACATCGCCGAAAGCATTGTGGTGGAAGGTTATCTCATACGGGTTGTCAGGGTCGGATGAGGCGACAAGGTTTACAAGGTGGCTCTTGCCGAGGTATGGATCCCATCTGCTTCTGAATCTCAGCGTAAGGTACCCGTCTTCGGCAATGGTAACCCAGTCGTTCACTATCTCGACAGGGTCATTCCCGTAGGTTTCTACATTTTCCGTCCCAAGATCGGGTGCAATGTTTTTTGTAAGAATGCTGTCTATCCAGTTTACATATACTGCCTTGTCATATTCGCCTGCATCGGTCTCTGAATAACTTATGTTGGCAAGTGCCCTCACTTCTTTTGTCCCGAACGGAGATTGTTTGAGATTCAAGGCTTTGATGGTTGTATTTTCATCTAACTGCATGTAGAAGTCTGAGTTGTCTGCATTGGGCTTTACAGTAACCAGCGCATTTGCATACCAGATTCCGTAACTCGGATTGTCGTTGTTGCTGCATGAGGTAAAACCGAATGCAACGGCCCCAGAAATAAGGGCAATCATCAAGAATTTCAATTGTCTCATCTTATAATCCTTTTTAGTTGGTTAATAAAAATAATTCGAGGTTTAGGATTATAGTATTTAACAAAAAAGGTACACACCGGTCTATATGCAAAAAGCAGACCCCGTTTTCAAGTCTGTTCTGTTTGCGGAGCCTGCCTTGTTTTAAATGTATGGCAGCCAGGATTAAAAATTTCTTGCTATTTCAATGCCTCTCTCTATTCCATCCTTTATCTTGGCCTCTATCTCTTCAGGAGTGCTGTAGTCCATGTTCTCTTCTGCAATGACAGTAAGTTCGCCCAGACCCCACAGACGGGAGAGCGCCCTTATGTAGGGAGTCGCCTGTTCCAGAGCCTCACCGGTCTTTATATTCATGCCACGTGTGGTGATATAGAGCACCTTTTCGCATTTGCAGAGCCCTGTGAACTCTTTTCCGTTGTTTGCGAACGTTATGTTGAAGAGCGACATGTTTTCAAAAAAGACCTTCAGGGCGGAAGGATAGCTCATGTCCCAGAAAGGAGCGGCGATAACGAGCCTCTCTGCAGAGGCTATTCTTTTGGCTGTCTCCACAATCTCGGGCGGTACATAGCCTGATGAACGCTCGTTGAGTATCTTTTTTCCCACGACAGGGTAGGAGTCTGCTTCAAGTACAATCTTTTCAACGGAATATCTCTTTGACAGCTCCTCCACCACAGGTTCCAATATTTTTCTGGTGCGCGAACCCTCATGCATGCACGCATCTATGACTATCGCTCTTTTCATAAGAATCCAAACAGAGGTTAAACTTTGTAAAAATAACGCCGCAAGTTAGCAAAAAAAAGTTACGGGCAATCTTTCTGACCGCCCGCAACACATCTATGTTTATTGTTGACCGCTGATATAGACTATCTTGTCCAGCCTGAAGTCCAGTTGTTGTCGGATTCGATTGCGCCTATGAATGTAACGGCGTCAAAGAAACTGTCTATCGATGAAGCGTCACAGCCTCCCTCTACGGTGCCTGCAATACCTGAAAGCGATACAGACTGGTTAACCTTGTTTGTGCCGTCGGCAAGGAACATCTCCTTTGTATAGGGACCGTCTGCAACATTTATATCATCTGCAAGTATTACATGCTGAAGTTTGGATTCACCGTTCGAGAGCGAAGCCGAAGTCTCGGGAGTCTCGACATTGATGCCGTTTGCCTTGCCTGTAACAATTGTGTTGTAAATATCGGCATAGGTGCCGGCGCGGAGACGGATTCCCTTGTTGTTGTCTGCATTGGCGTTGCCTATAAGGGTGACATTGGAGAGCACCGGATGTGAAACGGGCTCCAATGCTGCGTTCTTGCTGTTGTTGTCAGCCTCGACAAGGCAGTCGCATTCATCTGAAATCTGCTCTGCTACAAGGAACTGGGCTTTGCCCTGCCACCCTTCTGTCCAGTCGAATGAATCATCTGTATTGTTTGTGGATACAAGGTATTTTACGTTTACGGTGCCGCCGAACCACTCAAAACCGTCATCGGAACCCATGTAAGCCTGAAGGTGGTCTACGGTTGTACCGTTACCCACACCGTAGAATGTGAACCCGTTGGCCTCTTTCTCCTCTGAGAAGGTATATCCGGCATATTCTATCCTTATATATCTGAGGATGCCTGAGTTGTCTGCCGCATCGCTTCCACCGTAAGCTGCATCGCCTACTTCAGAAACCGATGTGGCACCTTGAACGTTTATGGGAGCCTTTCCGCAAATATGGAGTCCGCCCCATGCTCCTGCCTCTTTTCTCTGTGAAGTCATGACAATCGGAGATTCGGGAGTTCCCTGTGCATCTATCTTTGCACCCTGTTCTATAAGAATATAGTCCACTATGTTGTCATCTACGGCTTCGATTGTCACACCTTCTTCAATTGTGAGAGTTGCACCGCTTTTAACATGGAATCCTCCGCTGAGAGTATAGGTCTCTCCTGCGTTGAGAGTTCTGTTCTCTGTAAGTTCACCAATCAGATTGTAATCTTCAGGATCATCCTTTTTTTCATCATCCTTGTCACATGCAGCGAACGTTGTCATTGCTGCGCAGGCAAAAGCCACGAGATAAAATTTTTTGTTCATACGTCTTAAATTAAAATGAATGTTTAAAATTTAATTCTGTTATCCTACTTTAAAAACTGTAACTGACGCCCAAGCTTATTCCTCTTCCGTATTTGTAATATTCTGTCGCAATTTTTTTGGAAATGTTCTTCACATCCTGTACGAAACGCATTTCACTGTCGAGAATATTGCTTACAGCAAGCGAGAGATTCCAGTTTTTGTCTATTTCATATATCATGTTGAAATCGAGTGTATGGAACGCTTTCTGGTCTATATTGCCCAACCCGTAAATTCCTACCGTATGGATTCTTGGTCCCTGCAGGTTGTAGAGCAACGATACCGAGAGCGACGAGCCGTTTTTGAATTCAGGTGCATAGGTAATGAAGGCATTCCCGAGGTAAGGCGATGCGCCCTGGAGTGCTCTTCTGTCATCGGTATAGACACCTCCGTTCGAAAGAAGTTTCACGTCTGTATACATGAGTGATACATTGGCACCGGCATAGAAGTCTTCTGCAAAACTCTTTTTGAATTCGGCCTCAAACCCTGCAGCCATACCCTGTTCGGCATTTCTGAAAGAGTAGACCACTGAGCCGCCCGAAGATTGCTGTATCCTCTCTATGGGGTCTTTCAAAAACTTGTAGTAGATGCCGGCGGAGAACATGTCTCTGTTGTTGTCAGCAAAATATTCGTATTTGAAGTCTATATTGAAATTGTAACCGTTTTCAATATTCTCGTTACCTCTTATCTCCGCGCTTCCGTACGACTCTTTGTAGAGGAATGGAGCCATCTCTATGAATGAAGGTCTTGTGACAGTCATTGAAGCGGCAAATCTCAAGGCGTGATTGTCATTGAAGTTATACCTTACGTTCAACGCCGGGAAAATGTCGCCGCCGCTCAGTTCAGACTCTCTTTTTATTGAGGCATCATCCCAATATTCCACAGTCTGTTTAGAATATTCGTATCTTACTCCAAGGCTGAGCATAAGAGAACTTACGGGATAATATTCAACATCTGCAAAACCTGCAATTACATCCTGGTCTGCATAATAGTTGTTTTTGGGCTGGAGGTCTCTCGATATTGTTATCTGGCCCGATTCTATGGAAGCGTGTTCAAGAAAATCAGGGTTGAAAATATCTTCTACCGCAGGATTGATATTTGTCAGATTGTAGTAGAAGCGGACAGAGGAGTAGTCTCTCGACTTGTTCTTGTATGTGGCTCCGAATCTGAGTCTGTTCTTTTCGCCGAAGTTGTAGAGGGCAGATATATTGGCTATATACTCGTCTTCGCTCAATTCACCGAAATAACGCATTGTCTCCTGTCTGTTCAGTTTGAAGAGCGTTGGCCTTTCATCCCCGTTGTCTCTGTACATGACCTGTTTCCTGTCTGGCTCATTGCTCTTTGTCATGGTATATGAACCGTCCCATTTCAACTCCCACGAACTTCCAAGGTGATGGTGCCCGGCAATCTGATTGTTGAAGAGCATGTAGGTATGCGCTACACCGTTGCTTCCTATCAGGTTCACCCCTTCGGAGTCGAATCCCTTTCTGAGTTTGTATTCATCGTTGGAATTTCTGGCGTAAGTCATGTTGTAGCTGATTTTATCTCCATCGCCATACATGTATGTCGCATTGAGCAGGCCCGAGATGTTGAGCATGCGGTTGTAGCTGTCGTACTCAAATGCATTCAGAGTGGTGCCCTGGGCTGTCAGGTTTGCTATATATCCATCTTTTATGGTCTGATAGTCATTGCTTATTCCGAACGATGCCAGAAGGTTGAGCCTGTTTTCTCTGATTTTTAACGAGGTGCCTCCTGAAATTGTGCCGGACAGGGCGGGCATGGCAGTGCGCTTCCCTACAGCAAAGGTGCTTCCGAACGGGTCGTTGCGGAGGATATACTCGTTGAACTCATTGTTGCCCATCTCTTTTATGTTCGAGGCAATGTTGTTGTCCCTGAACATGCTGCCCTTCCTGTTGTTGGTATAGAAATCTCCGAAAGTGGTGTTTGTGTTGCCGGAAAGGTCCAGCGATATGTCGAGAAAACTCTCTTCTACATTCTCTTTTGTAACTATGTCTATCCTTGCACCGGAATAGTCGGCAAAGCTTGATGCGTCATATACTTTTGTAACCGATATGCTTCCTATCACCGATGAGGGGAATATGTCGAGCGGAATCAGTTTGTTGTCAGGGTTGGGGGAGGCTATGGGCAGACCGTTCAGGGTGGTAAGGCTGTATCTGTCGCCAAGACCTCTAACAAAAAGCTGTCCGGCCTCTGCAAATGAAATACCGGTCATAGTCTCCATTGCTTCGGCCACATTCGACAATCCCTTTACACTCATTTCAGAGGCGCCGATGTTTTCGACAGCTTTTGCGGCAATCTTTCTCTCGTTCATCAGTACACCCTGCAATTCTCTGTTCTGCCTTGCCACGATAACAATCTCGTCGAGTTGTGCATTGTCGGGAATCATGTTGAAATCAAGCGTCTGATCTTCGCCCGTGAAAATTATCTCTTCTGATGACAAATCTTTGTAGTAAATGTAAAACAACTCAAGAACACCTTTTTTCACTCCTGTGACATCCAGTTCGTAATATCCGTTTACATCTGTGGTTGCGGCCCGGTTGGTTGTTGCCAGTCTTACAACCGCTCCGATAAGAGGTTCGCCCGTTTCGGCATCTTTTACATACCCCTTTATATGTTCGGCATGGAGCGACAAGGCTGTTAAAAACGAAAAGAAGAAAAGAACACTTTTTAAGACAAATTTTTTATCCATCATTACTTCAAATTTTCACGCCGCAAAAGTGAAGTTTAGATGTTTCGTTATAATTACACAGGAATTAAAAAATTGTAAAAATTTGATTACGGAACATTATGCGGATTTAATCTTTTCGTAACATGTTTTTCTGCACGCAAGGCCGCCTGAGCGATTTAATATCGTTGAAGGTTTGCATTGCGCCCGCCTTCTTTGTACATTTGCACCCCGAAAAAAGAGAGAGATGAAAAGCAGTTTCAAAGGTTATTTCTACGGAATAGCCACCTCTATGACATTCGGGCTTATTCCGCTTTTTACGCTGCCCGTGCTCGACAAGGGTGTGGGATATGAGAGTATCCTTTTTCACCGTTTTCTTTTTGCCACACTTGCACTCGGGCTTATGATTATAGTCAAAGGCGAAAGTTTCAGGATAAAGCCAAGACGGGAGTTGCCCATGCTTCTTCTGCTGGCGCTTTTCTATACTGCATCGTCACTTTTTCTTTTGCTGGGATACAATTACATGGGGGCAGGTATTGCTACGACAATCCATTTTACCTATCCTCTAATGGTTTCCCTGATAATGTTTTCCATTTTCAAGGAGCAGACAGACTGGATTACATGGGTGGCGATTCTGCTTGCCGTAGCCGGAGTGGCCATACTCTCGCTTGGCGATGGAGGTGCACTCAAGTTTGAAATGAAAGGGTTGATTATAGTCTTGCTGTCGGCTGTGGGGTATGCCTCATATATATGTGGTGTAAACAAATCAAGGCTCAGGACCATGAACGGCAGGAAACTGGCCTTTTATGTCTTTCTCTTTACAACGGTTATGATTACCATACAAAATGTTGCAGACGGAGGTATAGAGCCGCTTCCAGATTTGAGTTCGTATGTTTACATGATGCTGCTGGCCATATTGCCTACTGTTGTCTCAAATATAACACTTGTGCTTGCGGTACAGAACATAGGAGGTACAATGACCTCTGTCCTGGGAGCTCTGGAGCCACTTACCGCAGTTTGCATAGGAGTCCTTGTGTTCGGGGAGCCGTTCGCATTGTCTGAAGCGGCCGGAATTATTCTCATACTCTCTGCCGTAACGGCGGTGATTCTCTCCGGCAGCATAAGGAACAGTATTTCTACTGTAGTGAAAAAGATCCGGCCCAGGCATGCCTGATGTATGGAATTTCTCCGGAAATGTTAAATTTGCATTTCGATGAAACAGATTGCCAAAGATAGGGTCAGGATTGCATATTTCAAACGCTGGAGCAGGAAAAAGTATGCTGCGTTTGTAAGTATGCGGTTCAATGTTATCATCTCTTTTCTTAAAAAGGGAGTGGTGGAAGCATCTCTTTTCAAGGTGGAGAAATATGTGAAGAGGGGAGAGGCAAGACATATTCTGTTTCAACCAGATAGAGAAGAGTCCAAGGCACCTCCAAATCTTCCGGATGCTTTTATCAATATACTGCTTTCTCTCCTTTTCCTGAATTGGGGAAGAGTTGTTGCATGCTCTCTGCTTGGAGAAGGAAAACTTGAGTGGCCGGGTTGCGACGACTCTGTATTGCATGATACATATTACAAGGGGATTGTGTCTGAAAAGACATGGTCCCTTTTATTTTACCTATTTATCATATACAATCATGAAAATAAATGAACTGACAGAAAGAGAGATTGCAGAGTGGCTGCTCAACTGCCCGACAGATGAATTGTGCAAGGCTGCCCACAAGGTTACACTCGGGTGCGCCCATAAAAAATTTGACATGTGCTCCATCATAAACGCAAAATCCGGAAGGTGCAGCGAAAATTGCAAATGGTGCGCCCAGTCTGCGCACTTTCATACAAACGCCGAAAGCTATCCGCTGTTGCCTTACTCTACGGTAAAAGAACATGCGCTATATAATGAAACCAAGGGTGTTGGCCGTTTTTCCCTGGTGACAAGCGGCAGGCGTCCTTCAGATGCGGAGGTGGAACAGATATGCAGCTATATTGAGAAACTTTCTGAATGTTCCGGCATAAGCATCTGCCTCTCGCTTGGGCTTGCAGGGCAGAGCCAGCTGGTCAGGCTTCGCAAGGCAGGAGCGTCACGCTATCACTGCAATCTGGAGAGTGCGCCTTCATTTTTCGGAAAACTCTGCACGACCCATACACAAGAAGAGAAAATCGAGACACTTATGGCAGCCAGAAGGGCAGGCATGGAGATATGCAGCGGCGGTATCATAGGAATGGGCGAGGGGGAAAGAGAGCGGATAGAACTGGCTCTGACATTACGCAAACTGGAAGTGAAATCAATCCCCATAAATATCCTGCATCCTGTACCGGGAACACCTCTTGAAAACATGGAACTGATTTCAGATGAGCAGATACTGCGTACCGTAGCCATTTTCAGGCTTATAAACCCTTCTGCATATCTGCGGCTGGCAGGAGGCAGGGCGCGTCTCGGGAAAGAGACGCTTGCAAAACTTCTTCATGCAGGAATAAACGCGGCCATAGTGGGTGATATGCTTACCACTCTGGGGTCAGACATTGAAAGCGATAAAAAAACTTTTATGGAGGCAGGCTATGAATTATAATGTGAATTTCGACAGTTTCGACAGGGAGCATCTGTGGCATCCCTACACATCAATGACAAACCCTCTTCCCGCATACAAGGTACGTTCAGCCAAAGGTGCGGTGATAACGTTGGAAGACGGTACTTCTCTCATAGACGGCATGTCTTCGTGGTGGTGCGCCGTCCACGGTTATAACCATCCCTATCTTAATGCGGCTGTGGAGAATCAGTTGAAAAGAGTTTCCCATGTCATGTTCGGCGGGCTGACACACGACCCGGCAATAGAACTGGGCAAGAGGCTGCTGTCGATCCTTCCGGAAAAACTGAACAGAATATTCTACGCCGACAGCGGTTCGGTAGCAGTAGAGGCGGCAATGAAAATGGCAGTGCAGTATCAGTTCGGCAAGGGCAGACCGCATAAAAACAATTTTGTAACCATACGTTCCGGTTATCATGGCGACACATGGAACGCAATGTCTGTATGCGACCCTGTCACAGGGATGCATTCTATTTTCGGCCCGGCATTGCCGGCAAGGTTCTTTGCTGCTGCCCCACAGTCTGAATTTGCAGGGGAATGGATGCCTGAAGATATTCTGCCCCTTGAAGATATCATAAGAGAGCATCACGACAAGCTGGCCGCCCTTATCCTGGAGCCCGTAGTGCAGGGAGCCGGTGGAATGAGGTTCTACCATCCCCAATATCTTATCGAGGCGGAAAGACTATGCAAAAAGTATGACATGCTGCTTGTTTTCGATGAAATAGCTACCGGATTCGGCCGTACGGGAAAACTCTTTGCATGGGAGCATGCCGGGATTGTTCCCGACATAATGACAATCGGCAAAGCCCTTACCGGAGGTTACATGACTTTCTCTGCAGTTCTCTCGTCTGAAGAAGTGGCAGATACCATTTCCGCAAATCCTCCGGGAGCATTCATGCATGGCCCCACATTCATGGGCAATCCTCTTGCCTGTGCCGTGGCCTGTGCCTCAATAGACCTCCTGTTCAAGGAAAAATGGCAAGAACGTGTAAAAGCCATAGAATTGCAGTTGAAAGAGGAACTTGCCCCTGCCGCCAGATTCGGCAGCGTGGCCAACGTGCGTGTTTTGGGTGCCATAGGGGTTATCGAAATGCGGGAACCTGTAGAGATGGCAAGAATGCAGCGCCGTTTCGTAGAGGAGGGAATATGGGTGCGCCCCTTCGGCAAACTGGTCTACATAATGCCTCCATACATAATTTCCAGTACGGAATTAAGAAAGCTTACAACAGCCTTGATAAAAATAGTTTCTGAATGAAAAATTTTTTTTACGAAAGCATAGACGGGAATCTGGACAAATTATCATCGGAAAGGAATTTGCGTATTCTGCCTACCATTTCCCATGATGGCAAATGGATAATCAGAGATGGCGGAAAAATGCTGAACCTCTCTTCCAATGACTATTTGGGCATAGCCTCCGACAAAGAAAAGAGCGCCATGTTCTGCAAAGAAAAGTCATACGGTTCCTTTGTTTTCGGTTCAGGATCCTCCAGACTGCTGACAGGCAATTACAGGATATATGATGAAGCGGAAGATTTCCTTGCCGAGCGTTACTGCGCCGAGGCGGCTCTTATTTTTTCGAGCGGCTATCATATGAACAGCGGTCTGCTGCCTGCAATATGCAGTGCCGGCAGGACACTGATATTGGCCGACAGACTTGTGCATGCAAGCATTATCGACGGTATGCGCCTGAGCCATGCAGATTTTATACGTTATCGGCATCGGGATTACAATCATATCGTAGCCCTTTTGAAGAAGCATTATAGGCAATATGAACAGGTACTCCTTGTAACCGAGAGCATATTCAGCATGGATGGAGATATAGCTCCCCTGGCATCTCTTGTCGAACTGAAGCATGAGTTTAAAAATCTTCTCCTATATGTAGATGAAGCACATGCGGTAGGAATCAGAGGAAAAGGCGGGCTCGGTATTGCAGAAGAGCAAAACTGTATAGACGGTATAGATTTCTTATGCGGAACAATGGGAAAAGCATATGCTTCGCAGGGAGCATTCGTAATATGCAGCGGAAAAGCCAGGGAATTTTTCGTGAATCATGCAAGAACACTGATTTTTACGACTGCCCTGCCTCCTCTGCAGATGGAATGGAGCCTCTATACCATGAAACTGGCGGCGGATATGAGTGCAGAACGCCGCAGAATAGCGGCAATTTCATGCAAAGTCAGAGAGAGTATGGCAAAAAAAGGTTGTGCCTCACCGTCGCAAAGCCATATCATACCGTTAATTACAGGTGAAAGTTCCAAGGCTCTGGAATATGCGGAACTTTTCCGCAAGGATGGATTCTATCTTTTGCCTCTCCGGCCGCCTACGGTTCCGGAGGGCACTTCGCGTATAAGGCTATCCATAAATGCGTCTATATGCGAGGATGATATAGATAAATTTTTAAATAGCGGGAGCTTCAATATGTATTCATCTTTAAATAGGTTATAATAAATGGAATGTAAATTTTGGCACAATGATAAAAATAAAAGGCTGCTTATCTTTTTCGCCGGATGGGGCAGCGATGAGAATCTTTTCCCTCCACCTGCGGCCGTGGGCTACGACTATATGCTGTGCTATAATTTCGGCAACCCGGATTCCGATTTTTCAATAATTGAGAAATATGAAAGTATAGTGCTGATTGCATGGTCATTGGGAGTATGGGCCGCCGAAAAGACATTTGCCGGTGCAGATATGGAGCATGAGGTTAAGTGGGAACGGAAAATAGCGGTGAACGGAACGCCTTCTCCAAAAAACGATATTTTCGGCATACCGGTGAATATATTTGACGGCACATTGAAAAATTTTTCCCCTGCCGCTCTTTTAAAATTCAGAAAGAGAATGTGCGGGAGCGTAAGGGAGCTTGAACTCTTCAATGCCAATCTTCCGGCAAGGGATGAAAAATCGCTGTACGAAGAGCTTGCCTCCATCGATAATCTTATCGGCAATGCGCCCCAAAGATTTATTCCCGATTTCTGGGACATGGCCATCGTAGGGGAGAAGGATTACATATTCCCTGCCGCAAACCAGGTAAAATATTGGCAGAAATGCAATGTGGAGTGTGTCATATTGGAGAATACGGCCCATTATGACAGCAATCTTTTCTTGAAACTCATAAAAGGCGGGATGCTATGGAAAAATCATTGATAGGAAAGCGGTTTTCCAAAGCAATCGGCTGTTACAGGCATGAAGCCGCGGCACAGCGGAAGATAGCCGGGAGCCTGATTGCCATGATGGCTGATAAAACACTTCCGCGCCATTATGACAGCGTATTGGAAATAGGATGCGGAAGCGGGTTGCTTACAAGGGAATTCCTGAGTTCCTATACTCCCGATGTCCTATATTTGAATGATTTGTGCAGTGAAATATCTTCCCGCGATATAGCGGAATATATGGCGCCCTCCCCGGAAACGGAGCTGAATTATATCATAGGCGATGCGGAAAATACGGCTTTGCCGCAGAATCTGGATCTTATAATTTCTTCATCCGTGCTGCAATGGCTCGAAAATCCGTTGGACTTTATAAATGGCAATTGCATAAAGTCGCTGAACAGAGGAGGGATAATGGCCTTTTCCATTTTCGGCCCGGAAAATTTGTATGAAGTCTCTTCATTGACGGACATTGCACTCGAATATCTGCCGTTAGAGTGTTTGTGCAAAGAATTGTGCCGGAATTTCAATCTGATTGCCGTGAAGGAGGAAAAGATTGTCATGGCTTTTGAATCGCCACGCGACGTGCTGCTGCATTTGAAGGCGACCGGCGTAAACGGGGTGGGGGAGTACAGATGGAGCAAGGGTTCACTTCTGAACTTCCTTTCTGCATATTCGGAAAAATACCGGCTCGGTGACGGCAAGGTTCATTTGACATACCATCCCTATTATATGATATTGCAAAAGAGGCTTTAAACTATATCGATATGAAACGGAATGTATATTTTGTAAGCGGTACCGGTACAGGAATCGGAAAAAGCTATGCGACAGGATATATTGCGAAAATGTGGAATGAGAGGGGAATAAAGACGATTACCATGAAACTCATACAGACAGGTAATCTGGAAATTTCAGAAGACATAGAGTTGCACCGCAGAATCATGGGCTGCCCGCTTCAGCCGGAAGACTTGCAGAAACTGACAATGCCCGAAATTTTCAGCTATCCCTGCTCTCCACATCTGGCTTCCAGGATAGATGGCCGCCGCATAGATTTTGAAAAAATAAAAAGGTGCACGGAAATTTTAAGCAAGCGTTTCGACAGGGTTCTGATAGAGGGGGCAGGAGGGCTTATGGTTCCCCTGACAGAGACGCTGCTTACAATAGATTATGTCAGGCGCGAGAGGTATCCCCTCATATTGGCCGCATCTTCTGTGCTGGGAAGCATAAACCATATTCTGCTTAGTCTGGAGGCTGTCTCTGCACGAGGCATAAACCTGTATGCATTTGCATACAACCTCCATGAGGACAAAGGTTGTGAGGATGAGACAATAAAAAAAGATACCCGGAACTATGTCTCCGGATATCTTGAAAAACATTTTCCAGACACCCTCTTTGTGGATATTCCGGAGTTGGAACTCCAGTAGCCCTTAGAATGTTCTGCCCTTGAATACTACCGACTCTTCGGGAGTTGCAATGCTGCCGGTGAGAGTGAGTCTCGCAGAATTGAGGTTTGGAGTGATTGTCGCCGTTACATAACTGCTGCCTTTGGCCATAGATATGTCTACGACAGCCGATATCCCTTTGCCGTTAACGTTCATGCTAAACGAGACATTACCGTGTCTGTCGGTCCTGAGATTTATGTTGGAAGGCTCTCCCTCCACTGTAACTCCGCCGACCCCGTTGGGACCGCCGCCACTGCTGACCGGCGATACCTGCACTATGGCCTTGTCGTCTGTTACAGAAATGAAATTAACAGTGGGGCTTACATATACAGATTCACCTCTTTTAAAGATTATTCTGTCGGCCTCCAATACAAAATTCAAATCATTCAATGCCTTAAGCGATTTTTCGAAGTTGAGCGAATCATATACTGCCTTCGCTTCCAAGCGTTCTGCCCTGGATAATTTCTCCTTGCGCACCTTGGGCATCGTATCCTGTGCCATCCTCTCCTTTTCAGAAGAGGTATAGATTCTTTTCTCTGTCTGTCCGTTTGCAGCAATGCCTGCCACCAGCATGAACATTGCAATAAAAAATATACTTCTTCTCATCTTTTTGGTTTTAAACTTTTTCAATGATATTTTTATAGTGACAAATATTGAGCCAAAAGTGGTATATTTGCCATTGTCATAACCAGATTCTATGAATACCTTCTCTAACATAGCTTTCATAAGTTACAAGCGCGAAGATGAAAAATGGGCCGTATGGCTTCAGAAGCGGCTCGAATCCTACAGGCTGCCAAGTGTAATCAGGTCCGGGCAGCCAGGTTTGCCTGAATATATCCGTCCTGTATTCCGCGACAAGACAGATCTCGGGGCGGGAATCCTCAAGGAGGAGCTTGCCAGAGAACTCGAAAACTCAAAATTCCTGATAGTCATCTGTTCTCCTAATTCAACAAAATCTGAATGGATAAACAAGGAGGTATCGGGCTTTGTTGAAGCCGGCAGGAGCAGTTTCATAATTCCATTTATAGTAGACGGTATTCCGAACAGCGGCAACCCTGAAAACGAATGTTTTCCTAAAGCCTTGCAGGAGTTGCCTCCAGAGAATGAACTGTTGGGAATCAACATAAATGAAATAGGCAGGGAACAGGCTTTCATCAAAGTTGTAGCGCGTATTCTGGATGTAAAATTCGATTTGCTGTGGGACAGGCACCGCCGCCGTCTGCGCAGGAGAAAGAGTGTGGCATGGGCCCTCTTTTCTCTGCTGCTGCTTGCCGGACTTTTCGCATACGACTACACACGTACCAAAGTAGAGTATTTCGACAGTTACATAGACTGCTATGGCATACCGCACGGAATATCTCCCGTAAATGACATTTCGCCGCGAGACAGGACATACAAATTTGAGTACCGCCGCATTCCATTAGGTGAAAAGGGGTTCTATTCATGGAGGCTCTCCAGGGTCAAATATGTGAATTCTGCCGGCCAGACAGTTGACCGTACCTCGGAATATGCCTATCCATCCATGGAGCTGCTCTATGCCAACGGCACCCTGACAGAGATCATAAACAAGGACAGGTACGATATCCCTGTGGCGCGCCATATCTATACAAACGACTATGCGGGCAACGTGGCATGTATAGTAGATTTCGAGAATGCCGAGAAACAGGAGGGGAGCCTCTACCTGAGTTCATTGGCCCGGAGTACGGAATCTGATGCGGAGAATCCCGACACAAAACTCAAGATAAAACGTTTTGTATATACAAGAGACTCTTTGGGCAGGATAATACAGGTGACATACCATTCCAACAACAGCGAAGACCTTGAGGAAAGCGCGATAAGCGATGCAGAAGGTATTTTCGGAGAAAGGTTCGTGCTCGACTCTCTGGGGCGTGTCATATGTGAAACATATCTGAATGCAGACGGCAATATCGTTCCCAACGGCAGCGGAGTTGCCCGGAAAAGGTATACCTACGACAGAGGGAACAACCTCGTAAAGGAGGAATATCTGGATGTCAACGGAAATGCCGTATATAACGGACGCGGATATGCAAGCGTGGAAGCCAAGTTCGACAGCAACGGTAACATGACAGAGTACCGCTACCTTTCTCCAGAGGGAGAGCCATGCTATTATTCAGACGAGCGTATTGCCGCCGTAAGGCAGAAATATGACAAAAAAGGCAATTGTATTGAGATGGCACTCTTTGATATCGAGGGAGCCCCGTGCATCAACAAATATAACTGGCACAAGATGACCTGCAAGTTCGACAAGAAAGGAAATGTCACGGAAACATCGTTCACCGACACAAGTGGAAATGCCTGCATCACTTCAGATATTTTATCAACCTTGCGTTACAGTTACGACCGGAACAACAGGCCGGTGATGATTGAAACCTATGGTGCCGACGGTGCCCTGTGCATGAACGGTGATGGGGTTGCAAGGATTATGGCCAAATATGACTCCAACGGCAATCTGGTGGAAACAGCCTATTTCGATACCAAGGGGCAGAGGTGTGTTTCTACCAAATACGGATGGTCCAAGTGCAGGACTACGTTCAATTCCAAAAGGCAGGCAACCGGCAACTATTATTACGATGCTCAGGACAACCCCTGTTTCGGCAACGCAAAATATGCTTCCCAGCTTTTGAAATATGATGCGCGCGGAAATATCTGCGAGGTGACAAACTATGACCAGTCAGGCAATCTTTGCGCATCGGAGGATATGGGTGCGATAATGAAATGGAGCCATGACGATTACGGCAACATTACGGCCGAAAGTTATTTTGATGCGCAATCTGCCCCGATGTATGTTGGAGGCGTATGTGGCTACAGGTTTGAATATGACAAGCGGGGGCTCCAGACTGCACGTTATTGTCTCGATGGGAACGGTTCGCTTGTCATGAGTGCAGACAGCTGGGCGGCAATTTCCAGGTATGAGTATGACGGGAGAGGCAATATGGTAAAAGAGAGTTATTTCGATACAGACTCCCTGCCGTGTTACAACAGGAACGGCATCTATTCCATGGCCGTGCATGAGTATGATTCAGACAATAACCGTATAAAAACCAGTTATTTCGATACAGACAGCCGCCCTATGCTCATAAGCGAGGGCTATTCGCTTGCAACCTTTGAATATGACAGTAAGAGAAAGCTTACCGATGCACGATATTTCGATTCCGAGGGCAGGCCATGTTACAACAAGAACGGCTACCATTGGATGAAATACAAGTATGACGAGAAGGGCAATGAAATCGAATACGCCTATTATGACGAATATGGCCGACCATACGCGAAACGGGGGCTGGAGCAGAAAATAGTAAAGACTTACGACAGTTTCGGCCGTGAAATCTCTATAGAATTCATAGGCATTAACGGCCGTCCGGTAAACGGGACCGAAGGGTATAGCAGGAGAGAGTATGAATACAGCCTGAACGGGCAGATTGCCAGCGAAGCCTATTACGATGCCGGCGGCAATCTGGTTTCCCCGCGGCAGGATGTGGCATGCAGAACCTGTTACAAATATGATGAACGCGGAAATCTCATAAGGAGCGACTATTACGACGAACAGAACCGCCTGAGCTGCAAGTTCGGGTGTGCCACAAAAATCAGAGAGTATGATGAAAAGAACAGACTTGCAAAAGTGGTAACTTACGATGAACTCGGGGCCCTTATAGGCGGGTACTATGGCAAGCCTGTTGAAATTTACAGATATAACGACCGTAACGAAATAGAATCCATAGATTTGTGCAATAGCGCAGATGAAGGCGACATTTATGTTACCATGCGTTTTGCCTACGAAAGGGGAAAAGTTGTAAGGGTTGGATATTATGACAGTAACGGCTCTCCAGCAGTGATGCTTGTCAAAGAGATAGACGCTGCACACCCCTTTGCGGAAATGGAGATGGAATATAATGGACTGGGCACTCTCAAAAGAATATCATATTACGATGAAAACGGGGAGCTGTATGATGGCGAACCCGGATATTCGGTTGCTGTCAGGACTGACAGCATAGGAAAGGGCAGGGTAGTGACATCATCAGTATATGACAGCAAGGGCAAGGCCGTAAACAACAAGGTCAACAACATACACCGTACTGTTGTTGTCTATAATGAAATGGGGCTTGCCTCCGAACAGAGTTATTACGACCAGAACGGCAATCTGGCGGTTACACCATGGAGATGGGCCAGAAGATTCTGGGATTACAATGCCAGGGGCGAATTGCAGAAAGAGACTGGCTATGTTTACGTAAACGGGGAGTTTGTAATTGAAACCTACGGGAACAATGTTCCCGAAAAGCCTGCCGTAGCAACAGATATTCCGGAAAATGAATCTGTTACAATTCTTCTTAGCGTAGAAAACTACGGACAGATGTATGAAGCCGGTTTCCGCAATAATTATCGCATCCTTGAATGGAACGAATGGAACATGTATCAGGGGCTCGACAGTTTTACAGAAGCCTTTATGAAATCCAGGAACAGGGAAAAGAGGCTGTTGCTTTTCTCTGAAGATACCGGAGAGGTTACAGAATACTCGTTTTCTTCTGAATCCCTGAATGCTAGGGTTATGGATTACAATGACAGGAGCGGTGAAACGTTCGCCAGACTTTCAGGCATATATGAAAAGTGGAAATCGGAGAACAGATGACATTGGAATATTGTGTACAAAAATAAAAATGCTGCGGAATATTCTCCCGCAGCATTTTTATTTTAAATTTCATTTACAATCACGCTGCGTCTCGGCATTGTCTGAACAAGTTCTGCCACTGCTCTCAACTTGCAGTTTATTTTAAACTTCGTTTACAATCACGCTGACGGTGTGTCATAATTGCAAACTGCTGCGTTATTTTCGGAATTCGGGCTAAGTCATTTACTCCAGTAAACTCCTGTCGCCCTCATCCTCAATGCCTTGCATTTTGCTAATTCTTACACACCTTAATGGGGCTGCATCAAAACATTCATTTTGACACAGCCCCACTTTCGAGCAGAGTGTCAAAAGCGGGTACAAGACGTTTGATACCGCATTTTACACCGGGTTGTCTGTGGTCGCGGTTTGAAGAGGCATCTGTAATCTCCATCAGTTTTTTCAATGCTTTTGCATGTGTGTATGCCCTCTTGAAGGCCGCTTCATCATTATTTGCCCTGGCTTCCACAGTTTCAAGCACCTTGCAGCCATATTCGCCCAGCAGTTTGAAATAGTAGAGCCAGGGAGTCATTTCCTCTACAAGCGGGCGGTTTTCATCTGTGGTAAGCAGAATATCCGATGCTTCGATAATATTGTTACACTCTTGGTAAACCGTGCTCCAGGCCTGTTCGTCTTTCTTTCCGGTTGCGGCAAACTCCTTTACCAAAGCATCCAGGGCAGGGGCAATTTCTTCAGATTCCATGCGCTGGAAGTTGTGTCCGTTAGGGCCGAGATCTGAATTGTGAGAGACAAATGTCTTAAGATATCCGGCATTTTCCGGCATAAGGTCCCTGATGGCCTGAAGCCATGATGCATGGCTGTCGTACTGCTCCATGTTCCATGTATAGTCTGCAATGCTCTGTATCGCAATCTTGGATGCTTCTGCATACTCCATAGGATTTGAGACAAAAGCAGATATGTCATCTTTTATGTCAAGCCCGTTTCCGTAAACTTCGCCCATGAGCAGATGCGGCTGCACATAGTCTGAAACGGGAAAGTTCCACCAGATGAAAGCCTTGCGTCTGATAAGGGGATTTACAAAGTCTAAAGTCTCCATATCTATTGTCTCTACTACCTTGTCGCCTGTCCACATTACCAGGATATCTTCGTTCAGTTTCTCGCCAAGCGTGGTAAGGTATCCGCCTTCAACCTTTGCCCAGGACTTGTTGTATTCGGTAGGGCACATTACCAGAGGGGCCACATCGTGCTTTGTCTGTATGAAGTTGTCGTCTATGTAATTGAGAAGTTCAGCCTGCTTGTCGGCCTTGGTGCCCTCACCAGAGATGTCATCGAAAAAGACTGCGAATCCGCGTACTCCCAGCTGATACATGTGTTCGAACTTCTGCAGCAGGCTGTCGCGGTCCTCATTGTTCCATTTTATATCCTGACCCGGATGTATTGCCCAGTAGAATATGACATTGTTGTCAGCTGCGGCCTGCACGAGCTCTTTCATCTGCGCCGCTTCCTGTTCAGGGTAAGGCTTGCGCCAGTTGGGGGTTCTGTGGTACGGGTCATCCTTGGGCCCGTAAATATAGACATTCATCTTGTTCTTTCCGTAAAACTCCAACTGCCTGAGTCTTGCCTGATGGCTCCATGGTTTGCCGTAGAATCCTTCCACAACTCCCCTGTATGGAACGTCGGGGTAGTCTGTGATTTCCACTACCGGGAGTTTTCCGTTCTCTGCAAGCTGGAGCAGAGTCTGGACTCCGTAATAGATACCGCGCCTGTCTGCACCTGCTATTACAATTTTTTCATCATCTATCTTGAGATAGTATCCTTCGCTTTTCTGGGGGATCACGCGTGAGAATTTCCTTACAGACTTGTCGCCTTTTGCTCCGACATAGATTCCAAATCCAGCCTTCTCTGCACTGTATGGCAGGAATGAATAGAGCAGTTTCAGCGCCGGAATATCTGCACCCTCTTCAAATACGTATGTCCTGTAGTCGGATGGGATGGCAATGCTGTCTCCTGTCGCAATCAGTTGCTGCGGGGTAGGGTGGAGGTATTTCTCCCCAGCCAGCATTGGCACTGATAATAAAAATGCCATGGATAATAATAAGATTGATCTGGTTTTCATTACAATTGTTTTTGTATCTCTATGTTAGATTTCAGTTTAAACTTCGTTTACATTTGCATATTGTTTTGCAAAGAAAAGAATTTTGGACAAAATATTCCCTATTTTTGAAAGCGTGTTTTACACTATTTTTTAACAATCTGCATTATGGAAAGATATACTAAAGTTACGGCACTCTATTTCAGCCCTACACATACTACAAAAAAGGTTGTGGAAAAGATTGCAGCCTCACTGGCAGAAATGCTGGGGATAGAATGCGATTCAATTGACATTACTACGCCTGAATCCCGCAAGAAACAGACAATCTTCAATAGTAACAATATTGTTATCTTTGGTTCTCCGGTCTATATCGGCCGTCTTCCCAATCTTATTTCACCATATTTCAAGACATTTGCAGGAAATGGCGCAACTGCGGTTGCCGTTGTAGTGTACGGAAACCGTGCATATGACGATGCCCTTGCAGAGGCGCGCGACATATTGCTTTCAGACGGATTCAAATGTGTTGCCGCCGCAGCATTCATAGGTGAACATTCATTTTCAAGGATATTGGGGGGAGGACGGCCAGATGATGCAGATCTTGAGATTGCAGCCCGATATGCAGGGCGCATATATGAAAAACTTTCAGATGGAAAGGCAGGGGAGGTGTTTGCAGTTCCAGGCAACCCTGAAGCGTTGAGAACTTTTTATCATGCTACTGACAAAAACGGTTCGTCTGTAGATATCAGGAAGGTAAAACCACAGACAGACAAGTCATTATGTAACAATTGCGGTTTCTGCGCCTCTATTTGTCCGATGGGATCCATAAATCCTGCCGACTGTTCAGACATAACAGGAATCTGCATAAAGTGCTGTGCTTGTGTAAAGCGCTGTCCGAATAACGCAAAATATTTCGATGATCCTGATTATCTGGGGCACAAGAGCCTCTTGGAAGAGAAGTTCGCTTCTATGCGCAAAAATCCGGAACTGTATGTCTGAGATGCCGGTGACGGAAGATTTACTTTACCCTTGTAAGTTTGTAGTCTGACTCGGGAGATGGTTTTTCAAAATTCTCATCGAGCAGAAGCAGGCTGTTTTCGCTCTTGTCATATAGAAAATTGAATATGACATTGCCGCTGGCCTCGTCGCACACCAACTGCCAGAGAGTCGCATCATTGTCTGAGGGAATTCCACGCTGGGTGTAGCGTTTTCCTGTATATGTGACAGCATCTTTTTTCCCTTTAGGGTTGTCTGCCGCCGAAAGTTGCAGTGTAAACGTACCGTCTCCACTGTGTACCCTGTATTTTAAAGTAAGCAGGTAATTTGTCTTTACCGAATCCGCTACAGTCCCTTCAAACTGCACTTTTTGCCACGGACCGTAATAGGCAGTGGCCATATTGCGCTCATGTATGCCGCATGAAACGGTCAGTAACATGGCAAGAATCAGTATCTGAAAGCTCCTTTTCATATAATACAGGCCAATGCAAGAATTTTGCCATTTTCATCTCTGAATTTGCAAAAAAAAATAAGGAAATCCGGAGTATTAGACTTATCTTTGATCAGAAAACAAAATTATCCAAAACTTGCATATTATGAAGACAAAGGTATTGCTGGCAGCTTTGATTTCCATGCTGCTTTTTTCCACGAGTTCTTTTGCCCAGATTGATTTCAGCCTTATCAGATATCAGCCTGAGGTAGATTTCGGATATTCGATAGGGGCCGGGAACTGGAAGTCTGACCGTATCAATATCCAGACGATTCATGGTGTACAGATAGACGAATATCTGTTTGCCGGAGTCGGTACAGGAATAGACTATCACTATGATGCAGAGATTACATATATGCCGCTGTTTTTGAATTTAAAGGGGTTTCTTCCCGTATGGGAGAAAGTTTCACCTTTTGTCTCATTAGACATGGGATATGGAATATGCCTTTCCGAAAACGGAGAGTCAGGGTTTACCATATCGCCGGCAATAGGAGTAAAACTTTTCAACCATTTCAAGTTCCAGTTCGGCTACAACAGCCAGAAGATGTCGAACAGAGGGGTAAGCATAAATTTGGGAGCGGTACAGTTCAAGGTGGGTTATTTCTTTTAGCGGCATACAGGCCTGTTCATCGTTCCTTAATGATGCTTGCGATAACTCCGGCAACTGTGCTTGCGGTTGCCGGAGTTTCTGTTTCCATAATTCTATTTAACATAATATAAATTGTCTAACTTTTAAAAATAATGATATATTTCACATAATACTGCTCAAAAATGCATGAGTTTTTCACATAATCCGCCTCTTTTTCGGCCGAATTTTCACATTATTCGCAAACTGCGGAGACAATGTCTGCGGTCTGTGCGCCGACAACTGAAATAAGTTTCCGCGGATCAACTTTCAGCTGCAGGCCGCGCATTCCGGCGCTCACATAGATATATTCGAAATCCAGCGCAGTTTCATTGAACCATGTCGGGAATGCCTTTTTCATTCCGAGCGGCGAGCATCCGCCGCGTATATAACCGGTAACCGGCAGCAGCTCCTTCATGTGAATCATCTGTACGCTCTTGTTGCCGGAGACTTTTGCCGCCTTCTTAAGGTCAACTTCACAGTTTCCCGGAATTACGCAGACCAGATGGCCCGTTTTATCCCCTTTCAATACCAAGGTCTTGAAAACCTGGTTTATATCCTCTCCCAACTCCTCTGCGATATGCCCTGCCGCCAGATTGTTTTCATCTACAGTATAAGGCACGAGTTCATATTCAACCTTTGCGCTGTCCAATATCCTGGCTGCATTTGTCTTGTGTATTTTTGCCATTTTATGCCGTTTATGCAGCAAAATTAAGAATAAATCAGTATATTGCACTCATATTCCAATACTTCATATTATGAAAGGGTTTCCTTTTTTTCTTGTCGGTTTAGTCTCTGGTGCTCTGCTGACATATTACTTTTATCCGGAGTTGAATGAAAAAATGAAGGATTATGTCCCTTTAGTTACAGATTCCACAGATACCGAAAAAGTCAAAGATTTTGACACTCCTGCAGTAGAAGAAAACAACGAGCCCGGAATGCCCGGCGAACTTACGCTTTTCGACGAGCCGGGAGATGTGGTCACGACAAAGGGATTAATGGTTACCCATATTTTCGACAACGGGGCCGCTCTGGCTGATGAACTGCATGAGAGTTTGGATATAGCCTCGGCGTATGGAGTCACCGTCCTGCTCCTTTGCAATGAAGACAAATCGTATTACGACAGACAGATAATAAGAATCCCCGCTGGAAAATGTGCCAGACAGACAGGAATATATAAGTATAACGAATATGGCATGGCGAAGACTGTCCCTGTCGTAACGATAAGTGACAGATAGAAATCTACTGCGGTTACTCTTTGCCGGAATCGTTAAAATGGCTATTTTTGTGTAGAACATTCAAAACAGCCATGAAACTTAAATACTTGTTTGCAGTTTTTGCAATAGCGGCGCTTATGCCGGCAATATGCAGTGCCCAGGGGCCTGTAGTCCAGTATCAGACATTTATATATACAAACCAGACTCTTTCGCAGGAGATACAGAAGGTAAACGACATGCAGGAGAGCGACGCCACCCGCCGTTTCGGTACAGACCTGCTGGATGCAACTCTCAATGCCGGAAAGGGGCTGGCTTCGGGGTACGTTACCTCATTCATAGATATGGGGGTAAATGCCATAGCCTCGCTGGTGACAAGGAACGCAAGGCTCAAGGATGAGTGGCTCAAGAGCGTAGAGGCGGAAAACAGCTGGTCTACAAGTATAAACACAATAGAAGAAGTGAAGGATTTCTACGAACGCCCCTCGAGAAGCGGTGCGCTCGACCCTAAGGGGATGGTATTCGACGGAATCGGCTGCCTGCGTATGGATGGAAACGATACCCTTTTCTTCATCTCCTGCCATGTAGACCGCTCTAAACTCTACCGCATTGTAAACCATTCAAAATTCGAACTCGTACTCGATACACTTATAATAAATCCGACAGAATCGAACCTGCCCAATACCGCCCTTCCCCTGGAGTTTTCGTTCGACGAGCGCAAGGATTTCAATCTCAGCGTAAATATCAAACTTACATCATCGTGGTTTACCGATGCCATAGAACTGCATACAGATGAACTGTTGGGTGAGTTTACCATAAATATTCCCGTAGAACGCGAAGATCTCGATGAAAACGGCCGTCTCCATTATATAAGGAGAAGCGGTGAGGTGCCTGAATATGAGGTTGTAGGCGAAAGTTTTATTGTGCCGCGCTCTTATATGGGATTCAGGGATGAGAACGACAATTACGACAATATCTGGGGAACCGGACAGTATAACCTTGCAATAGAACTCAAGGAGAGTTGCGGAATAACCGACAGTTACAGGGAAAGCTGGAAAAAAGACAGAAAATACCGCAAGTCAATCACACCGCACGACGGCCTGATGGCCAACGTATGGGAGAGTATCTCCACCCAGAAGTGGGATGAGATAACCAAATCGTGGATTATAACTACGCTTTCCGCTCCCGCCGGCGTGATTTCCAATAAACTTATAGAAGAGATGAAACTTACAGTGCCCCAGCCCCAGACACCCGCTGCAGCAGGTGGCGCCAAGGCGGCTGCTCCAAAGAAATGAGACCTCGGGGGTACATATTATTTTTAATTTTACTGGCTCTCTCCTCCTACAGGGCAGGCGGCTTCTCCCCTGCCGCTTCCGATTCTCTCTTTGCCGCAGGCGTGGAACTCTACAACAACGGCAAGTTTGCCGAGGCAAGATCTCTTTTCGAGAAGTGCCATTACATTGATGCGGCAGATTCCACCATGCCGGAAAACAGGAAAGACTATGCCAAAATGTGGATTGCATCCTGCTATTTCATGGCAGGCGATACGGCGAATGCAGCAATCACGTATGAATATTATGATGCAAAACCGGTGGACAGAAGGCTGACCGTAAAATCGGATTCATTGCTTACACTCGGAATTGTGCTTTGTACTTTGGAAGAGTATGACAGGGCCCTCCCCTATCTTTTTTCGGCGGCGGAAATAGCAGCGGAAACCGCAGGATCAGACCATTTCTTGTATGGCAACACGCTTGTCGCGCTCATAGGGTGCATTCAGAATGTAAATCCTGCCGGATGCGGCGCCGTTGTGGAGAAACTTCTTCCGGTTTTTGAAAAGAATACAAGGTGGGCAAGTTCCAATATGACATATCTGATAAATACCGCTGCCGTAATGGATTCCGTCTCCAGGAGACTACTGCTCTCGTTTACCCACAAGTATCTGCGCTGCGATGCGTTCGCCCCATTCGACAGATTTTACAGCATATTGCTTTACTGGGAGGCGTTTTATATGATAAATGCAGGAAACGACCTGCCGGGTGCAGTCGCTCTGTTTGAAAAGGCAAGGGCCGAGTTGCAGACCCCCGTTCCTGTCTATAACCAGAACAGGTATCGGCTGCTTTCAACCCTTGCGACCCTGTACAGATACGGTACACTCAATCCTAATCCGGAGAGTATGTACTCCCCTCCCCCGCTCGGGTTTGCACGCAATGCCCTTCCGGTTTACGATGAGTTGGAAGAGGTCCTGGAAAAACTGCTCGGCAAGGACTCCTATCCATGGATGGAGGTTCAAATGATGAAGGCTCATTATTACATTATAGTGGAGCCCGATATGGAAAAGGCAAAGTTCTGCCTTGCCCGTCCTCTTGAAGAGGATTCAATACCGCGTTCATTCATTTATGAAGAGAATATCAGGTCATACCTCAGGAACTCCTATCCGATTTTCGATTATATAGGCCAGGGCGGGCTTTATATAGAGTATGCCGGTAAATTCATGGATACGGAGAGCGGTGTCGTTGATTATAACGATGTTTTATGGAAGAATCTTGCAGAAGCTTACGGTACGCTCAAGCTATATGACAAGGAGGCTGAACTTTACGGCAAAATAGCCCGAAGCGCAGAAGAACATGGCGATACGCTCAGTCTGATTCACATATTGGACTATAAGGCCGTAGCGGAAAGTTTGGCAGGGAATAAAAAACAGGCAATCGCCGATTATAAAGAGGTGGCAAAACTCCGGATGATGGAGGAGGCGGACAAAATCTCCTACTCCTCGATGGGAGGAGTCTATTACTCCATGCTTCCATGCTATAATTATTATTTCGGAATAGCGGACAGTGTGCAATATGAGGCTTGCCGGGCCCGGGCGCTGAAGTATTATGAACTTGCTGTCGCAACGAATGATAACAATGCACAAATCTACACTTTCAGCGACAAGGTATCGGATATTTATAATATAATTTCACTTAAAGAGGGCGGCTACGGATTTTCAATGGACTGGGCTGCGTCAATCGGGGATTTGAGAAAACTCGATACTCTTATAATGACGGCCGACATTCCGGAAAATTACAGAAAACAGGAACTGGTGACTGTTTGTAACAATTTGGCACGAAGGTATATAGCTTTATATGACTTTAATAACGCATACCATTATCTCAACCGTGCCATGTCGTTCATTACAGATACTCTCAACTATAGGTATCCCGCTACATTGACAGAATTCGGAGATCTCTATTCCAGAGTCTCAGTGGAGCCGGAACTCTCGTTGGACTATTATTACAGGGCGGCGCTGGCATCTGAAAAAAGGGTACTGGAAATGAGCAACAATTTCGGTTATACCGAACTTGTAACAGAAAGGGAGTCTCTTATACGGATGTGGGAGAAGTGTGCAGAAAATTACCGCTATCTCGGCTATTTCGACCGTGCTGTGGAGTCGATGGAGCACCTGCTCAAAATTGCCGAAATCCAATATGGCAGGGAAGATGAAAATTACCGTTATTATGCCCGTCAGATGTGGGAAAGCGAGGCGGAATCTTTCGGATACGGCTTTATAAATATCGCACCCCCGCGTTCGAATATGATAAAATTCGAAGAAAATACGAATATAGATCTGGAGCGCGCAGCCTATGCCGTGGCAAGGCTCGACAGTCTGGACAGGGATCATACAATGACTTCTGAAGAGCTCTATTACAGGGGAATGACCTACGGCAACAAGCTGAAAGATACGGCCACGGCGCTAAAGTATGTAGGTGAGGCATTGGAAATGCTCGAAGCAGGAGACCCCGACAGCTGTTATACCAAAGAGATATACGAAGATTGCATCAGGTACCTATATACTGATGACGAGAGAAAACTGCTGGATTTTTACAGGGAGAGGGCAGGATTTTTCGCAGACAGAGGCGATACATTGGAAGTTGCAGACTCCTTTTTCTACATGGCGGACATCTTCAAGCGGCTCGGGTATGCAGACTCAGCAAAATTATTCTACCGCAGGGCTTTCGAGATGGCGGAGCGTCACGATAAAGAGCTTGCTGAGGATTATCTCTACTTCTTTACCCGCTATCTTTTTGAAAACCGCGACTATTCCGTAATCGCCCCGTATTACGGACGTGTGACGGAATATGTAAAGAGGAGTATATTGCGGCAATTCAAGGAACAGACAAACAGCGAACGGGAAGAGAGCTGGTTTTCGGAGGGGCCCTTCCCCTTCTATGCCGGAGAGATGCTGGCATCGAAGTATGACGAAGAGGGCGCCATTGCAGATACCCTGCTCTACAACAATCTCCTTTTCAGGAAAAACATTCTGATGAATACCTCCATAAGTGCTGCAAACCTGATAAAGAGCAGCGGAGATACGCTCATGATTCAGAAAAACGAGCGTATGAAGCGGCTTGAGGCAAAACTGGAGAGCGGCGACACTCTAATTTTCGACAACGGCAGGCAATATACGGCAGTCCAGGCAGAAAAACTGGTGAAAAGATTCGAAAACGAAATACTCGCCCGTTCGCTTCTGCTTTATGATGTAACGCAGGGGCTGGTGACAAGTTGGAAAGATGTACAGGCAGCGCTGCCAGACAGTTCGCTTGCCGTGGAGTTTACCCGGTACGGATTGCCCGGAGAGAAAGAGATGTACGGCGCCGTAATAATGACAGGCAGGCGGAATCCAGAATTTATGCCCCTCTGCACCGCCTCTGAACTCGAAAGTGTCTTGAAAAAAGATTATTACAATACGCCTGAATTGGCTTCCCTGCTTTGGAAGCCTCTCTTTGATGCCTCTCCCGGGGCTAAAAGGGTCTATTTTTCCGCAGACGGTGAGCTGAACAACTATCCGATTGAATACATCCCGGATTATGCGGGAAGCGGGCTGGTTTCCGAAAATAGAGAGATGTACCGTCTCTCCTCTACCAGAGTGCTTGCCCTGCATAATGGTACTTCCGCCGTGGAGTCGGCAGCACTGTACGGAGGTCTGCTTTACAACAGCGATGAGAGCAGCATGGTTGCCGAGCAGGAAAAATACGGTTCCAGTTACAAGGATTTCGACTATACGACACGCGATACCTATCTCCCTGCATTGCGCAGCGGAGTGAGCGAACTTCCTGCAACAAAGGAGGAGGTTATGACAATTGACAGCACTCTGTCCAAGGCTGAAATTGCCAATAAACTCTATACCGGAACGTTAGGTACGGAAGCCTCCTTCAAGGCCCTTTCAGGAGCGGGGACAGACCTTCTGCACGTTGCCACCCACGGCTTTTATTGGACAGAAAAGGAGGCCAATTTGATGAAACAATATAGTTTCTTAAACTCAATATCAAATAGTTCCATGGAAGATGTGGCTCTTGCCCGTTCAGGACTTCTTTTTGCGGGGGCAAACAATATATTAACCGGGAAATCTGTTCCGGAAGGGGTAGACGACGGTATCCTGACTGCAAAGGAGATCTCCGCGCTAGATTTGAGGGGGCTTGATCTTGTAGTTCTCTCCGCCTGCCAGACCGGACTCGGCGAGATTACCGGAGACGGTGTGCTCGGTTTGCAGAGAGGGTTCAAGAAGGCAGGTGCCAAGACACTGCTTATGAGCCTCTGGAAGGTAGACGACAATGCCACAAGAATGCTTATGACGGATTTCTATTCGAACCTAGTTGCCGGCATGGATAAAACGGAGGCGTTGAGCGCGGCGCAGCGCAATTTAAGGGAGTATGAAACTGAAATAACGGTAAAATCGAACGGAAACCTCACTCCGAGCCAGATTCGCAGACTAAGGATGCAGGGCAAGAGCGTGGAGCAGCGTACCGAGGTAAAAAAAGTACGGCCCTACAGCCATCCCAAATACTGGTCTGCATTTATCCTTTTGGACGCAGTGGAGTAACCTTTATGGGAATTATGGAAACATGCGGTTGAAAAACGCAACGCATGTTTCCATAATGTTTTCCGGCAGGCTTACAATAATTTTTCGCCCAAATCCTTCAAATTACCTTCTCCAGGAAGTTGCGGATACTCTTTTTTCATTGCATTTACAAAATCCGCGGTATTATCTACCGTTGATACTATTCTTTTCATTTTTTTGAGATATGAGATTTTAAATTCCACTGCATCACGGGTTGCGGCACCGCCGTGTCCGCCGATAAACAGTTCAGCACCGGAAGCCAACGAGTTTTCAGCTTCTTCAATTTCTGCGTCTATGGCCGCAGGAGAAGATATTTGCAAATGGCTGACATGAGCCTTGGCCGGCGTCCAGTGGGTATAGTAGACCTTGTTTCCAATGAGAATGCTTGCTCCGGGAAAATCTGAACTTGCTCCGTGGCGGAATTCGAAAGTGACTCCGGCCCATGTATGTGTTGTACCGAATGCCACTTCTGTTGCTTTGCCTGTAGGCATATCGGTCATAGCATCGCCGAATGCCTGAGCGAAGCCCTGCATCATACCTCCATACACTTTTCCCTTAATGAAATCCGACATACCCTCTGCCATCACCACGTCATAATCTGCTGTTCCTCCTACATGGTAGTCAGTGATACGCTTCTCCACCGGTTTCTCCAGTTTTGAAAGATAAGAGTCGAATTCAGCCACATTCTCCTTGAACAGCGGCTGTTCCATTGTTACAAGTGCATCTTTGCCCTCGATGATGTAACTTGCATCTCCCAACGCATCGTTGGTGTAATACACATGTAATTTGAAATTACCGAGGTCGTGTACCTCGAAATCTCCTTTTGTCTGTGCCATAACTGTAATTGTAATTAGATTGAACAAAATGATTAAAATTCTTTTCATTGCTTTAAATTTTATTAGTTACTAAAAGTGTCTTTATCTCTTTTACGCTGCAAAAATGTGCAGTTTATTATATTCTTACAAGTAGGCACTTGTATATCAGATACTTACTTTAAAGTAACTATTATTGGGTATCAGCCATTTACCAATGAAAAAAATTATAAAAAAGTTTTTTGCTCTACTTATTATGTTTGATTACTTTTGTAGAGCAATTGAAATACAATAAACAGATGAATAGAACAGCTATAGAAGATGCGCTCTTCCCCGATTGCCCTATACGGAATATCCTTTCCAGACTTTGCGACAAATGGTCGCTTCTGGTCATATATACATTAAATAAAGGTGAAAACGGGAAATTGCGTTTCAAAGAACTGCAACGCGAAATACCCGACATTTCTCAAAAAATGTTGACAGTAACCCTGCGTACTCTTGAAGAGGACGGATATCTCGTGCGCAGAATATATCCAGAAATTCCGCCAAGAGTGGAATATTCGCTGACAGAACGGTCATATTCGTTATTGCCGCATATAAACGCGCTTATACAATGGGCTCTGGAAAATTTTGATGAGATTTTAAATGACAGAAAGGATGTTGTTAAATAGTTTTACCCTATTTTTGCGGTAAGAGTCAAATAGCATGTTATGTCAAAAAAAGAGAAAGTGATTTTAAACGATATTTTGATAGAAGGTGTTGCAGCCGAAGGGAATGCAATTGCACATGTAGACGGCAAGGTGCTCTTTGTACCGCAATGCATCCCGGGAGATGTCGTGGATGTGCGCGTGCTCAGAAAGCGCAAGGGATATATGGAAGGGCAGGCCGTGAATCTGGTAAAGCCGTCGGCCGACAGGCTCGAGCCTTTTTGCAGCCATTACGGAGAGTGCGGAGGATGCAAGTGGCAGCCGCTCCCCTACCCTTTGCAGCTGAAATACAAGCAGCAGCAGGTTGCAGACCAGCTTACGCGGATAGGGCATCTTTCGCTGCCTGAAATTTCGCCCATACTGGGCTCCGAACAGACCGAATATTACAGGAACAAGTTGGAGTTTACCTTCTCCAACAGAAGATGGATTCTCAAGGGCGAAGACCCGGAGAGCCTTTCCGGAAATGACTGGCTGGCTCTGGGATTTCATATAAGCGGCTTTTTCGACAAGGTGCTGGATATCAAGAAGTGCCACCTTCAGGCCGAACCCTCGAATGCCATCAGGCTCTTTATAAAGGAGTATGCAATGGAGCATAACCTTTCCTTCTTTGATTTGCGGGAGCAGAGCGGTTTTCTGCGCAACATGATTGTCCGCACCACCTCCGGAGGCGAGGTAATGCTTATCATGGTCTTTGCCTACGAAGACAAGAATCTGCGCGAGGCGTTGCTCGATGCGGTATCGGCCCGTTTTCCGGAGATCGTTTCGCTTTACTATGTCATAAACGGCAAGAGAAACGATTCCATTTCGGATTTGCCGTGCAGGAAATTTGCAGGCAATGACACCATTACCGAGCGGATGGAGAAGATAGAGTTCATGATAGGCCCCAAATCCTTTTACCAGACCAATTCCCGGCAGGCCTACAGGCTCTATTGTGTTGTAAGGGACTTTGCAAGGCTTACCGGCAGCGAGATTGTCTATGACCTTTATACCGGAATCGGTACGATAGGGCTTTTTCTGTCGGCATATGCTAAAAAGGTAGTGGGAATAGAGTATGTAAAGGAGGCGATAGAGGATGCCAAGGCAAACGCCGCGCATAACGGCATTACGAACAGCGTTTTCTACGCCGGAGACATGAAGGATATGCTTACGGCCGGATTCATAGCCGAAAACGGAAGGCCAGATCTGGTGATTCTCGACCCCCCGAGAGCAGGCATCCATCCCGATGTGGCGAAGGTGCTTTTAGAAGCCGCCCCGGAGAGGATGGTCTACGTCAGTTGCAACCCTGCGAGCCAGGCAAGGGATCTGGCTATCCTTTCGGAAAAATACAGGATAACGGCGGTACAGCCGGTAGATATGTTCCCGCACACGCACCATGTGGAAAATGTCGTGGCGTTGGAAAGAATTTAAAAGGAGATTTTATGTACGGCAACAGCGATACGATATGCGCATTGGCCACTCCCCAGGGTGGCGGCGCCATAGGAATTGTAAGATTGAGCGGAAAGGAGTCTGTAAAGATTGCTGATTCCCTCTTTTCAGGCTCTTTGGAGAAGGCCGAACCCTATAAGATGGTTTACGGCTCTCTCCGCGACGGTGAGAAGATTATAGATGATGTGCTTGCCGTTGTTTTCCGCTCTCCCCGCTCCTACACCGGAGAGGATTGTGTGGAACTCTATTGCCATGCCTCTTCCTATATTGAGCAAAAGATAATAATGCTGCTAATTTCCAGAGGGGCGAGGATGGCCGAACCGGGAGAGTTTTCGAAACGGGCATTCCTGAACGGGAAAATGGACCTGACGCAGGCCGAGGCCGTTGCCGACCTTATCGCGAGCCAGACTGCCGCGGCCCATAAAGTCGCACTCAACCAGATGAGAGGAGGCTTTTCAAATGAACTGAAAGCCATGCGGGAGGAGTTGCTCAACCTCGTTTCGCTCATGGAGCTGGAGCTGGATTTCAGTGAGGAAGATGTGGAGTTTGCAGACCGTGCGCAACTGAAACGGCTCTTGGAATCTGTCGGGAAGAAAATCGACAGGCTGATAGGCTCCTTTTCATTGGGAAATGTGATTAAGAACGGCGTTCCGGTGGCTATCGTGGGGGCTACAAATACAGGGAAGAGCACGCTTCTCAATGCGCTGCTCGGCGAGGAGAAGGCGATAGTTTCCGACATTCACGGCACGACCCGCGATGTCATAGAGGATTGCGTAAACCTTAACGGAATAACCTTCAGATTCATAGATACGGCAGGAATTCGCCAGACCCGCGAGACGATTGAGATTATAGGCATAGAGAGGACATATACCAAGTTGAAACAGGCCTCTGTCGTAATACTTATGCTCGATGCCATGCGAAGCGACGATTTTGCTGCGGCAATCGAAAACCTCTCTTCAAGATTTAACGCCGAATCGCAAAAACTTCTGATTGTGCTGAACAAGATTGACGAATTGGAGGCGGCCCTTGCTGCTGGTGTGCCTGTTTGCGGAACTGCCGCTCCTGCCGGTGCTCCTGCTGGCGAGACTTCAGGTGAAGGAGGAAGCCGTGCAGATACAGGATATGCCCATAACGGTGTTGCGGAATCTTCTGGGAACGGTGGGCTTTCTGAAGCCGCAGCAAGAGAAATTGCGGTCATGGTCGAGAAGATAAAGGCCCTCTCCTCCCCCATGGGCCCTATAGCCGTGCTGCCTCTTTCCGCAAAGAAGGGTGAAGGGCTCGACAGGCTTGTGGAGGTGATTACAGATTCACAGAAAGACATGTCGCTCGATTCGGATGCGGTGCTCGTTACAAATGCACGCCACTTTCAGGCGCTGCAAAGCGCAAAGGCCGCCCTTGAACGTGTCGATGAAGGACTTGAAGCCAGCACACCTACAGACCTTGTGGCCCAGGACATCCGCGAAGCCCTCTACCACATAGGCACCATCGCCGGCGAAATCTCCACCGATGAAATCCTCGGGAACATCTTTGGGAAGTTTTGCATCGGAAAGTGATTGCGCATAACTGACTGCAACGAATTAGAACCAACTATAACGAAGCCACTGTAAATCAGTGGCTTTTTTATTTGTCCAAAATCCGGCTGATAGCAGTTGGAGGCAGTTGTTCATCCTATTTTTCTACCGTATTTCTACCACGAAACAATTTCGGGATTTGCCCCGATGTCACACTGACGCAGTAGTTGACGTGTGTTGACAATGGTTTACGTGTATTGACAGATTTGTGGAGAAATAAAGAGACAGAACCTCAAAATAAATTAGAAGAATATGGAAGTAAGAAAGATTTGCCAATGGTGTGGAAAACCATTCATCGCCAAGAAAACGACGACTTGCTATTGCAGTCATCAGTGTTCAAATCTCGGTTACAAAGAACGCATCCGGGAACGCAAGCGCGAATTGAAGAAAATGCAGGAATTGCTGCAGCCCAAACAGGCATCCGAGGGACAAGACTTCTTTTCGTTTGCACAAGCGGCCAAACTTATGGGTGTTACCCGTCAGTACATTTATAAGTTGGTCAAAGAAAACAAACTTCGGGCTTCCCGTATTAGCGGCAAGAAGTCACTTATCCGGCGTGCGGACATTGAGCTGATGCTGAAAACCAAACCTTACGAAAGCATTAAGCCCAAAGATGATGTAGATATTACCGAATATTATACTGCCGAGCAGATAGCTGAAAAGTACAAGGTAAACACCAAATGGGTATGGACATACACCAGAGAGCACGATGTTCCAAAGGTCAAGATTCGCCAGTTCAACTACTACAGCAAAAAACACATTGATGCGATATTCGCCAAATACAGGACGGATGATGCCCTGACCGAATGGTACACTCCTGAAGAGATTGAGAAGAAGTACGGCATGACCCGTGTCGCCATCCGCTCGCAAGTCTATCGCAACAACATCCCTTCAAAGAAGGAACACGGACAGATATTCTACTCCAAACTTCATTTCGACCTGTCCAAGCAGACCGCCGAGAACGATTCATCGGAATACTACACCGTGCAGGAAGCCATGAAGAAATACAACCTTACCAGGGATTCGGTTTACGGCATCCTACAATTTCACGAAATCAAACGGGAGAAGAAAGGCCGCTTCGTGCGGTTC
>CASGCS010000021.1 GCA_949300025.1 uncultured bacterium | reverse complement strand
TTAGGTTGTATAGAATATTACCGCTTACACTGCCTGCATCAAAGCCGTTTGCTGTACAGTTTTCAATGTTCACGTTGTAAGGATTCAAATGGGAATCAATTTCAATGGCAGCCTTACCTGTTGCGGGTTCTGTTGCGTTGAATACACAATTTTTTAAGTTTACCGTATACCATTCTGAACCATTTTCTTTGTACACCAAAACGGATTTACCTGCTGAATTGAACATGCAGTTTGTAAATGTGGCTGTTTTGGCTCCGTATGTCCATACGTTATAGTGATCGTTCGATGTTTGATTGAAGACGCAATTGGTGAATGTTTCTTCAATGCCATAAGCCCAATATACGTTTTCAAAAACGCAATCGGTGTATTTTAAGACATTTGCGTGCGGGAATCCAACGTAGTCTTCATTCTCTTTCACGATGGTAACATTTGTGAAATCAACAGATGTATTATTAAGAGTTACGCCATCTGACAAGTCAATCTTCGCATCTTTGTTTGCACCAGAAATTTTCAAAGTCTTATTATCTACAGAAGGCATCTTCCACAAACCTGCAGCCAATTCGATTTCTGTTGCGCCCGCATCAATAGCATCTTCTATCGTTTTGTAATATGTATTATTTGCTTTTACACCATACGCATCACCATTATTGTATTCACCATCATAAATCGGGTCGATTGTGATATTGAATGTAACATCACCTGTCAAAATCTGACCAATAATGTTAGTACGCCAGTTACGCTGAACTGGAACAGCGTTAAGACCTGCGCTAAAGTTGATGTTATTACCACTTATAGGAGCAAAAGTGAAATCCAAACCATCTAATGTAGTCTTTGCATAACCTGTTGTAGCATCATTAGCCAATATGTAACTCATAGATAGGTACTTGTACTTTTCATTTTCATCGATAGTACCATTACGGTTTACATCAACTTCCAATGTTTCAGGAGTTGTGAACTTTGCAGGGATAATATCAAAACCATACTCGACAGTTTGTTCTCCTCCAACTTCACCTGTAAGCAAATTGATAGATGTTGCAGCATTTTCAATAGTTACCTTTGATTTTTCTATCTCAATTCCTGAAGCCTTAGCTGCATCCCAATCTGTCTGGTAAACACCTACGTTAATCTGAGCAAAAGGACGTTTCAATACAACATCAATTTCAGTATTACCTGTAACAGTAAATGTTTCGGCTTTGAAGAATGCATCACGAGTTTCATCGTTATTAAGGCCGGCATAATCAATAGTTACATTTTTCAAGTCTGTTGTTGTGTAAGCTGTACAGTTTGGATTCTGAGCCCAAAATGCTACTGTATATTGCTGACCTTTAGCTAAGGTAATGGTTACATTTTCAGTAAGACCATTGTCAAAAGCACTATTATCAACAATCTGTCCATTTACATCTGTATTTGCAATTGTTTCAATGAGTTCACCACTGGCATTATAAACTGCATATACCAACTTCTTTGCACCTGTACCGTCACTGATGGCACGGGTAGCGATACCACCTTCGGCTGCAAGCGAGAACGTCACCTGAGCCTCATTTCCTGACTGAACTACATCCAGTTCGTCATTTGAACACGATGTTGCGAACAGCATACCGGCTGCTGCGAACATACCTAAGAATAATTTCTTGTTCATTTCTGAAAATTTTAATTGTTATACAAAATAGTTTTACTTTAATTTCTTGTTTTTAATGTTTTCCGCATTCACTCGGATTGCCGAAACCATTGTCGAGGGTTGCTCCGCTTATGCAGAACGGGGATTTATCATCAATCTGTCGTATCCTGCGAGTTGCAGAATGAAAGGTCTTGGAATAGCTCCATCCCTTTGTGACTGTTAGTTGGTTTTCTGTCTCTTGTTCGGCTTTTTAACTCGTTATTAGGGTTATACATATTTTGAAATTCTCTTATTCCACTGTAAATCCTCCTGCTATGTTGCTTCGTTGGTTGGCTTCAATCTCAACCTGTGGGAACTCCACTGTCTTTGATGTTTGTTCATCATCGGTCAATGTCAATTCCGCTACAATCTGCATCGCTGTTGTCGGAGCAAACACATAGCCCATAGCGAGGTAGGTATATTCTGTACCGTCAGCCGAGAATGTCTCGGCTGTGGTTTCGCTGAAATTCCAAGTGTAGTTGCTTGCTCCGCTTACGGTATTGGTGAACGGATAGAAAGTATCGGGAACTGCTTTTGCCTTGAATGTGGCCTGCATCGGTGTTCCTGTAGTGCCCACATTGATTTGAGCCAACGGGCGGACAAGTTCAATGGAGTAACTGCAGCTTCCTGTTATGATAATATCTTCTTCTGTCGCAAAGAATGCATCTGATGCTTCTGCCTCGGAGAATGTTATCGGATTTGGCAGAGTGTTCATCTTGATAGCGGTCAGATCATCTATGTCGTAGATGTTCCGATTGCTGTCATACGCCCAAAAGACAAAGCTGTATATCTGATTCTGAGCCAATGAGAGGCTTACATCTATTGAAGTACCACTTATAGGAAAAAACTTGCGGTCTATTTCATAATAACTCCAACTTCCTCCGCTGTTGGTATGTTCATCGGAAACACCCTTTTTGAAAATACCCACCAAAAGGGTATTCACCTGTTCAGCTTTGCCGAAAGAGCGTGTACGGGTATCGGTCGGTAGTGTTGCGGTGAAACTCACTTCCACGTCACCCATTTCCTGTAAGTCATCGGAACAGGACTGTAGGCCTACCATCATAAGGGCAAGCATCATCAATTTCTGTATGTTATGCAGTAGATTCTTCATTGTTTCTATCAGTTAGGGGAAAATCAGGTTATGGTCTCCGTCAAAGTCGGGATTGATGGTTACACCTCCAGATGCTTCCGACATCAGGAACATACCCGTCATGATGGTATGGTGGCTTCGCTTCAACGGCACTTCTATCGGCTCGGTCAAGGAGAGTTGTGTTCCCTCGTTGTCGTAAATGCCAATCTGTACCGTCACAGCCGACTTCTTGCCGTTCACAAACACATAGTCAAAACCCATTGAGGCTTCCGAGTCGGAAAGCTTCTTCAAGGTTGACTCGAACATCACTCCCGTAGATGAATCCACGGGCTTGTCGGTGTACATGCTGTATGCGTGTGGCATAAATCCCACATAGTAGAATACTACCTTGTAATCCTCTATATTTACGGCTCTTGTCGGGGTGTCATCTGCCGATGCCGACTTGTTGCCGTTAGCTTTAGAGGCAATGCGGGTGGATTCCTTGTCGATAAACTCCACCACATCGTTCGTCACGAACTCGAACTTGGCAAGAGGTCGTTGCATCGCCACATTGAGCGTGTCGGGCAAACGTTCCATGACATCCGCGATGAGTGAAATATTGTTCGTGCCTCTGAAAGCGTCACGATGGTTGGTATTTCCCTTGTGGTCGCCCTGCAACATAATCTCTGCGAAGTTGTCGGCATTGTGGAAATGGGTATCACCGCTTGTCTTCACCAAATCAGACCACACCATTACATTGTAGTTGCCCGGCAGTACATCAAGCGTCACTTCGTGGTCGTAACCTTCGGCAATGTTCTTTGTGAACACGAACTCCTGCGTATAGTCCTGCATCGTGCGTTGTTTATCCGATACGGGATAGGTGCGGACGATGTAGCGTATCTTACCGTAGTCCTGATGGTTGTCGTATGTGTCACCCAAGCCTTGCTCGATGACCGATGTGCCATCATAGATATGCTCCCATTCGGTCATATCCGTTTCATAATTGAGGCGAAGATGCATTTTCACAAACTCCTGTGTTTCTGGCCATTCGTGGACATCACAGGCTGAGAACAGCAACAGAGGCATACATATAATAAGGTATATAATCTTTCTCATCGCTTGCCTCCTTTCTTCTTTAGGTCAAACGAATATGAGAACGATACCGCAGCTTGGTCTATACCCCAATAGGTCTTCTTGATGCTCTCAATCATCAATCCGTCCTTTGTAATAGGTGTATTGTGGAACTTGTCATAATGACGGGAATAGACACCTGCACCGAGTGAGAACTCCATCCACCAACGGTTGTTCCTGCTGACAGGCAAGCGATAGCCGACACTCACACCACCTCCGATGGACGGTGTCTTACGGTTGTGGTCCTGGTAGCGGTAGTCGCCGTCAAAGGAGAAATTGTAAGATGCCAGTCCGAAATGTGCTCCTGCAAAGAAGCCGTCGTTGTTTTCCGATAGCCAATAGCGGAACTCGGGCTGTACGCTGAATGTTCTGAACTTGATGGTGGTCTTGAAATAGTCCCAAGCCGAATAATAAACGGGCAATGTGAACGACCAGTGCTTTGTCAAATCTATTTCCGCTGCAACATTGGCAATGCCCATTCCCAAGCCGATGGCGTTGGTTTTAAGATGCAGTCTGCGAGTCCATTCCTCCACCTCGGGAACAACTGGGGCTCCAATTGCAGTAGTGTCGGGCACAATTTCAACAACTTCAACGATTGGCTCTAACTTAATGGTATCAGGTACAATCACAGGCTCCTGAACGGGAGGAAGTTCCTGCTTGTATGTTACGAATACGGCACTGGCATTTCGCATACGCTCGAAGAAGAGCTTGTGCATCTGTTGCCATACCTTGCCGTTATCCAACTGCTTCAGTTTTACGATACGGTTGTCAATATGGGTATTCGGCTGATGATAATCCACCAATAAGGATTCCTCCTCCAATATGGCGATTACTTCATCCTTATATATCAATCCCGAATCCTCAATCTGTGATTTCAGATAATCCCACGGAAAGTAGCTGTCATTACGGGTAATGAGGCTGTCGGGAATATCCACCTCCTTGCGGACAAGTCTTTCGAGTGCGGTAAGGCGACCTCGTGCCAGCTTGCGGTTGAGTTGGTCACTGCCTTCGGGGGATGCCGCTCCACAGAAGGATATTTCCACGATGTTGATTGTACTGTCCTGACGGATATTCCGTAGGAACTCGATGATTTCCTGCATACGGGCGGCATTGTCCGAGTATGCGGAATCTATGACAGTACTGTTCACACGGAAATCGACACAGATTTCCGTGCGGCTCTCTTGCGAATGTGCAACACCCACACCAAACAGCAAGAGAATCAGTGTTATACAATATTTCTTAATGTGCATAATTGTTATTTTGAGGTCACTTCTCTTTGGAAGAGAGAACTTATCTCTTTGTAAGAGACAGTATGAATAATTGGGATTGTTATCTATTTATTTTGCATCAAAAATGCCCCACAGGGCCCCTGTTGCCGTTTTTATTTAGATATGACAGTGTAGAAGAATGACAGGCAACAGAATACGACAGATTTTTTTTGTTTTTTATAACAAAAAAAAGTAGTTTTGTGCATTATATATGCATCTCTCTTACAAAGAGACGTGCATGAGTTTAGTTTAGCATTTTATTTGTTTTCTTTCAAACTGCGGGTTTATTCTCCGCAGTTTGTGTTTTTGTCTGGCTGTGAATCCAGATAGTCTACACTCGCCCGGCTTTCCCGTACAAGTTTGCAGAACGCACTGACTTTCTTGTGCTCCGGGTGGTTTTTGTAAAGTTCAATGTCTTCCATTGTCTCGAAGCGTGAAATCAATACGGCATCGTAGGCCATAGGGTCGCTGTCATTGACATTCAACCTTACTTCCAGGCTTTTTATCTGGGGAATGACTCCTCTCAATGCCTCCAGTTTCTCCTTTACCCTGGCTGCATTCTCCATTCTGCCGCACCCCTCGGCAGACTCCTTGAATTTCCACATTACAAGATGTACAATCATGGTACTTTTTTCTTCAAAGATACAAAAAACAGGGTTGCACCACACACGATATGCAACCCTGTTCCTGGCTTATTGGCCGATAACGGCTATATGGCCTTGGATTCGTTCTCTACAAAATACTTCTGCGCCTTGAGCATGTTCCTCATCTGCAGAATCATGATTTTGTCTTCTGTGAGGATGTTGAGATAGAGCACGCTGCTTCTTGTCGTATTTTTGTTTTCCGTATTGCGTTTAATCTGATTCTTGATTGCAATTGCAAAATCCTCGAATATTTTATCGCGCATTTCTATCACTTTGTCGATATCCGTAAAGTCGTTGGAAACGAGCATGGCGTCTACGCGTTCGAAGACCTCGTTCATCCTTGCGTTTACATATTTGAGATCGTCCATCTGTTCTATTGAAAGACCCTCATGGTTATTGTCTATATGAACGAATGTGGACTTGCAGATCTGCAGCATCGATTTTGTTATCTCATTGAGATAATCCACTACCTGAACATAATAGTGCGCGGTTTCTATATTGCTCTCTTTTAAAAGGTTGAGTGTGGCGACTATGTTGTATTTCCTGTCGCTTGCAGATTCATGGAGTTCGCGTGCCTCCTGAAGCATCTTCTTCAGCTCCCTGCGGTCTTCCTTGAACACTCCGTCGAGAGTCCTGTTGTAAATGTCAATGATTTTCTTTGTAGAGTTTATCACGTCATTTATGCAGCGTTCCACTACAGTTCCTTCCGGCGCTTTTTTAAGTGCATCTTCCGCCTCTTTTGCAAGCCTTTTCTTGCGGCTGAGCCTGTTGCTGTGGATTATCAGGTAGATGCAGAGGAGACAGAGGATAATGATTGCCGCCACTCCACCCTTGAAGAGGGCTGCCGCAACTATGAATGCAATGAGGAATGCTACGAATGCGGTTACAAACCAGCCGAGAATAACGGTCATGACTCCTGTTATCCTGTATACCGCGCTCTCCCTGCCCCAGGCTCTGTCTGCCAAAGATGAACCCATTGCAACCATGAATGTTACATAGGTTGTGGAGAGCGGCAGTTTAAGCGATGTAGCCAGCGAGATAAGCAGCGATGCGACAGTAAGGTTCACAGTTGCCCTTATAAGGTCGAACGACGGTGCATCCTTAGGCCTTGGAGGCATCTGGAAACGGCTGTTTATATATTCGAGAGTACGTTTGGGCAATATGTTGGAGATTGCCTTGTTCAGTTTGAGCGACTGTCTTACAAGGGCTCTTGAAACTGAGGTAGAATCGAAACGCTCATCTCCGGCATCCTGCTTTGCGAGGTTCACTTCCGTGTCGGTTACCCTTCTCGCCTTTTTTGAAACCCACAGTGTTATGGCCATGATAACTCCGGATGCGGCAAGCATGAGTATGTTTGCATGTACAGGCTCGTTGAGAGCTCCCATGAGCATTCCCGTATCAGCACCGTTGGCAACTGCAATGTTGTATGAGTCATAGCCGGCCATGAAGACTCCTATGAAGTTTACAAGGTCGTTGCCGGCAAATGCCAGAGCCAGGGCAAAGGTGCCGGAAAGCACCGTAATCCTGAGAATGTTTACTTTCATGCATGCAAGCAGAGACATGAGCAGGCTCCAGAACACGAAGGCGATTGCAACGCATACCCAAATGTTGGCGTTTATGTAGTCCATTATTCCGTCGGGGATAAGCGGCGTACCCTTCAAGCCCTTGAAGAGCGCAAAGTAGGTGATTGCCGTAAGGGCGATTCCACACCAGACTGCACCCAGCGACTTGAGCTTGTTGCTGAATTTGTATGAAAAAATCAGCCTTGTAATATACATTATCACGGAGCCGCATACAAACGCTATTACAACGGAAGTGAGGATTCCTGATATTATGCCGAGCGTCCTGCCGGTATTTATGTATTCGTTGAGGTTTGCGATTGTCTGTGCGGGGTCATCTGCAATGTTGAACAGCGCAATGCACATTGCCGCTCCCAGCAGTTCGAAAACAAGGGAGACAGTGGTTGAGGTCGGCAGCCCCAATGTGTTGAAGACATCGAGCAGGATTACATCTGTGAGCATTACGGCCAGAAACAGCAGCATTATGTCTGAAAACTGGAACATCCCGGGGTGGAAGATTCCGTTTCGTGCAACTTCCATCATTCCGCTTGAGGTAAGCACTCCTACCATGATACCCAAAGTCGCAACCCACATTATGGTGCGGCGTGAAGCGGCTCTGGAGCCTATGGCCGAGTTAAGGAAGTTTACTGCATCGTTCGATACTCCTACAACCAGGTCTGAAACTGCGAGTATCGCCAGAATAACTACAATCGCTAAATAGACAGGTTCCACTATTATATAAGTTTAGATAATTACACTCACAATTGATATGATGCTGCAAAAAAAATATAATAAAGTGACAATATTATTACTTAAATGTTACGAAAATGTTTAGCGGTAAACATTTTAAATTCAGAATATTATGATGCGTGTAGCCTAAAATGAAAAGGTGCCGGGACAACCATTTCGGCAAATTCCCGGCACCCTGTCTGAATCGGTATAAACGGGTGGAAACTATTTTGCGGGGTTCATGATCAGCTCCCTCATGTTGCCGCCCTTGAGCGTTTTCTTTGCAAATTTTGCTATGTTATCGTTATTTACGCATTTCTCAACGGTCTCCATGTAGTTGCTGTGTGAATCGTAGCCATAGAACACATAGTCGTTTATTACACTCTGCCAGTAACTGTTGCTTATCTGCTTTTCGGGAAATGCCTTTATGAGTGCGGTTCTGGCCTTCTCGACATACTCCTCCAGAGTGCCGTTTTCGGCAATCGCCTCATACTCCTGTTTTGCCAGAGCTATAAGTTCATCGGCCTTTGCAGGGTCTGTGTCGAATACTATGACAGTTGAAACCTGCTTTGTGGTTTCAGATACGCCTGTCATTGCAGAGACTCCGTATGTTCCGCCCTCTTCTTCGCGGATGCTCTTTACATAGGTCATGTCCAGAATATGGGTGAGGGCAGATGCGAGAATATCGTTCTCCAGGCTCTTCTCCATCTTTGCATTGTAAAGTATGCCGACAGTCGTTTTGGGAGTGCTCATGTCAACCTCTGTCTTTTCTGTCACTTTCCCTGCAGCATAGCAAGGTACGTTATCGATATTGTATTCAGTTATCTCGCCTGAGGCGGGAAGCGAACCGAAATACTTCTCAACGAGGGGTTTAAGCCCGTCGATGTCTACATTGCCTACGATATAGACCTTGAGCCCGCCGGCATCGGAAAAGAGCTGGCGGTAAGCCTCGCCGTATTTTGCTATTGATACGTTTTTAACGGTGGCGGAATCGAGAGTCTGCATTCTCGGAGAATTGTCATATATGAGGCTGTTGAATTTCTGCCTGAAAATGAAGTTGGGGTCTGTAGAGTAGTTTGCAAGCAGGCTTTTGAGCATGTTGAGCGGAACGTTCAACTCCTGCTCCTCTATGCGCGGAGCGGTATATGAGAGATATATAAGCTGCAATGCGGTCTCCAGGTCTTTTGGAGTGGTTGTAGCCTCCACGCCGTGTGCAAGTTGTCTTATGTAGGGGATACATGTTACATTTTTTCCTGTAAGCATTTTCTGGAGCGTTGTTGCAGGGAATTTTGAAATTCCGCCGTAACCGCTTGCAGAGAACATGCTTACCAGAGACTGGTCGCATGAGACAAGCAGATCTTCGCTGAGCAGAGTCTTGCCGCCGCCGGCCTGGGTCTTTATCAGAATTTCATCCTCCTTGAAGGTGGTGGGTTTTACGTATACTTCAATGCCATTCCCGAGCACAAGTCTGGTGACTCCGAACTTCTCTGCCGTGCTCTCCGTTATAGCCGTTCCCTTCAATGCCGCCGTATCGAGAAGCGGCTCCATTACTGCAGATGAGGCCAGAGGCGCAATGTCTGCCGCCTTTACCCTGTCGAGCACATCTATGAAATCCTGCTCTGCAGGGGTTGCAAGGCCCTCTCTCTCGGGTGCATTGTAGAGAATGACAACATTCGTGTCAGTTACGACCGAAGGGAAAATCTGGTTTACCATTTCGAGTGTAACCAGTCCGTTGTCGAAGTAGCCCTTTACCACATCGTAAAGATATTTTGCAGAGGTGTAGGGCTCGCCCTCTATGAAGTGGCTTATGTAATCCTGTACTATCTCTTCATTGCGGCGGCCAGATTCTCCCGCAGCATTGTTTTCGTACAGCGAGATAATCTGGGTCTTTGCCCTGTCGAACTCGTCTGCATTGAACCCGTACCTTCTTGCCCTTTCAAGTTCGGTATAGAACGCCTCGAATGCAGGTATGGCCTCTCCGTCCTTTGAGTTTACCGCTCCGTAGAAACTGTCGAGTATTGTAGCCAGAGGGGCGAATCCGGCTCCCGCAGCCAGGAACGGCGCATCGGGTTTGGTGTAGATATCCTGAAGCCTTTCATTGAGCATCGCGCTTATCAGGTCTTTGCTCAAATCTACCATAAGCCCCATTCCGAGCCCTTTTATTTCGGCCGGTACTGGCTCCGATTTGAAGTGTATCTCTACTGATGTCTGCGGAATTTCCTTATCTGTAAAGATTGAAACTATCGGCTTTTCGTTGGCCGGAACCTTTATGGTCTCCTTTGCCTTGGGATTCTCGGCGGCAGGTATCTGGCCGAAGAGTGTCTGTATCTTTTTCTCCACGCTCTGCGCATCTATGTCTCCCACTACGACAATCGCCTGCAAATCGGGTCTGTACCATGTCTTGTAGAAGTTTACAAGTTCCTGAGGGTCGAAGTTTTTAAGGTTTTCTTCGCTGCCTATCAGAGAGCATGTGGCATATTTGCTTCCCTTGAATAGCGCTGCCATGGCGGCATCCCTCATTCTCCACTGTGCGGTGTTGCGTGTTCTCTTCTCTTCGAGGATGACTCCGCGCTCATTGTCTATCTCGTCGAAATCGTTGGTTACGTATGCAGAGTAGTCATGCAGTATCAGGAGCGACGAGTCTATTATCCCCTCCCTTGTTACAGGAATGTTGTTGAGCATGTATGAAGTGTGCTCGACTCCTGTCGAAGCGTTTATGTTCTCTCCGAATTTGGCGCCTATGCTCTCCATGTAGGAGATGATGCCTTTCCCAGGAAAGTTCTTTGTGCCGTTGAGGCACATGTGCTCGAGGAAGTGGGCCAGGCCGTCCTGCGCGGGTGTCTCCTGTATTGCCCCCACATTGGTCACAATATAGAAATCGGCCCTTTGTGCAGGCTTGTCGTTATGCTTGATGTAATAGGTAAGCCCGTTGTCGAGTTTCCCGTAGATTACGGTGCTGTCTTTCTGCAGCGGCTCCACCGGTGAAAGCAGTTGCCCGAACATGGTTGCCGTGCAGACAACTGTCAGAATAAAAAGTGATAATAATTTTTTCATATTGCTGTAACTGTAATTTGAAATTTCATTCAAGGCCGGCAAAGATAGTGAAAAACTGCGATATTTTGTTTGGCATCATTATTGCGTTTGACATTGGCTGGAAAATGAATTTGAACTAAATATTGTGATTATGAAACGTGTATTTTCAATTATGGCGGTAACTCTTCTGTGTGTGATGAGTTCAAGCGCCTATGCCCAGAACGGGCAGGAGGAAAAGCCGTACATAGAGGTTTCGGCAAGAAGCGAGAAGCAGATAACACCTGATATCATCTATTTGGACATTACCATAAACGAGGCTCAGGACAAAGGCAAGACCTCTGTTGAGGAGAAGGAGAAGCAGATGATTCTCATGCTTCAGGAACTCAAGATAGATGTCGAGAAGAATCTTACGGTAGATGATATGAGCAGCGACCTCAAGAAGTATTTCCTCAGAAAGGACAATATCCTGGCTTCAAAGTCGTATGTTTTGAAACTCAGTACGGCGGACCAGGTTGCGGCTGTCTTTGACGCTCTCAACAACATAAACATTTCAGACGTGAGTCTTCAGAAGATAGGCGTTTCTCCCGAACTTGAACAGCAGGTGAAGAACGAACTTATGGTCGAGGCCATGAAGAAGGCAAAGAACAACGCGCAGACGCTGCTCGGAGCCATAGGCAATCAGGTAGGGGAGACCCTTTATGTTAACTATTACGAGTCTTCGCAGTCTTACGGCTCAAGGCTGATGGTGCGCAATACAAAGGCTATGGCCGTAGCCGACGGCGTAATGGTTGAGGAGGCTTCCATTCCTTCACTGGAGGTAAGCAAGGTTACGATGAATGTCAACGTAAGCTGCAAGTTTGCGATAAAGTAAACCGCAAACCGAGTGCAGTGGCGGAGTGCTTGATATGAGGGCCGTATCGGATGACAATGCGGCCCTTTTTGTCAAGATGCCATATATGTTGATGTGACAGGATATTGCATAAACGTAAAGAGGACGGCACAAAAGGAGGAATTTCAAGGCTTGCGAAGATAAGAAAACCACAGTGTACTGATGTACATGAGGATTTTCGAATCAAGCGTAACGCGGAAATTACCCTTTTGGGCCGCCCTCTTGACAACTCCTTCCGGAGAGTGTTGCTAATCTGTTACTGTCTTGATGGCTTCTCTTATCTTGCCTTCAATTTCTGCAGCCAGTTCGGGGTTGTCTGAAAGAAGCTGCTTTACGGCGTCACGCCCCTGTGCAAGTTTGCTCTCGCCATAACTGAACCAGCTGCCGCTCTTTTTGATAATGTCGAACTCCACTCCCAAATCTATGATTTCTCCAATTCTGGAGATGCCCTCTCCAAAGAGAATATCGAATTCGGCCTTTCTGAAGGGAGGGGCCATCTTGTTCTTTACCACCTTTACGCGTGTTCTGTTTCCGGTTGCATCCTCACCGTCTTTAAGCTGCGTTACCTTTCTTACGTCGAGCCTGATTGTAGCATAGAACTTGAGGGCGTTTCCGCCGGTGGTTGTCTCGGGATTGCCGAACATTACGCCAATCTTGTCCCGGAGCTGGTTTATGAAGATGCAGCAGGTGTTGGTCTTGCTTATGTTGGCAGTGAGCTTTCTGAGAGCCTGGCTCATCAGACGAGCCTGAAGCCCCATCTTTGAATCTCCCATCTCCCCCTCTATCTCGGCTTTAGGAGTAAGCGCTGCGACAGAGTCTATAACTATGATGTCTATTGCACCGGAACGGATGAGGCTGTCTGCAATCTCCAGCGCCTGCTCTCCGTTGTCGGGTTGCGAAATGAGCAGAGTGTCTACGTTTACTCCCAGTTTCTTTGCGTATGTTCTGTCAAAGGCATGCTCGGCATCTATGATGGCCGCTATGCCGCCTGTTTTCTGGGCCTCTGCTATTGCATGGATTGCCAGCGTCGTTTTACCGCTGCTCTCCGGACCGTATATCTCAATTACTCTTCCTCTCGGGTATCCGCCTATGCCCAATGCATGGTCGAGCGCAATAGAGCCCGAAGGTATGGTGGAAGCCTCCCACTGGGGCTGGTCTCCGAGTTTCATGATAGTACCCTTGCCGAAATCCTTCTCTATCTTGTCAAGGGTCGCCTGCAACGCCTTCAATTTTTCGGCATTGTTCTTTTCTGCATCTACATTCTCTTTTGCCATAATATCTCCCTCTTTTAAACAGTTTTGTAGAAAATCCGTTGGCAAATATACGCAGAAACCGAGAGCAGAGCAAAAATATTTGCCACCCCATTTGGAGAGACAGGAAGCGAAGCAACAGATGCAGGAGGCCTGTACGGCGCAAAAGTTTTTACATGCCGCACAACCATTCAGGAATATGTAAGACGAAGTCATATCTATGAGAAGTCGCACACAATGCAAACTAGTTTGCAATTGTGGAGGCTGCGAATAGATGTCATGTGCCGTAAGGCACATTCATATTCCTGAACAAATGGAAATGTAGCGAGGTCAAGTATAAGTGAAAACTGGCGCTGCAAACTTGTTTGCTGTGGTGCTGGCCTATTGCATCTGTGAGTGCCGCAAGGCACTTGTCTCTCCAAATGGAATGATGAATCGGCATCTCGTTAGAGCTCTGCCGAGGTGCAACAGTATATGCGGCAAGCGAAGCGCAGCCGAATATACGCAGAAACGGCGCAAACTAGTTTGCAATTGTGGAGGCTGCGAATAGATGTCATGTGCCGTAAGGCACATTCATATTCCTGAACAAATGGAAATGTAACGAGGTCAAGTATAAGTGAAAACTGGCGCTGCAAACTTGTTTGCTGGAGTGCAGGCCTATTGCATCTGTGAGTGCCGCAAGGCACTTGTCTCTCCAAATAGAGGGATGAGACAGCACCCCGTTCTCGTATCATAAAGTCCCGAAGGGAGCACGACTGAAAGGAGTGTATACCCCCTTCAGGGGGTGCAGACTCAGTCTGCGGGGGTTAAAAATGTCTTTCGAAGAAAGACGTGCGAGGGTATTCAAAAGTCTGCTTTTGATACCCTCGAGGCGCTACAGTATATGCGGCAAGCGGGGCGCCGCCGAAAACGGGAGCATCTGAACTCTGCTAAAACGCAAATTCAAACACCCAACATGCTGATGTCAAGCGTATCGCAATAATTTCAGCAGCAATACCCGAGGTTCAGATGCTCAGTGGAGATGAAAGGTCGCAGAATGCAAATCCGCCCCGGAGGCACTTCCGGAAGGGGTTCCACAGAAAGGCACCACAAACCACCCCATGCATCTGAACCTGAACCAAAACCGCAAATATCGCCACAACGCACTGAGCAACTTTTAGTTACATAGATTCGTCAAGAATCCCTACGCGTTCAGATGCACCGGAAAACAACAGCATCTGAACTCCGCAAAACGCGGATTCAAGCCTGCAACATGCTTACAGCAAATGTATTGCAAGAGTTTCAGCGGCAATACCCGAGGTTCAGATGCTCAGTGGGAATGAAACACCGCAGAGTGCAAACCTGCCCTGCAGGTGCCTCCGGAAAGGGTCTCACCGAACAGCGCTGCAAAACACCCCATGCATCTGAACCAGAATAAAAACCGCAAATATCGTCACAACTAACTGAGCAACTTTCAATTGCAGAGATTTGCCAAGAATCCTTACGCGTTCAGATACACCGGAAAACAACAGCATCTGAACTCCGCAAAATGCGGATTCAAGTCTGCAACATACTCACAGCAAATGTATTGCAAGGTTTTCGGCGGCAATGCCTGAGGTTCAGATGCTCAATGGAGATGAAAGGTCGCAGAATGCAAACCCGCTCCGCAGGCACTTCCGGAAAGGGTCTCCCCGAACGGCACCACAAACCACCCCATGCATCTGAACCTGAACCAAAACCGCAAATATCGCCACAACTCACTGAACAACTTTTAGTTGCACGAATACATCGAGCGCCTATCCGCGTTCAGATGCACCGGAAAACAACAGCATCTGAACTCTGCTAAAACGCAAATTCAAACACCCAACATGCTGATGTCAAGCGTATCGCAAGAGTTTCAGCAGCAATACCCGAGGTTCAGATGCTCAGTGGGAAGGAAAGGCCGCAGAGTGCAAACCCGCCCTGGAGGCACTTCCGGAAGGGGTTCCACAGAAAGGCACCACAAACCACCCCATGCATCTGAACCTGAACCAAAACCGCAAATATCGCCACAACACACTGAGCAACTTTTAGTTACATAGATTCGTCAAGAATCCCTCCGCGTTCAGATGCAGCCGAAAAGTGAAGCATGAACTCCAGTCGTGTCCTGTTCGCTCGCCAGACTCGCCAGACTCAGGCTAACTCGCCAGACCCAGATACGGCGGAAACCGTTACCCTGTCGAACATACTTAAACTTTTCATAAATTTGCTGTATGAAACGCAAATTGTTGGGAGCTACTTTGGCTCAACTGAAAGAGATAACCGCTGAAATGGGAATGCCTTCCTTTTCGGCCGGGCAGATAGCAGACTGGCTTTATAAGAAACAGGTACGCGCCATAGACGATATGACTAACCTTTCAAAATCGGTACGCGGCAAACTCAATGAACGTTACACGGTAGGAGCAGATGACGCTCTGGAGATGCAGTGTTCGGCAGACGGTACAAAAAAGTACCTCTTTCCATGCCATACCGGAAGCGCAGTCGAGAGCGTGATGATTCCCGACTCCGGCAGAGCCACCATCTGCGTTTCATCTCAGGCCGGCTGCAAAATGGGATGCAAATTCTGTATGACCGGCCGTCAGGGTTTCAAGGGAAATCTGGAGACAGCCGAGATAATTTCGCAGTTTGTCTCCGTGCAGGAGAACAAAATGCTAACCAATGCTGTTTTTATGGGTATGGGAGAGCCTCTGGACAATCTGGAGAATGTGCTTCAGGCCATAGAGGTGCTTACAGCCGACTGGGGCTTTGCATGGAGTCCAAAGCGTATAACGCTGAGCAGCATAGGAGTCATGCCGGCGTTGAGAACATTTTTGGAGCGGACTTCGGTGCATTTGGCTATAAGCCTGCACAATCCCTTTCCGGAACAGAGAGTGCAACTTATGCCTATGGAAAAGGCCTTTCCCATAGAGAAGACGCTCGCTCAGATACGGAAGTTCGACTTTACCGGCCAGCGCAGGGTGAGTTTCGAATACATCATGTTCAACCGGCTGAACGATACAAAGGCGCATGCAGATGCAATTGTCAGGCTTCTCAGGGGGCTTGAGTGCAGGGTCAATCTCATAAGATTCCATGCCATTCCCGACTCGGAACTGCAACCGTCGCCCGATGCGGTAATCGAGCAGTTCAGGGAGCGGATAAATGCAGGCGGGATAACTGCAACTGTCAGGGCCTCGAGAGGGGAGGATATATTTGCGGCCTGCGGCATGCTGAGCGGCCACCATTACAACAGAAAATGAAACGGTTTTTGACCATATTGCTGCTGTCGGGATCCATATTGTTGTCAGGAAGTACTGCGACAGCTTCCCGTTCCGGAATTCCTGCCGGGCTCTCCGTAGCGGCAGCGGATTCAACGGAAGGCAAGCCCCTGCCTCTTTCAATAGAGCAGTTGAAGGGTAAAAAGGTGGCTCTGGTACTTTGCGGAGGAGGTGCCAAGGGGGCGGCTCACATAGGTGTGCTTAAATTTTTTGAAGAGTGCGGCCTGAAGGTCGACATGATAGTGGGAACAAGCATAGGCGGTATTGTCGGCGGCCTTTATTCCATTGGATATGATGCCGGAACACTCAAGGAGATAATTTCAGGAATGGACTGGGGTTATGTCCTGAGCAACAATACGCTCAGAAAGAACATGGAGTTCTCCCAGAAGGCCATGGACCAGGTCTACTTCCTTCAGTTGCCGTTCTATACGTTCAAGGCAGACAGAAAAGACAATATTCCCGACAATGATGCGCCTGCAGCCAGTCTTCCTTCAGGAATGGTAAACGGGCAGAATATCCTGAACCTCCTTACCGGATTGTGCGGCGGTTATCAGGATTCTACAGACTTTCTGGATTTTCCTGTCCCGTTCTGCTGTGTTGCAACAGACCTGGAGACAGGCGAGGAGGCTGTGTTGAAGGAGGGTTACCTGCCGTTGTCTTTGAGAGCCACGATGGCTATTCCCGGCTTTTTCGCCCCGGCGACAATAAACGGCAGAGTGCTTGCAGACGGCGGTATGGTGAATAATTTCCCGGTGGATGTGGCGCGCAGCCTGGGCGCAGATATAGTCATAGGAGTGGATATCCAGAATGACCTCTATAAATCTGAAGAACTTAAATCCATAACCGAAATCTTCAGCCAGATTGTCTCCCTCATGGGAAACGAAAGATACCTGAACAATGTAAAGGATGTAGACATTTACATAAACCCCGATGTGACAGGTTTCAGCACCTACAGTTTCAATTCAGCCGCAATAGATACGCTTTTCGAGAGAGGGTACAGCGCAGCCGCAATGCAGAGAGAGGCGATTGAAAAACTGGCAAAGGCGCGTGCAGAGGCGGAAGGCGGATTGGAAACACTGGAAAGAGATTACAGGAAGGCTTCCCTAGTGCGCAGAGATACGTTTTACATAGCGGAGATTCATTGCACGGGAGTCTCGAGGGCAGATGGCGAATGGCTGCTGAAAGAGTCAGGGCTAAGGGAAAACAGCTATGTCTCCGGAGCGGAGATTGACAGGGCCATTTCAATACTTTACGGGACCAATGCCTTCTCATCGGTCACATATAAGATAAGCCGCTCGCTTATTGTCGAGGATGCTCAAGACCTGACTCTCGAATTTGTAAAGGGGCCGGCCAATATCTTGGCTGTGGGCGCCCGTTTCGATTCGGAGGAGGCTGCCGCAATGCTCCTCCATCTGGGAATAAGTACAAGAGACCTCTTCGGTTCACGGCTTGCGCTTACAGGGCGTCTGAGTTACAACGCCTACGGCAAGGCAGAGTACAGTTATGTTTTCAAGAACTTTCCGAAACTGAACCTCTCGTATATGTTCAAGTCTACCGATATGAACATATACAGCCGTGGAGAACTTTCGCGGTATATGTCGTTCCTTTACCACAATGCCGAACTGTCGCTGTCGAATATGTTTCTGAGAAATTTCGATTTCAGCGGCGGTGTGCGGTTCGAGGCGTTCAACTATACTCACATGCTCTCTCGTGATGACCCCGAAAACTTTGCTCCCGATTTTAACGTAAAGTCTTTTCTGAGTTATTTCATAAATGCAAAGATGGATAACCGCGACAACAGGACATTTGCTACGCGCGGTGTGGCATTCGATGCATCGGCATCTGTGTTCCAGCCGGAGTTCAGTAAGAAAAATGCGATATTCGCCACTGTCAAGCTGAATCTGAACGGTGCAATTCCCCTTTCGGGAATCATGACGCTCCTGCCGTCGGTCTACTACAGGTCTTATATCGGCCATTCGCTCTATATGCCCTATATGAATTTTGCCGGAGGCAGCGAACCGGGGCGTTATCTTTCGCAGCAGATTCCCTTCATGGGAATAAACTACGCGGAGGAATTTTTCCAGAATGTCATTGTCGGCCGGATAGACCTGCGTGGCAGAATAAAGGAGAACCATTATCTTTACGGTATCGTAAACTACATGCGGGAGGGCGATGTCTTCGAGAATATGTTCAGCCGCAACGGCTCCGGTTATTGGGGCACTGCTTTGAAATATGTCTACAACACCCGTTTCGGCCCGTTGAGTGTAGACTGCCACTGGTCTGACTACAATAAAAAAGTGGGTTTTTATTTAAGCATAGGCCACTATTTTTAGTGGCATCCCTCTAATAAATATTTTTTTCAGAATGTGCCTATGGACAGGGAAACCGCAATGACAAAGGTGAGGAAGATGTGCTCCGGCAGGGAGTACTGCTCTGCCCAAATCGCGTCTCTGTTCAGAAGATGGAATGCGAGGGAATATCTGTTCGGGGAAAATGAGATTGCCGCAGCAATAGCGGAACTGGAGCGGGACGGATATATCTGCGACGCCCGTTTTGTGCGGGCTTATGCAAGGGACAAGGCGCGATTCGGCGGCTGGGGACCGGAAAAGATTCTGTACAAACTTAGGGAGATTGGCCTCCCGGCGGCGATAGCGGATGGCGGCTCCGAAAAATCGTTGCGCTCAATAGTGGAACAGGCTTTGGACTCTGTAGATACCGAGGGGCAGCTCAAGAAGATTCTCTCCCAAAAGTGGCTCTCTCTCCGGAAAAAGGAGGAGCCTTTGGCAGGCAAACGGGCAAGACTTCTGAAATTCGCCCTCTCCCGCGGGTACAGTTATTCAGCGGCAGCCAAAGCAGTTGCCGAAATAACGCAGCCTTGAGTTGCATAACTGTCAGAAATATATTATATTACAGCCATATTAGTCGCTGAATTTTATCGCCATGAAACGTTTTATATTGTTTGTGCTTTGCATAGGGCTGTGCGGTGCAGCCTATTCGCAGAAAGGTTCCAAATATGAATTATTTGTTTCATACGGTTTTTCGCCTCTTGAGTCTATATATGAACCGGGTATAGATTTTCCTTCAGATCCTGTGTTGGGCACGACTGCAGTCTATACAGCGGAAAACGGAAAAAGTTCAGGTACTGTCAATGCAGGCTTTCTCATACATGTTTCAAAACCTTTTGCAATAGGTGTCTCATATACATACAACAGTGCAGAGTATGATCTGCATGTCGGTTCTTCTAAACCGTTGGGGAAATTCGAGAGCAGGTGCAATACCGTAATGTTCAATGCCAAATTCAACTGGCTCGATATAAAATCCTTTTCACTCTATTCGAGGGCTGCAGCAGGCATAATGATGAAAAAGGGGGAGTCGAGCGATATGGACGGCAGAACGGAGAGTCTTTTCAACGGTGCAGACCTTGATGAAAACTCCTTTGCATGGCATTTCTCACCCGTAGGTCTGGACTGGAATTTCACCCGTCACCTTGCACTCTTTGCGGAGGGTGGAGTCGGTGTCTCCGGTTATGCCATGGCCGGAATTAAAATCAAGCTATGAGAAGATGCCTGGCATTTCTGGCGATAATTCTTTTTACTCCCTTTTTTGTTTCTGCCCGGAATGTCAATATTACAGGACGTATAGCAGATGCTTCTTCATTGCAGCCTCTGCAAGGCGCAAGCGTGTATTTTACAGACAGAAGTGCATGGTGCATAAGCGGCGGGGACGGTTCATTTACGCTTGCCGCAGCGCCGTCTGCGCAGGAAAAGGTGCTGGTTGTAAGTTATATGGGCTATGTTCCGCGCTCGGAACGTTAAGGATGGTTCAGGACAACACCCTGCTTCCCGAAGCGAGCGTCTATGCGCGAAGGCATGATTTCGGAGTGCGGAATTCGCAGATGAGCGCTATAGAGGTGCCTGTAGCCGACATAAAGGGTATGCCCTCCCTTTTCGGAGAGATAGATGTGATGAAAGCGCTGCCGCGTCTGCCCGGAGTGCAGTCTGTCAAGGACGGAAATGCAGGAATCTATGTGCGCGGCGGAAACTACGACCAGAACCTTATCATGCTCGACGGCTCCACGCTTGAACCGAATAATATTCTATATCTTTCTGATTATCAAATTGTACATTCAATACTCATTGTAATTTGATACCGCAAAGTTCCCGTCTAAAACGAAATCACATTAATAATTTACACCATTACATAGCTTATAGATATCTTGTTATCCGAGTATTATTAAATCCTTAAAAATAGGTATTGCCCGACAATTTCAAGCCTTTTTATTTTGCAAAAAATTAAAAACAGACATTGTTCGTTATAAATGCAAGTGCTGAAAGAGGACATACGAGGACGAATATTAAAGGTTGCCAGACAGCAATTCGAGAGGAAAGGCTATTCCAAAACTTCCATGCGAGAAATAGCGGAGTTGTCAAGTGTTGGCGTCGGAAATATATATAACTACTTCACAAACAAAGACGAACTGTTCCGTGAGGTAGTCCGTCCTGTCTTGTGCGCTTTGGAAGCCATGCTGCA
>CASGCS010000020.1 GCA_949300025.1 uncultured bacterium | reverse complement strand
TCCGCATCCTTCGGAAATTTAAACATATCAAGATGCCTCGATATGTCGTTATGGCGGTTTAGACCGGATTTCTCCGGATTATCCCCCTGATGCGGGCATGTTGCTCACGCGTTACGCACCCTTGCGCCGGTCGCCGGCATATCAACCCGAAAGTTAATACCCGCTGCCCCTCGACTTGCATGTGTTAAGCCTGCCGCTAGCGTTCATCCTGAGCCAGGATCAAACTCTTCATTGTATAATGTTTTTATTTCTCTCAGCTTGTCCTGACCGAATTGTTCAAAGTATTGACAAGGTATATCACCTTTCCTTATACTCTTGCTGTTTGTCTTAGTCTTATCAATGAACTCAGTTTCGCCTGAAAGAATTTTCATTTTTTCAAAGCGGGTTGCAAAGGTATGCTTATTTTTTTTATTTGACAAATTTTAATTAAAAAAATTGTCATAAATGGTAAAGTTGCTACTTTTGCGCCGTATGAAAAACATCTACGCGGATATATTCACCTGCTTTGCAAAAATAGGCGCTTTCACGCTCGGCGGAGGTTATGCAATGATGCCTATCATCCAGAAAGAGGTGGTGGAAAAAAAGAGATGGATAAATGAAGAGGACTTCATGGATGTGATAGCCATATCGCAATCCGCACCCGGAATATTGGCCGTAAACATATCGATATTCATAGGATACAGGCTTAGAGGCGTAAAGGGAAGCATTGTGGCCACGCTCGGCAGCATTCTTCCCTCATTTGTCATAATACTGCTGATAGCCATGTTCTTTACCAGCTACAGCCATAACGAAACCGTGATAAAGATTTTTCAGGGGATAAGACCTGCCGTAGTAGCCCTGATAGCCGTGCCTGTCGTAAACATGGCGCGCAGTGCAAAACTCAACATCTACACCGGAGCGCTGGCGGCGGCTACGGCGGCTGCCATTATTTTCCTGCACGTTTCACCGATATACATACTTCTTACGGTCGGGACTGTCTACCTTGCGGCAGAATATATAATAAGGAGAAGAGGAGGAGCAGGAAAATGATATATCTCGAACTTTTCTACACATTCTTTATAATAGGCATATTTACATTCGGCGGAGGATATGCAATGCTTTCGCTCATACAGAACGAAGTCGTTGTAAAACATGCATGGCTCACGGCGCATCAGTTCACCGACATAGTCGCAATTTCCCAGATGACCCCGGGCCCCATAGGCATAAACAGCGCGACATACGTAGGCTATACCGTAACCGGCAACGTTTTCGGCTCCGCCCTCGCCACCATCGCCATCACCCTGCCGTCATTTATAATAATCCTCACGATTTGCAGAATATTCGCAAAATTCAGGGAGGGCAGGGGCTTCAACTCCATAATGAAGATACTCAGACCTGTTGTAATAGGCATGATTGCGGCCGCAGCCGGAATACTCGTCACAAAGGAAAACTTCATTGACCTTTACAGCGTAATAATATTCGTTGCGGCGTTCGTGGCGGGACAATGGCTGAAGGTAAGCCCTATCCTCACAATCATAATAGCCGGAGCGGTCGGCCTTCTCATATACTGACAGACCTTTATTTACCTGTTTCGCTCCTTATCTCCACATATTTTCCGTCCTCTCCGAACCTTATCTTCCGCAACATCCACGAAGAGACAATCTCAACGGTGCCATACAGTGTAACCACCGCACCGAAAAATACAGTAATGGCGCTCCTTGCCTCGAACGGCTTGAAAAAGCAGATTATTCCGCAGGCGGCAATCACAACCGGGAATATGTAGAGCCATACCGGCAGTTTCATATATCTTGAACTGACAGCCATGTTCGTTATCTGGGCCACACCCAGCAATATGAGCAGCAATCCGAACAGGAAGACTATGATACCCGTGAAGAAATCGGGAAAGGCAAACACCAGCACCCCAAAAACCAGACAGACAATCATTGCAGCAAATGCAAAGTATGAGAGCGGAGATGGAGCGTCCCCTGTCACTTTCCCGTTTCCCTTATACATCAACACAAGCGAAATGACAGAAACCACTATCAGCACTGCCGCCAGAATCTTGACTATAAAGTTAAGCATCTGCACCGGCCAGAAAAGCAGCAGGATTCCCAACACGAAAAAAATTATGCCCCTTATAAGCGACGATGTCCTGTTGGTAATTGAGTAAATAATATTCATGACTATAAACAATTAAATGTAAAGAATTAACGGATAAAATTAATAAAATTTCTCAAATATTCATTACGGATTATAAGGTTTTTTGAAAATAATTTCTATCTTTGCCCTTGAAATGTCTGGAAAACCCTCATACAACACTTTCAATCGTTATTTTTTGACGATTACAATTTCTACAACCATTACCCCCTTGGGGGTGTAATTTTCTATATACTTCATTCAAATCCATGTATGCACGCCGCATTGCCGGCAATTGCATGAAGAATCGCAGGAGGGGACTGGCGCCGGCCTGTGACTTGCAGGCAGCATGAAACCTATTCAGCCAAAACAGGATATTAACAGACAAACAGAGAGAAAGATGATAGTCATGAAATTCGGAGGCACCTCCGTTGGCAGCGTAAGCGCATTGAACAATCTTAAACTTATCGTAGAAAAGAAGAAAAGGCCGTGCATAGTGGTCGTCTCGGCCATTACCGGCATCACCAACCTTCTGACAGCAATGTTCGAGAAGGCGGTAAAGACGGGAAGCAATTACAGGAACGACATAATAACCATCAGGGAAAAACATATTTCACTCGCCAAAAGCGTACTCCCGAAATCTGAATACCATGCGTTCCTGGAGGAACTCAACGAAGACCTGGAAAAACTGGAGCATCTGCTCAGCAGCGTCTCGGTCATGAAAAACAACCTCAAGGTTCTTGAAGACCATATACTTTCCATGGGAGAGCAGTTCTCGTCAAAAATGATAACCCGCATGTTCAAAGATGCAGTAAGGGTGGACGGAAGGGAACTCATAGTCACTAAAAAAAGCGGGGAGAGGTCTCAGATTCTTTGGGAGCAGACCTGCGTAAAAGTGCAGGACACCTTCCGCAATTTCAAAAAACTGGCCATTGTTCCTGGCTTCTGCGGCAGAACCGAAGAGGGCTATATCACCACATTGGGGCGCGGAGGTTCAGATCTGTCGGCTGCCATGATAGGTGCTGCAATAGGAGCAGACACCATAGATATCTGGACAGATGTAGACGGAATGATGACCTGCGACCCGAACACTGTACCGCAGGCCCGTACCATTCCCGTGCTCTCATATGCGGAGGCGGCCGAACTCTGCCACTTCGGAGCCAAGGTCCTCTACACTCCGGCAATCTGGCCTGCCGTAAAGAGCGGAATCCCGATAAAGATACTCAATACCTTCAACCGGTCGCACCACGGGACCACAATAAACAGCGACGGAGACAGGAAAAGCAAGCACCCTGTAACAGGCATAACGCACGTATCGGGAGTTTCGCTCATCACGGTCTTCGGAAACGGCCTCATGGGTCAGGTAGGCACATCGTACAGGCTTTTCGGGGCAATGGCAGACAAAGGCATCAACATTATTTTCATCTCTCAGGCATCATCGGAGTACAGCATAAGCTTTGCCGTAAAGTCTGAAGATGGAGAGAAGGCTCTTTCCATAATCAAGAAAGGATTGGAGGCAGATGCCATTCACGGCTCATACATAGATGCCTCCATTGAAGAAGATATGGCCATAATAGCCGTTGTAGGCAACAAGATGAGAATGACTCCGGGAATATCTGGAAGAATTTTCACCGCACTGGGAAACAACAAGATAAATGTAGTGGCAACAGCACAGGGAGGATCTGAACTCAACGTGTCTGCGGTTGTGAAAGCCGGTGACGCAAAAAAGGCCGTTGCAGTGCTGCATGACGAGTTTTTCGGGATGCCGGCAAGAGAGGCCGACCTGTATGTAATAGGACACGGCGTTGTGGGCAACGAACTGCTTCTGCAACTTAAAAAGCAAAAAGAGAACATCTTGAAAAAAGAGGGGATAAAGATAAGTCTCAAGGGCCTGGCAGATACAAAGCGGGCAGTCATCAGCGAAGCAGACCTGCTCGGGTCGTATCCGCAAAGCTGGAAAAGCGCAATGCCTGAAAGAAATTTCAGAGAATTTCTCGAGGCCATGTATTCGGCGCCCTCCACAAAAAAGATTTTTGTAGACTGCACGGCAAGCAGCCAGATTGCAGATCTGTACGATGAAATCCTTGAAAACGGGCTACACATTGTAGCGGCAAACAAGATAGCCGCTTCAGGCCCCCTGAAGGAGTATGAAAAGATGATGAAGAGTGCACTGGAGAGCAGGGTTTCTTTCCATAACGAGACAAATGCCGGCGCGGGACTGCCCGTAATCTCCACTATCCGCGACATGGTTGCCACAGGCGACAGGATACAGAGATTTGTTGCATCTCTTTCCGGCAGCCTAAACTTTATTTTGAACAAGGTCTACGACGGGATGCCGCTTTACGATGCCGTAATGTTGGCCAAGGAGTCCGGATTCACAGAGCCCGACCCGAGAATCGACTTGAACGGCACAGATGTAAAACGCAAGCTTCTCGTACTTGCAAGATGTGCCGGCTACAAGTTGAAAGAGGAGCAGATAACCGAAAATGGCTCGCTGCTTCCCGCAGAATTGCAGGCGTGCGAAGAGAGGGAATTTTACAAAAGGCTCAAGGAGTACGGCAAAGAGTTCGGAGAGCGTATGGAAAAGGCCAGGGCGGCAGGCAAAAGGCTCAGATATATGGCTTCGTTCGACAAGGGAAGTGCAAACATAGGGCTGGTAGAGGTGGAGAGCGGAGACCCGGCCTATAATCTGGATGACAGCAACAACATAATAATGCTCTATACAAAACGGTACAATCCTCTGCCTCTGGTAATAAAAGGATATGGAGCCGGTGCGGCAGTAACCGCGGCAGGAGTATTTGCAGACATATTAAAAGTATTGTAGAGATGAAAAGAGTCAAAGTTTTTGCACCGGGAACCGTAGCCAACATAGGCTGTGGATTCGATGTAATGGGGCTGACACTGGACGGTGTCGGCGACACGGTGGCAGTTACACTATATGAAGACAAAGAGGAATTCAACAGAAGTGCATCTGCATCAGCCAACGCTTTCGTTTCACCTGCATGTACTGTTTCCGTAAAAAACAGCAGCAGGGAAAAGCTTCCGGAATCGGCGGCCGGGAATGTGGTTACACCTGCCGTTACAGCACTGGCAGCAGCCTTTCTTGAAAAGAGCGGCAGCAAGGATTCTCTCTATATGGAGATTGAAATAATAGACAAGATAAGGCCGGGAAGCGGGATTGGCTCAAGTGCAGCCTCCTCTGCGGCAGCCGTATACGCCCTCAACCATCTGCTGGGACATCCGTTTTCGGAAGTGAAGCTTGTAGATTTTGCAATGGAAGGGGAAAGACTCATAAGCGGGACCGCCCATGCAGACAATGTCGGTCCGGCCATTCTGGGAGGCATAGTGTTTATCAGAGGATACAATCCGACAGACCTGATAAAGTTGCCTGTCCCGGACGATTTCTACTGCACCGTGGTGCATCCCCATATTACCGTAAGCACCAAAGAGGCGCGCGACATACTGCCTGCAGATGTAAGCAGGAAGGATGCAATCAGACAGTGGGGCAACGTAGGCGGATTCGTGGCGGGACTGCTTCTTGACGACATGGAACTTTTAGGCCGTTCAGTAGAGGATGCGATAGCCGAACCTTACAGGAAAAAATTCATTCCCGGATATGATACCCTCAAGGCCAGGCTTCTGGAATCAGGAATGTTGGGTGTGAATATAGCAGGTTCGGGGCCGTCAGTCTTTGCACTGTCCAAATCTGAAGAGATGGCAGAAAAAGGAAAAGAGATAATGGCCGCCCATTTTACAGACCGAGGTGTGGATTTTGAAATCTACCTGACCCAGATAGGAATGACAGGTGCAAGAACAGTATAACGCTAAAGGGAGGAAAGATGAAATTTTACAGTACAAGAGACGATAAGACTTTATACGGCCTGAAAGAGGCTGCATTCATGGGGCTCGCTCCCGACGGAGGACTCTTCATGCCGGAATATATTCCACAGATAGAGATGAAACAGATCTTCTCGCTTTGCGGGAGTTCCTTTACAGAGATGGCTCTCTACATAATGGAAAAGTTCTTTGGAGACTCTCTGAGCCGCCGGCAGATAGAAGAGGCACTGCAGAAGGCCCTTCCCTTTGAGATCCCGCTTCGCAAGGTCGGAATCGCAGACAACGGAATGCCGCTCTATACGCTGGAACTTTTCCATGGTCCCACATGCGCTTTCAAGGATGTGGGAGCAGGATGCATGGGACAGATATTAAGGGCGCTTCAGCAGGACAAGCGTGAGAGGCTTACAATCCTTACCGCCACATCAGGCGACACAGGAAGCGCCGTTGCAAGAGGTTTTTACCAGATAGATGGAATAGAGGTGGTTGTACTTTTCCCGAAAGGCAAGGTCAGCCCGCTTCAGGAGTGCCAGATGACAACGCTCGGCAAAAACGTACATGCAGTCAAGGTGAACGGGACCTTCGACGACTGCCAGCGCCTTGTAAAGGAGATATTCAACAATAAAGAACTGCGCAAAAGGATAAATGTAACCTCCGCCAACTCGATAAACCTTCTCAGGTGGCTGCCGCAGTCTTTATACTACTTTTACGGATATTGGCAATGGGCAAGGGCGGAGCATCCGGAATATAATGGAGAAGGCAATGCACCGCAGGTGGTATTTGTCGTACCCAGCGGAAACTACGGCAATATCTCAGCCGGAATGCTTGCCAAGAAGATGGGGCTGCCTGTTAAAGGGTTTGTGGCAGCCTCTAATGCCAATGACATAATTCCGCAATATCTTAAAAGCGGCATATACTCTCCAAGGCCATCGGTACAGACCATCGCAAATGCCATGGATGTTGGAAATCCCAGCAATTATGAACGTATTCTGGACCTGTACGGTAACAGTTACGATGCGATATGCGCAGATACGGCCGGCTACAGTTGCAACGATGACCAGATAAGGGCCGGGGTACTGGAACTCTGGGAAAAGTACGGGTATATCAGCTGTCCGCACAGCGCAGCAGGCTATAATGCGGTAAAGGATTATGCGGAGCGTTCTTCTGAAAGAGAGATGATATGGCTCTCTACAGCGCATCCTGCAAAATTCACAGAGGTGATAGAACCTGTAACGGGATGCAGGGTAGAGATACCGCAAAGGCTCGCAAGACTGCTCACGCTAAAGGGGGAGCATACTGAAATGGAGCCCGACTGCAATAATTTGGAGAAGTTTCTGACTGCCCTGTAGGTCAGAAACTTCTCTTTATAATCTCCTTGATGTTGTCTGATTTGCTCATGGTATAGAAATGGATGGCCTTTGCGCCTTGGGCAAGCAATTCCCTGCACTGCATTACGCACCACTCTATGCCGACCTGATAGATTCCTGCGTTGTCTTTGCATTTGACAAGTTCCTTCATGAGTTCGTTAGGCAGGTCTATTGAAAAACTCTTGGGCAACAGTTCTATGTGACGTTTCGTAGAAATCGGCTTTATTCCGGGAATTATGGGAACATTTATCCCTGCTGCCCTGGCACGCTTCACAAAGTCGAAATACTTTTTATTGTCGAAAAACATTTGGGTCACAATGTAATCTGCCCCCGCGTCCACCTTCTCCTTCAAGCGCTCCAGGTCCATATCCATATTCGGCGCCTCGTAATGCTTCTCAGGATAACCTGCAACTCCCACGCAGAAATTGGTAGGTACGGCATCCTTTATTGTATCGTCCAGATATATGCCCCTGTTCATGCTGGCTATCTGCTTTACAAGGCTTACGCTATGCTCGTAACCGTCGTGGACCGGAGTAAAGTGCTTCTCTCCGGCAACCGGATCCCCGCGCAAGGCAACGACATTCTGTATATCCAGAAAATTCAAGTCCAGCAGGGTGTTCTCTATCTCGCCCCTTGTCGCCCCTCCGCATATGAGATGCGGCACAACCTCAACCTTGAACCGCTTCATGATTGCGGCCGCAATGGCAACCGAGCCGGGCCGTTTGGTAACAGTCATTTTCCTGTAGTTTCCATCCGGTGTCTCTCTGTAGACAATCTCGTCTCTGTGTGTTGTTATGTTCAGGAAAGGAGGGTTGAACTCCATGAGAGGTTCAACCGAAGCATAAAGTTTGTTCTTGTCGCTCCCCTTCAGAGGCGGCACCAGTTCGAACGACGCAAACGGCCCGCTGTTTCCGTTCAATATATCAATAACTTTCATAATCTGTTCACTATCACTTTTTAATATCAAAATACTCTGCCTTGTCGTGCCCTATGAGCAGTGCACATATTGAGGTCGACGGTTTTATCGCGAAACTCTCCGTAAGTTCCACTCCAAGCCGCTCCTGCGCATCTGTAAGTTCAAATGCAACCTTTTTAACAGCGTGGTCCGGAATCATGTCGTATCCTATCGCAGCCCTGACAACATGCTGTCCAAACGAAATCTGCCCGGTAACCCACAATGCCGCGGCCTCTGCAAAACGGGCCGCCAGACTCGAATCCAGAAGAGATTCAAAATCCTTTCCCCGTTCAGGCTCCTCATTGCAGACCTCCGCCTTTACCACCATCACACCCAGACGCGATGTATAGGGATACTCCGGAAAATAGTCTGCTGCAGAGCGGCATTCGCTTCTGCTCTCCAACTGCCTGGGCATGTAAATTCCGGCTATAACCTTTCTTTCCCCGGCAAGATAGAGCCCATCTCTCTGTTCCGGATGCTCCTTTTCATTCTCCAGAAGATAAACCGTCTCATCCTTGGAATAGGCATCATAGAACCTTACTGTCGCCCCCACCTTGATTTCACCTGTGATTGAAAGATTGGCAATGCGCTCCATCGCCTGACCGAAAAGTTCTTCCGCCTTTTCGGCACTCTCGCCCCCTTCGTACAGCAGTTTGGGATACTTTCCCTTGAAGCCCCAGAAATTGAAAAAGGGAGTCCAATCTATATACGGTACCAGTTCATTGAGAGCAATGTCGCCTGCAAAGAAATTGTCCTGGCCGTAGCGGCCATCCTGACGGAACGATTCCAGCGGAAAGCGCTGAGCCAGCGCCCTTGCCTGTTCAAGCGTATGGAAACTCAGTTTTCTCGCCCCGTATTCATCTCTGAGCCTCTGCTGCTCTCTCTTGATCTGTTCCACATATTCCGGAGATGTCATAAGTCTTTTGCAGATGCCGGCCGTTGCAGAAGCATCATGGCCGTGTACCACACAGTAACTGTAGAGCGGAGCCAGTTTTACCGCAGTATGAAGTGCGGAAGTCGTGGCGCCGCCTACATTCACGGCTATCGGATGTCCCGTCTTTTCCAGAATTTCCCCTTTGCGATCCTCCATCATTCTGCACAACTCCTCCATCTGTTCCAGCGAGGGGGTTATAAGGCCGCTCACCCCTATTATATCTGCATCATGCTCAATCGCAGCCTCTATAATGCGCTCGTTCTCGACCATAACTCCCAAATCCACCACTTCAAAACCATTGCAGGCCAGAACTATGCTCACTATGTTTTTTCCTATGTCGTGTACATCGCCCTTGACGGTAGCCAGAACCGCCACTCCCCTGCCCCGTCCCGAGGAACTGCCTGTGGAGGCCTCTATCGAAGGCTGAAGCACCGCAACGGCCTCCTTCATGGCCTTGGCACTCTTTACAACCTGAGGCAGAAACATCTTTCCCTCACCGAAAAGAGCACCGACTCGGTCCATGCCGCTCATCAGCGGCCCCTGTACAATCTCTATCGGCATGCTGTATTTCGACAATGCCTCATGCATGTCTTCTGTCATATACTCGGTTATTCCCTTGACGAGGGCATATTCTATACGCTCTTCCAGCGGCTTTTCCCTCCAGTGCGGCATCCTGGGCGCTTCCGTTGCGGAGGGCGCATCTCCCTGCTCACTCTCCTTTATTCTGCGGGCCAGTTCCACAAGATTGTCGGTCGGGGTAAGACCGTCGGGCAGCTCTCTACCGGCCAGGGTCCTGTCATTAAGCACCACGGCCTCCACCGCATGAAGCAGTTCAGGCTCTATTTCATCATAAATCTGGAGCATCGACGGATTTACGATTGCCATGTCGAGTCCGGCCTCAATCGCATGGTAGAGAAAAACCGAGTGCATGGCCTCCCTTACGCGATTGTTGCCTCTGAAGGCAAAAGAGAGATTTGAAACGCCTCCTGAAGTCTTGCATCCCTTCAGGTTTTCCTTTATCCATTTTACCGCCCTTATGAAATCCACGGCATAGTTGTCGTGCTCCTCTATTCCCGTAGCCACTGTCAGGACATTCACATCAAAAATTATGTCGCAGGGTCTGAAGCCCACTCTCTCTGTAAGAATCCTGTACGCCCTGCTGCATATCTCTGTCTTGCGCTCGAAGGTCACGGCCTGTCCCTTTTCATCGAAAGCCATGACAACGAGGGCCGCTCCCATTCTGAATACCTCAGAGGCCTTTCTCTCGAACTCCTGTTCGCCCTCCTTGAGGCTCAAAGAGTTCACTATCGCCTTTCCGGTGCAGTTCTTCAGCCCCGCAAGTATGGTGTTCCAGTCTGAAGAATCTATCATAAAGGGCACTTTCGCAATATCGGGGTCGTTGCTTATATAGCGGATATATGTCTCCATATTGACCGCCGAATCGGTCATGGCGTCATCGGTATTTATGTCTATTACTGTCGCGCCATCCTCTATCTGCCGTCTGGCAATATCCGCGGCACCGGCAAAGTTCCCCTCCCTTATAAGCTTTGCAAACCTGGCGGAACCGGCCATGTTTGTCCGCTCACCTACATTCACGAAGTTGTTCTTTTCCCTGTCTATAAGCAAATCATCGAGACCCGCTATCCACAGTTCGTCTGAAAGAGGATTTTTCCGCTCACCGAACCTGCGTGGAGCCACACCCTCGAGAGCCTTCCTTATGGCTCTTATATGCTCGGGAGTGGTACCGCAACATCCTCCCGCTATGTTTATCAACCCCTTGTCTGCAAGCTGCCTTATACATCCGGCTGTAAATTCAGGCTGTTCGTCGTACTGCCCCATTTCGTTGGGCAGCCCCGCATTCGGATAGAGCATTGTCGCGGCTGCAATTCCGCGCCCAGAAAAGGATTTCTCGGCTATCTGCTCCAGAAATGGCATCAGATCGGATGCACCGAAAGAGCAGTTGAGCCCGAACGCTGTAATGTCATAGTGGCTCAACGCCACATAAAGAGCCTCTATCTGCTGCCCGCTTAGCAGACGCCCGCTTTTATCGTTTACGGTAGCCGATACAAAGACCGGTATGTCCACCCCTCTCCGCCTTTTCTCCTGCTCTATCGCATAGAGCGCGGCCTTGGCGTTCAACCCGTCGTAAACCGTCTCTACAATCAACAGGTCCGCTCCGCCGTCAAGCAAGGCTTCCACCTGCAGGGAATATGCTTCGCGCATCTGGTCGAAACTGACCGGCCTGTACTGCGGCCTGCTCACATCCGGAGAGAACGAAAGCATTTTTACGGTAGGTCCTATCGAACCTGCAACAAACACCCCGCTGCCTTCCGCAGCCTTTTTCGCAATGAGGGCCCCTTTATAATTGATGTCGTATACCGATGACTGGCAGCCGTACTCTGCCTGAGAGATGACATTTCCGCTGAAGGTATTGGTCTCTATAATGTCGGCTCCGGCCTCTATATATTGTCTGTGAACAGCTTCGACTATATCGGGACGTGTAATGTTAAGTATGTCGTTGTTTCCCCTCTTTCCTCCGAAATCAGAATCCGAGAGACTGCATTTCTGTATCATGGTTCCAGTTGCACCGTCGAGCATAACTATTCTCTCATGCAACAGTTTAATCAACCGGTATTTTGCCCCTTCAGCGGCCATTATGTACTCTCCTAATCTTTATTTTTGCGTTACGATGGTTCAAGATGCAAAATAAGGGCAAAAAAGCATAAAAAGCAATGACAATCACATATGGAAAAGGGGCAGCCGCAACAGCAACTGCCCCTTCGGGTGGAGGATGGGGCTCGAACCCACGACCTTCGGTGCCACAAACCGACGCTCTAACCAACTGAGCTACAACCACCATATTACCCGTTCCATGGCCTGAAACGGATTGCAAATATATTACTTTTTTTTCAAACACAAAAAAGTAATATTTATTTCAATATTTTTTCCTACATTTGTCAGATATTGATTCAACAACTCAAAAAACAATATTAATAGATAAACTTATTTCTTATGGCTCGTGAAATAAAATTCTCCCTGCTTTACAGGGACATGTGGCAATCTTCAGGAAAATATGTTCCTAAAGTACACCAACTCAAACAGATAGCCCCCGTCATCATAGACATGGGATGTTTCGACCGTGTAGAAACGAACGGAGGTGCATTCGAGCAGGTGAACCTGCTGTTCGGCGAGAACCCCAACAAGGCTGTCAGAGAGTGGACGGCACCGTTCAACAAGGTCGGAATCCAGACCCACATGCTGGAACGCGGTCTGAACGCACTCCGCATGAACCCCGTTCCCGAAGATGTGAGATTTCTCATGTACAAGGTAAAGGCAAAACAGGGCACGAACATTTCACGCTCGTTCTGCGGACTCAACGACCACAGGAATCTCAAGGGCTCCGTCATAGGTGCAAAGAAGGGAGGAATGATTTCACAGGTTGCATTGAGCATCACCCACTCTCCGGTCCACACGGTAGAGTATTACATGGGCGTTGTAGACAAGGTTGTCGAGTACGGATGCGACGAAATATGCCTTAAGGATATGGCGGGTATCGGACGTCCGGTATTCCTCGGAAGGCTCACAAAGGCCATAAAGGACAAGTACCCCCACATAGTAGTTCAATATCACGGCCATTCAGGCCCCGGATTCTCGGTAGCTTCCATGCTTGAAGTTGCAAGGGCCGGCGCCGAATACATTGACGTTGCAATGGAACCGCTCTCTTGGGGTAAAATCCATCCGGATGTCATTACAATACAGGCGATGCTCAAGGATGCAGGCTTCCTTGTAAAGGATATAAACATGGATGCCTACATGGAGGCAAGAAGGCTTACACAAACCTTCATAGACGATTATCTTGGATACTTTATCGAGCCGGGCAACTACAAGTCGTCGTCGCTGCTGGTAGGCTGCGGGCTTCCCGGAGGAATGATGGGCTCGATGATGGCAGACCTCAAGGGATTCCACAGCGCAATCAACGCATCGCTCCGCAATCAGGGCAAAAAGGAACTTACCCTCAACGATTTGACAGTAATGCTCTTCCAGGAAGTCGAGTATGTATGGCCACGTCTGGGTTATCCTCCTCTGGTAACTCCTTTCAGCCAGTATGTAAAGAATACCGCGCTCATGAACCTCATGCATATCCTCAAGGGCGAACCGCGCTGGACAACCATAGACAAGGATACCATGAACATGATTCTGGGCAAGACCGGAAAGCTTCCCGGAGAACTTGCACCGGAAATCAAGGAGATTGTAAAACAGAAAGGTCTGGAATTCTACGAAGGCAACCCTCAGGATGCATTCCCCAACGAACTTCCCAAGTTCGAGCAGATACTCAAGGATGAAGGTTGGGAGAGAGGCGAAGACGATGAAGAACTCTTCGAACTTGCAATGCACGAAAGACAGTATCGCGACTACAAGAGCGGCATTGCAAAGAAACGTTTCGAGCAGGAACTTGAAGCGGCAAAGGCAAAAGCAGGCGCTCCTATCGTAGTTACACGTCCGGTTGTAGAGATGCCTAAATTCGACATCGACGCGCTAGTCGCAAAATTCCCTAACGCAAAACCTATTCAGGCAACAGTCAAAGGTCAGGTTATCTGGCAGTATGACGTGGCGGACAAGTCTACGGCTCCCACAATCGGCACAGAATTCAAGGCCGGAGAGCCTGTATGCTTCGTACAGGCGTTCTATGGTCCGGAGGCGATAAACTCACCTGTAACAGGCAAGATTGTAGCAATCTGCGCGCATCAGGGCGACAAGGTTGAAAAGGGCGAAATACTCGGCTTTATAGAGTAACTGCCATTTGGCAATAAGGTGTAAAGGGGTGAGCGGAAATTCCGCTCATCCTTTTTTAATTACAGGGAGGGGACCGCCAATTCATAAAACCTTGTAATTTTGTATTTTGCAGATGCAGCTCCCTAACCTCCATCACCTTGCCGGAGGGAGTGACAAGTATCGAAATAAGCGCATTCGAGAACTGCACTGCTCTGACCACTGTCACCTGCCGGGCCACAAACCCGCCCACAATGGAACTGATGGCTTTCGACGATTGCTCCGCCCTCACCCACATCTACGTCCCCGCCATCTCGGTGGACAACTACCAGGCAGCCGAAGGCTGGAGCGAGCACGCGGCCCTCATCACCGCCATCCCCGAACAATAACAGCAATAAAACCAACGATGCGCGATGCGCATTCAAGGAGTGTATCGGGAGGGTGGTCCTTCAGAACCGCGACTGGAAGGAGCGCAACCCCGTCAGGGGTATCAGACGAAGTCTGTAAAAAAGAAAAGTTGCACGAAGTGCAACAAATAATTAAGGGATGGCGGGCCGCCATCCCTTAATTATTCTGTGCCCCCGGGCGGAATCGAACCGCCACCGTGAGAACCGGAATCTCATATTCTATCCATTAAACTACAAGGGCAGAATGGGAGGGCAAATTTAGTTATTTTATCGAAAATATATATATCTTTGCAGTTTAATTTATCGGACTCAATTCATAAAAGTTTAAGGATAAGTGATGAAAGCATATGTTTTTCCCGGCCAGGGAGCCCAATTCTCAGGAATGGGCAAAGATTTGTATGACAACAATCTGCAGGCAAAGGAATTATTTGAGAAAGCCAACGGAATCTTGGGATTCAGAATCACAGACACCATGTTTTCCGGAACGGCCGAAGAGCTCAAACAGACAAAAGTGACCCAGCCTGCTATTTTTTTGCACTCTGTAATATTGGCCAGGACTTTGGCGGACTTCAAACCCGACATGGTTGCAGGACACTCATTGGGAGAGTTTTCCGCATTGGTAGCATCCGGAGCATTGAAATTTGAAGATGGTCTCAAACTTGTATATCACAGAGCAATGGCAATGCAAAAGGCATGCGATTTGAAGCCATCCACCATGGCTGCCGTATTGGGCTTGGAAGACAAAATCATAGAGGAGGTATGCAGCAGCACGGAAGGTGTAGTGGTTGCGGCAAACTACAACTGCAAGGGGCAGGTAGTTATTTCAGGTGAGGTTGAAGCGGTAAACAAGGCCTGCGCGACTCTCAAGGAGGCCGGAGCGAGAAGGGCTCTGGTGCTTGCAGTAGGAGGAGCATTCCACTCGCCGCTGATGGACCCTGCAAGGGTAGAACTGGCAAAAGCCATAGAGGAGACTGAATTCAGCAGACCGGTTTGCCCTGTATATCAGAATGTAGATGCCAAGCCTCATACAGATCCGGCAGAGATAAAGAAAAACCTGCTCATACAGCTTACAGCACCGGTAAGATGGAGACAAAGCGTTGAGAATATGGTTGCAGACGGAGCAGACGAGTTTATAGAACTGGGCCCTGGTGCAGTTTTGCAGGGATTGGTAAAAAAAATCGCACCGGAAGTAAAAACTGAGGGCCGCCAATAGTGTTTTGTTACCGAAAATTTATTAATTTTGGGGGATTTGTATCCGTTTTTGACAGAATATAATAATTAACTAAATACTAAATCTTTAATATCATATTTATGGCTAAAGAGAAACAATTTATCACCTGCGACGGCAACTACGCTGCTGCGTACGTAGCCTATATGTTCAGTGAGGTTGCAGCCATTTATCCCATTACTCCGTCATCTACAATGGCAGAGTTGGTGGACGAATGGTCTGCATACGGAAAAAAGAACATATTCGGCCAGACCGTAAAGGTTGTCGAGATGCAGAGTGAGGGTGGCGCTGCCGGCGCCGTTCACGGCTCGTTGCAGGCAGGTGCGCTGACTACAACATTTACCGCCTCTCAGGGCTTGCTGCTGATGATACCCAACATGTACAAGATTGCAGGAGAGTTGCTCCCTGCGGTTTTCCATGTTTCTGCCAGAGCTCTGGCATCACATGCGCTCTCCATTTTCGGAGACCATCAGGATGTCATGGCTGCAAGACAGACAGGCTTCGCATTCCTGGCTTCAGCCAGCGTACAGGAGGCTATGGACCTTGGAGCGGTTGCCCATCTTTCGGCAATCAAGTCTTCGGTTCCTTTCGTGCATTTCTTCGACGGATTCAGGACATCTCATGAAATCCAGAAGATTGAGGCTATCGACGGCAAGGACCTCAAGGAGATGGTCAGCACAAAATCACTTGCCAAATTCCGTGCGAGGGCATTGAACCCCAATGCTCCCGTAACAAAGGGAACCGCTCAGAACTCGGATGTATATTTCCAGAACAGAGAGGCCTGCAACTCATATTACGAGGCACTTCCCGACATAGTTGCAAGATACATGGGTGAGATAAGCGAACTTACCGGACGCCGCTATCTTCCCTTCGACTACTACGGAGATCCCAAAGCGGAAAACATAATCATCGCCATGGGCTCCGTTACAGAGACAATCAAGGAGACCATAGACTACCTTGCAGCCAAAGGTGAAAAGGTAGGACTTATCATAGTGAGACTTTACCGTCCGTTCTCTGCAAAATACTTTACAAGGGTACTGCCCGAGAGCGTAAAGAAAATCGCAGTTCTCGACAGGACAAAAGAGCCCGGCGCTGTAGGAGAGCCCCTCTATACAGATATAAAGGCTGCCATTGCAGACCTCGGGCTTAAGATTACAGTCGTTGGCGGAAGATACGGTCTTTCGTCAAAAGACACCAGCCCTGCACAGATTCTTGCAGTTTACGACAATCTCAAGGCCAAGGAGCCCAAGAATGACTTTACAATCGGCATTGTAGACGACGTGACATTCAAGTCTCTGCCCGCAGGCGAAGAGATCAGCCTCGCGAAGAAGGGAACCTACGAATGCAAGTTCTACGGTCTCGGCTCAGACGGAACAGTCGGTGCAAACAAGAATACCATCAAGATTATCGGAGGCAGCACTCCAAAATACTGCCAGGCTTACTTCGACTACGATTCAAAGAAGTCGGGCGGATATACCTGCTCTCACCTCCGTTTCGGAGACCACCCCATTACATCTCCCTATCTGGTATCCACACCCGACTTCGTGGCATGCCACGTACCGTCATACCTTACAAAATACGATGTGCTCAAGGGTATAAAGAAAAACGGCACTTTCCTGCTCAACAGCCTGTGGAATACCGAGGAGACCCTCAAGCGCATTCCTGATTTCGTAAAACAGGAAATCGTATCCAAGAACATAAACTTCTACATCATAAATGCGACCAAGATTGCAGAAGAGATAGGTCTCGGAAACAGGACCAACACCATCCTGCAGTCCGCTTTCTTCAAGATTACAGGTATCATACCTTACGATAAGGCTGTGGCAGAGATGAAACATGCCATAGACAAGAGTTACGGCAAGAAGGGTGAGAACGTGGTGAAGATGAACTATGCAGCTGTCGACAGAGGTGCGGAATACGTGAAGGTGGAGATTCCTTTCGAGTGGAAGAATATCGTAAACGGAAAGTTTGTGCCTGATTCATACAAGCGTCTTGCTCCCGAGTGGGTAAGAACCGTTGCCGACGTTGTAAACGCACAGAGCGGCAACGACCTGCCCGTAAGCGCATTCAAGGATGCTGCAGACGGTGTTATTCCCGCCGGCACCGCAGCCTTTGAGAAACGCGGAATCGCAACGCACATTCCTGAATGGAATCCCGAAAACTGTATACAGTGCAACCAGTGCGCATTTGTCTGCCCCCACGCAGCAATCCGTCCGTTCCTTATGACCGAACAGGAGGCTGCCAAGGCTCCTGCAAGCGTAAAGAGAGTGAAAGGCAACGGCCCGCTCAAGGATTACTACTTCACAATGCAGGTTGATCCGGCTGACTGTACAGGTTGCGGCAACTGCGCAGATGTCTGCCCTGCAAAGAACAAGGCACTGGTAATGGCTTCTGCTGCAACACAGGAGATAGAGCAGAGCAACTTCGAGTATATGCAGTCCAACATAGGCTACAAGGACGATATAGTTCCCAAAGCCCAGAATGTAAAGAATTCACAGTTTGCACAGCCTCTGTTCGAATTCTCGGGTGCATGCTCAGGCTGCGGCGAGACACCTTATGTAAAGGCCATCACACAGTTGTTCGGAGACAGGATGATGATTGCAAACGCTACAGGGTGTTCTTCTATCTACAGCGGATCGTTCCCCTCATCTCCCTACTGCACAGACAAGAACGGAAGAGGTCCGGCATGGGCCAACTCTCTGTTCGAGGATAATGCGGAATTCGGACTGGGTATGAAGATTGCTGTCGACAAGTTGAGAGGCACTATTGCCAACCTCATGCTCGAAGGGATGGAGAGCAGCGAATGCCCGGCTCAGATGAAGGAATTGTTTACCGAATGGATAAACAACAAGGATAACGCAGAAAAGAGTCGCGAGGTTGCAGACAAACTCGTTCCCATGATGGAAGAGTGCAAATGCGGCATCTGCAGCGAAATTCTCAAATATAAGGAGATGCTTGCAGCAAGAAGCCAGTGGATTATAGGCGGCGACGGATGGGCATACGACATAGGATACGGCGGACTCGACCATGTACTTGCATCGGGAGAGAATGTGAACGTACTCGTGCTCGATACAGAAGTTTACTCCAACACCGGTGGACAGTCATCAAAATCAACCCCTGCAGGCGCAGTTGCAAAATTCGCGACCTCAGGCAAGAGGATCCGCAAGAAGGATTTGGGCATGATGGCAATGAGTTACGGCTATGTATATGTTGCCCAGGTTGCAATGGGCGCAAGCCAGGCTCAGTTCTTCAATGCTATGAAAGAGGCTGAAGCATACAACGGCCCGTCGCTGATAATCGCTTACGCTCCCTGTATCAACCACGGTCTCAAGGCCGGCATGGGCAAGAGCCAGCGCGAGGAGAAGAATGCAGTCGAGTGCGGATACTGGCATCTTTACAGATTCAACCCCGCATTGGCGGAACAGGGCAAGAATCCGTTTACACTGGACAGCAAAGAACCCGACTGGAGCAAGTTCCAGGACTTCATCAAAGGTGAGGTAAGATATGCTTCACTGCTCAAGAGTTTCCCTCAGGAGGCAGGCGAGTTGTTCGGCCTTACGGAAGAGTACGCAAAGATGCGCTATAACTCATACAAGAAACTGGCTCAGGAGTAATCTCCTTCCGATGAATCAAATATGAAAGTTGCCGGCGGATGACCGGCAACTTTTTTTAATTCCGCTGCATCAACAGGGATATTCACAACAAACGCTCTATCACCCTTTTTTTATAATCAAAGGGCTTGAGATCTGCAAGTCCCAATGATTTCACGGCAAGTTCCATAAGTTCGTCATCACTCATGCCCGCTGCAACACCGGCATCTCTTGCCGCATAGAAATTTCCGGCTTCCAGCAACACCCTCCCGGGAACAAGCCCTATGAGTTCGGAACCTGTCACCCGCACACCCCTGTTGCAGGCACATCTGCAGACCTCTTCATACGCGGCATGAACAGGAGTGAGGTCTATATCTGTAACATTCATCGACACCTGCGCGATTCCATACTCCTTTATGTACCAGCCTATCGCCTTACAACCCTTAAGAGTTCCTCTCTGCCACCGCTCGCAGCCGTTCTCCACTATTTTCCTCCCCTTTTCACGCACATCCTTTGCAATTTCAGATGCAATCACTGCTGAATCCGTATCAAGATTGAAATTTATGGCAACAAGATATTTCCTGGCACCTATTACCGAAATACCGCTGCGTCTTACCTTTTCATTGTATTCCGAGGGGCCGAAATCGGGTTTCCAACTCTTGTCGGCAATTTTTTTTCTTATCCCTTCATATTCACCCGACCTGCATGCCGCAAGATTCCTGCGCTCGGGAAAAAATGCAGCATTTTCATAACAGTAGACTGGGATGCCGCTCTCCCCCACTCTCCTTGCAAGAGCGCGTGCATATTCAACGCACTCCTCCATTGTAACTCCGCAAACCGGCACCAGTGGACAGACATCTGTCGCGCCAATTCGCGGGTGTTCCCCGCTGTGGCGGCTCATGTCTATAACTTCCGAAGCCTTGATGATGGAACGATAGGCCGCCTCCGCAACCCTTTCCGGTTCACCGGCAAAAGTGATTACCGTTCTATTGGCCGCCTCGCCGGAATCCACATTCAGCAGCCTGACTCCCTCCACGGAGGTAATTGCCTGCACAATCTCTCCGATAATGGCTGCGTCACGCCCCTCGCTGAAATTGGGAACACATTCTATAATCCTGTCTGTCATTTGCGAACGAGAGCCCCGTCTATATAGAGATTTATTTCACTTGAAATGCCGTCTCTGAGTTTTCTGCTGTCCATCTCAAAGTAGTGCACCGGAAAGAGATTCTTGGGAGAGAGATAATTTGCCGCCTCTATGAATTTTTCATCGGAAAATGTAAAAGGCGTGTTTTTAGGCAGGAAGAGGATGTCAGCCCCCTTCAATCTCTCCATTTCGGGAATCAGTTCAGTATCTCCGGCAACATAAATCTTGAAACCCCCGAAATCGAGAAGATAGCCGTTGCCTTCTCCCTTGATATGAAACGGCTTTCCGTTCTCCCTGAAATTTTCGATATTGTACGCAGCGGTTGCCGTTATGCCTATGCCTTTGACAACTGCTTGCTCACCGTTTTCAAGCACCGTTACACGGCACTCTTTTGTAAAGGGAATCTCATCATACATGTTTACCTGGTTCATGGAAGAGTCTGCCTTTGAAAAATCCCCGTTGAGACACCATCCTACGGCTTTGCTTACAACGAACTCTGTTTGCGGAACCGCTATGCAGGCAATGGCTTTGCAGTCATAATGGTCTGTATGGGCATGTGTGAGAAGAATCAAATCTGCCTTGGGCATATCTGAAAAGTCGAACAGATCTCCGTACGGGTCTACATAAATCCTGATTCCGTTCCATTCGAGATAGAGCGAGAAATGGGCGAGATGCTCTACCTTGACCGTTCCAACAGGTGTTTCAAACGAAATTTGCTTGTTACGATTATTCATGAGCGAAAAAATTGGGTTAAACATTGCGACATCTACAAATTTAATCAAAAAAATATTTATAACTTGCGTATCGTTTTTTAAAATTCAATCTATGAAAAGACTGTTTCTATTTTTACTTGTCGGGATACTTTTTGCAGGGTGTTCCAAAGACAACGGCGGAGACAAGCCGACACCTGCCGGCGGCAGTACGATGTCGTCGTTCTCATTTACGGAAGAGGGCAACACCTCTATTTCAAAAACAGCTACAGGCCGTATAGGGATGCTTGGTTCAGACTATGTAATTTTCATTACAGTAGACGAAGATGCAGACATCACCTCGTTGCGTCCTTCATTCAAGGTAGACCAGAACGCCATAGTCACCTATAACGGCTCTCCCGTTACAGACAACTCTACCGCAATAGATTTTTCAGACAGGGTGGAACTTACGGTAACCGGCGAGAACGGTTCAACAAAAGTCTACCATGTATTGTGCAAAAAAGGAATAGAAAAGGTAGACAGGCTTGTATACAACTTCATGCTGAAATACTCGATTCCGGGAATCTCAGTTGCCGTAAGCAAGGATGAGGAAATTGTCTATTCCTACGGATATGGATTTGCAGACCAGCAGGCAAAGGAGCTCACCACCGCAGACCACCTTTTCAGACTGGGCAGCGTATCCAAACAGCAGACCGCGCTCTGCATAATGACACTTGTAGAGGAGGGCCGGCTGAATCTTTCAGACCATGTTTTCGGTGAAGGCGGAATTCTTGAGGAGGAATTCGGCACACAGATGCCCCAAAGCGCGAAAAAGGTCACCATCCAGAATCTTCTGGAACATAACAGCGGATGGTCCAGCGACCCGATAGACCCCATGTTTACCGCCGACCCCAACTACGACGGCAAACCGCTGGAAGAGATTATCTCATACGTTTTGGCCAATGTTCCACAGTCACATACTCCCGGAAATGTTTACGACTACTATAACCTGGGGTTCGGAATGCTTGGGAAAGTGGTGGAGAAAGTCTCCGGAAAGGATTTTGAAAGTTACCTTAAGGAAGATGTACTCTCCAAGGCCGGGGTAACGGAGATATATGTAGGCGGCGACAAGACCCATAGAAGGGAGAACGAATGCATCTACTATTCTCAGGAGGGTACCAACGGTTACGGCAACGACATGGAGATGATAAAGGCTGCCGGAGGAATCATAGCTTCTGCCCCTGCGCTCATGCGACTTATGGCCCATATAGACTACGGCACGAAGGTGCCAGACATTCTCAAGAAAGAGACACTTGACATAATGTACAAGCCAAGCAAGTCGTACGAACACTATGCGCTCGGCTGGAGGCTTAACCATACCGTATTCAGCAACTGGGCTTCATACCACAGCGGAAACCTGGCCGGTACGGCAGCAATATGGATGAGGGGCTACAACGGAGTCTCTGCCGTTATTCTGTGCAATTCCCGCAGTTATCTCGACGATTCGGGCGGATCATTCGACGATTACCTCTACACGCTTCTGGAAGATGTAGAATGTCAGTTCTGACCTGCTCTATATGCTGTCTGCAAGCGCTATTGCCGCAACAGCCTCGACAATGACAGGAACCCTGAGGGCGATACATGCATCGTGTCGCCCTTTTATATTGAACTCTTCTATCTGTCCGCTTTTGAAATTAAAACTCTTCTGAGTTCTTGAGATGCTCGATGTCGGCTTTACCGCCACCCTGAAGAGCACGGGATTCCCGTTGGTAATTCCGCCGTTTATTCCTCCCGCTCCGTTTTTGGCTGTTCTTCCCTCTGCATCTGAAATCGGGTCGTTATGTTCTGACCCCCGCATGCCGGCCGCAGAAAAGCCGTCGCCGAACTCCACTCCCCTTACGCCCGGGATTGAAAATAAAAGATGCGAAATCTGCGATTCCAAAGAGTCGAAGAACGGCTCCCCAAGCCCCGCCGGCACATTCGTACAACTGCACTCTACAATCCCGCCAACAGAATCTCCCTCTTTTAACACATTCTCTATCAGAGGCTGCCACTCGGCCTGCCGCTCTTTTGCCACGCCTCCCAAAGCCGTTATCTCCGCCCTGATCTGTATATCTGCGCTCTTTTCATTATGAGCCAGGATTTTTTTTGCAATCACTCCGGCCGCAACCAGTGCGAGAGTAATCCGGCCCGAGAAGTGTCCACCTCCGCGTATGTCGTTATATCCGTCATATTTGACTGCGGCCACAAAATCAGCATGGCCCGGCCGTGGAATTTCACGGAACATGGAGTAATCTGAAGAACGGGTGTTCTCATTTCTGAAGAGTACGGCAAGCGGGGCTCCCGTGGTATGTCCGTCACATACTCCGCTTACGATTTCAGGCAAGTCGCTCTCCCTGCGCGGAGTCGTGCCTGCGGCACCGCTTCTGCGCCGTTCCAAATCCTTCATGAAGTCTGCCCGGCAAAGAGAGATTCCTGCCGGAATGCCGTCTGCTACGATTCCGATTGCCTCACCGTGAGACTCGCCGAAAATAGAAATTCTGAATTTTCTTCCGTAACTGTTCATACCGCTGCTCTATTACAATTTTTCCAAAAATGAAGGGAATGATTTGTCTATACACTTCAAATCGTCTATCTCTACCGGCTCCTCGATAAAAAGCGAAGCGGCAACAAGACTCATGGCTATCCTGTGGTCATTGTAACTGTTTACAGCACCGCCATGCAGAGCGCCGCCCCTTACATACATGCAGTCGCCGGCTATCTCCATATCAGCACCCAAGGCCGTATATTCCGCATAAATGCTCTCCGCCCGGTTGCTCTCCTTCTGCAACAGCCGTCCGACCCCCTTTATTCTGGAAACTCCGTCGCAGAATGTTGCATAAAGCGCTGCAACAGGGAAGAGGTCCGGAGCATTTGACGCATCAAAATCAAAGGCCTTCAAGTTTTCAGGAGACTCTATCTCCACGTTGCACAGGGTACCCCTTTCCTCAATTTTCAATTTAACCCCCGACAGCCTCAATATTTCAAGTATGGCCTTGTCTGCCTGCGAACTCTCCAGCGGCATGTTCAGCAGCCTGTAATGCGATGCGGTCTTTCCCGAACGGCGCTCCTTCATGGAAGCCACAGCATAGATGACTGCAAAAAACGAGGCGGAACTCCAGTCTGATTCAAGGTAGAGAGCCGCAGGAACATATTTCTGACCGCCCTTCACTGCAAAGAGCATCTCGTTTTCACCTCTCTTTTGCCCTATTTCTATTGAAAACCGTTTTAAAACGTTTAACGTGAGTTCTATATATGGCAGGCTGGCAGGATTCTTCACGACAAGTTCAGTATCGTACGGCAAAAGCGGCAGCATCATCAACAAGCCGGAAACGGTCTGGGAACTCTCCGAGCCGTCCATTGCAACCGAACCTGTCCTCTTTATCCTGCCGCTTATTGTAAAGGGCAGATATGCGCCTTTCCCCGCACTGTCACGCGTTACCGCGCAATCGACTCCCAATGAGGCAACTGCATCTGCTGCTCCCTGCAGGTTTCGTCCCAAAACAGAGCCATGGCCTGTTATATTTATGGAGAGGGCTCCATTCAGTCCATTTGCAAGATAGGCCGCGAAAGGCAGCATCAGGCGCGTAAGCAATCCCGATTCTCCTATATCGAACACCAGTGTCCCGTCTTCATACAAACAGGGACTGTGTCTGAGTCTTTCACAGACCTTGTCCGCCCCTTCGCTGACTATTGACACCCTGCCTTCGGGACCATACGAAACCTTGCATCCCAGAGCGGCCACTCTCTCTACCGCGCCTCTTATGTCGTTGCACGGCTCAAAGTTTTCAAGCACGCTTTCACCCTCTGCATAAAGAGAGGCTATTACCGCCCGCTGCGCCACTGACTTGGAGCAGGGTATTTCCGTTTCGGTTCTTTGCAAGGTATAGTCCAGTTTTGTTCTTTCTCTGCTTGACAGAGCCTCCAGTTCAGACTTCTCATATTGTCCCGGAGCGGTCTCCGCCCCGTCTATACCGGGGTTGTTCACATCTTTGCCATAACTGACATAAGTGTAGGGCGCTCCAAGTCTAAGAGAGAGATAGCGGCTGAACTTGCCGCACACGCCCATTGCAAAGGCTACCAGATGCGAGGCATCATATTCGCGGTAAAGTCTCATTACGCGTGTAACGTCTGCTATATCGTTTGCGGTGGTTACGATTTTTATTATGTCGGCCCCGCGCCTCAGACAAGCCTGCGCAATCTGCCGCAACTCTTCAAAAGAAGGAGTTCCGACATAATCATGATAGGATATTATGAGCCTCGTCCCGCTCTCCTTTGCATAAAGGGCAATCGGCTCCGCATACTCCAGAGGGGCCTCTATCTCAATATCTATATATTTGACGCCATGGCTGATGGCTGCAAGCATCTGTTCACGCGCATACCCGACAGAGGTCTGCCCGACCCTGCATGTGAATATGAGATTGTCGTGAGAAGAGACAAGCCGTGCAGTCTGCTCTGCCGGCAGACCGCACAGGTCTGCACGAATCTCGGCCATGGGGCTCTCCTGCAATATGGCTTTGCAGGCCTCGAAACTCTTTTCACAGACACTAACGCAAGTCACGGCAGATTTCCTCCAGTTCGTTAAAAGGTATCAGTTTATCTGTAACCTGTTGCGGCGCGTCGGGCAGAATGAAATGGATTGCCCCGCCGGCCACTTTCTTGTCTTTCCTGAGGGCGTCCAGAAGCAGTTCCATTGCTATCGGGGTTCCCTCTTTCAAGCTGCATGGCACTTCAACCGGCAGCCCGGCGCGCCGCAAGTCGGCCTCCAGACGCTCTGCAAAGCCATTGGAGAGCCCGTGCAGCCTTGCCGCCACCTTTGCGGCAAGCACCATGCCTATGGCTACCGCCTCGCCATGCATAATCGGAGCATAGCGCCCGCCATCTGCGCACACCTTCTCTATTGCATGCGCAAAGGTATGGCCGAGATTCAGCAGTCTGCGTTCGCCTCTCTCAAAGGCGTCGCGCTCCACTACACCGCTCTTGTACATCGCACATTTGGAAATGAGCCGCTGCAGCCTCTCCTCGCCATACAGCCCGGCACCGTCGCAGAGCGTCCCATTCTTCCTGAAAAAATCATTCAACTCTGCAAAATACCCGGCAGCCTCGCCGTACGCCTCACCGTCAAAAAGAATAAAGGTCTTCAGCACCTCGGCCGCCCCCGCCCTGAAGAGCGGCGCAGGCAGACTTCTGAGCACCTCTGCACAAATATATACCCATTCAGGCTGGGTAATGGTCCCTATAATATTCTTGTAAGACTCAAAATTCACTCCGTTCTTTCCGCCTATTGAGGCGTCAGCCTGCGCAAGAAGAGTGGTCGGCAAAAAGGCGAACCTTACTCCGCGCTTGTAGACAGATGCTACAAAACCGGCGATATCGGTTGTGATTCCGCCACCCACGCCCAAAATGAAAGCGCCTCTGTCCGCCCCTTCGTCAAGCAGCCGGTCTATTATGGGAAGCACGCTCTCCATACGCTTTTTCTGCTCCGAGGTATCGATTCCTATTATCCGGCATCCCTTGAAATATTCGCAAAGATGTTTCAGATTGTTATCCATTATAACGAAAGTATCTTTGCCAAGCAGACTGCGTATACCACTTAAATCTTTATTTATCTGTATTTTGGTCACAATAATCCTATCTTTAAAAGATATGCAAATTTATAAGTATTCATTAAAAAATCATATACCGGCTGCAAATTTATGAACAGCGTAAAAATTTTTTGCTTATTTTTGCACTACAGTTAACGTTATGGGTCAACAACGATTTACATACTTCTTCTATTATTACTTTTACTTTAAAACAAAGTAAGGGCGGGAGTTTGTATGTAGGTCATATATATAATTTTTAAAGGTTAATATTGAGCTCCTGCCTGTTTGGGCAGGGGCTCTTTCAATTTAAAACTGTCGGAACTGATTATATGAAGAAAAAAGTTGCCATACAGGGAATCGGAGGATGCAACCACTATATTGCAGCCAAGGATTTCTTTGGAGAAGATGAGATAGAGACCATAGATTGCAACACTTTCAAGGAACTGGCGAAAATGGTTGCAGACAACCGTGACATATTGGGCATAATGGCCATAGAAAACACAATAGCAGGAAGTCTGCTGCAGAACTACCGTCTTTTAAGGGAGAACAGGCTCTCTATTGTGGGAGAGTACAAACTGCGTATTTCCCACTCGTTGGTGGCGCTTCCGGGGGTAAAGATGGAAGACATACGGGAAATCAACTCCCACCCCATGGCGCTCATGCAGTGTGCAGAGTTCCTCGAGCGTTTTCCCGAGATAAAACTGGTGGAGAAGGACGATACGGCCGGAAGCGCCAAATGGATAAGCGACAACCGTCTGAAAGACCACGCCGCCATCTGCCCGGCCGGAGCTGCCAAACTCTACGGAATGAATATTCTTGCGGAAGGCATTGAAACCAACAAGCGCAACTTTACCAGGTTTCTGATTCTCTCCAACAGAGAAGTCTCCAAGGAGGTGCTGCGCTATCTATACAACAAGGAGAAAAACAGTAATCTGCAGGCGCCGCACAAGGAGAGCAACCAGTGGGTAGACAAAAGTTCCATTGTCTTTACCCTGCCGCACGAGTCGGGAAGCCTGTCGAAGGTGCTGGCGGTGCTCTCTTTCTACGACATGAACCTCTCCATGATCCAGTCCATACCAATCATAGGCAAAGAGTGGGAATATCAGTTCTATATAAATCTGCTGTTCAAGGATTATCCGCGGTATATCCAGGCTATAGACGCCATCATGCCGCTGTGCAGGGAGTTTGAGATTCTGGGCGAATATGCAGAAGGACAACAGAGTGTTTGACTTAAATCCAAAAGAATATGAAAGAGATTAAACCGGCAGCGAGAATCGCAGAGGTTTCGGAGTATTACTTTTCAGTAAAGCTCAAGGAGATAGCACAGATGAACGCCAGGGGCGAAAATGTCATAAACCTGGGGATAGGCAGCCCCGACCTGCCCCCGTCCGAGATAACTGTGGAGACCCTTGCAGAAAATGCCAGGAAAGCAGATTCACACGGATACCAGCCTTATATCGGCATTCCGGAACTGCGCGAAGCCTTTGCCGGCTGGTACGGAAAATGGTACAGCGTGGAACTTGACCCTGCAAGCGAGATACTGCCTCTGATAGGCAGCAAGGAGGGTGTGATGCATATAACCCTTGCCTTTATAAACGAAGGCGACGGAGTGCTGGTACCGGACCCCGGCTACCCGACATACACCTCTGTTTCAAAACTGGCCGGAGCAAAGATATACCGATATGCGCTGGATGAGAACAGGAACTGGGAGCCCGATTTCGATGCTCTCGAAAAGGCCGACGCCAATGGAGAGATTTCACTGGAAAAGACCCGCCTCATGTGGTGCAACTATCCAAACATGCCTACCGGTGCAAATGCATCTATGGAGCTTTTCGAGAAGCTCGTAGCCTTCGGCAAAAAGCACAATATCATAATTTGCCACGACAATCCTTACAGTTTCATACTCAACGATAAGCCCATGAGTATTCTCTCTGTTCCGGGAAGCAGGGAAATATGCATTGAGTTAAACTCAATGAGCAAAGCCCACAACATGCCGGGGTGGCGTATAGGGATGCTTGCCACAAACGCTCAGTTTCTGCAATGGATCTTGCGCGTAAAAAGCAATATGGATTCCGGCATGTTCAGACCCATGCAACTCGCCGCTGTCGCTGCCCTCAAGGCCCCCAGGGAATGGTACGACGGCATGAACGCCGTATACGCCAAAAGAAAGGCTCTGGCGACAGCCATAATGGAGGAGATAGGAGCCACGGTTTCCGGCAATCAGGTAGGGCTTTTCCTCTGGGGAAAGGTGGAGAGCGAAGCAAAGGAGATTTGCGACAGGATTCTATATCAGGCCAAGGTCTTTCTCACACCGGGCTTCATCTTTGGGGAGAACGGAAGAAAGTATGTAAGAATATCGCTCTGCTGCAACGAGGAAAAACTGCAGCAGGCTCTCGACAGAATAAAGGCAGTGAAAAAATAGGATAAACGAATAATATTAAAAGCATTGAATATGAAAATCGGACATTTGAAAATAAACGGCATAGACGATAAAAGGCCCGTTATAATAGCAGGCCCGTGCAGTGCCGAAAGCAGAGAACAGGTACTCAACACGGCACAGAGCCTGGCATCCAAAGGAATCAGGATATTCAGAGCCGGAATCTGGAAACCGCGCACCAAACCCGGCGGATTCGAGGGCGTTGGAGCTGTCGGGCTGCCCTGGCTCAAAGAGGTGAAGGAGAAGACAGGCATGCTCACCTCAACTGAAGTTGCAACTCCCTATCATGTTTTCGAGGCGATAAAGGCTGGGATAGACATACTCTGGATTGGAGCCAGAACCGTGGCCAACCCATTTGCAATGCAGGAACTTGCAGATGCACTCAAGGGAACGGATATTCCCATTCTGGTAAAGAACCCGGTAAATCCCGACCTTGAACTGTGGATTGGCGCAATAGAGCGCATATATGGTGCCGGAATAAGAAATATAGGAGTAATCCACAGAGGGTTCAGTTCATACGAAAAGAAACTTTACAGGAATCTGCCCTTATGGCATATCCCCATTGAACTGAAGAGAAGGTATCCTGAGCTCTCGATGTTCTGCGACCCGAGCCATATCGGCGGAAAGAGAGAACTTGTCGCACCAATTGCACAGCAGGCTCTGGACCTGAATTTCGACGGTCTGATAATTGAATCGCACTGCGACCCCGACCACGCCCTGAGCGATGCGGCTCAGCAACTTACACCCGATGTTCTGGATTATACACTAAGTATGTTGGTAATAAGAGACAATGCACAGACAACCGAAGACATTACGGTTTTAAGAAAACAGATAGACGAAATAGACGAGCAGCTGCTCGCCACCCTGGCAAAACGAATGCGAATATCAAAAGAGATTGGCACATACAAGAAAGAACACAATATGCCTATCCTCCAGGAGGGCAGATATAACGACATTCTGGAAAACAGGGCAAAACTTGGCAAGGCCATGGAACTTAATCCGGAATTCGTGGCAGAGATAATGAAATCAATCCATGAAGAGTCTGTCAGGGTTCAAATGGAGATAATGAAATAATTTACAGCAGATGAAAATACTTGTCATAGGAGCCGGCAAAATGGGCTCGTTCTTTACAGACCTGCTGAGTTTCAGCCACGAGGTGGCCGTACTCGAAAGCGAGCCGCAAAGATTGCGTTTCATCTACAACGCACTGCGCTTTACCGAATACGAGCAGGCTGAGGAGTTCTCTCCCGAACTGGTGATTAATTGTGTAACCCTTAACCGTACGATAGATGCCTTCAGGAAAATCATTCCCTACATAAGCAAAAACTGCATACTGGCCGACATAGCCTCGGTAAAGACAGGGCTTAAGGAATTCTATCAGGAATGCGGTTTCCGCTTCGTCTCCACCCACCCCATGTTCGGGCCCACGTTTGCCAATCTGGGGAATCTCCAGCAGGAGAGTGCAATAATCATAAAGGAATCTGACTATCTGGGCAGAATCTTTTTCAAAGACCTGTTCGGTACGCTGAAACTGAATATCTGCGAATATACCTTCGAGGAACATGACAAGGTTGTAGCCTATTCGCTCTCCATACCGTTTGCCTCCACGCTCGTATTCGCCTCTATAATGAAGCACCAGAATGCCCCGGGAACCACGTTCAAAAAGCACCTGGCAATAGCCAGAGGGCTGCTTTCAGAAGACGACTATCTGCTTACTGAAATTCTGTTCAACCCCAACACGCCATACCAGCTCAACAAAATCATAGATGAATTAGGCAAGTTGCTTCAAATTGTAAATGAACACGACAGCGGCAAGATGAAACTGTTTTTAGATGGAGTGAGAAAAAATTTAGAGTAGGAAAGCCTCCGTATATTTTGAATTTCTGCAAAGAATTCTCATATTTGCGCTCAATCTTCAGGGCAGGGTGAAATTCCCGATCGGCGGTAAAGTCCGCGAGCTCCCATGGAGCAGAGCCGTTGAAATTACGGCACCGACAGTATAGTCTGGATGGAAGAAGATTATCGCGCATTATGAGGTCCGGTGTATCCGGAGCGTTCCGCCTCGTAAATCCGATATTGTTTTCCCATTGGCCTTGTTGATAAACTTTTTTTATTAATTAAAAATTACGTTTATGTCAACAAGATTTTTTTTATTCACGTTTCTACTCGCATTTGTGCCGTCTGTTATCTATGCAGACGGCTTTCCGGAAGAGAATATGCTTTATGACGAAGCAGATACGACAGCCATTCTTCTGGACGAAATAACAGTCTCCGCAGGAATCAGAAATACCAGAACCTCTCCGCTCAGGCTTACCAGTATCGATGAAAAGGATATTAAGGTAAAATCTGCAGGAAAGACCTTCCCGGAACTTCTCAGGGAGATTCCCGGAGTATATGCAACACCTGAAACAGGCAGTTTCGGAGATGCCAAGATAAATATCCGCGGATTCCAGCAGGAAAACATATCGGTATTGCTGAACGGAATCCCCATCTCTGGACTTACCAGCGGCTCCATGTTCTGGAACAACTGGCTAGGCCTTACCGATGCCACATCCACCATCCAGCTGCAAAAGGGTATAGGAGCATCGATGCTCTCCGACAACTCTGTCGGCGGCACCATAAATATAATTACAAAAAGCCCGCTTACCGAGCCTTCGCTGGAAATAGGCTACAGCTACACCGATTACCAGCTATCCAAAGGCTATTTCAGCTATAACAGCGGAGAAATAGGCAACGGATGGGGAATATCGCTCACAGGCTCCTATCTGTGGGGACACGGCTATGTCGAGTGTACGGATGCATCCGCCGGAGCATATATGCTGAGCATAAGCAAAAGGATAAACAACCGCCACTCCCTGCTGTTCACCGCTTTGGGCGGGCCGGAACGCCACCAGCAGCGCAGCCAGCGCATCACATACGCAGAGATGGAACAATATGGAAGAGGCTACAGCAAGAACTGGGGATTTTACAGAGAAGAGGACGGAAGGCTTGTCCAGAAAAGCATAAGCGAAAACAACTACTTCAAGCCTTACTTTACCCTCAACCATTTTTACACAAACAACAGCAACCTTAAAATCAACAGCGCAGCCTATCTTGCAATAGGCAATGGAGGCGGAGTCTGGACCGAAAGCAAAGGGAACAGAATCATCTCATACCAGAAAGATGGGCATATAGACTGGGATGCCATTGTCGCCCTGAACAGGTCTGCTGCAGAGAGAGGAGAATCTGCACAGAATATCCTGAGCGACTACATGGCCGGCCATATCCAGTTTGGAGTGCTTACCAGCGCCATCTGGGATTTGAACGAACACCTCACACTTGAGGGAGGTCTCCACTACCAGCTCTACAACACATGGGAGAAAGAGAAGATTACCGATTTGCTCGGCGGTGATTTCTGGTACGAAGATTATCAGAACAATTCACTTGCAGGAGTCAACGGCAGAAATCCCATAAAGGGAGTAGGAGACTATATCAGAACCAACAACGGCAAAAACCACAATTACGGTACGCTTTACGCTTCAATGGTTTACAAAAAGAACCGCTTTATAGTAAATGCCGGAGCATCGCTCTACGGAGCGCTGACCAAAAGGTGGGACAAATACAATTATACCGAAGGCAACTACTACAGCAAGGCTGCGACCGGCACGGGAGGGAGCTTCAAGGCCGGAGTGCTCTACAAAATGGACATGAAACAGAGTCTTTACCTTAATGCTGCGGCCTACAGCAGAATTCCATATTCCAATGTCTATTTTTCAAGCGGCAATAACCGTATAAGCGAGGGAGTGAAAAATGAAAAGAACCTGTTGGGGGAACTCGGCTACCGTTTTGTCCACTACCGTGGGGCTGTTGAAGCCACCGTCTACGGTGCCTACTGGTTCAACAAATCGCTTATGAGCGAGGCCTACCGCCCGCTGGAAGAGGATGCCTACAGATACATGATTACAGGCCTGAACGCGCTGCACTATGGAATAGAGATAGAAGGACACTACAATGTAGCGACATGGGCAAAGGTTACGGCAAACGCCTCAATCGGCAGCTGGAAATGGAAAAACGATGTACACGCCTCCATCTACGACGATTACAGCGGGCAGACAATAGCCGAGGTCGATGTCTACAGCGACGGCCTTCCCGTTGGAGATGCGCCCCAGACCCAGATAGGCGCGGCAGTGGAAATCACCCCTTTCAAATATCTGGCATCGGCAGCATCCAGACAACTCTCGGGCCTTGCCATTACCGCAGACTGGCAGTATGGCGACAGATATTGGGCTGATTTCGAGCCCGATTCACGTACCGAGCCCGGCGACAAGGCAGACCCCTACAGAATCCCCTCTTACCACATTGTGAATCTCAATATACGCAATACATTCAAGTTCAATAAATTTGACATGTCGCTCTTCTTCACTCTCAACAACCTGTTCAACAGCAAGTATATTGTCAGAGGACTCGACGGAGCAGACCATGACCGCGAGACCTTTACAGGATACTGGGGAGCGCCGAGAAACCTTGTCATGGGAATAAACTTGAACTTTTAGATTCCGCCCGCTTAGGCGGCTGCATAAAAAAAGAGTTGTCGGACAGTTTCCGGCAACTCTTGCTTTTTATTTGTCAACTACAGAATTGTCATTCCACCACTGCACCTGCCACTACGTTGGCAACCAGTGCCCTGAGTCTTACAACACTGCCCTTGTCGGCAGGATGTACCCTGTGGGCGAGCAGGATGACCGCGGTCTTTGAAACAGGGTCGATAATAATTGAAGTACCAGTATATCCGGTATGGCCATATGTCTTTGTAGGATGGAATATGTTGCCGTTGTTGGAAGCATAGGGAGAATAGTTGTCCCAGCCCAAAGAGCGCCCTAACTCTTTCACCTCATCCGGCACCCTTGTCATTGTCTCTACCGTAAGTTTTCCAAGAACTCTCTTGCCGTCTATCTCGCCTCCGTTCATAAGTGCGGCGGCAAGTATGGCAAGATCCTCGGCATTTGAAAATACACCTGCATTGCCTGAATTGCCATGGTTCATAACCCTTGCAAGCGGGTCGTGCACCTCACCGAGAAGAACGCTGCCGTCGGGCTGCTTCTCCGTGGGAGCCACAAGTTCCATTATCTGCTTGTTGTTGTTCAATTTTGGATTGTATGCAGTATGTGTCATCCCGAGTACGTCGAATACGTTCTTCTGTGCATAGTCACACAGTTTTTCACCGGTAATGTTCTGCAGGATGTTCTGCAGAGTTATGAAATTCAGACAGCTGTACTGGAAATCGGTAGTGGGTCTGAACTCCCTTTTCATCTTGCATATATAACTCATCAGAGAATCCGGATCGTCTTTTCCGCAGGCCTTTATGACTACCTCGGGAGAGACATAGGCAGGAAGCCCCGAAGAGTGGGTAAGCAGGTCGACTATCCTTATATTTACCTTCTCGCCGGTCTTGGGGTCTACATAAGGCTCAAATCCGGGGATATACATGTCCACCCTGTCTGTAAGGCGAAATCCGCCCTGTTCAAAAAGATGCATCACAGACATTGTTGTACCTACCACCTTGCTGCATGAGGCCAGGTCGAATACGGTATTCTCGGTCATGGGCTCTACTTCGGGATAAACGCTCTTGTTGCCGTAAGCCTTCAGATATACAAGACTGCCGTTTCTCACCACGGCCAGCACGGCCCCGGGAATCTCTTTATTCTCGATAGAGGCATTTATAATGTCATCTACCTTTGCAAGACGTACAGGGTCCATTCCTTCTTCCTGCGGAGCCTTGCGCTCTATCGCATAGCAGGAGAGGGCAAAAAAGATTGCGATTAAAGATAAAACTGACTTTTTCATACATGAGTTGATTTTGTTAAGCAAATATAGCCTTTTTTACAATAGGAGGTGCTTTGCACTATAAATAAAAAAGCCCGATAGCGGACTATCGGGCCAGACATTTTCAAACAAGAATTGATTATTCCTCCTTGCTGCGTTTTGCACCGCCCTTGCGACGGTCGCCGCGGCCTCTGCCACCCCTGCGGTCATTTCTCTGGCCGCCCTGTGCAGCTGCGTTTGTGCTTACGCCTGCATTGGGAGTAAGATCTCTCTTGCCGTATACTTCACCGTTGCATACCCATACCTTGATACCCAATACGCCGACTTTGGTATGAGCCTCCGCCAAAGCGTAGTCTATATCTGCACGGAATGTATGGAGCGGAGTACGTCCCTCCTTGTAAAGCTCTGAACGGGCCATTTCCGCACCGCCGAGACGGCCGCTGATGAGAACCTTTATGCCCTCTGCGCCCATTCTCATGGTTGTTGCGACAGCCATCTTGATTGCTCTACGGTAAGAGACACGTCCTTCCACCTGCCTTGCAATGTTGTTTGCAATGATATTGGCATCCAGTTCGGGGCGTTTTACCTCGAAAATGTTAATCTGGACCTCCTTGTTGGAGATGTTCTTCAACTCGCTCTTGAGCTTGTCGACCTCAGAACCGCCCTTTCCGATTATCACACCCGGACGTGCAGTATGAATTGTAACTGTAATTAATTTTAATGTTCTCTCTATGACAATCTTGGATAAACTTGCCTTTGCGAGGCGGGCATTCAGATACTCGCGGATTTTTGTATCCTCCAGTATCTTTGCCGCATAGTTCTTGCCGCCATACCAGTTAGAGTCCCAACCACGGATAATACCGAGTCTGTTGCTTATTGGATTAGTTTTCTGTCCCATGTTACTTAGCCTCCTCTTCTGATTTTACGGCTTTTTTGCCAAGAATAATAGTTACATGATTGGAGCGTTTGCGGATTCTTGCTGCCCTGCCCTGAGGGGCTGTCCTTATTCTCTTAAGTGTACGGCCCTGACCTACCATAATGGTTTGCACCAGCACATTCCCGTTCTCCAACTCTTTTCTGTCGGCTTCGTTCTTGGCTTCCCAGTTTGCAATGGCAGAACGGAGAAGTTTCTCCAAACGGTTAGAAGCCTCTTTCTTTGAATATTTCAATATATCCAAAGCACGGTTAACCTCGACTCCCCTTATAATATCCGCAACAAGGCGCATTTTGCGGGGAGATGTAGGAACATCATTCAGCTTTGCTATAGCTGTCTGTTTCTTTATCTCTTTAAGCCTGTCGGCCATTTTTCTTTTACGAGCTCCCATTTTACTGTAATCTCATTTTAAGTTATTAACGATTACCCGAATGACCTTTGAAGGTTCTTGTCGGTGCAAATTCTCCGAGCTTGTGACCTACCATATTCTCAGTAACATAAACAGGAATAAACTTATTACCGTTATGAACAGCTATAGTATGACCCACAAAGTCAGGCGAAATCATACTGGCTCTCGACCAGGTTCTTACAACATCCTTCTTGCCCGAAGCGTTCATGGCAAGAATTTTCTTCTCTAAACTAGCCTCGATATAAGGCCCTTTTTTTATTGAACGACTCATAATACTCTAAAGTTAATTCCTATTTTTTCCTTCTCTCAATAATAAGCTTATTGGAAGCCTTCTTAGGATGTCTTGTCTTATATCCCTTTGCAGGAATACCCTTTCTTGAACGGGGATGTCCTCCGGAAGCACGTCCTTCACCACCTCCCATCGGGTGATCTACAGGGTTCATTACTACGCCGCGGTTACGGGGTCTGCGACCCAGCCAGCGTCTGCGGCCGGCCTTTCCGTGTGACTCGAGGTTATGGTCGGGGTTGGAAACTACGCCTACCGTTGCACGGCAGGTAACCAGTACCATTCTTGTTTCGCCTGAAGGCAATCTGAGGATTGCATGGTTACCTTCCCTTGCGGTAAGCTGTGCATAGCAACCTGCGCTGCGCGCCATTGCCGCACCCTTTCCGGGTTTCAACTCGATGTTGTGAACATCTGTTCCGAGAGGAATTTCAGAGAGAGGAAGAGTATTGCCAATCTCGGGAGCCACGCCCGGGCCTGAAGCAATAACCTGTCCTACCTTTATTCCCTTAGGAGCTATTATGTAGCGTTTCTCGCCATCTTCATATACCACAAGCGCGATTCTCGCACTGCGGTTAGGGTCATATTCTATTGTCTTTACGGTAGCCTTGTATTTGTCCTTGTCTCTGAGGAAATCTATCACGCGATACATTCTCTTGTGACCGCCACCGATATAGCGCATTGTCATTTTTCCGGTATTGTTACGGCCGCCTGTCTTGCGAAGGGGCTGCAACAGAGATTTCTCCGGCACCGAACATGTAATGTCGTCGAATGCGCTTATTATTTTATTTCTCTGACCGGGAGTTACCGGTTTAAATTTACGTACTGCCATCGCTTACTTAAATGTTGCTGTAGAAATCAATCTTATCATCACCGGCCAAAGTAACAAACGCCTTCTTGAAATGGTTTGTACGGCCTGTCAATAAACCCGCCTTGGTATAGCGGCTCTTTCTCTTTCCGTGGTAGTTAACGGTGTTTACACTTACAACGGTAACCCCATACATCTTCTCCACCGCAGATCTTATCTGCAATTTGTTTGCCCTGCGGTCAACTATGAAACCGTAACGATTCAATTTATCGCCCAGAATCGTCATCTTTTCGGTTACTAAAGGCTTTATTAAAATTTCCATCGCTAATCGGTTATTTATTTGCTACGTAGAAAGCATCCTGAGCCCCGTCTACCAAAACCAGACGTGTAGCGTTCAGTATGTTGTAAGTAGAGATTTCATCAACTGTAACCACACTTACATTCTCTAAGTTGCGAGACGACAAATATATATTCTTTGAATTCTCCGGAAGTACGAAAAGAACCCTTCTATCGTTAGCCTTGATGTTGTTGAGGATAGATATGAACTCTTTTGTCTTGGGAGCCTCCATGGTGAAAGGTTCCACCATTGTAATGGCATTCTCCTTTGCCTTGTATGAGAGGGCCGAATAACGGGCAAGTCTCTTGAGTTTCTTGTTGAGTTTGAAACTGTAGTCTCTGGGAACAGGACCGAAAGCCCTGCCGCCGCCTACGTAAATGTTGGACTTGATGCTTCCGTGACGTGCGCCGCCGGAACCCTTCTGTCTGATAATCTTCTTGGTGCTGTATGCGACCTCCGAGCGAGCCTTTGTCTTATGCGTTCCCTGACGCTGATTTGCAAGATACTGCCTTACGTCTAAGTAAATGGCGTGGTCGTTCGGTTCGATTCCGAACACTGCCTCGTTCAAAGTCACCTTCTTTCCTGACTCTGTTCCGTCGATTTTCAATACTGATAATTCCATAGACGCTTACTCCTCTACAATTACATAAGAACCTTTGGCGCCGGGTATAGAGCCCTTAACCAGGATAAGGTTATTTTCAGGGATAACCTTGATAACTTTAAGGTTCAGGATTTTTACTCTGTCGCCACCCATGCGGCCGGCCAACCTTTTACCTTTGAACACTCTTGAAGGCCAAGATGATGCACCCATTGAACCGGGGGCACGCAATCTGTTGTGCTGACCATGTGTCTGACCGCCTACACCGCCGAAGCCGTGGCGTTTTACGACACCCTGGAAGCCCTTGCCTTTAGAGATACCTGTTACATCTACCCAAGTCTCCTCTCCCGATACGAACATGTCGGAAACGGTTACCTGGTCGCCCAATTGCAACTCTTTGGCGAAGTCGTTTGAGAATTCCACCAATTTGCGCTTAGGAGTGGTGTTTGCCTTTTTAAAATGACCCAACATGGGTGCGCTGGTGCGTTTCTCTTTTTTCTCATCATAGGCAAGTTGTACAGCGGCATAACCATCTTTTTCTTCTGTACGGATTTGCGTAACGACACACGGACCAGCCTCAATGACTGTGCAGGGTATGTTCTTACCGTCTGCACCGAAAACGGATGTCATTCCGATTTTCTTTCCAATTAATCCAGGCATTGGTTTTAATTAGTAATTTAAATTAAACATAACCGCATTGCCAACATTATGAGTTGGTTACGGTTCCTCGTATATTTTACGGGGTTGCAAAGATAACACTAAATATTTAATTTCCAAAACCCTTGCCATAAATATTCTTTCCGACCGTTCCGTGCATTATGATGCGCAAATTACAAGGCTTGAGTTTTAGAACAGCAGAATCAGGGGTGTAATAACGGGTAAAAAACAAAAGGTACTCTTTTAAAAAGAGCACCCTTGTAACAAAACAAAAAACAACATTTTTAAACTCAGGTCAAGATCATTAATCAAACAGAAACCATTCTATGATAAAAAGTGTATTTTTTTAAGTTAAAATGCTTAACTATAAAAATACTTTAACCTGCATTTCGGGCGCAAAGATATTTCACTTTTGCCAATTATACAAATATTGTAACAAAAATTTTACTATATTAAGGGCCGTCATCACTCGGTATAACTGCTGTTGTCCCAGCAATGAGTACATAAGTCGCACTTAGGCAGACCGATAGCCCTTACAAGATCATCGAGGCGCAAAAATTTCAATGAGGTAAGCTGCAGATGCCGGCACATTATCTCAACCATCTCCTTGTGTTTCGGACTGTCCGGATTGGCATATTCTTCATATACGCTGTCAGGAATATTGTCGCGCCCCTCCATATCCCTTATCACGCGGCGGGCATACAGGTCGTAAGTGCTGCGCGAAGTTGAAAAATTCAAAAACCTGCACGGGAAAATGAGCGGCGGACATGAAATTCGCATGTGTATCTCCTTAACGCCTGCATCCAGCAATTTTACGACATTATCTTTCAACTGGGTTCCGCGCACGATGCTGTCGTCCATAAAGACAATCTTCTGCCCGCGCGTGAACCTCTCGTTCGGGAGAAGCTTCATTTTTGCAACCAGGTCTCTCATCTTCTGGTTCTGGGGCATGAAACTTCTCGGCCATGTCGGCGTATACTTTACGAAGGGTCTCTTATAGGGTATACCCTTCTCGTTTGCATAACCTATTGCGTGCCCCACTCCGGAATCCGGAATGCCGGCGGCGAAATCCGGGGAAATGTCGGTATCGGTACGGGCCATCGCGGCTCCGCATCTGTAGCGCGAATCCTCTACGTTTATGCCTTCATACTGTGCCGACGGATAACCGTAATAGACCCAAAGAAAAGAGCAGACCTGCTTTCTCTTGCCGGCAGGTGCGACCACCCTTACACCGTCTGCACTGAGCTGCACTATTTCGCCCGGTCCCAAGTCGCGCACGAAATCATAGCCCAGGTTTGCAAAACTGGAACTTTCACTGGCGCAGACATATCCCTTGTCGTTCTTTCCTATCGAGATGGGAGTTCTGCCGAACTTGTCGCGTGCCGCATATATCGCATGGTCTGTGAGCACCAGAAGCGAACATGAACCTTTTATCTTTCTTTGTACCAGTTCTATGCCCTCCTTTATGCTGTCGCACATTCCTATAAGTATTGCAACCAGTTCCGTTGCATTTATAGTAGAATCTGAAAGTTCCGCAAAGTGATACCTCTTTTCGAGCAGTTCTGCCGTCAGTTCCTCTATATTGTCAATTCTGGCAACGGTAACGACTGCATACCGTCCCAGATGAGAGGTTATTGTAATAGGTTGCGACTCCGAGTCGGAGATAACGCCCACTCCCATGTTGGAAGCTCCGAAACGGGGCAGTTCATCTTCAAACTTGTTCCTGAAATAGCCGTTTTCAAGAGAGTGGATAGACCTGACGAACTTGCCGCCCGTATAAAAGGCCATACCGGCCCTCTTTGTACCCAGGTGCGAATGATAGTCTGTTCCGTAAAAGACATCGTTCACACATTCATTGCGTGAAACGCAACCAAAAAAACCCGACATATTATAACCGTTTGAATTTAACTATTTCTCTGTCATTCCCAATTTTTCGAGCAGAGCCTCCGGCTTGGGATCGCGCCCCCTGAAATTTCTGTAAAGCACATCCGCATCTTCGGTATTGCCCCTTGAAAGAATGTTTTTCCTGAAACTGTCAGAGACCTCCCTGTTGAATATACCCTTCTCCTTGAAGAGCCGGAATGCATCTGCTTCGAGAGCCTCCGCCCATTTATACGAATAGTATCCCGATGCGTATCCGCCGGAGAAAATGTGCGAGAACGAAGGCGAAAAGGCCGTTCCCTCCACTACAGGCAGAATCTGGCACTTTTCAACAGCCTTTGCCTCGAACTGCCCTACACTCTCTGCAGGAAGCTTCTCGAGTGTATGCCACGCCATGTCGCAAATTCCGAAAGCAAGCTGTCTTACCTGCGCATAACCGCTGTTGAAATTCTTTGAATCCACTATCTTGCCGATAAGTTCATCGGGCATTGTCTCCCCGGTTCTGTAATGTTTTGCCCATGAAGAGAGATACTCCTTTTCCGTTGCCCAGTTTTCCATTATCTGAGACGGCAGTTCAACGAAATCCCATGCTACGTTGGGGCTTGAGAGCGAAGGATACCTGACATCCGACAACATTCCGTGAAGCGCATGTCCGAACTCGTGAAGCAGAGTCGTAACTTCATAGAAGGTAAGCAGCGAGGGATGATCCTCCGCCGGCTTTGTAAAGTTGCATACGATGGAGACCAGCGGCCTCTCCTCCACTCCCTCTCGGTTGACTCCCTGTCCTCTGAACGAAGTCATCCATGCACCGGCGCGCTTGCTCTCGCGGGGGAAGAAGTCTGAATAGAAGAGCGCTACATGGCGTCCCTCAGCATCCGTAACGTCGTATACCTTGACATCGGGATGGTATCCGGGAATATCCGTGGCCTCAGTAAATTTAAGCCCGTAAAGAGAATCCGCCAACGCAAATACGGCCTGCTGCACGTTCTCCAGCTTGAAATAGGGCTTGAGCATCTCGTCGTTCAGCTTATACTTCTCATCCTTGTATTTTGTCGCATAATAGGTAAAGTCCCACGGCATCATCTTCCCCTCCAGGCCATGCGCCCCTGCATACTCCTCAATCCTTTTCACATCCTCCTTTGCAAACGGAAGCGACTTTGCCAGAAGGTCATTCAGGAAATCGTTTACTCTCTCCGTATTCTTGGCCATCCTCTCTTCCAGCACATAATCTGAATATTTTCCATATCCCAGCAGTTCCGCTTCTTTCATCCTGAGTTCCACGATTCTTTTCACCACATCTTCATTGCTGAACCGGCCCTCTACACATTTTGTATTGGAAGCCCTCCACATCTGCTCCCTCAGTTCCCTTACATCTGAATACTTCATGAAAGGTTCCATGCTCGGATATTGCAGGGTGTAGACCCACCCCTCGAGATTCCTGCTCTTTGCTTCAGCCGCACCTGAGGCAACCGCCGACTCCGGAAGCCCGGCAAGTTGCGATGAATCCGTAATATGAAGTATATACGCATTTGTCGCATCCAGCACATTTTTGCTGAACTTGAGGCTGAGAAGGCTCATCTCCTCCTGAATCTTGGCAAACTCCTCCTTTTTCTCTGCGGGAATATTGGCGCCGTTTCTGGCGAAATTCCTGTATGTAAGTTCTGTAAGACGCCTCTCCTCAGGGCCGAGGTTCAAACTGTCGAGCCTGTCATATACGCTCTTCACCCTTTCAAAAAGTTTATCGTTAAGCAATATAGACATGCTGTATTCAGTCATCTTGGGAGAGACCTCCTCCGCTACAGCCTGCATCTGCTCATTTGTATTGGCCTCGTTCAGGTTGAAGAAGATATTTGAAACTGCGGTAAGATCTCCGCCTGCGTACTCGAGAGCAAGAATGGTATTTTCAAATGTGGGGGCCTGGGGATTTCCGGCAATGGAGTCTATCTCCGCCTTTCCCTTGGCTATTGCGGCATTGAATGCCGGCAGATAATGCTCCGTCCTTATCTTGTCGAACGCCGGAGCCCCATATCTCAAAGTAGATTTTTCTAAAAGAGGATTTGACATATCATCCGATTTACATGAACTTAACACCAGGCCTGCGGCCATAAACAACATCAGAAATTTTTTCATATAAGTTTCGAAATTTTATTCTCATATAGGTATCCCGACGGTCAGTTCGTCTGGACCACCAGGTATCTTGTCTGCTCCCAGAACCTTGCAGGATCGGAAATTGAAATGATTATCTCATCGTTGATCTTTTCCAGCGCATAGGAACCGGCCGGATGGACAGAGAGAACCTTTGCCTTTTTTGCATTGGTGTTTATCGAGGTTATCTCCCGCGAATCTATGGTTACAAAGGAGTTCCTCTCTGATTCGTATGAAACTTTCGAAGACTTGAAAAGCCCGCCTTTGGTAATGACACCGGCAGCAATCAGGTCAGCCTTTGAAGCTACTATATAATGTACTGAGTAGAGTTCCTTGTCCTGCTCTGCCACCTTCTCCTTCAACTCCTCGCTGCTTTTGTTGAGCGTCGCCACTTCCTCCTTGAGGTTGGAAACCACAAGATCCAGAGAAGCAATCTGTTCCGACTTGACAGCAAGTTGCGCATCCTTTTCGTTAAGTTGGGATGTCAGGCTCTCTATCAGTTCAGACTTCTGCTGCAGTTCTGCAGAAAGGGCGTCAAGCCTCTTCCTGAACTGAGCAGACTGAATCCTGTTATCTTTTTTAAGCTGCTCTATCTGGGCCTGATATTGTCTGATAGCATCGCCAATGGCCTGCATGTCATTTTTAATCTGCTCCCTGGACTCAGCCGGAACGTCAAGACCGTCGCGGCTCTGAGCCTGAACCGTAATAATGTTTTCGCTCTCTCGAATAGACTGCAACCCCTGCTCCACCTCATTGAGTATGGCAAAGGCTTCATCCAGTTCTCCGGACTGGATGCCGTGCTCCTGCTGCAAAGAGTCCAACTGAGCCCTGAGGGCTTTGTATTTTCCCGAATTTTCAACACAGGAAACAATTGAAACGGCAAACAACGCCGATACCAGAACAATAAATATTCTCTTCATGGCCACCTGTTTTAATGCGCCAAAATTAGCAAGATTTTGGAAATAAAGCCCAATATTTTTAGAGAGAAAGACGAGTTTCTCTCATGCAGCATAACCATGTTTGAACAAAGTTCCTTAAAATCTTTATCCTCCGAAAACGACTTCAGTCTCTCTCTATACCTCAGATTGTGGTAATAGGCCCTGCACTCGTCGCAGCAGAATTTCTTGTCGCTTCTTCCTACTATCTTCTCTCCGCACACCGGACATGTTCTCTGACTCTCCATACCGCAATAAGTTAGATACCGCTATCCCAAAAATAACCTGTTTTGCATAACGGCGGAACAAAAACGGAGAAACGGTGTATAAAATATCGAATATTAAAATTATCGGGAGTTTTGTAACTTTGCAGCCCCGACACACACTATATATTGGATATGATGCGAACCGCCCGTACTGCAACAACTTTTCTCCTCTCCTGCCTTATCCTGCTCATACCCGGCATGGGCCTTGCGCAGAACGGATATGCCCCGCAGATAAACCGGAACTTTATTGTCATAAACAAAGCCGAGCAGAAACTAAGGGTCTTTGACAAAGATGCATACGTCATTGCAGAATACGACGTTGCGGTAGGCACCAACTACGGAGACAAGAGGGAGACGGGAGACTGCAAGACCCCCGAAGGCGTATTTACGATAAAGAGCATCGAAGCTTCATACGATTACCATTATGATTTCAAGGACGGGCGTGGGCTTGTAAAAGGTGCATACGGACCCCGCTTCATACGGCTGACGGTCCCGGGCAACAACAGCATAGGAATCCACGGGACACTGCCGGAACATCAGTCTACAATTCCGGGCAGAGCCTCGCACGGATGCGTGAGGATGCGCAACGACGATGTTCTGCAACTCTGCAAATATGTCCACAGGGGCATGAAAGTAGTGATTATACCGGACCTGGCAGAAACACAGACCCCACAGCCGTAATTAAACATATATAAACAGATAGATATGGGATTGTTCCGTTCTCTCTTGCTTTATTTGCACAAAACACAACAACTAAAGTAAGGAGAACTGTTATGGAAAAATCTGTGAACAAGGTTGAACTCAAGGGAAATGTGGGGATGGAGCCTAAAATTGTAAAACTCGACGGCGGGGCCACACTTGTGCGGTTTCCGCTCGCCACCCATGAAAACTACAGGAACAGAGACGGAGAATGGAAAGAAGAGACCATGTGGCACAACATAACGGCATGGTCGAGCAAGTACATGCCGGATTTCAATGCAATAAAGAAAGGGATGTTCGTAGAGGTAACGGGGAAAATACGCTATTCGAAATATACGGCGCCCACAGGTGAGGAAAAATACGCAACTGAAATTTTAGCCCTTAAAATTATAGTCCCTCTCGCTGAGAATCCCAATAATTGATTAAATTTGCGGAAATTTTGTCCGCAATGAGAGAGGTTTACATCTATAACACGCTGTCGAGAAAAAAAGAGTTATTCAAACCGGTAACACCCTCAATGGTAGGATTGTATGTTTGCGGACCTACCGTTTACGGCGATGCGCATCTCGGACATGCACGCCCGGCCGTGACGTTCGACGTTCTGGTACGCCTGTTCCGCCATCTCGGATACAAGGTCCGTTATGTAAGGAACATTACAGACGTAGGTCATCTTGAACACGATTCAGACAGCGGGGAGGACAAAATAGCAAAGAAGGCCAGAATAGAGCAGCTGGAGCCCATGGAGATTGTCCAGACCTATACAATCAGGTTCCATGATGCCATGCGCAGGCTCAACACTTGCCCTCCGAGCATAGAGCCCCGGGCCAGCGGCCATATCATAGAGCAGATTGCACTTGTACAGAAAATCCTCGACGCGGGTTTTGCATATATAAGCAACGGTTCCGTCTATTTCGACGTGGAAACTTATAACAGGAAACACCATTACGGTGCGCTTTCCGGCAGGAATCTGGATGATACGCTCTCAAATACCCGCTCGCTCGACGGGCAGGAAGACAAGCACTCGCCCTTTGATTTCGCGCTGTGGAAAAAAGCCTCAAAGGAACATATAATGAGATGGCCCTCACCGTGGAGCGACGGTTTTCCCGGCTGGCATCTTGAATGTTCCGCAATGAGCGAAAAATATCTTGGAGAGGAGTTCGACATACATGGAGGAGGAATGGATCTGATGTTCCCCCATCATGAGTGCGAACTGGCGCAGAACACGGCATCACGCGGCAAGGGAGGAGTCCGCTACTGGATGCACAACAACATGATTACCATCAACGGACAGAAGATGGGAAAGTCGCTGGGGAATTTCATTACTCTCGACGAACTTTTCAACGGTACCAACAAACTGCTTGAGCAGGCCTATTCTCCAATGACAATAAGATTCTTCATTTTGCAGGCGCACTACAGGAGCACCTTGGACTTCAGCAACGAGGCCCTGCAGGCGGCAGAGAAGGGAATGAAGAGGATGTTGCAGGCGGCGGCAGATTTGAAAAACCTGAAAGCCGCAAATAAACCGGAAGAGGCGTCGGAGGAGATCAAGGCCATGGAGGAGAACGTTTACGCCGCCCTGTGCGACGATCTCAACACACCGGTCGCCCTGTCTCATCTTTTTGACGCAGTGAAGATCATCAACAATGCAAAAGAGGGCAAAAGGAGCATATCGGCCAAAGACAAGGAGATTCTCGACAGCCTCTTCACAACCGTTCTTACAGACATTCTCGGCATAATGGATGAGAACTTCTCCAATTCGGCCGGCGAGAAGAAGGTCATAGAGGGGCTGATGGATATCGTACTCCAGGAGAGAGCCAAGGCAAAGGCTGAAAAGGACTGGGCCAAATCCGATTTCATAAGAGACTCCCTCAAAGAGTTGGGCATATACGTAAAAGACACGAAAGAGGGTGCAGAGTGGAGCCTATGAAGGTAATATTATACATATTATTCTCAATTATCACAGCGTATAGCGTATCGGAGCACATTTGTACAGACAAGGCCGATGATTCCGCCCAACCGTACTCAAGCCAGTTATGCATCCCGGTTACAGACAACGGCTACATTCAGGATACGGAAAAGGCTTTGGCACAATGTATAAAGAGCGACAGTTTCACCGCCCCGCAGTTCGGCAACAACGCAGGCCAGAAAAACAACTCTCAAAATGCCAACTTCAGGAAAGTCCCCGATTCGCTCAAACAACTGCTGTTCAAAAAAAGCATCACTGCAATCCCCTGCATCTCAAAAAATATAAAATTATGGGACATCTCCATAATATCGCTTCTGCATGAAATATCTGCCGACTACTATATAATCTCTCTCAATAAAATCCGTTGTTGATTCTCTTCCCGGGAAACATGAAGGCTTCAGAAGAATGAAAGCGCTGCCGCAACGGCAGTGCACCCCATACATGTATACAGTACATGTACAAATTTATCAACAACTAATTTAAATTATTGATTATGAGTGATTTTAAAAATATTGAATCTGTAATAGAAGAAAACGGCAACATTTCAAAAAAGAGCAGGACTTCTGCTTTGTCATATATTTACATATTTGTCGGCCTGTGCCTGATAGTATGCGCATTCGCAATGGAAATGAACAAGAATGTAGATTTTGCGATGAAAAGCATAGGAGTGGTAATCTCCATCATTGGAATAATAAGCGTTATCAAGCCAAAGAAATATCTCTGCTACAATCCGTCAAACGAGGAGGTAAGGGAGCATATATTCTACTTTGATGCAAAAGACAAGAAGGCCATACACGCAGCAATAGAGTCTGGAGACCTCAACCTTGCAAAACTCATCAAGAGCGGAAGTACCAACATGCGTGCAATAGTTTATGCCACGCCTTCAAAAAATTTCATACTCATGCAGATGCAGGCTTACATTCCGCATGAGTATGTTCCAATAGAAGATCCTGCCGTTATCAGCGGCAATACTTCTCAATCCAACTAAAGAAGTACCTGTTCCAGAGAATCGAGTTCTGCGGTTTGTTTATCCAGTGGTTCTCGTCGGGGAAGAGAAGCATTTCAGACGGAACGCCCATCATCTGGGCAGCATTGAATGCAGCCATTCCCTGCTCTACAGGCACTCTGTAATCCAATTCTCCGTGCGTAATTAATATAGGGGTATCCCATTTCCCTATTAATTTGTGCGGAGAATTTTTATAATGTCTCTCCGCTACAGGATTCCTGTCCCAGGGGGCGCCGCCGTTATCCCATGTAGGAAACCACATCTCTTCCGTGGTCATATACATGTGTTCCTGGTTGAAAATTCCTGCATGCGCCAAAAAGGCTGAGAACCGGCCCTCATGTATTCCGGCCAGATTGTATATCGAATATCCGCCGTAACTTGCCCCCGCTGCGGCAATCTTCCCCACATAGGGTTCTTTCCTTATCTCATCCGCCGCCTTCAGGTAATCCTGCATGTTCAACCCTATGTAATCGCCGGAAATCTGCTCGCACCACTCCTGGCCGAAAGCCGAAGTGCCGCGTCTGTTGGGAATTACGACAATATAGCCCTGCGATGCAATAAGCCTGTAGTTCCACCTTGTAGACCAGCCCTGGCTTGCCGTTCCCTGCGGACCTCCGAGACAGATAAGAATGACCGGATATTTTTTGCTCTTGTCGAATTCGGGCGGATAGAGCACCCATTCATGCATCTGCTTGCCGTCTACGGTTGTTATCCAACGCTCTTCCATTGTCGGGGCCTTGAGCTTTTCGAGCGTCCCGCTGTTTTCGAACGAAAGTTGTATCACTGTCCCGTCTGCAATATCTACGGTCACAATCTCGGCCGGATGGAGCATCGAAGTATATGTTGCAAGAAGCTTGCCCCGGCCTGCCATCACCTGTACGGGAGAAAAATCAGACATCACGTTCTCCGCGGTAATTCTTCTCACACCGTTGCCCAGATGAATGTCGGAGGTCTTCTCACCCTTTGCCGGCTTGTATTTCAGAGTGCAATCCTTATCTATATCCACCTCCAGAATGGCCTCCACTGCATTGATGCACGAGGTAAAGTAGATTTTGTCAGATTCCGGAGCCCATGTTATGCTTTCGACATTATATTTATAGTCTGCCGACAGCTCTCTCATCTGCCGGCTTTGCATATCCATTATAAAGAGCCTGTTCTTGTCCGCCTCATATCCGGCCCTCTCCATGCTCAGCCATGCAAGATACCTTCCGTCGGGAGAAAAGAGAGGATTGGTATCGTATCCCATCATTCCCTCGGTGAGGTTTATACTGCTTCCAGTCTGAATATCATATAGATAAATATCCGTATTGGTAGAGAAGGCATACTCCTTGCCCGTCAGCTTCCTGCATGAATATGCAATATATTTAGAGTCCGGGCTCCAGGCAAGCTGCTCCAGTCCGCCGAAGGGCAGGGTCGGGAGTTCATACGGTTCACCGTCAAGAATGTCGCGCCCCTCTCCTACCGAGCTGCCATCGAACGGGGCCACAAAGGTATGGGGTATCTCCTCAACGAAATGGTCCCAGTGGCGGTACATCAGGCCGGTAATGATTCTGGCATCCGACTTGTCCAGGTCGGGGTAAAGATCAGAGGGTTTTGTTGCAGACTTTACGTTACTCATATAAATGAGTTTGTCTCCCGATGGGGCGAACTCAAAGGCATCTATCCCCTTTTTTACATCGGAAACCTGCCTTGCATTGCCGCCATCTGCATCTGCGACCCATATCTGGCCTCCGCGCAGGAAGGCTATCCTCTCTCCGTTCTCAATCCAGCGGGCGTTGTTCTCGCTCTCCGCACTATTTGTAATACGGTGATTTCCGCTGCCGTCTGCATTCATTATAAAAAGTTCCCTGTTGCTCTTGTTCTGCTCAACCGAGGTATATGCTACGCCATACAGTATCCTTGTACCGTCGGGCGAGAGCTGCGGGTCGCTTACCTTCCCGAGCATGTGCATTATTTCAGGAGTATATTGTCCGTCGGAAACCTCTATTGTCTGTTTCGATATTATCTCCGCACTCCCAACAGTGCCGCTGCCGCATGAAGTACAAAGAACCGGTGCAATTGCCATAATTGTTAAAAATTTGTTTCTCATAAATGAAGTGTAAAGATGTTACAATGTTAGATTGTAAAAATACACTATCTTTGCGGCATCGCAAAATTAAATTAATTCTAGAGCATTATGATTTATTCACATGAAGTACAGCACATGTGTGTTGTAAAGAAGGGACCGAACCATGGTCCGGCTCCTATTCCCGAAGAGGGCAAGTGGGTAAAGGCCAGAGAAATAAAGGATATTTCCGGACTGACCCACGGAATCGGTTGGTGCGCACCTCAGCAGGGAGCATGCAAACTTACATTAAATGTAAAAGACGGTGTTATACAAGAGGCTCTGGTAGAGACTATCGGTTGCTCGGGAATGACCCATTCAGCAGCAATGGCATCTGAGATATTGCCCGGTAAAACCATACTTGAAGCTTTGAATACAGACCTGGTATGCGATGCAATCAATACAGCAATGCGTGAACTCTTCCTGCAGATTGTTTACGGACGTACACAGTCTGCCTTCTCCGAGGGCGGCCTTATGATAGGCGCCGGACTCGAAGATTTGGGAAAAGGGCTCAGAAGCCAGGTGGGAACGCTCTACGGAACTTTGGCAAAAGGTCCCCGCTACCTTGAAATGACGGAGGGCTATATAAACAGAGTCGCACTCGACAAGAACGATGAAATCTGCGGTTACGAATTTGTCCATCTCGGCAAGTTCATGGAAGAAGTAAAGAAAGGCACAGATGCTAACGAGGCATTAAAGAAAGTTACCGGTACTTATGGCCGTTTTACTGCTGAGCAGGGTGCTGTTAAATACATTGACCCACGTAACGAATAATTAGGAGGAAAGAAAATGGCTATAAGAGAAGTTAAATTCGAGAGTCAGGACCGTAGAATGGCGCAGATAAACAAGGCGCTGAGCGAAAACGGCATTTCAAGCATAGAGGAGGCAAACCAGATTTGCGACAAATATGGAATAGACCCCTACAAAACTTGCGAGGAGACACAGCCCATCTGTTTCGAGAATGCAAAATGGGCTTATGTGGTGGGAGCTGCCATTGCAATAAAGAAAGGCTGCAAGAATGCGGCAGATGCTGCCGAAGCCATAGGAATAGGTTTGCAGTCATTCTGCATCCCCGGTTCAGTTGCAGATGACAGAAAAGTAGGTCTGGGGCACGGCAACCTTGCTGCACGCCTTTTGAGAGAGGAGACAAAATGCTTCGCATTCCTCGCGGGCCACGAATCGTTCGCTGCTGCCGAAGGCGCCATCAAGATTGCGGCAAAGGCAGACAAAGTTAGAAAAGAACCCCTGCGCTGCATTCTCAACGGACTTGGAAAGGATGCCGCACAGATTATTTCCAGAATCAACGGCTTTACATACGTTCAGACAGAGTTCGATTACTTTACATCAGAACTCAAGATTGTGCGTGAGATTCCCTATTCAGACGGTCCCCGCGCAAAGGTTCGCTGCTATGGTGCAGACGATGTACGCGAAGGCGTTGCAATCATGTGGAAAGAGGGCGTAGATGTATCCATTACAGGTAACTCTACAAATCCCACCCGTTTCCAGCATCCTGTTGCAGGTACCTACAAGAAAGAGAGAACTCTTGCAGGCAAACCCTATTTTTCTGTTGCATCGGGCGGCGGTACGGGAAGAACACTTCACCCCGACAACATGGCGGCAGGTCCCGCTTCATACGGTATGACCGACACCATGGGCCGTATGCACTCTGATGCACAGTTTGCAGGTTCATCATCTGTTCCCGCCCACGTTGAAATGATGGGATTCCTCGGAATAGGAAACAACCCTATGGTCGGATGTACCGTGGCTGTCGCTGTGGATGTGGCTACTGCACTCAGCAAGTAATCAAAATTGCCTGAATGGCGGCTTTCTGCGTTATGCCCGTTCGCAAGCCTTGAAATCCATCCATTCATACAATTTTATGAATGAAATAACAAGTCTCTGTAACTTTTGAAGTTATGGAGACTTTTTGTTTGTTCACGTCTGAACTTTTTAGTTTTATAATAATACAATGCGCAGATTCTCCTTGATGCCAGAAAAAATGCAGGACTTACACAAGCAGAACTTGCTAAGCGCATAGGTGCAGACAAAGGGTATATTTCCAGGATAGAGCGAGGGCTGACAATTCCTACAGTAGCAACACTTTACAAAATAGCAGCAGCGATGGGAATGACGGTGGAACTTCGGCCTTTATGATTTTAATTATACCTCTCGGTCCTCTTGTCCTTGATGACACCGCTCCAGTTCATGCCGTAGGCAAAGTCGTATGTATGGCCGTCGGAGTCGGTATGGCAGCGCATATCGCGCGGGGTATCTTCTGCCTGAGCCTCGACTGTCTCCATATCGGCCGGCATCTGGAACGGAAGCAGTCCCGAAGGTTCGTACCTGCCGGTTGCCAGATCGAGGATAACCTGATTCTGCACGTTGAATGTAACGAAGAGGGCATCTGCATAAGGCTCTATCTCTTTCATCACAAGCGGGTTGCTTATCTTTACGGAAACAATCACCGGACGCCCGCCCATCGCCTTTTTGGTATTCACCACAAGTTCCATATCGCACCTGTTTGCAGTAGAGGTTGATTTGCCGCGATAGCTGCGGTTGGTAAAATTCTCGTAAGGGTCACCTCCTGCAATGCTCGTCTGACGGGCCGAAGTTGCAGTATAGTCATTATATTGCAGGCTGATAGGCAGATAACCGTTACCGCCGTTCTTTACGTCATCCATGCTGTAGCCCCAGCCGCCCTTGGGCGATTCTATGAAAACCAACGCCACATCTGCCTCCTCCGGGTTATCCACAAGGTCGAAATATTTTGACCCCAGTGACGCGCTCACCGGTGCCACTTTGCTCTCCGGCACGGTGCCGCCCCAGAAGTTTTTGTACTCCGGACAGTAACGCTGTGGAATATACGCCTTTTTCCTTCCCTTCAAAGGGAGCACGTTGTTATGGTTCTTGAGCATTACGGTACTCTTCACCTGCGCCTGATACCCCTCCGCCATATATTCGGGGCAACCTACAACCTCAACGGTATGCGCAGGGTCTAGATATGGATTTTCAAACAGCCCCGTCCTGAATATATTTAGCAGAAGGCGGCGGGCGGAGGCTCTCATACGCGCCTGCATCCACTCCTCACCATGCTCCTCCACTCCCATCCTGTATGCCTCCAGGACAGGTTTCATATCATTGTTACCGCCGAACTGGTCTACACCTGCCATAAGCGCCTTATAATGCCGCTCCGCTACGGTAAGATGTTCCACTCCCCACGGCTTTCCACCGTGAATGCCGGGATGCAGTTCATCAGCCGTAACGACCCAGTCTGTGCAGATAACGCCGTCGTAACCCGCCTCCTTTCGCAACTGGCGGGTAATGATGTCCGGGTCATAACAGTTTGCGACATTCTCGCTTCCCTGTCCGTAAGAAATAGTATAATAAGGCATGACAGCCGAAGCGGCTCCCGTCTTGCCTTTCAGTTTGAATGCACCCTCCAAAAAGGGGATCTTGTGCAACGCAATATTTCCATTGGGATAGACAGCGTACTTGCCAAAGCCGTAATGAGCATCGCGGCCGCTCTCGCATGCGCCTCCGCCCGGCCAGTGCTTTGCCATTGCATTCACACTCCGATAGCCCCAGCCGCCTGAAATCTCTGCATCTCCCTTTGAAGTTTGGAATCCGTCGCAGTAGGCGCGCGCCAAATCTGCGGCAAGCCTCGGGTCTTCGCCCATGGTACTGCTGAAACGGTACCAGCGCGGGTCTGTGGCTATATCTATCTGCGGAGAGAGGGCAGTTGCAAAACCCAGCGCCCGGCACTCCTCCGATGCAATTTCACCGAACCTCTCCATCAGTTGCGGAGAGAATGTGGCGGCCAGCCCCAAAGTGGAGGGCCATGTGGAAATCTTTCCGCCTCCTCCGGCGTTGAACTCGTCATCTGCCTTTGCAGAGTGCCGCGGGTCCGATGAATTATTTGCAGGAATCCCGTGGCCCAGCCCCTCCACATAAGCCTGTACGGCATTGTTCCAACGTGCCGCCACCTCTGGAGATTCTATGATGGTAACCAGAATATGGCGCAGATGGTCGTCTTTAAGAAACTTTTTCTGGTGGTCCGTAATCTCCCAAGGCTTTGCCTCTCCTGCCGAATAGGGCTTTCCGTTGTATGGAGAGACATCGTAAGAAGTTGCCGGTATCGCCTGATGGTTGCTGTAGAGCATCAGCCCGGCAATCTCCTCAATGGAGAGTTTGCCTGCAAGGTCCTCCGCCCGCTTTTCTGCCGGCAGGCGCCAGTCCTCGTAGATATCCAGTTCACCGTCGCCGTCAAGATCCTTGAAGGCATATCCGTCGCGGCAAATGATTTTTATCCCCGATTCCGGAGAATAACCGAGCGTTGCCCCGCCCTTCTGGGTAATCAGACGGTAGCCGTCGCATTCGCTCTCTTTCCATTTCTGCATATCACAAGAAATTAGAACCATTACACCCATAATTGCACAGAGCAGAGGATTTTTCAGTTTCATAATTTGCAGATTTATAATTAGGTATCCCGACAGAGAACTGCCCAGACACCATTCCCGACCGCCTATACTACAGCACCTCCAAGAGTTCCACCTTGAAGACAAGGGCCGCATATGGAGGAATGGACTCTCCAGCACCCCTCTCGCCGTATGCAAGGTTGTACGGGATATACAACTCCCACTGAGAACCTTCATTCATAAGCTGCAGAGCCTCTACCCATCCCTGGATTACTCCGTTTACAGGAAATACTGCCGGAGCATTGCGTGCATAGGAACTGTCGAACACCGTGCCGTTTACAAGTTTTCCCTCATAATGGCACTTCACCTTCCCCTCCGCCGCAGGTTTCGCCCCCTTGCCCTCTTTCAGGACTTTGTACTGCAAGCCGCTCGGAAGAGTGACAACCCCCTCTTTCCTGCCGTTTTCTGCAAGAAACTTCTCACCCTCCTCTTTCATCTCCCTTATCTGCGACTGCTGCAGCTCCCTGAAGAAGCCGTTCAAGAGTTCCTGCGCCTCATGCGCCTCCATTCTGCACCTCTTTCCGGCAAAAATATCCTCCATCGCAGCGGCAAAGTCCGCAACCTTGAGATTCTTTACTCCGGAAGCCTTTATATTGTTGGCAACGCTCATCCCGAGCGCGTAGCTCACACGATCCATATCCATGCTCATACTTTACCTCTGAACAAATTCTGTTACCATTGAACTACCAGATTGAGACGCGCTCCTCTTCTGGTCTCCACATCTTGTCTCCCTCCTTGATTCCGAATGCCTCAAAGAAGAAGGGGAAATTCCTTACAGCCACATTAACGCGCTCCTCTGCAAGCGAGTGCACATCAATTTTGTTAAGGCGGGCCTTTGCCTCATCGGTGGCATTGTCTGCCCACAGGTGAGCATAGCCTATAAAGAAACGCTGTGCTGCGGTAAACCCGTCTATCGGCTCAGGTTCAACTCCGCCAAGAGCATTGTGCAGTGCTGTCCATGCAATGCTTATTCCGCCATGGTCAGCAATGTTCTCGCCTAAAGTCAAGGCTCCGTCGGCATGGATACCGGGCAGAATCTCCACTTCGCTGTACTGTTTTTCCAGTATGGCAGTCCTCTCCTTGAATGCAGCTTCATCCTCCGGAGTCCACCAGTTGGTCATATTGCCCTCTTTGTCGAAAAGACGTCCCTGGTCGTCGAAGCCGTGAGTCATCTCATGGCCTATTACAACTCCTATCGCACCGTAATTTACGGCATCGTCTGCATCTGCATTGAAGAAGGGCGGCTGGAGAATTGCTGCCGGGAAGCAGATTTCATTTGTAGTAGGGTTATAATATGCGTTTACGGTCTGAGGCGTCATTCCCCACTCGTCGGGGTCTGTAGGCTGGCCTAACTTGCTCAGGTTGTCTGCCACATACCATGCGCTCGCTGCACGCAGGTTCTCGAAATAACTCAGTTCTGGGTCTATGTTCAAAGTGCTATAATCCTTCCATTTGTCTGGATAACCTATTTTAACGGTAAACGCATCGAGTTTTTCGCGTGCATAGGCCTTTGTGGAATCGCTCATCCATGCAAGAGAATCTATATGCTGGCCGAGCGAAACCTGAAGCTGGCGTACCAGATCCAACACCTTCTGCTTGTACTCTTCAGGGAAATACTTTTTCACATACATCTGTCCGACAGCCTCGCCGAGAATGCCGTTAGGAACACTCATTGCGCGTTTCCATCTCGGTTTCTTCTCTGTAACACCGTTCATCTGGGTGCTGAAAAAGTCGAAAGAGGCATCGTAATATTCATCTGAAAGCGACCCTGCGGCGCTGCTCAGCAGACCTGCCGCCATGTAGTCCTTCAACTCGTCCAAAGAGGCGGAAGCGAAGAGTTTGCTGAAGCCGTCGAAGAACGAAGGCTGCTGAACTATGATCTTCTCCTGAGCCGGTATTCCCAGCACCTGGAAGAACGTTGCAAAATCGAAACCGTTCCACCTTTTGCAGATCTGCTCGGTGCTCATGGGATTATACTGCTTTGTATAATCGCGGTTCTGAACGCTGCTCCACGAAAATTCAGCCAGACGGTCTTCTATCTTCACTGCATTAGCAGCCCTCTGTGCGGCATTGTCATAACCGCTTATTTCAAAAAATCTGGCAAGCATGTTTGTATAGCCCTCATGCAGTTTTGCATTTGCAGTATCTACATAATAGTCGCGGTTGCCCATACCCAATCCGCTCTGTGCAAGGTAAAGGATCTGCATCTTGCTGTTCATAAGGTCTGCAGAGACGCCTACGCTGAAAAAGCCTCCTTCACCATATTTATTCTGATTTGCAAGCACCTTTACCAGTTCATCCTTGCCTGCCGCCGCATATATGGAATCCACATACTTCTTGACCGGTGCACCGCCCTCGCTGTTAAGCCTTGCAGAATCGAGCCCCTGCTTGTAGAGATCCACTATCTTCTGGTCTACGGTCCCCTGCTCCGGAGAGAGTTTCGCCATCTCGGCAAAGAGTTCGTTCAAGCGTATTTCGTTATTTTCGCGAAGTACGTCGAATGAGCCGAAACGGGCAAATTCCGGTTTCAGAGGATTGTTCTTTTTCCACCCGCCGTTTGCATAAAGATAAAAATCCTCACCGGGAGAGACAGACAAATCCATATCCTTCACATTTATTGCAGGAACCTTGTCCCCGCCGCCCTGGCATGCAGCCAGCATCATTACTGAAAAGACAGACATCAATAACTTTTTCATATTATTAAAATTAACATATTTATCATTAAAACATGACATTCCGACAGCAAGAGCGCCTTTTGCCGGAATTCTGCAAAACTACAAAAAAAACCTAAAAGGGGAACATCAAAGGCAGAACGGCAATCATTACAAGCCCCATTGCCACCTGCAGCGGCAACCCTACCTTAACATAATCCATGAACGAATATTGTCCGGCAGGCATTACGAGCGCATTGGGAGGGGTGGAGAATGGAGAGGCAAAGCACATGCTCGAGGCCACGGTAACCGCAAAGAGAAACGGCACCGGATTAACCCCCAGCTGCACGGCGCTCTGCAGCGCGATTGGCGCCATCAGAAGCGCGGTCACGGTATTGCTTATGAACATCGTCATCAGAGAGGCGGTAAAATAGATGCCTCCCAAGAGAAACACTGGACCCATTTCACCGAGTTTCTGTGCCAGCAACGTTGATATATATTCAGATATGCCGGTCTTTTCAAGCGCAAGCGACATGGGCATCATCGCCGCAAAAAGCACTATCGTCTCCCAGTTTATAGTCTTGTATGCAGCCTCGACGCTGCGCAGACACCCTGTAATAACCATAAGCACGGCGGCTATCATCACTGCCGTCACAGGCTCTATCTTGATAAAGTCAAAAACCATTACAACTATCATGAGCAGCATGATAAGCGCCGCTACAGGAGCCTTGTAGTTCAACGTAACCTTGGCCGCCTCCTCCAAAGGCTGCCCGAGCACCACCCAGTTCTCCTCCTCGCGTGAGAGCCGCGCTATATCCTTCCAGTCTCCCTGAACCAGAAGTATATCCCCGCCGTGCATCTTCTCCTCTCCGAGATTCTGCAGCAGGTACTCTTTCTTTCTGCATATACCCAAGACATTAACATTGAACTTGTCGCGGAAATTCACCTCCTTTACAGTACGGTTCACCACCTGCGAAGTGTTCATAAGCAGCACTTCGGCTATTCCTATATCATAAAAATCGAGCGAAGCTCCGGCCGTATTTTCAGAGACATGGCCGTCCAGAGGCATAAGGCCGAAATCCTTGCATATCCGCTCCACCTGCTCCGGAGTTCCCGAAACATACAGTATATCTGCTTCTTCAAGAACGGTATCGGGAGTATAGAACTGTTTTACCGTATTCAGAAACCGGTGCTGCGGGGCAGCCTGCCTTCTTATCTCCAGAATATTGATTCCATATTCGTGCCGTATGTTGAGTTCCGCGATTGTTCTTCCGACTGCCGCAGAGCCTTTCTCCACACTCAGCCTGAAGAGATTGTTCAGAAGTCTGTACTCCTTTACAAGCTGGTCCAGGGATTTGTTGCGGCGCCCTTCCACACCTTTTTTCTCTTTTTTTACCAGGAACCATTTGGTAAGCGGCATGAGCAGAAGCGTTCCAACTGCAATGCATACCAGACCTACGGGAAGGAAGGAGAAAAAGGAAAGAGAACCGTAACCGGCCTTGTCCAGCGTATCAGATATGATAAGGTTCGGCGGGGTACCGATCAGGGTCATCATGCCGCCCATGCTGCTTGCAAAGGCCAACGGCATAAGCAGACGGCTCGAATTTATCCCAGAACTCATTGCCATGCTCACTACAATCGGCAACATGAGCGCCACGGTTCCTGTATTGCTCACAAAAGCGCCTATTCCAGCCGTTGTAAGCATCACCAGCAAGAAAAGCCTGGTTTCGCTGTTACCGGCCAGTTTGAGTATCTTGCTGCCTATCATCTTGGCCAGACCTGTCTGGAATATCGCTCCGCCAACCACGAAAAGACCTATCATCATAATGACCACCGAGTTTGAAAAACCGGAAAGCCCCTCTTCGGGAGTCAGAACATGGAATATGAGCAAAACCAGAAGCGAACATATCGCAACGAGGTCTGAACGGACCTTGCCGCTCATAAAGAAAATGGCGGCGATAACAAGCGTAATCAGCGTTACAAGCATCGGAAATCAAATAAAATCGTAATCACCACAAAGATAGCAAATCAAGCCTTAACCTCTATGATTTCCTTCATATCTGTAGTAAAATTTTTTGAAAGGTGCTCGCGACGCGCTCTCCACCCCTCGTTCCGCTCCTCGTTTACCCCGCCCTCCACGGCAAGCCTGAGCATCTTTTTTCCATACTTGGAGTTCAGATTGTCCAGCAGCCTGTTTATGCTCTCCAGCCGCTCATTGTCTGCCTCATGAAAAAGATTCTGCTGCACATATCTGTCAGACGAAATTTCGGTTGCAATGACACCGGCCTTCCTGTATGAATAACCCTCCCTGAAAATCAGCGAAAGAGCCCTGAGCGCAGCCTGGACAATCTCAACCGTATTGTTGGAGGGCTGCTGCATTGTAACAGTCACGCTGTTGTAATACTTGTCGGAACGTTCATTATAGAAATTTGTCATTATAAATGCAGTAATGCAGGTTGCGACAGATTTCTGCCGCCTGAGTTTGGCCGCACACGAAGAGGCGAAATTGCTCACCGCCTCTTCAAGCGAAGGCATATCCGATACCCCCTTTGCAAAACTGCGCGAAACGCAGACAGATTTGTTTGCCGCATATTTGCGCGGCTCTATGACCTGCTCTCCGTAAAGTTCCTGATATGTTCTCAGTCCGGGCAGTTTCATGTAGTGCTTTATACACGCGGCGCTCTGCCTCGTAAAATCGGCGGCAGTCACAATTCCCTGACGTTTGAGAAAGGCAGAATAGCGCCGCCCTATTCCCCACACATCCTCTATTTTTGAAAGTTCCAGTGCCTTGAGACGCTTTCTTTCATCATCTATGGCGCAGTAGCCGTTATATCCTTTGTAGCGTTTTGCAAACCTGTTGGCCAGTTTGGCCAGGGTCATATTGGGCGCGACGCCTATGCTTACAGGGATACCGGTAAACTTCCTGACGGCTCTTATTACCTCCCTGCATTTTGTCTCTATCTGCGAAACCTTGAAACCGGTAAAATCCACAAATGCCTCATCTATCGAATATACATGTATGTTGGGCATTGAATCTGCCAGTACCGACATCACCCTGCGGCTCATGTCGCCGTAAAGCATATAGTTGCTTGAATAGAGTATTATGCTTTCATCCTCTATCTGATAGGCAGGCAGCCCCATCTTTATGCCGGCATCCTTGGCCTGCTGGGAACGCGATATTACACAGCCGTCATTGTTCGAGAGCACGACAACCGGTTTCCCCTTCAGCGACGGATTGAATACCGTCTCGCAGGAGACGAAAAAGTTATTGCAGTCTACTATGGCGTACATCCTTTATGCAATAAGCTACGACACCCCATAACGTATCGGTATCATTGCCCGGGTCGAGCTTTATCCGGTTCCCGTCTGCTGCGACCAGCCATACCCGTCCATCTCCCACTGCCACTCTTCTCAAGACAAATTCATTGTCTATATAGCAGACAACCATACAGCCGTCCGACAGTTCCAGCGCTCTGTCTATAATCAATACATCGCCCTCCTCGACACCCATATCCGCCATTGCATTCCCTTTTACCCTTGCGTAAAAGGTAGCTGCAGGATGGCGCACGAGTTCACGGTTCAGGTCTATCGACGCACTTGCTATGTTGTCTGCATCAATGAACATGGCATTTTACATTTACAGACGGGCCATTACCGCCTCTTCTAACCTTGCCATGGCCTTTTCGAGCACCTTTACCGAGGTGCCGACATTCAGGCGCATGAAACCTTCGCCTCCGGGGCCGAACGTTGCCCCGTCGTTAAGCGCCAGCCCCGCATCATCTACAAAAAACTTCACCAGCCCTTTCGGGTCAAGACCCAACGCCCTGCACAGCTCCCTGCAATCGAGCCATATAAGGAATGAAAATTCGGGCCTGAGAGGTGTTATGAGTTCCGCATCATTAAACTTCAAACCTTTCAGCCTCTTCTCCACAAAAAGCACATTGCGTTCTACATACTCCAGCATGCCGGCTCTCCACTCTCCGCCTTTTGTGTATGCGGCAATCGCGCTTTTGGTAGCGAATATCGTAGGGCTGTTCAACTCATTGACATCCATCCACCTGTAAAATTCTTCGCGCAACTTGGAATTGGGAACGACAGCATAGGAACTTACGATTCCGGCTATATTGAAAGTTTTCGACGGTGCACCGAACGTTATGCTTGTCTGCGCAGCCTTGTCGCTTACACTTGCAAAAGCTATATGCTTTGCACCGAAAAGAGGCATATCTGCGTGAATCTCATCGGATATGACAATGACACCGCGGTTGTGGCAGATTTCGGCCAGCCTTGCAAGTGTCTCACTGCTCCATGCTATTCCGCCGGGATTGTGAGGGTTTGAAAGTATGAGAAGTTTGGGCTTCTCGCTCTCCAACAGTCTCTCCAGCCCATCGAAATCCATATCATAAGAGAGTACTTTTCCGCACTCGGCGCATCTGCGCTCCTTCAGCGGAGAGTAGAGCAATCTCCTGTCGTTCTTGCTTGGAACGTTTATGAACGGAGGATAGACCGGAGGCATGACTACAATCCCGTCGCCCGGCTTTGTGAAAAAGTTTATGACATAACCTATCCCCTTTACTACACCGGGAATAAAGCTCAGCCATGGAAGTTCCACCTTCCAGCCATGCTCACGTTCAAGCCATGCGGCGATTGTGGGGAAATACTCGTCAGGAATTGTATTGTAACCATACACGGCAGTATTTACCACCTCCTGAAGGGCCTCCTTTACACATTGCGGAGACTCGAAATCCATATCCGCAACCCAGAGCGGAATAAGGTCATCTTTTCCATAATGTTTCCCGAGCCCGTCCACCTTTTCCGAAAAGGTTCCCTTTCTCTCCACTATTTTGTCGAAATCCATATTCATATGTTTAAATGATAATTAAAGTTTCTTGATTTTGTCTATACATGATGGCAGCTCCTGCGGATAATGGGTTACCATTATCAGTGTCTTGCCCGGCCTCCTGCAGAAAGTGTCGATTATCTCCCGGGTAAGCATCCTGTTGCAAGTATCCAACCCGTGCAGCGGCTCGTCAAGTATGAGCAGCTGCGGGTCCTTTACAAAGGCCCTGGCCAGAAGCGCAAGTCTCTGCTCTCCGGAAGATATTCTCAAAAACATCTTCTCTGCGATGCCGCATATCCCGAACATGTCCATCCAGAAATCGCATAAAGGCATTTTTTCTTTTGGAGGCTTGACATAAAGCCCCACCGTATCGAGCAGCCCGCTCGCCACAATATCCCTGACCGAAACATTTTTCTGAAAGGCCCTGTGCAGTTCCGGAGATACATATCCTATCTCGCGCTTTATGTCCCATATACTCTCTCCGGAGCCTCTTTTCCTGCCGAAAAGTTCTATGTCGCAGGCATACGATTGCGGGTTGTCTGCCGTAATAAGGTTGAGCAGCGTGCTTTTCCCGCTGCCGTTATGGCCCGACAGCGCCCAATGTTCCCCTCTTTTTATCTCCCAGCTTACATTGTCAAGAATGGTCTTTCCCCCGTATGCGATTGTAACATCCTTAAGGCGTACCACATACTCCGAACCGCTCCCTTTTGCGGCAGGCAGATTCAGAATGGCCGCGCGCTTTTGCTCCGAAAGTTCCCGTCTGCCGGTCTCCGCCTTGAACGGAGAGTCGCGCAGATACTCCTTTACGGTATATTTCCTGAAATCGGCACACTCCTTTACCGTATAGACATGCGTAATGAAATCGGGAAGCGTAAGCAGGTCGGAGAGCAGCAATATAATGCCCACCTTTTTTGAAATCACCTTCAGCGCCGCCGAAAACTCTTCGCGCGACTCCGCATCCAGACCTATGAAGGGATTGTCTATTATAAGCAGTTCCGGTTTGGAAGAGAGCGCCTTTATTATCTGCACCTTTCTCAATTCTCCGCTTGAAAGGTGCACCAGCCGGTATCCGGCATGAGCCTTCATGTTGAAAAGGTCGGATTTTTCCAGAACCCCGCTGCCGAGAAACTCCTCTACCGTAGGATAGCCCTCCTGTTCGGTACTGTTCCACCTCTGCTGATAATAGTATGAGGAATCGTCTGCGCCATAGGCATCCTTGAATGCCAGAAGTTTTATCTTCTGATACACCCACTCGGGTGTCTGTTCGAACAGATACTCCGCCTTTCCCTGTATGAGCGGAAATGCATCCATGATTATATTGGCCACCAGAGATTTGCCGGCGCCGTTCCTGCCTACAACGGCAACCGCTTCGCCTTTGTTGAAAGTGAAATTCACCGGAGCCTTAAGCCTTTGCTCCGGATTGTTTACTACTGCATCCGTTATTCTGACTTCCATTTGAAACTATCGGTTATCTCTGAACAGCATTCAAAAATATAACATATCTTTACACTGCATAATTCAAGCAGCAACATGAAATCCATCCAATATACCGGACTCAACTACAAAGAGGTAAAGGATTTTGCCGGAGAGAGAATCCTGGCGCCGTACTTCTGCATGGGGTTCAGCATGCTCTCCCTATATACCAAAGAGGGTTTTATAACAGTCAATGAAGGAGATTATATCATACAGGATGACGACGGCGAATTTTCAGTCAGCCCCTCTTAATGGCATTCGTGGGAATGGCATCCCTCGCCGGAATCCTTCACATTGCCTGCAAGGTAACTTTCCACCAGTGCGTCAGTATCTCCGGAGCAGCCTCTAAAGACCTCTATATTGTTTGATTCCAGCACATTCTTGGCACCCTGCCCCATATTTCCGGCAAGCATCACCTTTACACCCATTCCTGCCAATATGGGAGCCACGCCAGACTTACAGCCGCACCCCTGAGGAGAGGGATAGCTCTCTTTTGATACGACCTTCCCGTTTTCCACACCGTATATGGTATAATAACTGCAATGGCCGAAATGGTCATCTACAACCGAATCCCGCGTAGGGACCGCAATTTTCAGCTTCTGTTCCATTACTTGAGAATATTTGTTTTACTCTCGCAAAATTAGCGAAAATATCTGCACGATATTTTACTGCCATCCTCCGCCGAGAGCCTTATAAAGATTCACCAGGGCAATATACTCGTCGCGCACGGCATTACCGAGGTCTATTTCCGCATTGAAATAACTACGCTGCGCATCCAGGACATCTATGTAATTCACATAGCCGTTTACATACTGCGTTCTGGTAACATCCATATATTTAAGGGACGCCTCCTTGAGATTGCCCATAAGTTTCTGCCTTTCACGCGCCGAAGTATATGAAATCAGGGCGTCATTTACCTCCTTGAAAGCCTCCATGACCTTTTGCTCATAAGCATATCTCTGCTGCTCATAAGCCTCTATTGCAGCCTTGTATTGCGCCTGCTTCTTTCCGAATGAAAATACAGGGGCTATTATTTCACCTGCCAGATAGGTAAACGGAGCTGTCAGCAGCTTTGAAAATGAGTCATTCTCTGCGCCTGCTCTGAGAGATATTGTAAAGCGGGGGAATCTGTCTGCCCATGCCATTCCTGCATCTGCCATGGCCGCCTTCAAGGCAAGTTCCGCCTCCCTTATGTCGGGTCTGCGCCTTATAAGATCAGACGGTATGCCTATCTGGAACATCAGAGAATCCATTACCTCCATTCCGTTATCGGAACGCTCTATCTCCTTGGGAAACTCTCCGGTAAGAAGAGAGAGCTCATTTTTCTTTATCTCCACCTGCCTCTTCAGGTCAGGAACCAGAGATGCAGTGGCAGCATACTCTACCTGAGACTGCTGATACGGAACCGGAGTGGTGAGTCCGCCGTCGTAACGCAACTTGGTATATTGCATGTTCTCCTCCCTCGTACGGAGTGTACGCTGCACAACGTCCAGCTCCTTATCCAATGCGACAAGCTCGAAATACGCCGTAGCCACTTCTGCAACGATTGTCATCTGCATATACCTCTGTGCCTCCACAGAAGACATGTACTCGGCAAGGGCCTTTCTGTTCGCCCACCTTATGTTTCCGAAAAAATCGAGTTCCCATGAAAGCGATGCGTTGATTCCCACCTCGTCATCCTGGACAAAGTTTCCGGAAGAATAATCATAGTCATCGCGCTGTACATACGCATTGGCTTCTATCGAAGGGAAAAAATCTGCCCGAGCCACACGGTGACGCTCCGCAAGTTCCCTTACCCTTGCGGTGGCCGTGAGCATATCCCGGTTGTTCAACAGAGCCTGCTCTATCAGCTCCTGCAAGAGAGTGTCTGAAAACATCCTGCTCCACTCTATGTCTGCCATGCAGAGAGAATCGGCGTAATTGCCGGCTGCTATCGCCTGAGGCAGTTCCAATTGCGGTTCTATACATTTTCTTGAAACTCCGCAACCCTGCATTGCAAAAAGCAGAAGGGCGGCAGATGCAAGGGCAACAGTTCTTATGTTAAACAAGTTTCTCATCTCTTTTCTTTTTAGAAAACCGCTCCTTCAACCTGTATATCCAGACAAAGAAGAACGGGACAAAGACTATTCCGGCCGTAATGGCCACTATCATTCCAAAAAAGACACCCACGCCTATTCCCTGACGGCTCGCCGCTCCAGGGCCTGAAGCCAGCACAAGAGGCAGCATGCCCAATATAAATGTAAGGGAGGTCATCACTATGGGGCGGAAACGCAATTCTCCGGCCTGGATGGCAGCCTGAACCACATCCTTGCCCTTCTCCACCTCCTCCTTGGCGAACTCCACGATAAGTATGGCATTCTTCGCGGCCAGACCGATTAGCATAACCAGACCTATCTGGAAGTAGATATTGTTCTCCAGCCCGAAAATCCAGATCGAGAGGAATGCTCCCACACAGGCTATCGGGAGGGAAAGCAGCACCGCAACAGGTACAGACCAGCTCTCATACTGCGCGGCCAGGAAAAGGAATACGAAGAGGAAGGCCAGCATTATCACCAGACCCGTCTGGCCGCTCTGTTTTTTCTCCTGATACGAAAGTCCGCTCCACTCTATGCCCACCTCCTTGGGCAACTTTTCCTTCACGATACTTTCAAGCACCTGCATCGCCTGGCCTGAACTGTATCCGTGGGCGGCCTCACCCGTAATGGTAGAGGAGTAGAACATGTTGAACCTCTTTATAGTACCCGGACCGGTCGTATAACTTGTGGTTCCGAGAGAGGTAACGGGAATCATCTCACCTCCCGCTCCCTTTACAAAGTAAAGGTTCATGTTGCCTCTCGAGGCCCTGTATGGAGCTTCTGCCTGAATATAGACCCTGTAAACCCTGTTGAAGAGGTTGAAGTCGTTCACATATACGGAGCCGGTAAAGGCCTTTACGGTAGTGAATATATCAGAGACCGAAACGCCCATCAGTTTTGCCATATCCCTGTCTACATCGAAATAGAGTTGGGGAATGTCATTCTGCATTGAACTGTTTACCCTTGCAAGTTCCTTTCTCATTGAGGCATAGTGGATAAGTGTATCCGTTGCAGCCTGCAAATCGGCATAGGTCATGTTTCCGCGCGCCTCGAGCACCATCTCGAAACCGCCGGAAGTTCCGAGGCCAGGAATAACCGGAGGGGAACTCAGATAGACATTGCTCTCCGGATATTGCGACAGCTCTTCCCTCACCTGCTCCATAAATTCCGATATGCTCTCGGTCCTGCGCTCGTCCCACGGTTTCATGATGACCGTCATCTGGCTGCGCGACTGGTTTGTTCCCACCCTGGGGCTCGAACCGGTGACATTAAGCACATGCTCTACGTCAGGCTGCGCCAGCAGATAGGCCATTGCCCTGTCTGTAACTTCACGCGTCCTCTCCAATGTCGCTCCCTCGGGCAGCTCCAGTTCCACGGTAAAGTAGCCCTGGTCTTCCTGCGGGATAAAACTTTGCGGCACCAGTTTGTTCATGGCCCATATCGCGACAATCGCTATTCCGAACGCCGCGAATACCCGTTTCGAATTCTTTATGGATTTGCCTATGATTTCCGTATAATATTTTTCACCCTTTGCCAGCCACCTGTTTATAAACCTGAAGACCCTGTTCTTCTCCTCACCCTTTTTCTCCGTTGCCGGCTTGAGGAATATCGAGCACATCACAGGGCTGAGGGTAAGCGCAACTATCGTAGATATGATTACAGATACTGCGATGGTTATGGTAAACTGCCTGTAGAGCATTCCCGTAATTCCTGAAAGGAAACTTACCGGAATAAAGACGGCGCAAAGCACAAGCGACATCGCTATCAACGCTCCGCCAAGTTCCTGCATCGCTATTTTCGTAGCCTCATAAGGGGAGAGCCCCTGTTCATGCATGATTCTGTCTACGTTCTCCACCACCACTATCGCATCATCGACCACCGTACCTATGGCAAGGACAAGTCCCAACAGCGTAAGGGTGTTGAGCGAAAATCCGAACATGAGCATCACGCCGAACGTTCCTATGAGCGATATGGGTACTGCAATGGCGGGAATAAGAGTCGCCCTCCAGCTCTGCAATGAGAGGAATACAACAAGTATGACAAGTACAAGGGCCTCGAAGAGGGTCTTGTACACTTCATGGATAGACTGCGAAATGTAGGTTGTCATATCGAACGGAATCTCATACGATATGCCCTCCGGAAAGTTCTCGCTTATCTGCTCCATTGTCTCCTTTACGGAATTGGCCACCTCCACCGCATTCATGCCGGGAAGCATCTTTATATCGAGCACGGCGGCATTGCCCCCGTTTATTCCACTCTCTGTATTGTAAGACGATGCTTCGAGCGAAACCCTTGCAACGTCTCTCAACCTTATAATTGACCCGTCGCTGCGTGCCCTGACTACAATATTTTCGAATTCGCTCACACTGGAAAGACGCCCCTTTGCCACAATAGGGCGGGTTACGTCGACCCCTGTCATGGGCTGCTGTCCCAAAACGCCGGCCGCAGACTCCCTGTTCTGCTCCTTGATTGCATTCTGCAGGTCCTGAACCGTAAGCCCCAGATTGGCCAGCCTTTCGGGCTGCACCCAAATCTGCATGGCATAGTAGCGGCTGCCCACATTGGAGACCTGCCCTACGCCGGGAATACGCCTGAGAAGGTCGAGTACGTTAAGGGTGGCATAGTTGCTGAGGTAAATTTCATCGAATTTCGGATCATTTGAAAGCAGCGTTATTGTCATCAGTTTGTTTGAGGCCTGCTTGTCTACAGATATGCCGTTCTGTATCACCTCCGCCGGAAGACGCGACTCTGCCTGTTTTACACGGTTCTGAATCTCTACGGCAGCCAGGTCCGGGTCGGTATCTATATCGAATGTTATTGTTACAGAAAAATTTCCGTTATTGGTACTGCTCGATTCCATGTAAAGCATGCCGGGCGTACCGTTCAGTTCCTGCTCTATAGGCGTTGCGACAGCCTGCGAGACCGTTTCTGCACCGGCGCCTGGATATGAAGCCGAAACCTTGACTACAGGGGGTACGATTTGCGGATACTGGTCTACAGGCAACAGGACAAGGCCTATCAGACCCACCAGCACTATTACAATGGAGACAACGGTCGAAAATATCGGCCTGTCTATAAAAAAATCACTCTTCATCGGCTCCCTCCTCCTCCTGCTCCAGTTTTTGAGGTTCAACTATTATAGGGCTCACCTTCATGCCGTGCCTCAACTTGTGGAATCCCTCTACTACGATTCTTTCATCCGAACCCAAGCCTCTCTCCACTACCACATTATCGCCCACTTCCGGACCGAGTTCGATAAACCTTTTCTCTACTATGCTGTCTCTTCTCACGACAAAGACAAATGCACCGCCCTTCTCTATCACCAGAGACTTGTTCGGAATCACGATTGCATTTTCACGCACATCCAGCAAGAGTTTCACCTTGGTCAGCTGCCCGGGGAGCAGGATTCTGTCGGGATTTGCCATCTCCGCCCTTACAGAGAATGTACCCGTATTGGGGTCTACCTGCGGATCTGCAAAATCCACCATACCCTTTAACGGATATTGCGTATTGTCGGCAAGGGTTATGGTTATATACGGATTCCATTTCCTCGAAGAGTCCTTCTGTCCCAAATTCACATTTCTCTCCTTGCTTTTCAGATAGTCCAGGCCTGTCATGCTGAAATCCACGCGCACGGTATCGCTCTTTACTATCGTTGCAAGGAGTGATTTTCCACCGCCCGGCCCCACAAGGGTTCCTATATCTACATTCCTTTCACTTATATAGCCTGAAATGGGGGAACGTACTATAGTATAGCCCAAGGCTATCTCCGCCTGGGTAAGGTCCGCCTCGCTCATTACCACCTCCGCCTTTGCACTCTCGTACGAGGCGATGGCATTGTCGAGGTCTAGACGGCTGGCGGCATTCTGCTCGAAAAGGGGGCGTATTCTGCCTAAATCGCGTTCCGCCTTGAGTGCCAGAGCCTTGTTTTTGTTCAACTGAGCCTTGGCTTTTTCTACGCTTGCCCTGTACAATTTGGGGTCTATGACAAAAAGCACCTCGTCTTTTTCTATATATGTACCCTCTTCAAAGAGCATCTTTTCCAGATACCCCTCAACTCGCGCCCTTATCTCCACAAACTGCTGCGCGCGTATTCGTCCGGCATATTCGCCGTAAATATTCACGTCATCCACGACTACAGGCTGCGCCTCGATTACAGGATAGACCGGTTTGGGAGGTTCCGGCCAGAACAGGACAATTCCACCGGCTATAATGGCTGCACAGCCCACACCGATTGCATACCAGCTCCATTTGGGCAGTTTCTTAAAATCTCTTACTTTGTCTTTGATCTTGCCGATGCCCTTTTTCCCGGCATCGATTACCTTTTCGGTAGGAATATTTATCTGCATATACCTGATATTTTCACATTTTGCCGTAGCGGTTTTTACTTACAATATTTGCGCCACAATACTGTTTTTCTATAACAGACGCTCCATTACGCAGACAAATTTAACAATATATTGTACTCGGGATTCCGGAAAATAAAAAAAGCGAGACGGCAAAAACTTGCCGCCACGCTTCAGTAGCGCGAACCAGGATTGAACTGGTGACCTCATGATTATGAATCATGCGCTCTAACCAGCTGAGCTACCGCGCCTTGTAACAACATATAAGAAATTTGTTGAGATATCAGGACTCGAACCCGAACCAAGAGAGCCAGAATCTCTTGTGCTACCATTACACCATATCTCAGAACTTTTGCGGGGACAAAGGTATAAATTTATTTTTTTTCTACCAAAACTGTTGCATAAACTGCAATGGCTTCTTCTCTTCCTATAAAGCCCGCGCCCTCTGTTGTCGTAGCTTTTACGGAAATTCTGTCTGGCGTAACTTCCAGAATATCAGACAGAATACTTCTCATAGAATTTATATGGGGGGCAATTTTGGGTTTTTGCAATAAAATCGTACAATCTGCATTTACCAGCCTGTATCCCTCCTGTTTTACCAGAGAATAACTCCTTTTCAGAAGAATTTTGCTGTCGATTCCCTTGAATTCATCGGAAGTGTCTGGAAAATGTTTGCCAATATCTCCGAGCGCAAGAGCTCCGAGCAGGGCATCGCACAGGGCATGAATAAGAGTGTCTCCGTCTGAATGGGCCACACAGCCCTTTGTATGCTCGATTCTTATTCCTCCGAGAAAAAAAGGAAGACCGTCTGCCAGAAGATGCACATCGTAACCGTTTCCTGTTCTTAACTCCATAACGCTGTCTCTAACTCATTGCAAAGGTACAATTTTTGCGCTATCTTTGTAAATTGATATAAATTTTACAGCAATGGGATTTTTTTTCTTCAAGACTCCGGCCCACAGGGTTTTCAACTACCAGCCCATCTACTACGACGAGCGCAAGGAGGCCATAAAGGAGAAGATTGAAAACGCAGAGAAGCGAGCAAGGGGCGAGTATGTCCCCGGTGAGACCATCAGGAAAGGGTTTAAGAACATCCGGTATGAATCCAGAAGAAGCCGCGGTGCAAGCAGGCTCACAAGGTTCATATCAATAGTCGCCATAATCATCATTGTTATAGCGCTTATCTATTTCACAGACGGCATATCACTGTTTTTCAACTGATGATTAAAGTACTTCCCGCAAATATCGCCAACCTGATAGCGGCAGGCGAGGTCATACAGCGCCCTTCGTCTGTTGTAAAGGAACTGATGGAGAATGCCGTCGATGCCGGAGCATCTCAGATAACCCTTGTTGTAAACGACAGCGGGCGCACACTTGTTCAGGTCATAGACAACGGATGCGGGATGGATGAAGATGAGGCGGTGCTCTGCTTTGAAAGACACGCGACCTCCAAGATTGAAAAGGCGGAAGACATATACGGCATCACCACATACGGATTCAGAGGCGAGGCACTTGCTTCCATAGCATCGTGCGCCGATGTCACGCTCAAGACCAGAAAGGCCGGAAAACAGACCGGCATAGAGATACACATTGCTGAAAATGAAATAAAATCAAAGGAGAGCATAAGCGCTCCGCAAGGCTCCAACTTCGCTGTCAGGAACATATTCTACAACCTGCCGGCAAGAAGGAAATTCCTCAAATCAGACAATGTGGAATACAGGCAGATTCTTGCCGAGTTTACGAGGATTGCCATTCCAAAGCCAGGCCTGGAATTCAAATTCATACACAACTCCAGGCAGATATTCCACCTGGGTGCGGCCTCCAACGTAAAGCAGAGGCTGCTGCAGATTGAGGGCAAGAGTATTGCAAAAGACCTGATAGGTATAAACGCAGAGACCAACATTGTAAGTATATCGGGGTTTGTAGGGAGGCCAGAACTCGCAAAGAAGGTTCAGAACAACCAGTATTTTTTTGTAAACGGACGGTTTTTCAAAAGCCCTATGCTTCACAAATCGGTCATCAAGGCTTACGCCAACCTCATCCCGCAAGGTTACACTCCATCGTACTTCATATTCCTGGAGATAGAACCCTCCAACATGGACGTGAACATCCATCCGACCAAGACAGAGATAAAATTCGAAGACGATTCGGTAATCTTCGAGATTCTTATGGCAACTGTAAAGGAAGCGATTGGAGGCAACGCGCTGGCCCCTGCAATAGATTTCGACATGGAAGGGGCGCCGGAAATTCCGGCCACTCCGCTTGAGCGCACAAACATAAGGCAGCCGAAGATAAATTTCGACCCTCTGTTCAACCCTTTCAGGGATCTTGACAGCAGCGGCATGCATGCACAGCCCAGGGAAGAGGGGAGGCGGAACGGATATGACCTGACCGGCGAGGGAAAACTGCTTTTCGAAGAGGGGCACGAAACAGAGCGGAGAGAAATCATGCAGATTCAGGGCCGCTATCTGCTTACATCCGCAAAATCAGGAGTGATGCTCATAGATGCAATGCGCGCCAAGGAGAGAATTCTGTACGAAAGGTATCTCAATGCCCTTCGCGGTGCCAGGCCTGCAATTCAGGAGAATCTCTTTCCGCAGACAGTTGAACTGGACAGCGCGTCATTCGCCATTTTCACCCAGGTACAGGAGAAAATCAGAGAACTGGGGTTCGACATAAGGCCGTTCGGCAAGAACTGCGTAATTGTTTCCGGTATTCCGGCTGCCTTTGCAAACGAGCAGATAGATGTAGCCGAAAGCGTTGAAACAATGATTGCCGGGTTCGAGACCCACGACACTCAAGAGCGCTCTCTTGCAGATTACAGAGAAAGAATCGCCCTCGGCATGGTAAAGAATATAAAATCAAACAAGAAAAGCATGACTCACGACGAAGCCGTATCGATTGTAGAGAGTATCTTTGCCTGCAAAGAGAGTTCATACTCTCCCTCAGGGCTTCCGATAATGAAGACAATCACGGTGGAAGAACTGTCGGCAATGCTTAAGAATTAAAAGAGAGAAGATATGTTCAACAGAATACCCCCTGTAGTTAAAAATATTATAATCATAAACATAATCATGTTTGTGGCAACGCTGGCCATAGGCAACTTCATGTACGAAAAGCTCTCGCTCTTCTACTTCAAGTCGCCGCTGTTCAAGCCATACCAGCTGGTTACACACATGTTCATGCACGGCAATTTCGTACATATCCTCTTTAACATGTATACCTTGTACATGTTCGGTGCCGTACTGGAAAATGTATGGGGAGGCAAGAAGTTTCTGCTCTACTACCTCGTAACAGGAATAGGAGCCGCGCTCCTGCACAGCGGAGTGCTTTACCTTCAGGCACAAGGGCTGGAAAGTGCCGTTACGGCAGGCAATATGGTTGCATACGAACATTTGAGAATACTGTACAGCACCCCGACAGTCGGTGCGTCGGGAGCCATCTACGGGCTTCTGCTCGCCTACGGAATGCTCTTCCCTAACAATGTCATGGGCCTTGTCTTTCCTCCGGTAATGATGAAAGCCAAATATTTCGTGCTGATATTCGGAGCGATAGAACTTCTGCTCGGTCTTACCGGCAGAAACAGCGGAGTGGCCCATTTCGCCCACCTGGGAGGTATGATATTCGGCTTCTTCCTGATTATCTACTGGAAAAAGCACAACCGCATGTATTATTAGAGAGCAATGAAGTCATCAAGGAGAACACCCCGGTTTTTCTCGATAACATTCAGGATGCTGCTGATTCTGACATCCTGTGCAATGCTCCTTTCGTACGTATCGGTTTACATAAATCCCTCGCTCTTTGCCCTTCCCATGTTTTTCGGGCTTTTCTTTATCCCCATAGCCTTCATAAATCTCTCTCTGCTGACAGTTGCACTGGTAAAGGGGAGCCGTTCTGCATGGATTCCTCTCATAACGCTCCTTCCGGCGCTGCTTTTTGCAGAATCCTTCTTCAAGATAGGGAACGGAGAGCGGCAGAATGAAACTGAGAAGGGGTTGAAAATAGAGAGTTACAATGTCGGCATGTTCGCCTCGTCGCAAAACGGGCAGACAAGGGAGGAGTGCTGCCGGCAAATCGCCGGGCACCTGAAAGAGGAGAATCCGGCAATAGTGTGTTTTCAGGAGTTTTACGTTGCAGACTACCTGGAATGCGACTCATTTCTCGCCGCGGAATACCCCTACCGATATTACAGGCTGTTCAAAACTAGAGACAGCCACCTTTTCGGAAACATGATTTTAAGCCGCTGCCCCATTGTAAAAAGCGGCAGCATCACATTCCCGTCAAGTACGAATCTTTCCATATTCGCAGACCTGAAAATAGGGGACGACACTATAAGGATATACAACAACCACCTGGAGTCCTACAACATATCGTTTACCTCGATAATAAAGAAATGGGCAGGCTCGCAGCAGCTTATCGAGATGCACGAAAAAATGAAGGGAACCACCATAAAGCGGTCCGACCAGGTAAACACCATCCTTGAAAACATAGAATCAAGCCGGCATCCGGTAATTATATGCGGAGATTTCAATGATACCCCCATATCATATACTTACCACAAACTTGCGCACGGCAGAAAGGATTCGTTCCGTGAGGCAGGCAAGGGCTTTGCCGCCACATTCGCTCCTGCGTGGCCGCTGCTGAGAATAGATTACATCCTGTTTCCCAAGCAGTTTCACGGAATAAGCCACACCACGCCGCGCACAGGCCTTTCAGACCACTATCCGGTTATAGCAGAAATAGATTACAACAATGCAACATAATATGGAGAAACAAATCAGTGAAGCAGTAGAAGTACTGAAAAAAGGCGGAATAATAATTTACCCTACAGATACAATCTGGGGAATAGGCTGCGATGCCACAAACCCCAAGGCTGTTGAAAAGGTATTTGAAATAAAGAGACGTTCCGACAGCAAGAGCCTTATTGTCCTGGCATCCGACACCGACATGATAAACCGCTACGTCCAACAGATTCCGGAAATTGCATACCAGCTTATAGAGTTGAACGACAAGCCCATGACAATAATATATCCCAATGCTGCAGGACTGGCTGAAAATGTGGTTGCAGAAGATGGCAGCGTCGGGATACGCATTCCCATGAACGATTTCTGCATAAGGCTCATACGCGCCTTTAAAAAGCCTATTGTATCCACTTCCGCCAATGTTTCAGGCGCACCTGCTCCGCAAAACTACGGAGAAATAGCGGAAGAGATCCTGAATGCGGCAGATTTTGTCGCAGACCCTGCACTTGAAGGGAAATCCACCCACAAGGCGTCACAGATATTGAAAGTGGGGCTTGGCGGAGAGATTGAGATTATCCGCAAATAGTCAGCCAAGCAGATTGTATACGCTGCAACAGGCCACGACTGCGGCAGTCTCCGTTCTCAAGCGGGATTTGCCCAGATGTATCGGCAGAAAACCGTGAGAAATAGCCGCTTCCATCTCTTGCGGAGAGAAATCTCCCTCGGGACCGATTAGAATTGAGATTGCCCTTTTCCCACCAGACGACTCCACGGCCTGTGCAACCGAATATTTTTCCGCTCCGGCCACATCCATGCAGCAGGCTATAAGTCTGAGGCGCCCGCTGTCGCACGAATTTATATAGTCCAGCACAGGAGTGCACCCCGACAGTCTTGGCACGCGCCCTTTCAGGGATTGCTTGACTGCCGAAAGAAGCAGGCGCCATCCCCGCTCCTCCTTGACCGCTCTCCGCTCCGAGCGGTCGCATATCACCGGCACTATGGAATCCACCCCTATTTCCGTGGCCTTCTCCATAAACCACTCATAACGCTCCATGTTCTTGGTAGGGGCGACAGCCATCTCCAGATTGTAGTCATGCCCGCCGAAATTCTCTTTTCTGCCCGTAACTTCCAGAATGGTCTCCTGTCTGTCGCATTTCTCTATCCTGCAGTCAAGAAGAGAACCCCTCCCGTCAATTACAGAAATCATGTCACCCTCTCTGTGGCGCAACACTCTAATACAGTGAGTACTCTCCTCACTGTCCAGAACCGCCCTGCTGCCGCTTACATTTGATGTATAAAAAAGTTCCATATCCAATTTGCCGCAAAGTTAGGATTTTTATCACACCTCCCTCCGAAATTTATTACTTTTGCACTCTGTACAACAGACTAACGCAAACATTATGGCAGAAATTAAAACTACAAGGTATGTCGCACTGGACGTACTCAGGGGCATGACTGTAGCAGGAATGATACTGGTAAACAACCCCGGCTCATGGTCGCACATCTTTCCTCCCCTGGCCCACGCAAAATGGGCGGGATGCACTCCAACGGATCTGGTCTTCCCATTTTTTCTCTTTGTTGTAGGAGCGGCAATGGCCTTTTCCTTTGCAAAATACAACGAATCGCTGAGCAAGGCGAGCGTAAAGAAACTGCTCAAGAGAGGAGTGCTCATATTTCTGGTGGGCCTTGGCCTGAACGCCTTCCCCTTTTACCCCACATCACCCGACCCGCAGCTCTCGTTCGGAGAAAACTATATCAACTATCTTGGCAACATAAGAATATTCGGAGTGCTCCAGAGAATTGCCATGTGCTATATAGTCGGAGGCCTTGTCGCGCTCTGGCTCCAGAGACCCAGGCGGATTGTTCCGGCCATGGCCCTGCTCATGGCGTTGCACTGGGTAATCCTTTTACTTATCGGCGACAGTTCCGCTGAATTTGCAAACGGGGCCAAAGGTGCCCTCTCGCTTGCAGGTCAGGGTTCAGGAGCCATTGACATTGCACTTGTGGGAGAGAGCCACGTATACCACGGATATGGAATAGCGTTCGACCCTGAAGGGCTGCTCGGAACGCTTTCCGGAGCTTGCACCGTTCTGTTCGGATTCCTTATAGGAAACAGAATCCGCACGAGCCAAAGCAAGATAGAGACTGTCTCATTCCTCTACACCACAGGCATGCTCTCGCTTGCAGGCGGCCTTGTACTCAGCATCTGGTACCCCATAATCAAGGCCCTGTGGACAGGTTCATATGTACTGTATGCAGGAGGATGGTGCATAATGATGCTGGCTTTCTTCATATACTTCATAGACATAAAGGGAAAAGAGAGATTCTTCACCCCCTTCAAGGCGCTCGGCATGAACCCGCTCTTTGCTTTCGTAATGGCGGGAGTCTTTGCCAAGGTATTCGGAAGAATCATAAGATGGACAACGGATGTGGTCCAGAACGGAGAGGTGCACGAAAAGGTGTGGAACGCATCGAGCTGGTTCTACCAGAACATCTGCGTAGGCATTGTCGGCGAAAGCAACAAGTTCTCTTCGCTCATTTACGCCCTGATATATGTAGCCATATTCACCCTCATGGCCATGTGGCTCTACAGGAAGAAAATCGTGATAAAACTGTAACAAAGTGGCTTACATAGGGTTGATTTCCGACACTCACGGCATTTTCGACGACCGTGTAAAGGAGTTTCTGCAGCCGGTAGACCAGATATGGCATGCCGGTGATTTCGGAAACGTGCAGACCATGGATTCGATTGCCGCATTCAAGCCTCTGGTTGGAGTGTACGGAAATTGCGACGACCAGACAATCCGCCGTTGCCAGCCATACACCCAATCCTTCACGCTTGAAGGAATGAAAATTCTCATGATGCATATCGGAGGGTATCCCTTCAGGTACGACTACAAGGCACTCCAACTGATATATGCTCTGCAGCCCGACATTTTCGTCTGCGGCCACTCACATGTACTGAGGGTAATGAACGACAAGAAGTTCAACATGCTTGTAATAAATCCTGGGGCAGCAGGAGTCATGGGAATGCACACGCTGCGCACTGCACTCAGATTCAAGATAGAAAGCGGCACTGTAAAGGAGATGGAAGTTGGAGAATGGCCAAAATCCATCATTCACGCCGTTGAATAATTTTAAAATTCGGTATTTTATATTTTCACTCTGGAAAGTTTGATTTTTAAGCCGTTACTTTACGCAAAAAATCAAGCTTATGTTCTGCAGGGTCTATTGTGCAAGTTGTAACGGAATAGAAGCCATTACCGTTACGGTAGAGGTAGATATTACCCCCGGGGTCTCTTTCAATCTTGTCGGGCTACCGGATATTGCCGTAAAGGAGAGTCTGCAGCGTATTTCAGGTGCGCTGGGCCATTACGGATTCAAGATACCCGGCAAAAGGATTCTTGTAAATATGGCTCCGGCCAACATAAAGAAAGAGGGCTCGGCCTTTGACCTTGCAATAGCTGTCGGGCTGCTGTATGCTTCAGGGCAGATTGTAAAGCAGGAGGGGCAGACCGAACTCTATATAGAGCGGAAACTTTCAGGCTACATTATTATGGGAGAACTTGCGCTGGACGGTTCTCTGCGCGACTTTCAGGGGGCTCTGGCCATTGCCGCATCAGCACGGCAGATGGGTTTCAACGCCTGCATCTTTCCACGCCAGACGGCCATGGAATGTGTTGAAATAGACGACATAGACATTTTCTGGGCAGACAATATAGAAGGGGTGATTGAAATTCTCGAAAATGAGGAACAGGCAGAAAAGCACCTTTGCCGCAAGATGCCATACAGAAGCAAGAATGAGACGGAAGAGCTTTACGACAATGATTTTGCCTATATCAGAGGACAAGACGTTGCAAAACGCGGGCTTGAGATTGCCGCGGCAGGAGGACACAACATACTGCTGTCGGGCAGCCCTGGCTGCGGCAAGACATTGCTGGCCCGCTCCCTTAGCAGCATTCTGCCGCCCATGCTCCGGGAAGAGGCCGTTACGACAAGTAAAATATACTCTGTCGCCGGAATGCTCAAAGGAGGTTCCGGACTTCTTAAAGAGCGTCCTTTCAGGGCCCCTCACCATACTGCAAGCACAACGTCGTTAATCGGAGGCGGGAGCAATGCCATGCCCGGCGAAATTTCACTTGCCCACAACGGAGTTTTGTTTCTCGATGAGTTTACAGAGTTCCCTCGCCACTCGATTGAGGTTCTCCGCCAGCCTATGGAGGATGGGTTCGTGCAGATAAGCCGTGTAAAAAAGAAAGTTACATATCCATGCGCCTTTACGCTTGTCGCCGCCATGAACCCCTGCCCGTGCGGATATTACAATACGCCCGGAGGCAGGTGCACATGCAGTTCATCGGCCATACAGAAGTACCAGTCAAAAATTTCCGGCCCCATACTGGACAGAATAGACATTCAGATAAATCTGCAGCCGGTTCCTGTAAAGGAAATAAAGGGCGGGGCAATGTCGGAGCGGAGCGCCGACATTGCAAAAAGGGTAGAAAGGGCACGCATGATACAGCACGAACGCTACTCCGGCGAAAAGTTCACCACAAACAGCAGGCTTCCGGCAAACCTGATTGCCAGATATTGCCCTCTTGGAAGACAGGAAGAGAAATTGCTTAAACAGATAATGGAGCGCCAGTCGCTTTCCATGCGTTCATATACGAGAATCATAAAGATAGCCCGCACGATTGCAGACCTGTCTCAATCCGCAAAAATTGAAGCGGAACACATTGCAGGAGCCCTATGCTTCAGAAGCGAAATCTAGAGGCTGGTCCTTGCGGTAGCCCGTTCCGGAAAGGGTGCAGACAATCTCCCCATTGCCGTTGCGGATTTTAACTTCGCAACAGGAGAGTTTCCTGTGGTCGCAAATCTCTGTCGCCTCGGCTGTAAGCAACTCTCCCTCAACTGCACTTTTTATAAACGATATGGAACTTCCTATACTGAATGTAAGTCTGTTATGACTGTTCATGACAGCCGCTGCCGCAAGATCTGCCAGAGTAAACAGGGCACCGCCCTGACAAACTCCCCCTGCATTGAGATGCTCCTTGCCCACAACCATCTGCGCTCTGGCATAGCCTTCCCTGACCTCTACAAGCCGTACTCCCGCCCCTTTGGCAAAGGCATCGTTCCCGTTTAAAAAATCTATAAGTTCCATAATTTTTAAATATATCTGTCGGTTCGGCAAAATTAAAAAATATTATTTTTGTGTTTCCACATTTTTTGCAATGAAAGAGTTCAGGATAGAAAATTTAGAAAGCATTGAAAAGTGCGCCGGAGAGTTCATAAGATATGTTTCGCAGTCGCCGGAGATAAAGAGCGGCGTTTTCGCATTTTATGGCGCAATGGGGGCGGGAAAGACAACTTTCATAACCGCACTGTGCAAGGTTTTGGGAGTAATGGACATTGTCAACAGCCCCACATTCACCATTGTAAACGAATATCGCTCGGCGCAGGGCATCCCCATATATCATTTCGATTTTTACAGAATAGACTCCATTGCCGAAGCCAGGAACATAGGGCTGGACGAATATTTCACCTCAGATGCGCTCTGCTTTGTAGAGTGGCCTGAAAAGGCAGAAGAGCTGCTTCCAGACGGATACGTACATGTAACCATAACTCCTGAAGAGAACGGCAGCCGTACAGTGCGCATAGAATAGCCCACACACACCGGAATCAGACGTAACTCTTGAGCAGTTTGGCCATTTTGGATGCAAAGACAAAGTCGTTGAGTTCCCGGCAGTCAGATTTCAGAATGTCCCGGCTGTTTCCCTCCCACAGTTTTCTTCCCTCGTAGATAAAGCCCACCTTGTCTCCTATCTCCAGGACAGAATTCATGTCATGGGTGTTTATTACTGTGGTAATCCCGTACTCCTGAGTGATTTCCTGAATCAATTTATCTATCAATATGGATGTCGACGGGTCAAGCCCGGAGTTCGGCTCATCGCAGAAGAGATATTTGGGATTGAGAGCAATCGCACGCGCGATTCCCACCCTTTTCTGCATTCCTCCGCTCAATTCAGAGGGCATTTTCTTATTTACGTTCTCAAGATTCACCCTTTTCAGGCAAAAGTTCACTCTGTCGAGTTTCTGCTCCATGCTCCAGTCTGTAAAGAAGTTCATGGGGAACATCACATTCTCCTCCACATTTGCAAAATCGAACAGGGCGCTGCCCTGAAAAAGCATTCCAATCTCCTTGTGCAACGCTTTTTTTGCTTTTGGCTCCAAGGCTGTCAGAAGCTTGTCTTCATACCAGATTTCGCCCCCATCCGGTTTGTACAGGCCTACCAGTGTCTTGAGCAGTACAGTCTTGCCTGAGCCGCTCGCCCCTATTATCAAGGAGCACTCTCCCGGACGGTACTCTATTGAAATATCTGAAAGCACCGCTTTGCCGCCGAACGATTTATATAGATGATTTGCCTTTATCATTACAAAATGAGTTCTGTTAATACAAGGTCAAAAATAAGAATAAGCACGCTGCTTACCACTATGGCTTTGGTGCTCGACCGCCCAACCCCCAGCGAACCGCCTGTTGCATAGTAGCCGAAAAAGGCTGCAACCGATGTGATTATGAAACCGAACACAGCCATCTTTATCATACTGTAATAAATGTAAAAGACCTTGAAGGCAAACTGCAGTCCGTCTATATATTGGCTGAAGGTTATTATTCCTGTAAATATCACTATTGCCGCCCCGCCTATAAGCCCGAGCACGAAACTTATCAACATGAGGAAAGGGCTGAGAGTCACCGATGCAGCCACCTTAGGAAGAATAAGGTAATTTGCCGAGTTCACGCCCATCATGTCCATTGCGTCTATCTGTTCGGTTATTCTCATGCTTCCGATTTCAGATGCTATGTTTGAACCAATTTTTCCCGCCAGCACAAGTGCAATCATTGTGGAACAGAACTCCAGAACCAGACACTCGCGCGCCATATACCCGACATACATCTTCGGGATAAAGGGATTTCCCATATTGTTTGCAGTCTGGATGACTATTACCGCGCCTATAAAGAGTGAAATTATGCCTATGATGGGAATTGAATCCAAAATAAGTTTTTGAGACTCAATGGCATATTGTTTCCAAAAGATTCTGCCTTTGTCGGGTTTTTGAAAAACCTGCCGCATCAACAGATAATATTCTCCTATGAGTTGAAGAGATTTTTTCATGACTCAACAAATTTGGCGCAAGTTAACAGAGTTTTTTGAATTTTATTTTATAATTCAGCAAAAACTGCTACCTTTGCGCACTCATAGTTCTTAACTATATGCGCCTTGCAAAAAGGCGGACTTGCCCAGATGGCGGAATCGGTAGACGCGCTGGTCTCAAACACCAGTGGAGCAATCCGTGCCGGTTCGACCCCGGCTCTGGGTACTACCAAAAATCTTCAAATGATTTACAATCAATCATTTGAAGATTTTATTTTATGTCTCGTGTCCGCAATTTGTCCGCATTTTTATATAAATGGCACAAATGGAATATATGAAAATCATTTATTATCCTGGTAATAGATCCCCATTATGCTGACGATTTCTGCAACCTCACTGCGGAAATGTTCCGGAGCAAGCACTTCAACCTCGTCACCGTGCGACAGTATCTCCTGCTGAAAATCAAATGTCGGGGCTATGAAATACTCGAATATGGAATATTCCCTGCAAATTTCCACTTCTTTTTGCGAATGGTGTAGCGGAAGCGTCCTGAAGTATTTCCTTTTACTGTCATATACTTTAAGTTTTATGGTTTCAGCCGGAGAACCGTCATAGACTATTATCCCGAAACTATTGTAGAAATATGCTTCCGCATCAAAATCTTTCGGTAAAACGGATTTATTTTCCGTAAGGTTCAGGCTCTCGACCCTGTCAAGAGAATAGACACGCAGGCTATCTGAACCCGGCATATGTGCCAGCATATACCATCTTTGCCGGAATACTTTCACGCAATACGGCTCCACTTCCACGATAAAAGAAGACTCCCGCCAGAAGTTCCGATAAACCAATTCAATGCACACACCTTCTTTCATCGCCTCGATTATCGGAGTCAGGAACTTCTGTCCGGATGGTATTTCCTCGAAAAGGATACGGTGTTTCAGATGATGGCTTTCATTTATAAGATTGTTTACGGCGAAGGTATTGAGCAGCCAAGACCTGACACCGCCTTTCTCTATGTCATCGGCATTTTCAATATAGTAATGATAGCCGTCTTTCCTGTTGCACTCTATGTCTATGCCGAAAATATCTGCTATTGCATGGCGGTGGTTGTGGAATGTCTTCAACGGAAGATCTTCGCCTCCGCTCATATCCGTACGCCTCCACCTCTCATTTATCTCCTCGAAAGTCAGCCTTCCGGCTCTGTAAACCGTATCTACCAGCCAGATATATCTGCGTAACAAGTCTTTTACCATAGCTATGACATTTATAATTTGTTAAACAATCTTCCTGACTGCAATTCCTTTAATGAAGTTTCAGCCCTTTTGAAAGCAGGAGTTTTCTTCCAACTCGTTAATTACTGCAAGTGTCTGCTCTTTTACATATTCAATAAACTTTCCGTTTACAATATCCGCAAGCGTGTCCATATCCCATTCAGAATAGCCCTGCTCCATATATTTCCATCCGAATGGATAAGAGTCAGAACAATTTCCGTCAAAACAATGCAGCTGTACTTGCCTGTTTGTTGTCAACGGCACGTCTGGATATTCATTCATGATCGTTATATAGAATCCTGACCAAGAAGTCCTGTTTTCGGAATAAAACCAGATGGCTGCGTTTTTCCACTCTTTTTTCCTGAAATAAAATCCCTTCTCCCCATTCATCTCCCAATCATAAGCAAACTGTAATCCCGATTCATCTGCAAATTCCTTCAGCTTGGGAAGTAGAATATTGTCCTGTACATACTCCCGATATTTCTGCTGCATACTACATATCATGGCAGCTGCTTCCGCATTGTCAACCATTGCCTTTATTACTTCTTCCGTAAATTTTGTTTCCATATTCCGATGTGTTAATTTTTTTACAAGATTTGAATATTGAATGAATGTCTCTCTGAGAAAAGGCTTGTCTACAGTATTACAAATACAGCGTTGCAACCACTTTATAATTTCATCGCTGTAAGAGATGCGCACATAATCTATCCCCTCTGCACTTTGAGCACTTGCCTCATCTCCGTAAAGAGTGAGATATACGATAGAATAATCCCAATTCTGTCTTTCAGCAAATTCTGCATATCTTTTCAACTGTTCAGGCTGGTCGGCTGCATACAGTTTATTCTCAATGATTACAGCCTGCCCGGCTTCATTTCTAATCAAAATGTCAATCCTGCCGTTGCCCGTATCATATTCAGTATAAACCTTGGCAGAAGATATGTCGAAAGGAGCTCCGGACTTCATCACCCACGGTTTTCTGAATCTGCAACTTACAGAATAAAAAATTTCATTCAGGAATTCATCCAAAAAAATGTCTCCCTGTCCGTGAGAACCATCAGGATTAAGGAACTCCGCAATAATGGTTGAATGAGCCAATTCATAATGATTCACACCCAGAATGGAAAAGATATTGAATCTCTCTCCTCTGGTTTTGGCTCTCTCTTCAGTCTGATGAATTTTATCAGACACGCTGCGGATATTCAGTAATAAATCTGTCACTCTTTTCATAATGTGAATATTTTGAAGCAAAAATAACCCCCACATATGCCATATTATGACACAGGTGGGAGTATTCAGGAAAAAGTTCGGTTCCGGCCGTAAACAGAAATGTTTACAACATTAAAATCTATAATGCTGGAGAATGCTTGCCTTTATATGGACCATTAGGATGTTTGGGGCAGCTGTTTAACGTCAAAGAAGAGAGATTGTTATACATTTGTCCGCAATACTTGCAAGTATATTTGCTTTTTTCACTTCCTTCGTAAAGTTTGTGCTTCCCCTTATTTGGACCATTAGGATGACGAGGACAACTATTGTTTGTCAAAGAAGCTACTGAGGAATATTTTTGTCCGCAGTATTCACAATAAAAATTTGCCATAATTTTAATGTTTAATTGATAATTAATTGTTTTCAAGTTTTGCAACCCATTGTTTCACATGAGATGATACCGCACCAGCATCAATGGTATCAATTTCGTCCAAGGCTACACATCCTTCAGTATTTATTACTTTATCCGCACATTGGATACGCTTCAATGTACAGTGGAGTTTTTCAGAATCCTTCCATCTGTTTGACAACATAATTAATACTTTCTCATCTTTTTCAAATGCTTCAATATATGGAACGCCCTCTGTTTCATTATCATATTCACAAGCAAGTGTATTCCAGTACCAAATAAATATCTTCCAACGGCTGCTGTCAAGTCCTTTTGCCAATAATTTCTGCTTCCAGCCAACTGTTCTGTGATGACTGACTGATACATCAATCAAATAGCCTATATAATCTGTCAGATATCTGCGCAAGTCTTCATCTTTTGTAAAATGTTGGCCAAACTCTCCTTCCAATATTTTACTATAATATGGTTCAGGGAGATAATTCCACCATATACCATAAGACCGATAACCGCCTTTTTCCCATTTCAATGCCTTGGAAAAGTCAGAATCCGCTTCATAACGGGCAGCAATGTAATAATGACCTTTTTCAAAACCTATATCTATGACGCCAGGATTTCCCTCGCTGTTTTCAATTCTGATACCATCGAATTTTTCATCAGGCATTGTCAGCACCCAGCCTTTCTTTTTCCATTCGCCGGAGACAATCTCCCACACATCAGGCCCATCAATAGAAGATAAGTCGTTGGCTTTGCACACTTGAGCCGATAAAACAGTTCCATCATCCCCGACAATATCAGGAGAAGACATTGACTCAACCTCAAGATAAGCATCATGAAAATCTTTCAGTATTTTCTTCTTGTCATCCTCATCGAATTTATAGTCATCGCCATATAAATCCTCACCCAATGCATTAACAATTCTGAGCAAATCCCGCAATACAAAATCCTCATTGCTTCTCTGCTGATTCTGTTCCGGTTTTCTGTCCGCACACTCTCTTACCAGCAACTCTTTTACTGCCGCACTTACTTCTACCATTTTTTTGGAATCACAGTGTATTGCAAGATACGACGTCTGTCTTTTTAGACGTAAATTAATCTCGTCTGAAGTATTTTTGCTTTTGGTCTCAAGCACTTTGCACAAAGTAGCAAGATAATCCTGATATATGCGAAGTTTTTCTTCAAAAATTTTAGATGAGCGTTCTTTTTCCATATCATTGCTACTCTGTCCTTTGAGAAGCAATAATGTGATTATGGCTGTTATAATGACGCCAAGTATAGCCGCAAATGATTCATACCAAAGTTCCTTGTTCGTAAACAACCTGAGATATACTGCAAAAAAGCAAGCCAAAACTACCAGAGCACCGGCTACGATTATAATTTTATTCTGACCCGATTTTTTCATTACAATTATTTTGTTCAGCATTATTTAGTCAAAAGAACTTCATCTGCATATTTTTTCAGTGAAGGAAGAGCTTGACTCCAATAGGCCCATGCGCTCGGATGATAGGTATTGATAATCACGACTTCTCTGTTAAGATCATCGAGCCTTAAATGGCAGATATATCCCTCCTTTTCATGGAATTCAGGTTTGTCGTAATCATAGACTTCCTGTCGATTCCTCCTTATTGCCTCTCCCGCAATGGTTCCCCAAACAAAGATTACATCAGGCTGCAACTCCATAACAGTTTCCTTGAATGCTTCAAAGTCACGCTCGCTCACGGCAGACCTGCTATGCGCAGTGGCCGAAGGGACGAAGAACTGAACATAATTGGTAAATGCTACATAATCCCAGACTGTGACATTATTACTTCCGTCGACATATCGATGCAAAAAATCTCCAAACTTTTCATATACTCCATACATTTCTGCTAATTCTCCGGAAGGAGCATCTGAAAGATGTAACTTCTGTGGTTCATAATATGGGCACATAGTATCATACTTGCTGCTGTCCTTTTTGTCCATATCGGTACAATCCTGAAAATATTTGCAGTATTCCCTATGGCTACAATAAAAACTGTCGCCGATGACGAGAACCTTTTTGCCGAACAGACCGGTTTCGTACTTCGCACCTACGAAGGGCTTGAAAAATCTCTTTATTCCCATTTTCAACTTATGTTAAACTTCGTTTACAATCATGGCTTTGCAAAAAAATCTTGCTGCAGTTACCAGAACAGCAGTGTTATCAATATGCAGAAAGCGTGGCACCGAAGCCTATTTTAGTAAGCAGGCTCTGGAATGCCTCTGGAATAAAATAAGCAGCAGTCCCACGCCCATTCCGAAAACGGATATGACGTGAGAAAATGTCCGCTCATTCTCTTCCAGTTGAATTGTCCAGATTCGCTTACGAGAATAAACTTACACTCTCCGTGTTTGTCAATATGTCTTTCAAAATTAGCAAACATATCCTTTAAACGCAAAATAATTTGCCTGCCGCCATTCCAGTTTCCGGCTATGTCAGGCGTATGACTGCTGCGAGCCATTATTTTGCAAATATAAGACTGACATACGCCACACTATGACAGATGTTTAATATTATCATTAAATTTCAGACAAATGAAACATTATCGCCTCCTTCTATACGGCACATATTGCCTGTCTTTCTCTTCATATTCGTCCCTCCATCCCCGGTCATTGTTACTGCCTCCACCTCCGCCAGACACGGGAGTCATATGCGGCTGGGCTGTAACTTCTATTGCCGTAGCAGCGATTTTCTCAACTATCGAACTGCCGCCTCCCGATGCTCCGCCTGTTCCGGATATTCCGGCAGACATATCAGCAGTTTCGTTTTCACTAACAGATGATTTTTCATGTGATTGATTTTCGGAATGGCTGGATATATTTCTTTGTCGTTTTTCCTCCATTGAGGCAATTAGACGGTTGTATTCCTCCAGATTAGTCTGTAACCTGCGGTCAATGTTCTTGTATGTCATGGTGCGGTCTATCCTGTAGCCGCCGAAAGAAATGTCGTCACAGGTGAATACCACTCCTTTAATCCTGCCGTCAGTCTTGTATGTGAAATCAAGGGAGATTCCTTCTGCTATCAAGCCGTCCTTCAGTTCTTTCCAATCAATACATACATCAAGCCCGCCTTTGACCGTATCATAGATCCTGTATTTTATGACATCCTTGCCCTTCAGCCGGTCACGGTTCACTTTCTTCTTGCCCTTGCCGAAAGTCAGGCCGTATTCTCTCGTGAGGGCTTGGGTTATCCGTGCCGACTTCCTGAAGTTTTGGTCTCCGGGAATGGCGCTGCCGTCATTATTCACCCGATTGTAAACGATATGCACATGGGGATGTGGCTTGTCGTGATGTCGGGAAATGATGTACTGCGTATTCACGATGCCCATGCGTTGCAGATATTCCTTTGCGATGTCTGCCATCAGTCTGTTGGAGAGTTTCGGCGCATCCTCCGGTGCAAAACTCAAAGAGATATGTCCGACAAAATTCTTCAACGATGGGCGGCTTTTTGCCTGCAGGCTGAAACTTGCCGTAATGGACTTGTTTGATGTCAAGTCCACACCCTCGGAAGCGACGATGTCTGCTTTCTTGTTTTTGATGTCGTTGGCGTAATCCACCAGTCCCGCGAATCCCTGTCCGCTGTGTATTTTGGCTATCATGTTTTATAACTGTTCATTCAATTTGACAATCATTTCGCTTATCTCTTTGGACAACCGGCTGTTCTCTTCCGCAACATGTATCGGGCCGTGGATATGACCGAGGTGTGCCAATTGGTTCAGGTTGTTAGCCATTCCGGCGAGGGCACGGAGAGCATGCACGACACCCTGCGACAAGGGTTCCTTGACATAGCCGTTTACAGCCAGTTCATAGACGGTTTCAGAGAGTGATTTTCCCGCATCCTTGCTTATCAGCAGCAGGCGGCCATAGTTCTTTCGGTCGAAATTTACCTTGACGGGACAGTTCCGTTTCTGTGCAGACGGGAGCTTCGGGCGACCGCCTTTGTGCTGTCCGCTGCCGACCACCGTTGCCTGTGTCCGGGGTTTCATGTTGTTTCCTCCTTTCCGGTGTGTCCGGCTGCTCTTTGGCGCACCCGGCGGTTTTGTGGGACACAAAACCTATACTTGCTCCCCGGACACATACCAACATCGGCACACGCCCGATAAGGTATTACCGTTACTGCATATATAGCTGTCATTTTTCTGTTCATATCGGATTATTTTCTGAATGAAGGGTTATCGAATACAATCTTGTCCACCATCTCGTTCAGCCTGTCGGCAATTCGGTCTCCATAAAGCTTGCGTATCTGCTGCGGTACAAGATTAGTGGTGATGAATGTAAAGCCCCGGTTCTCGTAACGCCTCGTCAGAAGGTCGGTCAGCGGCCTGTGCAGGTTGCCGAACTCCTGCACCTCCATCGGCTCAATGCCCATATCGTCAATGCCGAGCATTTCATGGTCACATAGCCGCAGGAACTCATCATAATTGCTCCGGCACAGATGGGCTATATGGATGGCATTCACGATGGGCATCCCGTACACATTTCTGTGGAAGTTGTCCGGAATCCTGACCACATTGAGCAGGCGTTGGAACGCCCTCATCACGGTAGTCTTGCCGTTGCCGCACAAACCGCACAGCATCACACCGCACCTCCTTCCGGAAGTCAGGGTCACGGCAAGGTTCCTGACCTGTGCATCCACCGCATCGGTACAAAGGAATGTCCCTCCGAAACGGCATACTTCGCCCTCTATGGCACTACGGAGCAGGGCGGCTGCCGTATCTTCATCGAATGGCAGTCTAAAACGCTCCTTCATAGTCCCCGGCTGAGACAGCCGTGACATCAGTGCCTGAATAAGCTGCGGATTTCCGTTTTGTTCCATACCGGTTTGATTTTAATTGTTTGACAATCCAGTGGTAGAAATGGCTCCGGCAGTCACTTTCGTCCCGTTGCCCTTTTCCTCCAATCTTCTGCTCGTCGAAGAAGTCCCGGATATACCTGCACAGTTGGTCTGTATTGACCGTGCTGTTTTCTCTTTTCGCCAGCAATCCGGTTATTTGCTCCTGCCACGCCGTATCAGCAAGCAGGATTGATTCAAGTTCTTCCAAAGACTTATAACTGTCATCCCGTGCGGGTTGAGAGTTGATAATATTCTTGTCTTTGTTTTTATCTTTATCTTCTATATTGGAATGGGTCAACTGTACGGTCAACACACGGGACAACTGTGGCGTAACCTGCTGCGGCAACTGCGGGGGTGATTGCAGGGACAACGAATAGAGTGCCGGGGTGCGGATTCCAGCACCTGCCTGAAACTCTATCAGTCCACGTTCCTTGAGATGTTGGCGTGCCTTGCTGATGTTCTGCTTGGTGGTCGAGAGCCGCACGCAGAGGATGGCGGTATGACAGGCAAACGGCATATTCCATCGGAGGCGGTTTGCCTCATACAGCAGATAGTGGTAGAGTGCAGTCTCCGTAGGGTTGAACGGGCTGCGTTCCGCTTCCGCCCAAAATCGGTTTATATAGTCGAATATGCCTGCCATGACCTACCGTTTAGGACGGTTGATGATATCCTTCTGTGCCTGCTGGCCGAGTTCCGCCTGTGAAGGTGGATCACTTTGATACCGAGGAATTTCGCAGCCTCGGCTGTCGAGATCAGTTGGTTCGTCTGTTCCATATTTCCCTTTTTTGTAAGATATGGACTTTCATTTTTCTGGTCAGCGTTCATGGCGACCTCCTTTTCTGCCTGTGCGTATTGCTTCTACATCTTCTCTGCGATAGCGTTTCCGTCCTCCGAATGGGAAAGACTTTATGTATCCTGTTTTCTCCCAACACCAGAGCGTAGAAGAATCTATCCCGAGAAGAGCAAGTACTTCTTTACGCGACATATAGTCATTTGCTGGATTTCCCTGTCCCACAGGTATGGCAGCAGCAGTCGCTTCTTTGAGGATAATTCTCAAATCATCAAGTGTAACCATAACACTGACATTTGTTCCCGATTTCAATAATTCCGGTAAATTCATAATCGATTTCATTTGGTTTTACATTAATCTGACAGTTCCGTACAATCGGAACCGGGAGCAAATGAAAAAGGAGATTTCACAGAGAGCAAAAACACTTACAATCTCTTTGAAATCTCCTGGAAATCTCTTGTTCAGGATATTCGTCAACCTTTTTGTTCCGACATATATGCTTCCAAGTCTTCTATATTAGGGATAATATACCTCGTTGTCTGTCCGTCATAAAGTTTCCCTTTTATGTAGGAATCCTCCAATTCGGCAAGCTGCACAAATACGGATTTCAACCACGGAACGACCTCCTGCTTCGGTTGTCCGTAATAATTGGCCATATTCCATCCGAAATGAAAAAGATCTGCATTTTTCAGCCTTTCTGGTTTGACTGGATGCAAATCATCCGGAAGTGGTTGCTGCCAGGCATAGCACTCTACATAATGGACAAGTTCTGAAAGTTCCACCACTGTAATATAAGGCCCGAGCGCATTCTGTGTATAATGGATAAATAGATTCAGTTTTTCTTTTTGGATGTCAAAATATTTCCTGTCGGCCTCCTGTTTTATCCGGTTGATTTCTATAATATTCGGCTCATTTGGCACAACCTTGACATCAGCACTCTGTCTTCGTCTTCTTCCGAAAGCGTGCTTGCGAAAGACAATATCTATCACACCGGAAGATATTGTCAGCACGACCAGATAGAATATCGCACAGATCCCAAGTACAATCAAGAATACCAGATTTGCAGTCCCGACATCTGCACCTTTGGCCAATATCGCCAATCTGGCCAGCATTGCAATCAGAAGACCGACAACCACCACTATCGCCAGTAAAATGATGTAACTATGATTGTTTCGGGGATTCATTTAATATTGCTGCATTTTCTCAATTAAGTAAAAAATATTTGACCATCAATGGATTAGATTTGTTTGCTTTTAATAAGTAAAGTAAACTATCCCCAAAAAGGAATGTATTCTGCAAATTTCATTGATGTATTATTAGGGTCTTTGGGCTTAATCACGTGCTGCGCTAAAGCTTCCTTTATAACCAATGAAATCTGCGGCCTTTGTCGCTCGCTCATTTTAAATCGCTCACGAAGACTTGCATTTGTCATTCCTCCCACTGAATAATATTGAATTATACTGTGCTGATAACATGCTTCTACTCTTTCCTGAAGAGTTAATTTAGCAAATGGTTTAGGACTATACATTGTCACTCGAAAGGAATTTTCCAACTCTTCAAATTTTAATGGGGGCAATCCATATAATTCTATTGCAGAAACCGCCTTTTCAAATCCAGAGCCTCGTTCTTCGCAAATTCCATATCTTCGAAAAGCTGAAGCTAAAATCTCATTTCTGGATTCCGGTGTTGTTCGGATCAAGCGCTCAATCCTTTTAGACGGCAAAAGTTTTCCAGGATTGGAAATCTCTATCCGATCATCGAATATCTCTATCATAGGGCCAGCACCTCTGACAGTAAAATCCTGATGGATCAATGCATTGGCTATCAACTCTCTTAATGCAATCTCAGGGTATATGGTAGCTTCACTTCTAAGAGCATTCTTGATAATTTCACTACTTGGCAACAATGCGTTGATATAATTGATAAGACCTTCATAACCAATTGCATAACCTTTTACATCAATCTGTTCCTTTTCCGTCTCTCTCTTAGTAACCCCCTTATATTTGATAACACGAACACTTTTACGGGAAAGGTCATCGAATTGATTCAAATTATAAGCACTTGATAAGGCCCCGAAATTCAAAATATAATACCCGTCATCTTCTATTCGTTTTATCATTTTCTCTTCTTCCATCCAACGCAGTATTTCTTCTGATGTTTGAGGCGTTGGTTTTCCTAACAATTTGAAAATACTCCGGAAATCCAATAAATCAAATACTTCCGCTGAAGTTTTCAATGTACTGGCATATAGTTCTTCATAATGAGGTGTCTTGCTGTTTAGCATAAGAAATCCCAATTCCTGACGTGACGCCTTCCTTGTTGTTCCCCCACTTCGAATATATGCATCCTCAATGGATCTTGAACTGGAAACAGGTTTGACGGCACTCTCTTTAATATAAATAAACAATAACGGGAATCCGTCATATTCTTCTATTGAATGATCAATGCTGACAGCAGGATTTAATGAATCACGACTAAGATTACTCAATTTCAGGACGATTTCTTCAGCGTTCTCCTTCGTTATGCCTTTTAACTCAGCAGTAGTATCTTCTATTCCAAAAACAAGGAATCCACCTCCCGGATAATTTGAAAAAGCAGAAAGATGATTGCACAATCTTCTATTATCCGGGGACAGGTTTTCCTTCCAGTCTATTTCATTCAGCTCGTGAGGGATTGGAGACAGAGATTGTTTCAAATATTCCACTGCCCTTTTTATCCATAATTTCGTCATGTCGTTTTCCCAATTAAGTAAAAACCCTTTAATTATCAATTATATATAAAAAACTGAGGTTTTCTGGTTAAGTACAAATGTAATTCATTTTAAGTTCCATTCCAATCATGATAATAAAGGCTTACTCCAAATATCCTATCATCTCTTTTTTCATATCATCGTCAATTGTTCTATAGCGGGCAAAGGCTTTACTGCCTTCCTTGTGTCCGCTTAAAGCCGCAACCATGTTCGGGTCTTTAACCCGTTTATAGATATTTCCGATGAATGTTCTGCGTGCCATATGCGAAGATGCCAGTTCGTACAACGGCTTGTGTACTTCCTGTCTGGTTCTCTGATCAAGGACAGTTACAATTCTGTCCAAGCCTGAAATCCTGAAAGCCTCCTTGATTTTACGGTTATAATGTTGCTCTGTAGAAAATGGGAACAGGCTCTCCCTTCCCGGATCCCTGTATTTTTCTATCAAAGCAAGCGCAGTTTCATTCAACGGAACCCGGACCGTTACCGGCCTATCCTCTTTTGTCTTGTGCTGAATGTACTCTACCGCGCCATCAACTATATTGCTATAGGTCATCTTAAAGTAATCCCCGACATGACACCCGACCAAACATTGGAAAACAAAAATGTCTCTCTGGGTCTCGATTTCCCTGTCAGCCGAAAGATCAGTTTCCAACAACTGTTTGCGCTCTTCATTGGAAATATATATCGGTGTCCCATAAACAATTTCAGAAATTGTAAAATTCTTGAACGGATTATTGGCAGTATATCCATTATCTACAGCCCACAGAATAAATGCCCTGAAACGAGTCATAAGGTCAGACACAGTATTCTGTCCCCTTTGTTTTGGCATACCTTTAGGCTTCTCATTGCCATCAACATCAAGCACAGGTGGACGCTTGCGGGTCGGAGTCTTGGCCGAAGTTCTTGTCGAATAGGGATATTGTTCGTATATGTCAGGATATTGCAGGAATATAGAATTCTCATCCAACAGAAAATCTTCTATTTGACGCAACACTTCCGGAGTCAGTCCCGAAAATGAAAGTTTAAATCCCTTCGTGTCCACTTTCCTTTTATACAATTCAAACCTATGCAGACAGCGGACAAGCACACGGAAATTCTTTATCCTGTTCTCAGACAGTTTATGAGCGGTCAAGTACACCTCTATTATGTCAAAGAATGTTTTTTCATGCTCCTTTCTTGCTTTGGTGGGCTTGTGGAATCGCCTGACGATACCCTCCAGATATTCCCTTGTTATCGTGGACTTGTCTGCAGATGTATTGATTTCATGCTCCAACAAGTCTGTCAATGCTTTTAGGCGGCTTCGTTTGTCGAGGAGAAAATCTCGTTCTTCTCCTTGAATCAAAGGAATATTGATATCATTCTTCTTTCCCCACCGCTTTCTGTCAATCCAAATACCAGAACCAATTCGCAATCTTATGTCTCGCGAGACATAAAGCCTGAGATTTATTTCCGATTCTCCTGCACTGTTGGTCATCTTTCCGATATAATAGTTCGTCTGAGCCATAATATGAATTTTTCCTGTTCCAAAGGTATGGGAATTCATAAGAACAAACAAATTTTTGTGTCCGCAATTTGTCCGCATTTTTTCAAAACTACAAAAATCATATCCAAACACAATCTAATAAAATCAATTTAATAAATTGATATATAGATAATTATAAATCAAGTCCTTTCGGAAAGAATTGACCATATTTTGACAATTCAAAACCGGCTCCGGGTACTACGAAAAGAGGCAGTTATTTGATTTTCAAATAATTACCTCTTTTGCATTTATTCAAATGTTCCCAAATTGTTCCCAGACAACCTGAAAATTTAGACACCTATGCACATCATAATTCTATCCTTCAGACGAGCAGCCCAATGAGACTATTCTTCCATTGCACATAATCCTTGACCCTCCATTTCTCAATTCCATCTGTCAGATACATATAAACTTTTCTGATGCATTATTTGACTTGAACACATCGACTATTTCATCGTATTTATATAAATCTTTATTATACAGTATTTTACAAGCCCATCTTCTTATAAAGAGATTATCTGAATTGCTATCATCTTATTCTCTTCCAATTCTCTGCAGAAATATAGGAAACTACCAATCTCAAAATATATTTTCAAAGCTTCTTTGACTCTTTCCTGTATTTTTTCAGGAGAATCAACATTGACATCATGATAGATAATAGAGTAGAACTTTTTAGGCGTTTGTTGTCATTTTATGGCAAGGAGTTCCAATCTGCTTTAAGTATTCCCGGTGGTTTCCAATTCAATTAATTTGCCGGTTCGCTTTAACTCAACAAGATGTTCTACGGTTCTTTGCTTTTCTTGTACTAATGTCCTCATGTGTATTAATTAAATATCAGTTTATATAGTGAGGCTGTATCTTACAGATTTTTCAGGAAATCTTTATAAGCATCTTTTGCAAGATGGTTGATGTCCGGGAACAATAAAGATTCCGATAGACCTTGCAGATAATGTTCCTGTACGTATTCCGCTAAAGATTTATGAATATTAATACACCATATCTTCGGCAGGCAGGCAGATTGGCCGATATATTCTTCCATTGGCACACAGTCATTGTTATATAGAATAAAACATCCTTTCTGTGCAATTATATTGAGATTTGACCAATATAAACTCTCATGTGTATAAGGAGCAGTAAATCCCTTGAATTTAAAGGGATTATCTATAAACATCATTTTGATAGTACACAATCCGTCATCATAAAAAGGATATCTTTTTATCCATCTCGTATAAATATCCATATCATCAAGCGACTGTTTATCCACATAAGCTCCAGGACATTTTGAGATAAGATCTTCATACATAGCAGCACCGACATCTAACTCATTGTTTAGAAACTCATCCATTTTTACAAGTTGATTTCCGTATTTATCAGTATCAATATAGTATAGAGAAAAATAGTCACCTATTTCACTATCTGAACATCCTGCTGACAGTCCTTTAGTTGCAAAATACAGTGCAGTTTTGTAGTCATAGGTAAAATCTATTAATGGGGTTGGCGCGGAATAATGCTGCAACAAGCCTAAATACAACAAATCTGTCGGTATAATATTCAAAGACTTGTAATACTCTGTAAGGGTGACATTGTTACGTAGATTCGTAATCATGGAATCTACCATAAGATTTATTGTGGAGTGGCGGCCCAGACCGTTGCAAATCCAACTGCGCTGAACAGACGTGTAAAGCTTATACTTCGCTTCATTGACTCCTCTGAAAATGCAGTTCGGACTAAATTCCAGTAATTTCTCAAGATGAAAATCTAATACATCTTTTGTATCTATTTTTATATGAGAAAATAACGGCGCCTTTTCTTCTAAAGATTTATATTCAGGTAGTTTCATAATTATTTAACACCTCCTGTAAAAATGTAATCCGTCTTCTGGACATTCAACAATAATCATCGAACACATCACCGCTTATCCATTCCTGGCCACAGGCAATAGTAAAGTATTTTCTTGCTCTCTCTTTGGAAAAGTACATATGCAAACTCTCGTGAACAAATATGGCCTCTATTCCGTGACAATATCGGTCAATAGGACAAAGCATTCCAATATCTATACTTAAATATGAATCAATCTTATATAAATTGCATAAAAGCAATACTACCTTTACAGGTCGTTTACTTTTAAAACGGCAATTCTTCTCCATACCCGGCTTGTTCCTCGCCAAGGGCACGTACTTTCTTATCTTGGTATAATTCGGATTGCTTGTTGAGTTTTAGGAGGATTTCTTCTCTTTTGACCGGATCCTCTATTTCGTTTTTGCGCTTGATGCTTAAATCAAGGAAATCTTGACACATATCTATGCCCAGATATCTGCGGCCAAGCAGATTGGCTGCAATTCCTGTCGTACTGCTTCCTGCAAACGGATCAAGCACCCATGCTTCAGGCTGGGTGGATGCTAGGATTATCCTTGAAAGTACGCAAAGAGGCTTCTGGGTCGGATGCTTACCGCAGTTTTTCTCCCACTTGGCTATAGCCGGCAGTGTCCACACATCACGCATTTGAGTTCCCCCGTTAATTTCTTTCATAAGCTCATAGTTAAAGAAATGCGGAGTTTTAGCCTCTTTGCGTGCCCAAAGAATATATTCAGCTGAATGCGTAAAGTACCTGCAAGACAAGTTTGGCGGAGGATTTGTCTTCACCCAAGTCACGCAGTTAAGTATTTTGTAGCCCAGCTCTGTAAGATTCTTGGCAATAGAGAATATATTGTGGTATGTTCCACTAATCCAAATGGTTCCATTGCTCTTAAGTTTCTCTCTGCATGCCTTAAGCCATTCCCTGTTAAACGCATGGTCCGCATCCTCTCCACGGGACTTGTCCCAATCTCCTTTGTTGACAGAGACCATTTTCCCACTCTGAACACTTATCCCACCATTGGACAGAAAATATGGAGGATCAGCAAAAATCATATCGAACTTGAAATCAAATTTTGACATCAGTTCAATACAATCTCCCTGCAACAGCGTGAAGTTTTTATCTTCCGACTTATAGTATGCTTTCACCTTGGTATTCTCTAAATTAAAGCCCTCTGAACTATTCCACTTTCAAGGTCTTTGATGTTGTATAGATTCTCCAACACATCAAATGTTTCTTTGAGATTACGCTTGGCAGTATTCCATCCTTTACCGTCAGTAAACCATACAAACTCAAAATAAGAAAGGTCCTTCGTCTCCAGAGTTATTGTCTTATAACTTCTGGCCGTTTCATTTAACTTTGAGCCCTGACTTGAATAAAAATTAGTTTCAATGCCATATATCTTGTCCGCACCTTTGACAACAAAGTCGAAACGCTTTTCTGCCTGCCCGTTATTTGAAATTGATGACAAATCTATGTTCCACTTATCTTCAATCTCATGGATATACATCTCCTTGAAGTATGTCTCTCCTTTCACCAGGCCAGCTCTGACAAGGTAGCTTTCGACCAGGTCCTCCATCAGATGGCCGCCTCTGTTCTTACGCCCGTTGGAGTCCAGACCTGTCTCGACTCCGGTAACATAATCAATCAGATTATTAATGATGTGGTTCTCCATCAGATCAAAAAGTCCTGTCTTGCGCATGAATACTTTATACTGTTCCAATGGATAGGATAACTTCCGGAAATTATAGCAGAATTCTCCGTCAGCATCCATCGCCTTAATCTCGGATTCTCTCTTTGCCAATAATATAGGGATACATTTAAGGACTTCCGGATACTTTGTTACAATCCTCTCAAACTCAGTTTCAATATCCTTGATTCCTATCAAAGAATTAAGGATATTCAACTCTATTCTTATCGACTCTACATTGTTATAAACTTTTCCGAAATCTACATAATACTTATAATCGGCTATCGTCTCCCGAAAACCGGCAATCCATTCATCAAAATCCCTTTTCATAGACTAATATTAGTTATCATTATTTCTGAAAGTTTACCTCTCCCATTCGGATTGGCGTTAATCATTCTCGTAGCCTGTACTTTTCTGATACTAAATGCGCTGTACACTTTATCAAAAAAGTCCTCTTTAGGATTCACGCCTTGAGGGTCCGAATTGCTGGCTACAAACATTGCATGTTTCTTTGATATCTCAACACAGAATTTCCCTAAACGCTTCTGCTCATCATCATTGAATCCTTCTTTTGCATACGAGGTAAACGAAGATGTCTCAGTCAACGGTTTATAGGGAGGGTCAAAGTAGAACAATGACTTATTTGAAGCATATTGCAATGTCTCCGAAAAATCGCCACACAATATTGTGGCTTTCTGTAACAATCTGGAAACAGCCAATATGTTTGCTTCATCGCAAATTTTCGGATTGGCATACTTGCCATGAGGGACATTGAATTCGCCCTTCGCATTCACTCTATACAGTCCATTAAAACAGGTCCGGTTCAGGAAGATGAAAAGAGCCGCCATTTCTTCCCTGGGAACAACTTTCTGGTTGAAAATATTTCTCTTTGTCAGGTAGAACTCTTTTCTTTCCTCATCATTCAGGCAGATGTAACTATCTTGATACTGCCTCAACACTGATATCAGATCTTGCGGTGCGTCCTTAATAATACGGTAGACGTTGATGAGATCCGGATTAATATCGTTAATTACCGCCTGAGATATATTTGAATACTTCTGCAATATCCAAAAAAGGACAGCACCACCTCCGACAAAAGGCTCGACATACACCGCGTCCTTAATGGACGCGAAATTACCGGGCAAGGATTTTCCAACCTCATCCAGTAATTGAGTTTTCCCTCCGACCCATTTTACAAAAGGTTTTGCACAAATATTTTCGTCAAGCATCATCTGTGTCTCAATTTTCCAACAAAGATATTGCATGCCCACAAGAAAACAAAAGAAAAAGATTACTCGGCAAAAATCAACTACATTTGCGGCACGGGTCGGAGGCAGGCAAACCGGAACGCAAGGGCGGGGAGGGAAGGCAAGAAAAAACAGAAATATGCAGCAGGTGAAAAATCAGGGACTAGACTTTATAGCAATAGATTTTGAGACGACGACCGGCAAACGGACCTCCGTCTGCGAAGTGGGTATATGTGCTGTACGCAATGGAGAAATTATAGAAACACGCTCCTGGCTGGTACAGCCAGAAGATAATCTGTACAGCTATTGGAATATGCAGTGCCACGGCATAACGCCCGAAGCTACTGAAAATTCGCCTTCTTTCCCGGAAGTCTGGGGAGAAATAGAGCGTTTATACCTAGACGAATTTGATACCCTTGTGGCACACAATGCCCCCTTCGACCGTAGCTGCCTGGAGCATTCTGCCCGGCTGTATAATTTGCATCTGCCCAAATTGCAGTGGCAATGTACTTTGAAAATAGCCAGACAGATATACAATTTCAGTTGCAACACGCTCAGCTACCTTTGCGGACAACTCGGCATCCCCGAAGGCACTCACCATCGCGCCGGAGACGATGCACAGATGTGTGCAAGGCTTTATCTGAAAGAAATGGAGAATATAATAGAATAGCGATAGTCTGCTTTCCCGCGCCGCTGCAATATGCGATACGGGGTAGCGCGATCTTCAGAAACCGACTGCCACAGCGGGAAACTGTAAATATCCTTGGATTTTATGTAAATTCGCATCCGGTTTAAAAAATCGGAGTTAATGGAGGTAAAAAGGAGCAGGGCGGAGTGGCTCCGCCGCTACATAAGTTTTGTTTTCATACTTTTTGTAATAGCGTTGGGCACATCGCTCTCGATCAGGGCGAATCTTGGTTCTTCGCCAATCTCTGCACCGCCCTATATCCTCTCGCTCATCCCCGGAATGAGCCTTACCATGGGGCAGCTCACAATATGCATGCATGTCTTTTTCATAGCTGTCCAGATACTGCTCTTAAGAAAGAATTTTGAAAAACGGCAGTTCCTGCAGATAGCGGTCTCGTTCCTGTTCGGGTTCTACACAGACCTCACCATGTGGATGACGGGCTTACTCCAGATTCCGTTTACAATGAACCCGACAATAGGAAATCCGCTCAGATTCATGGAGTTGCTTGCCGGAGGGGCAATCCTCGCGTTCGGAATAGCCTGCGAGGTGCGCTGCGACTCCCTGATGCTTGCAGGCGAAGGCTTCCCGCTGGCCATCTCCAAATTCCTCAAAAAAGAGTTCAGCAAGGTAAAAATCTGCACAGATACCTTTTTGGTCTCAACAGGAGTGGTATTCATGCTCATCTTTTTCGGCAGGTGGGACTGGAAAATGGTTGGAGCCGGAACTTTGGTCTCGATGTTTTACGTAGGCTTCATGGTAAGAGTCTTTTCACCCAGAATAGGATGGCTCGACAGGATATTCATTCCTGCAGCGGAACGCAGGAAAGAGAACGGGGCGGAAAGGGCTGCCTCAAACAGTTGGCCGGCCCATACCGTTATAACCATTGCAAGAATGTACGGCAGCGGCATTCCGCTCTCCATGAACCCTTCCAAAGAGGACGCCATCTATGTAAGCGAAAGCCGTACAATACGTGAACTGGCTCATCACGGCCCGTGCGTAATCATAGGCAGGCTGGGGAACTGGATTCTCAGAGACAACCCCCGTGTGCTTCGTGTTTTTGTGACATCGGGCAAGGAGTATGCGGCAAGACAAGTCGCAGGGCTTCTCCATATTCCGGAAGAAGAGGCTGCAAGAAAAATAGAGAGGATAAATACGGGCCGTGCGAACCACTACTGGCAATATACCGGCAGACAGTGGACAGATGTCGGCGAGTACGACCTTATTCTCAACACCGAAAAATTAGGTATCGACGGTGCAGCGGACATGATTCTGCGCGCAGTCAAAGATATGCGGTAGCCGGCTTTATGCCTGATGGCATCTGCGGCGTGCCACATATACATAGGCAAGCAACGGGAGAAGCACTATCTGCCCTATCATGCCGACCAGAACAGCCTTGGGATTTCTTACCACATCGGCAAAAGATTTGACACTCAACTCTGTTCCCAGCAAAAACATCTGCCGGCTTCAAACCCCGATGAAACAATCCTCACCTGTTTGGCCAGGCTCAACAAACACACTTCTAAATCGTTACAGGATATTATAAAACATTATATTATAGAATCCTGACAATACCGCCGCCTTCCACAATCTTTACATCGCGCCCCACGCCAGACAGAATCGAAATGTTCTGTTGCTGCATCCACAAGAGCGACATCAGATGATAAAATACCTGCTTCGAAGTTTCGCATCCGCGGACTCTTCATACCTATACCAGCTCCTGTAAGATTTGCCGACCCTATATATACTTCCTTGAAATCAAATATCATCAGCTTGAAATGAATTCGTGGACACAATACTCTCTCCATGCCATGTATGAGAACAGGATATCTGTCATAATCCGCCCGGAACATCGGCCCAGGCTCTTTGGCATGCATAAGCCGCACTTGCTTTCCCCTCTTTATAAGAGACGCTATCACTCCAAGAAACGGAACAACGCCGCTTCCTGATGCCACATGAAGATCTTTGATATCGGCCGTCGCTATCCAGAGTGTACTTTTTACCTTGGACACTTTTGACAACACCTTGTCATAATGCTCTCTATCCGCTATATATACGGTTTCTGAATTCATGCCATAAACCCCTGATGCACATTAAGATTATCACTATAATAACTTTCCATTGTTTCCACTATCTCTGCTACTTCCTTGCGAAAATGTTCCGGAGCAAGCACTTCTACCTCATCTCCATGTGACAGGATTTCCTGCTGAAAATCAAAGGTCGGGGAGACGAAATACTCGAATATGGAATATTCATCGCAAATTTCCACCTCCCTCTGCGAATGATGCAGCGGAAGTGTCCTGAAGTATTTCCTTTTACTGTCATAGACTTTAAGTCTTACAACTTCAGCCGGAGAACCGTCATAGACTATTATTCCGAAACTGTTGTAGAAATATGATTCTGCATCGAAATCTTTAGGCAAAACGAATTTATTTTCAGTATGGCACAGATTTTCAACTCTGTCAAGAGAATAGAGACGCAGGCTGTCTGCACCAGACATATGCGCCAGCATATACCATCTCTGCCTGAATACTTTCACGCAATACGGTTCCACTTCCACAACAAAAGAGGATTCTCTCCAAAAATTCCTGTAAGTCAATTCAACACACACGCCTTCTTTCATAGCCTCGATTATCGGTATCAGGAACTTCTGTCCTGAAGGAATCTTCTCGAAAAGGATACGATGTTTCAGATGACGGCTTTCATTTATAAGATTGTTTACGGCGAAGGTATTGAGAAGCCAGGTTCTGATACCGTCTTTCTCTATGTCATCGGAATTTTCAATATAGTAATAATATCCGCCTTTCCTGTTACATTCTATATCAATTCCGAAAATGTCCGCTATTGCATGGCGGTGGTTGTGGAATGTCTTCATAGGTAAATCTTCGCCTCCACTCATTTCCGTACGCCTCCACCTCTCGTTTATCTCCTCGAAAGTCAGCCTGCCGGCCCTGTAGACCACATCAACTAACCAGACATATCTGCGGAACAAGTCTTTTACCATAGTCACAACATTTACGATTGTTAAACCATTCTTTTGATTGTAATTCCTCTAATACCAGTAATCAATACTGATGCCCCGGTGTCTTTGCGTAACCATTGAGGGTTAATCGTATTGTCGAATTATCTCAATTTTATCAAGAGTCATAAGAGTATTGTTGTCAACATATGCTATAGGAATGTGTCTTATTTCCACGATGCACATTGCAGCCGGACAAAACAGGTCTCATTTTTAATATCCCAAACACTTTCACCTGTATCCAAACAACAGAACATATCATCATCCGAATCCATATCATGGATATTATTTATATTGATTAAATATTTCTCATATTCTGTAACCTCCTCCTCCGGTTCACGGAATTGACATACCACCCGAAAATGCCTTAAAATGTTACGAAAATCACGTACTGAGAAAGCATTCTCATCAGAGATGCCCACAATAAGATGAATATCTGAATCATACATTATTGTTTTTAATACTTGCCTTATTTTCTTTCTATAATCTTTGCTTACATTAAATAAACTATCCAAATCATCGATTACTACGATAGTTTTATGCCTTTTATCAGATTCCCGAAGATTTTTGCAATGTCTTACGACTTTGCGCAACCGTTGCAATATCGTTTCCGGAGATTTTAAGATTTCAAAAATTCCGGCTTCTCCGTCAAACTTATACCTGTCAAATAATGTTCCTGCACATGTCTCAACGAGAAAAAATTCAACCTCTGTTTTGGCAAAATGAGTTATCGAATTGATAATTGTGAGAATACCATTCATTCTCGGTGTCAATTCTCCCGCAACAATTATATCCCTGTCTTTGGTCAATTCAAAGGCAAAAGGCGAATCATCCGTAACATCGACACCAAGTACGACCGGACAATCTATAGCAGCCACTGCCGAACGACTCCTGTCAATTAATGTTTCCATGTGCAATGGAGTTCTATCAGCATGCACTTCAGCCTCTACGGCATTTTTGAACATATCCGCATAATGTCTGCTACATTCCAACACAGCAGGCAAGTCATTTACAGTCGGATATAATCTGTTCGGTCCTTCCTCCACCTTAAAACATAATCTACATTCGTAGAATTTATCATAACCGATCCCCTCAATGACAATTGAATAATCTGCCCTGTCTTCGGGAGTAAATTTCAATTCAAACTCTTTTGCGACCATGTAAAAAGGGCCTTCCGGACTTTGTCTCAATACAATCCTATCATCATCAAGTGAAGATATATTATATGATTTCAAGCGAATTCTGTCAATATCCTCCTGTTTGTCATTTTTAAAAACTGTTTCCACAATTTTCCTGACATCCGAACAAATATCTTCTATAAAATTCGATACATTATTATTGCACATAGTAAATTGTATTTTTTTAATTACCGTAAGCGTGTCCATATTCCATTCAGGATAACTATGCTCCCTATACACCCAAACTTACTGTTCAAACTCTTCAGCATGTTCTTTAAAAAAATCATAATATATCCTGATATTCGCGATATCCTGCCATTTGACGATCGAAACCGGCACAGAATCCATGTCATAGATTTTTGCATATGGGATAGATAGCAGAAACGGGGAGTGGGACGAGATAATGAACTGACAATCGTAAAACCAGGCCATGCCTCTGATATACTGAGACAGCTCTACCTGAAGGCTTGCCGAAAGAGAGTTTTCCGGCTCATCAAGAAGGTATAGGCCTCCTGGCTGTATGGCATTGACAAAATACCTGTATCCATTCTCTCCGTTAGAATAACCTCTCTCATTAAGAATATTACGACTTCTCACGTAATCCGACAGTGTGTTTTCAGTCATGTCTGAATAGTCCTTGTATGCCTGGAGAGATTCCGGTTTGTCAAAATCAATACTTCGTGGTCTCAATGACGGATTTTGTCTGTAGGCACATCGTTTCTCCCTTATCACATCTCTCTTAAAATCAATCTCATCGTTTTTCTTTCGCACATTGAGAATGTGGTTAAAAACATCGTCGCTGGTTATTATGCGGGAAACTTTCATGACCGAACGCATAACCTCGCGGTCATCTATACGGAACCGGCTCTCGGTCAAGCGAAGATACGCCTCATATAGTTCCGTATAATTGAATAATGCGGCTCTTGTCAACTTTAACTTTTCTGCAATTATGTTAAGAACAGTAGATTTTCCAGAGCCATTGCTTCCTGCTATGATTGTAATATCGCCAAAAAGCATGGAATATGGCCTATCAAGATTCGCAAACTTGCCACTCAAAAACTTGAACGGGTAGATGGAATCATAATATGTCGGTATCTTTTCTCTGAAGAAAGCACATTCATCAACATCACTCGGGAAATCAAAATTGCTCAGATATATCATAAAAGTCATTTTTAATCTATAATATGCTCATTTGCGCACGAAAATAATTCTCACTTATGCCATACCATGACACAAGTGGGAATTTTCAGATAAAATTTTATCAGGTCATGGCTGACTTATGACGAACCCAAAGATGACAGCATTTCCGAAAACGGCTCTGGAAATATCCAGGAACAGTGCTATCATGTATTTCCATTTGAACTCGAAAAGGTCTACGTTGATGTTGCGGTATCTCATGCATCTGGAGACGATTTCATCAATATTGGCACTTACAAACGGCATCAAGATTCCGGAAACCACCCATGAGCCCACAAGGCATACACAACAATAAATGAAGAACCAGGACTTAAGTATAACGCTGAAATCATCGAACTCATTGACGGATGCTCCAGTGAGGAAACAAATGAGAACGGTATAAATGCTCAGACTTTCGCTGATTTTCTTTCCGGGACATGCCACAAAGAATGCCGTCACAACGAAAACGGGTACAAGACTGGAAGCATCACCCCAAAATTTAGTCCCGCCTATGGCAAAGGCCAATGCTGCGCTGACAGACATTGATATGACCGTCAATATTATCCCGAAATTGGCAACAAGCCAGAATTTGAATGTATCGCTCATGACATCCTATTTAAAAAATTCAACGATAAGTTCATGCCAGTAATCCCACGGGAAGCCTCCGCCCGGATTGGCAATTGGCATGACCTTGCATTCCTTACCATACGGCAGAGGATACATCCATGTTTCGGTGCTGTAGATTTTCCCGTCTTTCCAAGGAGAAGACAATATAACCTCAGGCCCCTGGCGCCCATCATTCGGAAGATAACCATACAACGGTTCGCATGCAATAACCCGATCAGGTGCGTACTTTTCAAGTACTTGCAAGAAAGCCTTCTGCCCTGCTTCAATCTGACCATCCGACGCATTTCTCAAATTAGTTACAGGCCCCTGAAAGAAATTGCAGAAAATCAGCCTGTTCCACAGATTATTCCGTTCGTCTTCGGAAACGACTTTTCCGGCAAGAGCCTTACCTATGTTTGTCAAAATATTATAAGCCGGTATGTCAGAATTACCAGCCAGAAACTTATTCCCGATAACATCCGCTACATAACCTTCATTCCACTCTATTGTCCATTGTGTATCGGATAATCCTATCGCCTCTGCTTGCAGATTGAGTGGCACTCCACCCGCCGCCGAAAGGCGAGTAGGGTATTAGGCTCTTATATCGAGATATAAATATGCCCCCTCTACGGAATTCTATTGGCACACGGGCAAGCCCGGAGATAAACCGGATTGGCAAATGTCAGGTATTTGAAAATCCTATTACGACACGAAAGTTCGAATGTGGTAGCCAATGCGAGTCATGTCTTAAAAGCGGTTATAATACCCGTATTAGTAATATTGTTATTAGTAATAAAAATATTACTTATATTTGTACTGTATAACTCTTGCGCATATATGGAGAACAAACCTTTTATATTTGGCGTTGCTACATCGGGCGATAATTTTACCGACAGGGAGAAAGAAACGGAACGTCTGCTGTTGAATTTCCGGCATGGTGTCAATACCGTGCTGATTTCGCCTCGTCGCTGGGGTAAGACTTCTTTGGTGCAGAAGGTGTCTCGTCTGGCACAGTCCGATAATTTGAAAATCGTTTATATCGACATTTTCTCGTGTCGCAGCGACCGGGATTTTTACGATGCTTTTGCGTCCGCCGTTCTCAAACAGACCTCCTCGAAGGTGGATGAATGGCTGGAGAATATCAAATTATTCCTTTCCCGTGTCAGTCCCAAAATCTCGATAGGGCCGGACCCGATGACGGACTTCTCCATATCGCTCGAACTGAATCCCAAGAGCAGCGACATCGACGAAATCCTGCAACTTCCCGAAAAGATAGCACAGAAAAAAGGTTATAATATCGTCGTCTGCATCGATGAGTTCCAGCAGATCGCCGAGTTCAAGGATTCCAAGACATTCCAGAAGCGGTTGCGTTCCGTATGGCAGTTGCAGAAATCGGTCTCTTATTGTTTGTTCGGCAGCAAGAAACATCTGATGAACGAACTGTTCGAGAAAAAGAGCCTGCCGTTTTACAAGTTCGGCGACGCCATCTATTTGCAGAAGATCGCCACGCCGGATTGGATTGACTACATCTGTGGTCGTTTCGAGGCCACGGGCAAGCAGATTTCAAGAGAACTGGCAGGAAAAATATGTCAAATAGTAGACAATCACTCTTCGTATGTACAGCAGTTGGCATGGTTGGTATGGATTCATACTGACAAAGTCGCAACGGAGCAGGATTTCGAGGAAGCGTACCAAGATATTATCGACCAGAATACGCCGCTGTTCGAGAAACAAACCGAGAGCCTTACTACCTATCAGATGAATTTCCTGCGAGCTGTCATAGATGGGGTTCACAGTGAGTTTACCACGCAGGAGGTTTTGCAGAAATACCAGCTCGGTTCGTCGGCCAATGTCAGCATTGTAAAGCGAGCGTTGGTCAAGAAAGAGCTTATCGAGGTCGAGAAACGCCAAGTGGTAATTCCCGATCCGGTAATGAAAGAGTGGCTGAAGCGGGAGTTGCACGGAGTATGGGTGCATTAAATATTGCCGGTTGGAATCGGCCGCACAGGCTGGTAATTGCCTGAACCATGTTACAAAAGCCGCCATGTCGTGCGGCTTTTTGCATTAAACTAACTGAAAATGTGCTCCGGTGTTTCCTGAGGATCAGTCCCACCAGCAGAGGATATTGTCCTGCAGCAGTCGGAACAGGATGCAGAAGGCTTTATTGAAACGTACTTCCTGCTCTTCCCCCAAGTAGAACCCTCCTCCGTGGTGTCGGACTTTGAAACGTTCCTTATTGCGGAGGTTGACACGGGCCGGTAAGCGTTCCATATCCTCGCCTTCATTCCCTCCTTTGATAATGATCTGCAGCAGCCGGCTTGCCAGTTCCAACTGGGAAAGGACATAGTCGCCATTCATGCAGTGCGAGAAATGTCGCCAGTAATCGGCCATCCGGTCGATCTTGAACCGGAGAATGGGGAAAATAAATTTCCCGTCGAAGTCCGATCCGAGACCACCGTTAAAAACGAAAGTTTGCCATGCGGCCATCTCCCGGCGATAGACCAGATTTTGAAATGCCGACCAGTCGTCCTTCGACATGCCGTGCCTGCACCATAGCTCGTATTCTTGATATTCGACTTCCATCTCTTTGTCAAAAGTCTCTTCCGAGCGATCTTCCGTATCGGCAGACTTGTCACGCGTATCGTTCGCTGCTTCAGGTCGATCCCTATCAATGCCGTTGGCAGCCATGAAAGCATAGGACATTCCTTCCCTGGCGGGATGTCTGGCCCATTCTTCCATCCCTTTGGCCCGCTCCTCTGCCTGCATACGCTGCCACTCCTCCTCCAGCTGCAGCAGGCGACGCTCATTCTCCGCCGTCATGGGTGCCGTTGCATCGAAAATATCGTCAGCACCGCCGCCCGTCAACAGGGATTGGCAGGCCGGGCCATCGTTGCTGCCACAGATAAAAAGCCTTTTCCCGAATTTCCGGGCGATTTTCATTGCATACCTTGTATTGTTGCTCGGGGTATGTTGAATGACGATAATCGGATTGGCCAAAGCGACTTGCAGACGGATGCAGGCTTTCGTATGCGACGGAGAGGACTTCACTTCCGGCGGCTGCACGGAGAGCAACAGGCCGCCATTGCTCAGAATATCCTCGCAAAGGTATTGTTTCGTCATGGAACCTATCCGATTCAACCCGGACGCAAGAAGGATAATGCACTTGTTGCCGCGAAGTGTGGCGCCCCGAAGCAACGCAATGTCGGCAACAAGTCCGACCATGACATAGTCGTACGCCACACAGTTGAAGCCCATGTCGTACATCCGTGCGAAATCATTCTGATCGTCCGTTCGCGCGACTGCTACTGCCACTAACCGGGGATGTTTCAACAGCCCGACATCTCCTTGTGCCCAGATTTTCTGCGGCATCTCCTTGCCCATAGCACGGAATATCCACGGATAACCCGGGTCGGAAGGTTCGAGCGTAATGATTTTATTGTTTGCCATAGGTGTTGAATTTTGGTTTCGGACAAAGATAACAGCCGCTTATGCTGAATTGCAGCATAAGCGGCCGGTTCTTGCATTTTCCTGTATTTTCGCAGGTTCAATCGTACAGGAAAGATCCGTTGCAAGAGAACCGCTTCTTGATGTTTGCTTTTACCATCTTCTCCGAACCTCCGTAGTAGGTAATCTCCCATAGAAACCCGGCCGTCAGTTCCTGCGGCGAAATCCGTACATCGGCATCCACGACAATCTCCATCCCCAAAATTTCGGACCACGACGTGTGAAGCGCCACAGGATATGCCAAATAAAGGCTCAATAGAATTATAACCGGATGTGTTCTGATTTGGCAGAGGCGAGAAATACATTTGTCTTGAAGTCGTAAATTATTCGGAAAAATGAATGAATGGGTAAACAAGATGAATGAACTGCAGGAGCAGCATAAGAAACGAAGGGCAGAGTGGCTGGCATCCGTGCCGCATGTAGATGAGTTGCTGGCTCTGCAATTGCTGGGAACTATCCCGAAGCAAATGCCGGGAGATGTTCAGACAAACGGATATTTGAGGGAGATTGCCCAAAAATCGCATCGCGAATTGGACAATGCCCGATATATATTGGAAAGGCAGGCGAAAGCCGGCGTCGAGACCATTCCGTATTATGCCGATGAATATCCACGCCATTTTTGCAGTTTGGGAAATGATGCACCTCCTCTCATCCATGTGTTGGGAAATAGGGAACTGTTGAACAGAGAAGACAATGTGACAATCATAGGCTCCCGTGCTGCAGACAGGGACGGGCTTGCTGCAGCAAGCCGCATGGCCGAGCAAATGGGTGGTGCTGGACATGTCGTTATCAGCGGGCTGGCCGAGGGTTGCGATACGGCCGCTCATCGCGGCTGCCTTGATGCGGGCGGACAGACGGTTGCCATCGTGGCGTCGGGTCTAGATATTGTTTATCCCAAATCGAATAAAGCCTTGCAGGACAGAATTCTGGCAAATGGAGGGGCTGTTCTGTCGGAGCACACATTCGGCGTGAAAGCCAACCCGACGAGGTTGGTTGCCCGCTGCCGGATACAGGTGGTGTTGACCCAATCCGTTATCGTGGCCCAATGCCCTGTAGTCAGCGGAACCATGTATGCCGTGCATTTTGCTCAGGAATATAACGAGTATTCCTACGACGGATGGGAGAGCAGTATTTATGCGGTGTCGTTCGCCGAGTGGAACGAACGGAACTCTGGTAATGAATATCTGTTGGACAGCGGCCGGGCGGTTCCGATTATTCCGGGGCAGCGGCTTGCATTGGATGACTGCAACAGGCTTATGTTGGAATAACCGGATCAGAAAACACTTGAAGAGGAATGGTACGGGTAAATTATCCCTGCCAGGAAGTACCTTATTCAACATGAATACGATTAAACCCCGCAGGTAATATGCAAGGGTATGAACCTCTTTCTTCTGACCGGGTTTCAGCAGAAACATCCATGCCGGATTACAACGCAGGTTATGGACTTTTTGTTTCTTAAAAAATATACTTATGCCGAATTGCGACACAGGTATCGAAAGGACAAAACCGAATGATTAAGAATTTATTTTTATCTGCAGAGCTGTCGTTTGGCATATCCGGTCGATAGATTTGCAGGAAAAAAGAAATGAAGCAGACAGTTATATCCTTAGATCTGGAGGATATTTTCACAATGATGGGCAAAAGCTCCACAAAATTGTTTTCCGTGTGCAGATTGTCTGCCGATACGGAAACTGCCCTCTGTGCTGAAATCCGGACACATTTTGCCGAACATGAAATCAGACCTTGTGGGCGTATGGCAGTGAGTATAACCGCGGCTCCGGGATTTACACTGGATGAAATCCAACAAATATTAAGTACCATACGCGACCTTTGCTCGGAAGATCTGATATGGGGCTTCGAGTCGGATGATACAGCCGACGGATTACGACAGACATGCTTTTTGAGGTAGAACCATTATAATGGAATAACATGAATGATTTTGCGGCAATAGATTTTGAAACGGCCAACAGCCACCGCAAAAGCGTGTGCAGTGTTGGGATTGTGATAGTAAAAAATCAGAAGGTATCGGATACGTTTTATGAGTTGATACGCCCGGCTCCGAATTATTATTGCGATTGGGCCACGGAAATTCATGGTTTGACTTATCATGATACGGCTCACGCTGATCCCTTTCCTGTGGTATGGCAGAAAATAGCCCCGGTCCTTACGAATTTGCCCTTGGTGGCACACAACAGTTCGTTCGACGAGGGTTGCCTGCGGAGTGTTTTTGAATATTACGGAATGTCGTATCCCGACTATGAGTTTTTCTGTACGTGCCGACAATCGCGCAAAGTATTTCCGGAACTACCCGATCACCGACTGGATACGGTAGCCGGACACATCGGGTTCGATCTGAAGAATCACCATCACGCCCTGGCCGATGCACTGGCTTGTGCCGAGATAGCGAAAATAATTCTGTGAAATAGCGAGATTATGAAAATATCAGAATAATAATAAATGTCTATTTGACAGAAAAACGTTATATTGTTTAACCCATTTAATTCTCTAATCCATGGCAAACTTCTATTGTGAATACTGTGGACAAAAGTTTTCCTCAGTATCGTCCCTGACAGCTAACTCTTGTGCGCGGCATCCTAACGGCCCATTAAAAGGCAGGCATAAACTCTATGAAGGAAGTGAAAAGAGCAAATATACCTGTAAATACTGCGGGCAATCGTTCAATAGCATTTCCTCGATGACTGCAACCAATTGTCCGCGACACCCGAACGGTCCTCTAAAGGGTCGGCATGCTCCGGCATTGTAACGTGTTGTAACCAAAGGAGGCCGAATTCTAAGTTAAATCCAAATTTTTTTTAGATTTCACCTATGATTTTTTGAAGAATGGCTATGAAAGTCATTCTTCTTTTTTATTGATTATCCGGAAAGGCACCCCTATTTTTCATTAGGCCGTAAATGTTCGGTCTGGTAAATCCCT
>CASGCS010000019.1 GCA_949300025.1 uncultured bacterium | reverse complement strand
TGCGCGGATGGAAACTGCTCGTCCCTCCGCCCTTGTAGGTCGATTCTATAGAGGATATGTCCAGCCTGTCTATCACCGCGTTCACGATCCGCACCGGATGGTTCTCCGGAACAAGTTCTCCCAATGTCGGCGGAAAAAGCATACTTTCGTTCTGATTGTAATCTTTATACACTATCTTTGCGCTCATGGTAAATGCTTGACTTTATTTTTATTTCACACTTTAAATATAGCAATTATTTACCATATAAACAACGGTTATCTCTTTGTTCTTCAAAGAAATAACCGTTTATTTTTCATCTCTCCTACACACGCATTCATTCTCGCATTGTGACCACCTGGCGTAATCCAAACAAAAAAGGATGACCCTTAAAAGTCATTGACTTTTGGGTCGTTTAGTTTTGCATTTATAATAAATCAAGGATTAAATTTGAGGAAGAAGGAGTTGCAGTGAACTAACTTTGGGTCTAGATCATATCTAAGGGCTGAATCAGACTACAACTCCTGTTTTTCGGAGAATAGCCAGTTAGAATTTTAGGCTTTAAGGCCTGTTAAACGTGTTAGCTTATCTCCAATTTGTTTAATCGATAAATGCAAAATTATGAATTATTCTCATTTTGTAGGCATTGATGTGTCAAAATTAACATTTGATGCATCAATATTGGACTGTGAAGAGAATGAGTTGGGTCACAGGAAATTCAAGAACAGTTCTTCCGGCATCCAGGAAATGCTATACTGGGCAATGTCATTCCAGGCAGACATCAGCAGCACATTGTTTTGCGCCGAGAACATGGGATGTTATGTACATCAGCTGTCTATGGCCAGTATAGAAAAGAAATTCGAGCTGGCGTTAGCCTGTCCGTTGAGCATAAAGAAGTCTTTGGGGCTTCAAAGAGGGAAAAATGACAGGATAGACGCCAGACGTATAGCAGAGTATGCATACGTCCATCAAAGACAGCTTACAACCTTCAGACTTCCAGACGATGACCTCGTAAAGGTCAGGGATATGTTAAATCTTCGGGGCGTATTTGTAAAATACAAGGTATCGATAACAAAACTCATCGAAACGGCGGAATATCATTATACAAAAGCAGGAGAGAGCCCCTGTCTGTCCAATCTCAAGGCAGAACTGGAAGAAGTGGGGGCAAAAATAAAGAATATTGAAAAGGAAATCTCGGATATTATGTCTGCCAATGTATCAGTTTCCGCCAATTATTCCTTGATTCAGAGTATTGTCGGCATCGGCCAAATAAATGCAGCCACCATAATTGTCATGACCGAAAACTTCACAAAATTCGACAACCCGAGGAAATTTGCCTGCTATTGTGGTGTCGCGCCGTTTGAACATACATCCGGCACATCTATCCGAGGCAAGACGAGAACATCTAAATTGGCCGCAAAGGACTTAAAGGTGCTTCTGACAAGAGCCGCCATAACAGCTATGGTTCACGATCCTCAAATAAAGACTTACTATGCAAGAAAGGTAGCTGAAGGAAAACATAAGGCATCTGTGATCAATGCTATAAGGGCAAAGATCATTTACAGGTGCTTTGCAGTGGTCAAACGCCAGACCCCTTTTGTTAAACTTATGGCTTAATTATTAGATAAACATATGATTACATTATCTACCCGACATTTTATTGTACGGGGTAAGATATTGTTGTCTATTGACTACAAAATACATAATAAAAGAAAAAGAAGAATGGCTCAAGCCATTCTTCGATAAATTTAAGGCGAAACCTAAAATAAATTTGGATTTAACTTAGAATTCACCCTCTTTTCATGTTGACTCGTTTGGTGGGATTAGAAGGGTTCTTCGACAGGCTGTAAATTTCTGTGAAGGATTTCCCGTATTCCGCTCTCGGGATAGAGAAATACCCGCCCGCTGATAACGGTAAAGGGAATCTGCCGTGTATCACGCAGGGTTTGGAGTGTGCGCGGCGAGATGTGCAGATAGCGGCAGACCTCCTCGCCCGTGAGGTAACGTTCATCCAGAATCGAGGGACGATAGTTGTCCCTGGCCTGTTGCAACGCCTGTTTCGCCTCGGATAGTTGTGCAAGCGCGGTTTTTACCTCTTCGCTCTCGTTGTTAAGGTAGTCGAACATGGCTATTGTTTTTTGACGGTTCTGCGTTCGAGATAGTCGGCCAGGTCACGCTCCCGGTAAAAGAACTTGCCGCCGATACGGGTATAGGGCAAGATGCCTTTATCCCGATAGCTTTGCAGAGTGCGTTTGGTGATGTTCAATACCCGGCAGACATCTGCACTGTCCATGTAACCATCCGAGGTCTGCGGATCGAACCGGCGGCGTACCTGCAAGGCAAGGACGGATAGCTCTTTCATTTGATCGAGAAGATGCGTTCATGTCTTCTCCTCGATGCATATTATCTTTTCCATCGTTTCATTGTTTTTCGGTTTAACAATCGGTTTGTCTGTGTGTGCGATCGGGTGTTTTCACTCATCGCGGATTCGGTGCGCCCGGTTTTCATTGTAGTGCGTTTTTGTGTGTTTCAACTGCCCTTGCAGGACGGTCTGCCAACTCTTAACGCCTACGATATACGGCAAGTTGTACGATCGTACAGAGGTGGCAGTGGTTGGCTTCGCCATGGCAGCGGTTGGCTCCGATATTTTGCATAATTTCTACTCGGGTAGCAACAGATGGCAACGGAACGCAAGATCCGACAGGGACGCAACAACCCGCAGCGGGCAGCGTTGTTTGAGTAAACAGACGTAAATCGCACAGCCATGAACATTCCTTTCGCAGCACATCCGAATGTCGGATACCGTCCCCACTGAAGTGCAACGCTGCAGCGTTGCAATCTGGTAACGTCCGTAGTCTGGAGCGTTACAACCCGCTCCGATCGGGTAACTGTTACGGCTTATTTATCCTTTCCCGACCGCTGAACTTCACGAGTCTTTCGCCAATATTCTGGCGTATATATCAGAAGCGGTCTTCCCGTATTCATCGTTCCTCGATCCTGCCGATTCCGTGCGACGGGGCTTCAAGGAGAGGTTCGGCGTGCCGCGTTCGGGTCTGATGATCCGACTTCGGCATTTTCTGAAGCCTTAAGGAGCAAGGTTGTATCCGGAGGCCCTCAAAACCTCCTCTCGGAGTTTCCTCGGACGCTCCGGCAACCTTGCCCTGCGGGGCTGTCCCGTTCGGCGTACTCCCTGTGGTCGCACACCGAACCATCTCCCGCTCCCGTCGGTCGCAGGGGATTCGGGACTCCCGACATCTGCGATGCCGTCGGCCGGTTCCCTCTCGGTCGCCCAACCGAAAAACCTAATCTCATAAGCGGGAAGAAAGGAGGTACGGATTATGGCAGATAACAAAATCGATCACCGCAACCAAGGTGGCAGACCGCCCAAAGCCATCGCCGAGAAACGCACCGCAGAGGTCAAATTCCATGTTACGCCCGACGTGAAACGAAGGCTGCAAAACGAAGCGATCATCGCCGGAACGGATCTTGCCACCTACTGCCGGGAAAAGGTTCTTACGGGGCAATCCCCACGGCATATTCCGCCCGCGATACTTGCTGCTGTAGCCGAACTGGCCCGACAGGGGAACAACCTAAACCAGTTGGCACGGATTGCCAACACACAAAAGGGAATGGACGGCATTGTTATACGTCTTATCGGACTGATCGAGTTTTACGAACGGTTGGCACGCCATATAAAGGGATATTTCTATGATAGCAAAGATCGTAACGGGTAAGTCGTTCGGCGGAGCCGTGCGCTACCTGATGGAGAAAAACGGTCATGCCCGTATGATAGACAGCGACGGAGTGGAGTTATCCGACATCCGTTCCCTAATCGGCAGTTTCAATTTCCAGCGCAAGGCCCGGCCGGAGAAAGCCGAGGTCGTGGGGCATATATCCCTTTCGTTCCACAAAGACGACACGCCGAGGCTTACGGACGGATTTATGGCAGGCCTTGCACGCGAATATATGCAGCGTATGGGAATCACCGACACGCAGTACATCGTGATGCGGCATACCGATACGGAGCATCCCCATCTACATATCCTTTACAACCGGGTAAAGTACGATACGAGGTTGGTGCGGAGCCATAACGAAAGGATCCGGAGCGTAGCGGTCTGCAAAACCATGAAACAGAAATACGGCCTTACCTTCTCCAAAGGAAAAGAGAACGTAAAGATTGAGCGGCTACATAATCCAGACAAAATGAAATACAGAATTTACGAGGCGGTTAAAACCGCATTGGAGGGTTGTGCCTCTTTTACGGAACTGGTCGAAGGGTTGAACGGAGAAGGTATAACGGTAACGTTCGTACACCGGGGAAGTGATCCGAAAAAGGAGATACAGGGCATGACCTTTACCCTGCAGGGGCAAGCACTCAAGGCCTCGCAGGTAGATCGGAAGTTCAGTTATGCCAACCTCTGTAAAATTATCGAAGCGAACCGAGCAGAACGGGAAAGGCAGCAAATAAAACGGCATAAACAGGAGCACTCCATCCGAAATCCGATCATATTTGGTGTACGGCTTACAGATGAACAGGTGGAACAAATAAAGGACGGGCAACCGATCTATATCAAAGGAATGCAGCATGAAGGGAAAACGTTCGACGGTTATCTGGTCATGGATGATAACCTGAGGCGAGGCCAGGCCTACATCGGACACGATCCGCGCGAGTGGGTCGAATACGGCAAATACACCATGCGACGCATGGACAAGGACTTGATAAAGGACGGTTTTGTCGTCCGTGCCCTCGCTCAATGGTGGGGAGGACACGGGCAGACTGCAAGACCCTATCTCTGGAAAGAGAATTTTTCGGACGAAACGTATCAAGAAAGTTGGGATGATCCAAGAAAACCCCGAGTGCCCCGACACGATACAAAACAGGGAAAGATCGTGTCATCCCCAAAGAAATCTAAAGGTCCAAAGCTATAACGGGAGGCTGGGAACAAAATCCCCATTCCACACGAACGCAAAGGTATGGATCGAGTGAATAAGCTGCAAGGCTATACAAAGCGTTCCTCACAGACCGGCCTTGCAGCTTATCCCTCCGATCCTATGGGCTGGTCGCTAACGGATGAAATGGGGCAATGTGCAGATGAGAAATCCTGATTAATCAAGATTTGATAATTTAGATTTAAGAGTTGGATTGTTTGCTCGATATACTAAATCACAATAATTTTGTTCTCCGGCTATTTGAGCTTCTGACTTTCCTTGTTGATTGGCGATTTTTGCTTTCAGTTTATCGGTGATGTCAATATAATTATTGCCGACTTTCGCACCAGTAATTTCAGGATGATTGGTTCGGTAAGTTGTTTTGGTGTGACTGATTATGTGTCCATCTTGTTGAATGATATCGAGAATCTTCGGTATCAATTCTTGAAAATCGAAAGGGCCGGAAATGGTCATATCGTCTACATAAGTAGAGAATTTTAATCCGTGTTGCTTGCAATAATCGGTAATTACATCTCCCGTCTTAGTAAAAACGAGATTGGCAACCAAAGATGAAGTCGGTGCACCTTGCGGAATATGCCCCTTGTATGTCGTCAAACGAGTCAATATCGAAGCTACATCCGGGGAAAATCCGAACCGGACAAACATTCGATAGACTTCTTTGCTGGGAATAGATGGGAAAAATCCGCGAAGATCAGTTTGGAAAATATATTTATTACCTTGATGGAATCGAGCATTCATCACACAACTGCGACCTTTTGTTGAACCGAAAGCATATGGTGCAGGTGTTATTTTGTTATTCAGAAGATCACAAATTCTTTTTTGAACAATTTTGAGTGTTCTGATACTGGGATTAATAACGCGAACTTCGGGAGTCCCGAATTTCGTATATTTCAATTCTCCTTTTTTATTTCGCTTCTTCTTTTCATATTCGTAGTAATAGGCGTTCATATCAGCGAGAATAGTTGTTATCTCGCCCTGCTTGATACCTATAGCACGGCATAATGATTCAGGGCTACTTATCATCGTTGAAGAAAGTGTCTAATAGTGATTTAACAGAAGGTGATATCATGCTGTAAATCTCGCGCTTATTTTCCGGGATATCCTCGTTTTCAACTGCCATGAATAGTAATACAGGTAAAGGAATGACGAGATTTTCGGCAATGACTTTTATTGTTTGGATAGTCGGTTCTTTTTGATTATTCTCGATCTGCGAAAGATACGTTTGTGTGATGTTGCTCAACTTGGCAAGTTGGGTTTGCGTCATTTTCTTTCGCTTGCGTATATCTTTTATGACCGAACCAATATTCATATCTTTTAAATTAAGGGGGTGGAGCGTTAAATCAGATCTTTGAATTTGTCACAAACCTCGAATAGCAACAAGAGCCATTTGGTTACTTTCTCTATCGAGCCAAGAACATTCGCATCGTTAGGCTGCATCTGTTTCAGCTCACTGAGGCATGACTGTAAAAGAACTTCATCTTCGCCGGTAAGTGGATAACGGCCCTTTGAGAGCAGATCTTCGATACCTTGTATCAGATCTGCAGTTTGTTTTAATTTTTTCATATTGTTTATGAATTTTTAAGTGGAGCAACATTGCTCCTGCTGCATAAACAATTATGCCCACACTTAAAGTCCATAAACGTTATCCCGTATCCACCCCCATTTTGCTGCTGCAAAACTAATTTACCATGCGAATGCAACGTTCGATTCACATAAAAAACTATTCATCGCAACTTCTCTGCTTATAGCACTACACATCTCAACAATTAGAAACCGTATGTCTCCATTTTGCATCGTGTCGTTTGTAAACTTTGAGACTCATCGTTCAATCTTGTAAAAGAGAGACGAAGAGACGAACAAAGCCGTGCCGCCGCCGAGTACCATTCGTAAACAAATGGCGTACAGAACTTAATCTGCTTCAGGCATCTGGATTTAAGTCTGGAAAACAAAAACTTCTCAAAGAACTACGGTGTAAAGATATATATTATTACTTAAAGTTAATACTAATCATGATAATATTTTCGACAAGTTATCAACATTAATTTATCATTTAGCATGTTGCTAATCAAAACTCATTAAAAGAACAGGATCTCAATATTTTTGTAATTCAATATAATTTCTTATCTTTGAATAAGTTATTTGAGGTTATGAACATAAACGCAAGCAACGGAAATTAGAACCGTTGCCCTTTCGTTACCTCGTCTTATCATAAGAAATGCAACAGCCCGATTTCTCAGACTGTTGCATCGTTTTAAGACCGACCCCAGAGAGGGCTACCCTCTTTTGATATAGTTTGATATAGAGAGTATAAAAAAGGATGCCGGCTCAACAGAACCGGCATCTTTTTTTGCCTTTGTCGGGATGAGACGACTCGAACGTCCGACCCCCACGTCCCTAACGTGGTGCGCTAACCAACTGCGCCACATCCCGAATGGGAGTGCAATTATAGTAATAATTTTGGCAGCAGATACCTTTTTTTGAAAAAATTTTCAAAAAAATTAAGGCATATTTATAATAAACTGTTGAATATCATTGAAATAATAAACAGAAAACCGTCCATGGCATATTTGTCATGAACGGTTGATCCACACGCAGCCAAGGCTGGAGGGAAAAGTCTCCTAAACCAGCGGAGTTCCTGTCATGCAGGCAGGCTGCCCAATACCCATGAGTTTTAAGATCGTGGGAGCAATATCTGCCAGAATTCCGTTTCTGACACTCTTGATATCGTCGTCTACCACTATGAAAGGTACCGGATTGAGTGAATGGGCCGTATTGGGAGTTCCGTCTTCATTCAGGGCGTGGTCTGCATTTCCATGGTCTGCCGTGATGAGAACGGTATACCCGTTCCTGCGTGCACACTCCACTACTTCTCCAACGAGAGAGTCTATACACTTTACAGCCTTCTCTATGGCTTGGTAAACACCCGTATGGCCTACCATGTCTCCGTTTGCAAAGTTAAGGACAACCAGATCGTTTCTCTTGGTTTCCAACTTCTCCATAAGAGCCTTCGCCACTTCCGGCGCGCTCATTTCGGGTTTGAGGTCGTATGTAGCCACCTTCGGAGAATTGATAAGCACACGCTCCTCATTGTCGAACACCTCTTCGCGTCCGCCCGAGAAGAAGAAAGTCACATGCGCATATTTCTCTGTCTCCGCAATTCTAAGCTGCTTCTTCCCTGCCTTTGCCACCACTTCACCGAGGGTATCCATCACATGTTCCTTGTCAAAGAGTATGTGCAACCCGGTAAACTTGTCGTCATACGGAGTAAGGCAGCAGTAATAGAGCGGCATTCTCTTCATCTCCATTTCCGGCATATCTGCCTGCGTTAGCACAGAGGTTATCTCGCGGGCTCTGTCGTTTCTGAAATTGAAAAAGATTACCGCATCGTCGGGCGAAATTGTGCCGACCTGCCTTTCATCACCTTCGGAAGCCACAACCGAAACCGGTTTTACAAACTCGTCGGTCACTCCTGCGGCATAGGAATCCTCCATTGCCTTTACGGGGTCTGTATATTTTGCACCCTCGCCGTTTACCAGCAAATCGTATGCTGTCTTTATCCTGTCCCATCTCTTGTCGCGGTCCATGGCATAGAAACGTCCTATGATGGATGCAATCTTTCCGCCGGTCTGCGAAAGTTTCTGCTCCAGCTGCTCTATAAAGCCTTTGCCGCTCTTGGGGTCTGTGTCGCGTCCGTCCATGAAACAGTGTACGTAGACCTTTTCAAGACCATACTCCCTCGCCACTTCAAGAAATGCAAAAAGATGCTCCAGAGAACTGTGTACGCCGCCGTTGGAGACAAGCCCCATAAAATGGAGAGCCTTTCCGGAAGACTTCACATAATCGTAGACACCCTTTATCTCCCTGTTTTCGAGCAGGGCCCTGTTCTGGCAGGCCTTGTTTATCTTCACAAGATCCTGATAGACTATCCGTCCTGCCCCGATATTAAGATGGCCGACTTCGGAATTTCCCATCTGCCCGTCGGGCAGCCCTACATTCTCTCCGCAAGCCAGAAGCTGCGAATGAGGATATTTTGCAGCCAGCGCATCTATGTTCGGCTCGCCTGCATTATAGATTGCATTCGACTTGTCATGCTTTCCGATTCCCCAACCGTCGAGAATCATCAAAAGTACTTTCTTATCCATATCCTAATTGTTAAATTCTTTAAAACGCCACAAAATATGTGCCCGCAAAGGTAATGATTTATAGGTAAAATATTGTACTTTTGCACAAAGTCGACAAATATGAGCAACAAGCGTAAAACCAACAGGGGCAAAAAATCGTCAGGCCCCTCAAATTCCAGACTTCCAAAAAAATCCAGAAAAAAACTCTTTGGCAAAAAGAAATCGGGAACTTCACTTTTCAAGCGCAGGAGAAGGGATGCCGTAAAGAAGGAGAGGTATATTGCCGAATATACCGGGACAGTTTCACTCACGCGGGACGGATACGGGTTCGTTACTGTCGAAGGGTTGCAGGAAGATATTTTCATTCCCCAGAAGCGGCTTTTCGGTGCCCTTAACGCAGATACGGTAAAGGTAGGTGTAAGAAAGATGGGCAGCGACGGGCTGAGGATGGAGGGAGACGTTCTGGAGATAGTGGCACGCTCGGCAAAGCCATACATAGGTATTCTCCAGATTATCGGGAAGCAGGCGTGGGTAATTGTAGAGAACAAGGTAATGCCTTATGACATAAGCATTCCGGCCGGACAGGCAGACCCCAAAGACCAGGGGAAAAAGGTTGCGGTAATTGTAAAGCAATGGTGCAAGGGAATGGATGCCCCCTCCGGCGAAATAGTAGATGTATTGGGAGAGCCGGGAGACAACAACACGGAAATGCACGCCATATTGGCAGAATACGGACTGCCTTACAGATTTTCCGATGAAGTGGAAAATGCCGCCGCCTCTATTCCGGTAAAGATAGAAGAGGAACAGATAAGGGAGAGAAGAGATTTCAGAGATGTCTGCACCTTTACAATCGACCCGGCGGATGCAAAGGATTTCGACGATGCGCTTTCGTTCAGAAAACTTGAAAACGGAAACATAGAGGCCGGTGTCCACATTGCAGACGTCACACATTATGTAAAGCCAAACGATACCGTAGACAAGGAGGCTCTGACAAGAGGCACGTCTGTCTATCTTGTAGACAGGACAGTGCCCATGCTTCCCGAAGTGCTTTCCAACAACCTGTGCTCGCTGCGCCCCAATGAAGAAAAACTCACCTTCTCTGCCGTATTCGAGATGAACGAAAAGGCAGAAGTGCTCAGCACATGGTTCGGAAGGACAATTATTCGCTCAGACAGGCGTTTTGCCTATGAAGAGGCGCAACTGATACTGGAAGAGGAGGGGCTGGCCGCCCGGTCGGGGCTTGTCGCATCCGAAATTCCGAGGAATCCCGCCGCCGTATCGCCGCAAAAGGAGGCTCAGGTAAGAGAGGCTGTCGTGACGCTGCATAAACTTGCATCCATAATGCGTAAAAAGAGATTCGCTTCCGGAGCCATAAGTTTCGACAGACCCGAGATGAAAGTATATGTAGATGAGAGCGGAAAGCCGGTCGATGTAAGGGAAAAGGTAAGCAGAGAGGCCAACTGGCTCATAGAAGAGTTCATGCTGCTGGCCAACAAGGCCGTGGCCACATACGTGGCAAAGGGAACAAAACTCAAGAGCCCGACTTTCGTTTATCGCGTCCACGATGAGCCGGACATGGACAAGATAGAGAACCTGAGAGGCTTTATAAAGCATTTCGGCTATACGATGAGCGAAACAAAAACAGGAAAACAGCTTGCCAAAGAGCTGAACAAACTTCTGGGCAAGGCCAAGGAGAAGCCGGAATTCTCTGCAATAGAGATAATTGCCTTACGTTCAATGGCCAAAGCCAAATACTCCACAGATAATATAGGCCATTATGGTCTGGGGTTCCGCTACTATACCCACTTTACCTCTCCCATAAGGAGATACCCCGACATAATGGTGCACAGGCTGCTTGCCCGGTACCTGGCCGGAGGGAAAAGCGAAAACAAGGATCTTTTCGAACAACTCTGCAAACACTCTTCGGAAAGGGAGCAGGTTGCCACCGATGCTGAAAGAGCCAGCATAAAATACAAATTGGCAGAATATATGCAGAGCAGGATTGGCAATATCTACGACGGAACTGTCTCGGGAGTTACTGAATGGGGCATCTATGTGGAGGCTGAACCTACAAAAGTAGAGGGAATGGTCTCGCTGCGGGAGATAAAGGGAGATTTCTTTGAATTCGACGAAAAAAACTACTGCGTGACCGGGAAAAAATCCAAAAAGAAATATACGCTTGGCGACAAGGTTAAAATCAAGGTTCTGAAGGTAAACCTTGAACAGAAGACCATAGACTATGAACTTGTCGGCACAGAAGAGGCGACTGATGAAAACAAAAACAATAGAGAACAGATATGATAACTGAAAAAATAACGATTGTCGGAGCGGGAAACATGGGCAGCTCCATCATGGCCGGACTGCTTGGCGGCCACACATACCCGTCCAATATCACCATATCGGATGCATCGCAGCCAAAACTTGAAGAGCTGCAGAAAGAGTGGCCGGGCATTTCAGTATGCAGCGACAACACACAGGCCTGCAATGGGGCGGACATTATAATCCTTGCCGTAAAGCCGTTTATAATAAAGAGTGTCATAGAGGAGATAAAAGGAGCGCTCGACTACGGGAGACAGACAGTGGTCTCGATTGCCGCCGGTATCGGGCTCAAGGCCCTGGAGGAGATGTTCTCCGCAGGCGGAAAAGTTCCTGCAATATTCCACGTAATTCCTAACACGGCCGTAAAAGTCGGAGCCGGCATGAGTTTCGTCACAAGTTCGAATGCCGATGCCAAGGCAAAGGAGAAGGTTCTGGAGATTTTCGGAACTTTCGGCCAGGCCATGGTTGTAGACGAGAAGCTGCTTGATGCCGGAATGGCTCTCTCGTCATGCGGAATAGCATATATTTTCCGCTACATAAGGGCTGCCGTAGAAGCCGGTGTGGAACTCGGGTTCAGACCTGCGGAAGCACAGCGCATAATAAGCCAGACAATGACCGGGGCCGTAACTCTTCTCGAAGAATCCGGCGGGCATCCCGAGCAGGAGATAGACAAGGTCACCACGGCCGGCGGACTTACAATAAAAGGGCTGAACACAATGGAGGAGGCAGGCTTCTCCGCTGCCGTCATAAAGGGAATAAAGGCCTCTGTCAAGAAGGATTGAAGATGGATATCCACAACATAAGAAGAATTGCGATAAAGATAGGAAGCAATGTCCTGAGCAACGATGACGGCTCCATAAACCGCCATCATATCTATGAAATAGTCCGGGAAATAGCCAAGATAAGGGAATCAGGAATAGAGGTCATACTCATCTCTTCAGGTGCGGTCGCCTGCGGAAGAGACACCATAAGGGAACATGTGGTCAGGAAACTGGACAGCGTACAGCAGCGCCAGCTCTATTCTGCCGTAGGCCAGATAACGCTCATGAATCTGTATTCACAGTTTTTTGAGGATTACGGCCTGCAGGTAGGACAGGTTCTTACGACAAAGGAGAACTTCAAGACCCGCACACTCTACCTCAACCAGAAAAGCTGCATCTCCACGATGCTGGAAAACGGCATTATTCCCATTGTAAATGAAAATGACACGGTAAGCATTACAGAGCTCATGTTTACAGACAATGACGAACTTTCCGGACTTATCGCAACCATGATGGATGTACAGATGCTGCTCATATTGAGCAATGTCGACGGCATCTTCAAAGGAGATCCGGGAGATAGGGGCTCAGAGGTAATCAGGGAAGTGGAACCCGGTGCAGACCTTACAGGATATATCAGTTCAGGCAAGTCAGGATTCGGCCGGGGAGGCATGGTTACAAAATACAATATTGCAGCCAAGGTTGCCAGAGAGGGGATAACGGTAGTTATCGCCAACGGGAAAAAAGACGCATCCATAATAACGGGCGTGCTCTTTACTCCAGACCAGTATACCTTTACCCGCTTTATACCGCAGCAGCATAACCTTTCCGGAGTAAAAAAGTGGATAGCCCACAGCAACGGCTTTGCAAAAGGCTCCATATACATAAACGCCAATACTGCAAAGGCCATCTCCGGGGAGAGGGCCACCAGCATACTTCCTGTCGGAGTGACGAAAGTGGAGGGAGAATTCGAGAAAGACGACCTTGTAATGGTCCTTTCCGAAGATGGAGAGAACCTTGGGATGGGCAGAAGCGCCTACAGCAGTGTCAAGGCGGCCCAGATTGCAGGAAAGCATGGCTGCCGCCCGATAATTCACTACGATTATCTCTTTTTATATTGATATTGAAACATGTCTTGTAAATCTATATTTGAAAATGTGCGCGCCGCCTCGAGAGAGTTTATGGCAGGTTACTCTCAGGAAAAGGTCAACGGCATTCTGCTGGGCACCGCCGATGCCATCGGTAAAAACAGCGACCGTATTCTTCAGGAAAACGCAAAGGACCTGTCTGCCATGGATAAGAATAATCCGAAATTCGACAGGCTCCGCCTGACACCTGAGCGTCTTGAATCCATAGCGTCAGACATGCGGAAGGTAGCCTCGCTCCCATCGCCTGTCGGACAGCTGATTGAAAAGAGGGTTTTACCGAACGGACTGGAACTAAGCAGGGTGAGAGTACCTTTCGGTGTAATAGGCATAATTTACGAAGCCCGCCCCAATGTAACGTTCGATGTCTTCTCTCTCTGCCTTAAATCCGGCAACTGTTGCCTGCTCAAGGGAGGGAGCGATGCAGAACATTCAAACAGGGCGATAATCGACATTATACACGAAGTTCTGAAAAAGGAGGGGATGAACACCTCCGTGGCGGAACTTCTGCCCTCTACACGCGAGGCTACCGGAGAACTTCTCCATGCAAGGGGTTACGTAGACCTGATTATCCCGCGCGGGAGCGGAGCTCTCATAAATTCGGTCCGGGAAAATGCCACGATTCCGGTTATCGAGACAGGGGCGGGTGTATGCCACACCTACTTTGATGCAGAGGGAGACCTTGAAATCGGGACCAATGCAGTAAACAATGCCAAGACCCGCAGGGTAAGCGTATGCAATGCGCTCGACTGCCTTATAATACACTCTTCGAGACTTGCAGACCTGCCGCATATATGCGCTCCCCTTCAAAAAAACAATGTCAGGATCTTCGCAGACGAGCCTGCATACCGGGCGCTGGAGGGGCAATACCCGCAGCAACTTCTCTCGCATGCTGCAGAGGAAAATTTCGGAACCGAATTTCTGGACTATAAGATGGCTGTCAAGACTGTCGGCTCTATAGATGATGCAATAAGGCACATAGCGGAGTATGGCTCGGGACACAGCGAGTCCATTATTTCTGAAAATGAGGGAAACTGCATGAAATTCATTGCAGGCGTGGATGCCGCATGCGTCTACACGAATGCACCCACCTCCTTTACCGACGGCGCCCAGTTCGGCCTGGGGGCGGAGATTGGAATCAGCACCCAGAAGCTGCATGCACGCGGTCCCATGGCTCTCAACGAAATAACTACATATAAATGGGTCATCAGGGGGAAAGGACAGATTCGGCCATGATTTTGCCCTATTTTTCTCTACCTTTGCGGAAGTAAATCAAACTTCCCTTTAGGTATGCCATTTGTCCATCTTCACGTACACAGCTATTACTCTGTCCTTGACGGAGCTGCACCCATTAAAAGCCTTTTCCAGAGGGCTGCTGCAGACAACCAGCCGGCACTTGCAATCACCGACCACGGAAACATGTTCGGTGTAAAGGAATTTTTCAAGGTTGCAAAGGGGTTTCCAGACATCAAACCGATTGTCGGATGCGAAGTCTATGTAAACCCGGAAGGCAGGTTCACCAAACGTGGAAGGGAAGATCAGGGTGCAAACCACCTTATATTGCTGGCGAAAAATCTGCAGGGATACTACAATCTGGTAAAGCTCGTTTCGCTCGGCCATGTAGAGGGCTTCTATTACAAACCTAAGATAGACAAGCAGTTGCTGGAACAATATCATGAAAACCTGATCTGTTCATCTGCCTGCCTTGCCGGTGAAGTTCCGCAGAAGATACGGAAAGGCGACATTGCCGGGGCCAGGGAGAGCATTCTCTGGTACAAGAAGCTCTTCGGCGACGATTACTATCTGGAAGTCCAGCTTCACAAGACAGAGGTGCCCGGGATGAGCGACGAGGTATACGAGCAGCAGACCATTGTAAACAAGGCCATTTTTGAACTGGCGCAGGAATGCGGGGTTAAAATCATAGCAACCAACGATGTCCACTTTGCCGCAAAGGAAGACGGACCGGCACACGACCGCCTTATCTGTATAAATACGAATGCAAACGTAACGGATACAGACAGGCTTAGATATACGCAGCAGGAGTACCTTAAAAGCGAAGAGCAGATGCGCGCGCTCTTTCCCGAGCATCCCGAAGTCATAGAAAACACTCTCGAAATTGCCGAAAAGGTGGAAAGGTATTCGATAGACTGCGGCCATATCCTGCCCCGTTTCATTCTGCCTGAAGGATTCAGCGACTCCAACGTCTATCTCAACCATCTCACCTATGAAGGAGCCAGCCGCCGCTACAGCGAAATAACTCCGGAAATAAAGGAGAGGATAGATTTTGAACTTGCCACGATTGCCAACATGGGTTTCCCGGACTACTTTCTGATAGTGCAGGACTTTATAGCCGCCGCACGCGGGATGGGAGTATGGGTCGGCCCCGGCAGGGGCTCTGCGGCAGGTTCGGTTGTCGCCTACTGTCTTAGCATTACACAGATAGACCCCATAAAGTACGACCTGCTCTTTGAGCGTTTCCTCAACCCGGAGCGTATATCCATGCCGGATATAGATATAGATTTCGATGACGAAGGAAGGGGGAAGGTATTGCAGTATGTCGAGCAGAAGTATGGCAAGGATCATGTTTCCCATGTGATAACCTTTGGCACCATGGCCGCAAAAAGCGCCATAAAGGATATAGCCAGAATAGAGCAGGTGCCGCTTGCTGAGTCTACGCGCCTTGCCAACCTGATTCCGACAAAGCCATTCGAAGAGAAGGTAAAAAAGGTTGGGGAAGACGGACAGGAGAGAGAAGAGACAAAAAAGATTCCCGCAACAATCAAGAACTGCATAGAGCGGATTCCGGAACTTAAGGAGGCCTACGAACATTCTCAAATCCCGGAAGTAAGGGAAACCCTCGAATATGCAATGGAACTGGAGGGGTGCGTAAGGAATACCGGCGTACACGCCTGCGCCGTAATCATTGGTCGCGACAATCTTCTGGAGCACATTCCAATCTCCATAGCCAAGGATAAGGAGAGCGGTGAAGACATGTGGGTCTCGCAGTATGAAGGCAAGTTCATAGAAGACGTGGGAATGCTCAAGATGGATTTTCTCGGGCTCAGGACACTCTCCATTTTAAAGGAAGCCGTCTCCAACATAAAAAAACACAGGGGAATAGAACTGGATATAGACCATATCCCGCTGGATGACGCCGCAACTTACGAGCTTTTCGGCAGGGGCGATACCGTTGCTACGTTCCAGTTCGAGTCTGAAGGAATGCAGAAATGGCTGAGAGAGCTTAAGCCAAACAGGTTCGAAGACCTCATTGCCATGAACGCCCTCTACCGTCCGGGCCCTATGGACTACATTCCTGATTTTGTAGAGCGCAAGCACGGACGCAAGAAGATTGAATATGACCTGCCGGAGATGGAAGAGATTCTCAAAGACACCTACGGTGTAACCGTCTATCAGGAGCAGGTGATGCTTCTCTCGCAGAAGTTGGCCGGATTTACAAAAGGCCAGGCCGACGGATTGCGCAAGGCAATGGGAAAGAAGCTAATAGACAAAATGATGGAGTTGCAGGCAAAATTCATGGACGGGGGTGTTGAAAACGGACATCCCAAGGAGACGCTGGAGAAGATATGGAAAGACTGGACAGCCTTTGCAGAATACGCCTTCAACAAGTCGCACGCCACATGTTATGCCTGGGTAGGCTATCAGACCGCCTATCTTAAAGCCAACTACCCTGCCGAGTTTATGGCGGCCAACCTCAGCAGCAACCTCAACAATATTGAGGATATAAAGAAACTTATGGATGAATGCCGCAGGATGGGCATTTCCGTTCTCGGGCCGGACATAAACGAAAGCGACGTTACGTTTACGGTAAACAAAGAGGGAAACATCCGTTTCGGCATGGCAGGCGTAAAGGGAGTTGGAGCGGCCGTAGTGAACAGCATAATAGAAGGACGTGCAGACGGCCCGTATAAAAACATATTCGACTTCATAGAGAGAAGTTCCGCCAAAGCGCCCGTCAATAAAAAGACCATAGAGTCCCTTGCGTATGCAGGAGCCTTCGATTCCTTTCCGGAGATTCGCAGGGAACAGTTTTTTGCCGTAAACTCAAAGGGAGAACTCTTTATTGAGGCATTGTGCCGATATGGTTCAAAGGTCGCGGCCGACACTCTGAACAACTCCTCGTCGCTCTTCCAGATGGAAGATGAAGGATTCAAGCCCACACCTCCGGAAATTCCTGTAACAGGCGAGACAAACAAGTTGGAGTTCCTCAAAAAGGAGAAGGAACTTACGGGAATCTATCTCTCGGCCCATCCACTCGACATATACAAGTTTGAGATGAAGCATCTCGTGCAATTTACACTGCAGAAAATCAACCAGGTGATGAAAGAGGGCCTGTACAGCGAATTTGGAGAGAAAGAGTTCTCCATTGCCGGCCTGGTAAGCAACGTGGTCAGAAAAAACACAAAGACAGGACGCCCGTATGCCACATTCTCGCTGGAGGATTACAGCGGCTCAATTTCACAATCCCTGTTTGGCAAGGATTATGAAAATTTCATTCCCTATATGGAAGACGGGCAGGCCCTTTACCTGCGTTGCGCCTTTGTGCCGCGGTACCAGGCAAAAAAGGAAAACAATGAAGACAAACGGGAAATTTCGGGCTATGAACTGAGAATCCGCAAAGTCTCCCTGCTGGCAAATGTAATTGAAGAGTTTCTCAAATCCTTTACGCTCATTCTTCCGGTTGACAAGATAGACGCACAGTTCCGCAAAAAACTGCTGAAACTGCTCAAACAGTCCAAAGGTAAAAAACCCTTCAGCGTAAGGATGCTTGAATACAAGGAAAAAATTGCCGTAGAACTGGTTTCCAGAAAATACAACATAGACATTACCGCAGAACTGATTGATCTGATAGACTCCTGCGGGTTTGAATATTCGATAGAGTAAGCCTGTCTACAGTGCCTTGAGGGCTATCTCTTCACCCTGCGGAGTAACAAGGGTCGCAGTCTTCTGCCTGTCGGTAAGATGCCCTATTACATCCATGTTGGGGAATTCGCGGTGGAACCTTTCATGCTCAGAGAGCGGGATTGCAAAGAGAAACTTATAGTCATCCCCGCCGTTGAGGGCGGCTGTCACCGCATCCATGTTTATCTCCTTTGCCATCTCCATGGTCTGCGATGCTATGGGAATCTTCTCCAAAAAGATTCTTGCTCCCATGCCGCACTTTCCGCACATCTGCATCACGGCACGTGCCAGGCCGCGGTTGATGAAGACGCCGGCCGAGGGGAAAAGTTCCGCCTGTGCAAACTGCTCCAACATTTTAGGGTTGATTTCAGGGCTGAGATATTGCGAAAGTATATATTTATATCTGCTCAAATCGGGCTGCACATACTTCTCAGCCTGCTCTCTGGAAAATTTGTTGAACATCACCTTCTCCCGCTCAAGAACATGCAGCCCCATATATGCGGCTCCCATGTTGCCGGTAATGCAGAGCAGCGAGTTCGGTGCAGGTTTCGGGAATTTTGCGGCCACCTCTCTTTTCACCTCTCCCTGAGCGGAGAGCGCAATGGCAAGGCCGGTAAGAGAAGAACTCAAGTCGAGCGAAAGGCTCCTTACAGAATGCTCCCGGGCCGCCGCCACGATTCCGCTCCAGAGCAGGACTGCATCTTCGGCGGCAAAACGGGCCGACAGACCTATGTTGCATGAAAGACCTGCCGGCGAACTGCCTCCGGCGTAAAGCGGACCGAATACCGATAGGGCAGACTTGTATCCCAGATGTTTAAGCGGAGTATATACCAGGTCGAAATCTATGCCTTCCAGCATGAGAGACGAAGCATGCGTCCAGATGCTTTCACTGCTGTCGAACAGTTGCAGTTCTTGGTTGCGATAGCCTGTATCTTCAAACAGCCTTTCAAGAAATTCACTCCTTCCGATGCTCTTTATCTGGGTTCTCACCCCTTCCTTTTCTCCCTTTGCCTGATTCTCCATACTCATTTTTTTTACAAAAATAGACGAAATGAATTAACTTTGCACAGTTTATGGAGAAAAATAACAACACTGTAATAGAGGATATCGCAAATGCCGAATACAGGCACGGGTTCGAGACAAATCTCGAGCAGGAGTTCATTCCAAAAGGGCTTGACGAAGATATTATCCGTCTTATTTCCAAAAAGAAGAATGAACCGCAGTGGCTGTTGGATTTCAGGCTCGGTGCCTTTGCAAAATGGAAAGGCATGAAGGTCCCGCACTGGGCTCACCTGCAGATTCCGCCTATCAACTATCAGGATATAATATATTATGCGGCACCCGCTGCCAAAAAGGAGAAAAAGGAGATAGACCCGCAGCTTGAAGAGACTTTCAACAAACTGGGTATTCCGCTTCACGAGAGAAACGTACTGGCGGGCGTAGCAGTAGATGCGGTTTTTGACTCTGTGTCTGTAAAAACCACATTCAGAGAGACTCTGGCAGAAAAAGGGGTCATATTCTGTTCATTTTCCGAAGCTGTGAGAGACTATCCCGACCTTGTAAGAAAATATCTTGCATCCGTTGTTCCGCCTTCAGACAACTTCTTTGCCGCACTCAATTCCGCCGTCTTCAGCGACGGCTCTTTCTGCTATATTCCCAAAGGGACCCGCTGCCCCATGGAGCTATCGAGCTACTTCAGGATAAATGCAAAGGGGACCGGGCAGTTTGAAAGAACGCTGATTGTGGCCGACGAAGGTTCTTATGTAAGCTATCTGGAAGGATGCACGGCTCCCCAGAGAGATGAAAACCAACTGCATGCCGCAGTAGTAGAAATTGTTGTGATGCAAGATGCCGAGGTAAAATACTCTACAGTACAGAACTGGTATCCGGGAGACAGGAACGGCAAGGGAGGAATATACAATTTCGTAACAAAAAGAGGCATCTGCAAGGGAAACAACAGCAAGCTCTTCTGGGCGCAGGTCGAGACGGGTTCCGCAATTACGTGGAAATATCCTAGCACCATTCTCAAGGGAGACAATTCCGTATCGGAATTCTACTCCGTAGCCGTAACCAACAACTATCAGCAGGCAGATACCGGAACAAAGATGATTCACATAGGCAAGAATACGAAAAGCCGGATTATAAGCAAGGGCATATCGGCGGGCCATAGCCAGAACAGTTATCGCGGCCTTGTGAGAATGACAAAAAATGCAGACAACGCACGCAACTTTTCGCAATGCGACAGCCTGCTGCTTGGAGACAAGTGCGGTGCACATACCTTTCCCTATATAGAGAATGAAAACAAGAGTGCGATAGTGGAACATGAGGCCACCACCTCGAAAATCGGAGAAGACCAGTTGTTCTATTGCAGGCAGCGCGGGATTACTCCGGAAGACGCTGTCGGGCTTATTGTAAACGGCTATGCAAAGGAGGTCCTGAACAAACTCCCCATGGAATTTGCAGTAGAGGCGCAGAAGTTGCTTCAAGTATCTCTGGAGGGAAGTGTGGGATAACGAAAAATTGCATGTTATGTTTATATTCGACGTAGATTTCACAATACTTGCCATAGGCGGACAGAACCTGAGCCTTATAGAGTTGCTCTCCACCATATCGGGGCTCTGTTGCGTCTTTCTGGCAACCAGGGGCAAGGTGGCAAACTTCTGGATAGGATACCTGTATAACATATTCCTGTTCATTATGTTTGCACAAAAGCACCTCTATTCCAGCATGATGCTGCAACCCATCTCACTGGCCATAAACTTTTTCGGCCATTACAGATGGACTCATCCCAAGGAGAATGAAAAAGACAGGAAACAGCAGCTCAAGGTTACGCTCCTTACAAACAGGCAGAGAGCTGTCATTCTCTGCATCATAGCGGCATTCACCCTGCTGTGGGGGCTTTTCCTGCAAAATGTGCACAATTTCATACCCGAATTTCCACAGGCACGGCAGCCCTATCTCGACGCTTTCGTTACCTCATTCATCCTGCTGGCACAATACCTCTCTGCGCAGAAGAAGTTGGATTGCTGGGGTGCATGGCTTGTAGTGAACATAATGAACTCTGTGCTATACATATCGGCCGGGCTGGTATTCATGCCGCTGGTCTGCCTCGGATACCTTATCCTCGCTTTCTTTGGATTTACAATGTGGCGCAAAAAAATGAAAGAGGAACGCGCCTGAAACTTGAGATATAAAGATATGGCTAATTTAATAGATATAAAGAATTTACATGCCTCGATAAACGACAGGGAGATTTTAAAGGGAATAAACCTGACTGTAAACGAAGGAGAAGTGCATGCAATAATGGGCCCCAACGGCTCAGGAAAGAGTACGCTCTCGGCAGTGCTTGCCGGCAAGGAGAACTATACCGTAACTGGAGGAAGTGTAACATACATGGGCAGAAATCTGTTGGAGATGCAACCCGAAGAACGTTCCTGGGCCGGGATATTCCTAGGATTCCAATATCCGGTGGAGATACCTGGGGTCACTAATGTAAACTTTATGAAGACCGCTGTCAACCAGCATCGTAAATACAACAATCTCCCTCCGTTGAGCGCGGCGGAATACCTCAAGCTCATGAGGGAAAAACTGGCCGTCGTGGAGATGGACCCTGCTTTTTCCTCCAGAGGCGTAAACGTAGGCTTTTCAGGCGGAGAGAAGAAAAGGAATGAGATTTTCCAGATGGCGATGCTCGACCCCCGTCTTGCAATTCTCGACGAGACCGACAGCGGGCTTGATGTCGATGCCCTCAGAATAGTGGCCAACGGTGTAAACAAACTCAAGAAAAGCACAAACGCCACAATCGTAATCACCCATTACCAGAGATTGCTCGACTATATAGTACCGGACATCGTACATGTCCTTTACAAAGGGCGGATAATAAAAAGCGCAGGCAAAGAACTTGCAATGGAAGTGGAGAAAAGAGGTTACGACTGGCTTATAAACGACAATCAATAATGGTAAATTACATATATACCCCGCAATCTGACTATTTCAAATGCAGAGTGCCTCTCAAACAGACACTCCAGGCGTTTGTCGTTGACGGTCTCCTGCAGCAGGAGGGCAGCACGGGGCTGAAAAAAGGCAAAGACGGAAAGGGGTATGAAATCTCGTTCGGCAAAGACTCCCTGCCCGGCAAGATATTGCAGATAATTTCCATAAGAAGCCATAATACCGACGGAGAACTGGAGTACGGCAACTCCATCTCCGTAGAGGAAAATTCGGAGGCGTCGCTGCTGCTCTGTTCCCATACCTTTACAATGAACGGCTTCCAGACAAAAGAGAGGCTGGATATAAACATAAGGCAGTGCGGAAGGCTCAATCTTGTAATCATGCAGAACGAGCACGACAGGTCGCACCACAGTACCTCCATAAATATTGAAATGGAGAGAGACGCCGTCTGCAAGCTGCATCTTGTAACCCTGCACGGCGGAAAAATAGACAACAGCATAAACATACGCCTCAACGGCAAAGGCGGAGAGTGCAACCTGCACGGGCTCTATCTTGCCGGAGGAAACCAGGAAATTTCAAACTGCGTGAATATCTACCATAACGCCGGAGAGTGTAAAAGCGACCAGCTCTTCAAGGGCATACTCGATGGCAATGCGGTAACCCGTTTCAGCGGAACTATCTATGTTGAAAAGGATGCTCAGAAGACAGAAGCGTATCAAGCCAACAACAACCTTCTCTCTTCAGACAATGCGACAGCCTATACGAAACCCCACCTCGAAATATATGCAGATGACGTAAAATGTTCGCATGGAGCGACTGTCGGCAGCCTGAATGAAGAGGAGCTCTTCTACATGCGCTCGCGCGGAATAAGTCTCGACGAGGCCAAACTTCTCCAGCAGCAGGCATTTGCCAATGCCACGATAGAAGACCTTGCCAATCCGGAACTCAAGGAGCGGCTCACCTCCCTTATCGAGAGCAGGCTGAGAGGAGAATTTTCGGAGTGCCAAAACTGTGACAGACACTGCTGTTAGGCCATTGTTACTATTTTGTTGATAAATATTCCCTGGCCGCACTTAAACTTCTTGTAAAATCGCATAACTTGCAATAACTATTCCCCCTTTCCAAAAGGCGGGAGTATTTGTTTTCGTTATTCATTTTCAAATAGTTATTCTAATGAAGACCTACACCAACAAAGAAGCGCTTGAAGAGAGCATAGAGTATTTCAAAGGAGACGAACTGGCCGCATCGGTCTGGGTGGGCAAATATGCCATGAAGGACTCTTTCGGCAATCTTTATGAAAAATCGCCCGAGCAGATGCACAGACGTCTTGCAAAAGAGTTTGCCAGAATCGAGTCGAAGTATGCCAACCCCATGAGCGAAGAGGAGATATTTGAACTTCTCAAGGATTTCAAGTATGTCATTCCGCAGGGAGGCCCGATGGCCGGAATTGGCAACGACCACCAGATAGCTTCGCTTTCGAACTGCTTTGTCATAGGCAATGAAGGAGAGTCGGATTCATACGGCGGCATAATGAAGATAGACGAAGAGCAGGTACAGCTCATGAAAAGGCGCGGAGGTGTAGGACACGACCTTTCACATATAAGACCCGCAGGCAGCCCGGTTCTCAACAGTGCGTTGACCTCGACAGGTGTTGTTCCGTTCATGGAGCGCTACTCCAACTCCACGAGAGAGGTTGCACAGGACGGAAGACGCGGAGCGCTCATGCTCTCCATCTCAATAAAGCATCCCGATGCTGAATCGTTCATAGATGCAAAGATGGAACAGGGCAAGGTTACCGGAGCCAATGTTTCCGTCAAGATAGATGACCAGTTTATGAAAGCCGCTCTCAACGGAGAGCCCTATGAGCAGCAGTATCCCATAGACAGCGACAATCCTAAAGTCAAGAAAAGTATCAGCGCAGCGCAGCTCTGGCAAAAAATAATCCACAACGCATGGAAATCGGCCGAGCCCGGAGTACTCTTCTGGGACACTGTCATAAGGGAGTCTGTTGCAGACTGCTATGCAGATCTGGGATACAAGACGGTAAGTACAAACCCCTGCGGAGAGATTCCTCTCTGCCCCTATGATTCGTGCCGCCTGATAGCAATGAACCTCTATTCTTATGTCGACAATCCGTTCACGCCGCTGGCTTCGTTTAATTTCGAACTTTTCAAAGAGCATGTAATCAAGGCAATGCGTCTGATGGACGATCTTGTAGACCTTGAGATGGAAAAGATTGCGGCCATTCTGCACAAGGTGGAGTCTGACCCTGAAAGCGAAAACATAAAGAGAACGGAGGTTGAGCTGTGGAAAAAGATAGAGCGCAAATCGCTCGGAGGCAGGAGAACCGGCCTTGGAATCACGGCAGAAGGAGATATGCTCGCAGCTCTCGGATACAGATACGGAGACGACAAGGCCATTGCGTTTGCAGTGGAGGTGCAGAAGACACTTGCTGTAAGCGCATACCGCTCTTCTGTAATAATGGCAAAGGAGAGAGGAGCATTCCCTATCTACGACTCAAAGAGAGAGGCGCACAACCCCATGATAGACAGGATACGCGAAGCAGACGGAGAACTCTATAAGGAGATGGTAAAATACGGCAGGAGAAACATATCGATGCTTACGATAGCTCCTACCGGAACGACAAGCCTCATGACACAGACAACATCCGGAATCGAACCTGTATTCCTCCCCTTCTATGTAAGGAGGAAAAAGGTTAACCCCAACGACAAAAACGTAAAGATTTCTGTAAAGGACGAGGTTGGAGACTGCTTTGAAGAGTATTACGTATTCCACCACAAGTTCCTCACATGGTGCCAGACACAAGGCTATACGGCAGAACAGGTCAAGGGCATGAGTGCAGACCAGATAAACCAGCTTGTGGAAAAATCGCCATATCACAAGGCAACCTCGGCAGATATAGACTGGGTTGCAAAGGTGAAGATGCAGGGCAGCATCCAGAAATGGGTAGACCACTCCATAAGCGTAACCGTAAACCTGCCGAACAATGTAACCGAAAAACTGGTGGCCGAGGTCTACAAGACAGCCTGGGAAGTTGGATGCAAAGGCGTTACCGTATACAGAGACGGTTCCCGTACGGGAGTTCTGGTTGCTGCAAAGGAGGAGAAGAAATCTGTACTCGGTCCAAAAATCCGTCCCAAGGTACTTGAGGCGGATGTCATACGCTTCCTTAACGGCAAGGAGCACTGGATAGCTCTCATAGGCAAGATGAACGGTGCCCCGTACGAAATATTCACAGGACTTCTGGACGAAGATTCACGCAGCATACCCAAGGGTGTAAACCAGGGCTTTATTGTAAAGGAACGCGACATAAAGACAGGCAAGAGCCGCTATGACTTCCACTTTATAGACAAATACGGATATACAAATATCATCGGCGGCATTTCGCACATGTTCAACAAAGAGTACTGGAACTACGCGAAACTCATTTCAGGAGTCCTCAGACACGGGATGCCCATTGTAGATGTAATAAACCTCATTAACGGTCTGGAGCTCGACAGCGAGGCAATAAACACCTGGAAAAACGGAGTCGAGAGAAGCCTTAAAAGGTATATTCCAGACGGGACAAAGGACGATACCGGGAAAAAGTGCCCCAAATGCCAGAGTGATGATCTGATTTATCAGGAAGGATGCCTGGTCTGCAAGAACTGCGGCTACTCTAAATGCGGTTAACGGACTGAATGAAATGATACTCTATCCGAATGCCAAAATAAATATAGGACTCAGGATACTGAGCAAAAGGGAGGACGGCTTCCATGAGATTGAAACGCTCTTTTATCCTGTTGAACCGGCAGACATTCTGGAAATCGTGGAATCTGACAAACTTGTTTTCAATGAATACGGCATAAGGATTCCTGGAAAGCCTGAAGAGAATATCTGCATCAAAGCCTATAACCTTATAAGGGATGATTTTGGCATACCACCGGTAGAGATAAGCCTTTTTAAGAAAATTCCGGCAGGAGCCGGGCTGGGCGGAGGCTCGTCTGACGGTGCCCACACCATCCTGCTGCTCGACAAACTGTTCAACCTGAACCTTACACACAGGCAGAAGATGCAGTACGCTTCCCGTCTGGGGAGCGACTGCCCTTTCTTTATTGAAAACCGTCCGATGATTGGCTCCGGACGCGGAGATATACTTGAACCTTTCCCTCTGGATTTAAGCCATTATACCGTAAAGGTTGTAACGCCCCAATGCTTTGTCTCAACGGCAGAGGCATACCGCGCAGTTGTACCGAGAGATAAAAGAGAAGGGAGCGACAGCAGGCCTCTGAGCCAACTGCTTCGCTATCCTGTAGAGCAATGGAAAAACTTTATAGTGAACGATTTTGAAGAGAACGTCTTTAAGAAATTTCCCCTGCTTGCAGAGTATAAGGAAGAACTTTACAAAGAGGGAGCTCTTTACGCCTCAATGAGCGGCAGCGGGTCATCGCTTTTTGGAATTTTCAGCAAGTAGAAAGGCGTAAAAGTAAAAAAGGGCACCTCTCTGCTACAAAAGGAACCCTTCTTTGTGTACTAAAACCTAAACCTACGACTTAAAGATGCAGGAAGGTCTGTTTTTGTTGCATTGGCTATCAAAATTTTTTCAAAAAATTTCCTTACTTCTTCTAACTGGCAGTACAGCAATTAAATAGCCGACAACTGCAATTCCAAAAAATGTTATTAGCACATCAGAAAAGTGAACCTCAACCGGATATTGGTTTATGATATAGTTACCCGGCAGAGAGATTATTCCCAACTCCTTCTGCAGATAGCATAACAGCAGCCCCGCCGCTATTCCCACCGCAGCACCTATCAGAGAGATAAGCCACCCCTGCAACACAAAAATCCTTGAAACCATGGACGGTGACGCTCCCATCGCCCTATATGTCTGCATGTCGTCGCGCTTGTCCAGCATAAGCATGGAGAGAGAACCGAAAATATTCACGGATATGATGATTATCACGAAGAAGAGTATCAGAAATACCGCAAACCTCTCCGAACGCATCATCTTGTAGAGAGTTTCGTTCTGCTCATATCTGTTTTTCAGCACATATCCTCCGTGCGCAGCCGCCAGTTCGCTTAAATCCGCAGGTCCCAGGAGATAATCAAGTTCCTTTTCCGCCTTTTTTGCATCCTGCGGATTGTTCAGGTAAAGTTCAATGGAATTTACCTCCGACGGGGCATACCCCAACAGACTCCTTGCAATGGAAATAGGCACAAAAAGCCCTCCCTGATCAAACTCTTTATCCATCGAGATGATTCCTGAGGGATAAAGGGTCGCAGTATTGAGAGCCATGCCCCCGCTCTCCGTATCCGGGAAATAGAGTTCCAAAGACTCCAGAAATCTTGTTCTCAAACGCAATTGGGCAGCAAGCTCCGCTCCTACCACAGCATGGGGTATCTCGCCGCGCATAAGGGAAAAATCCCCTTCTGTAAGTTCTTCATCCACACCGCTTTCAACACCGTAGAGAGAATCCACCCCCGTTATTGTCGCAATAGCCTCCCTTTCGCCATAACTTAAAAAGACATACTCCTCCACTACCTGCGCCTTATATCTGAATTCATCAGACTCAAAAATCTGCAATATCTCCTTTTCTCCAGCGGAAAAACTCTTTCCTTTTGCCGCAGTTATCACAAAATCGGGCTGATGCTTCTCGTAAAAAGACTTTATTATGGAATCGAAACCGTTATATACAGAAAGTATGACTATCAGAGCCATACTTCCTATACATATTCCTGTCGCACTTATTATGGAGATAATGTTTATAACATTGTGCGACTTCTTTGAAAAAAGATAACGCTTTGCTATGAAAAACGGCAGGTGCACGCTACTGTTTTTTGAGAAGTTCATCTATATGCTCTGCATAATCGAGCGTGGTGTCCTGATAGAAGGCCAGTTCCGGAACGATTCTGAGTTGCTTTGCCACAAGCCTTCCGAGTTCCCCCCTGAGTTGTCTTGAGGTATTACGGATAATCTCCATTACGGCTTCGGCCTTAGACGAAGGAAAGATACTCACATAGACTTTTGCCAGAGAGAGGTCGGGCGTAATTCTTACTTCGCTGACCGTTACCATCGCACCGCCGTACGCCGCCATACCCTTGCTGCGGATAATTTCCGCCAGGTCGCGCTGCAGCTGCCTGGCTATTTTCTGCTGTCTTGTACTTTCTCCTTCCATCGCTGTCCTTTTTTCTAAATGAATTTCAATATAAAATAGTTCTTCTTTCCCTTCTGGACCAGAATATACTTGCCGTTTATAAGATACTCTGCATTGAGAGCCCCGTTAACATCTGTATACTTTTCCTTGTTTATGCTCAGCCCGTTTGCCTGTATCATCTTGCGGCATTCGCCCTTTGAGGGGAAGACCTTTGAATCCACTGCTAGAAGGTCCAGAACATTTCCGCCGAGCTTCTCTTTAGGAAGGTCGAACTGGGGCACACCCTCGAATACCGAAAGGAACGTACGCTCATCAAGCCTCTTGAGAGCCTCCGATGTAGCGTTTCCAAAGAGAATCGCAGAGGCCTCTACCGCCTTCTGATACTCCTGTTCGCCATGAACCATGGTTGTCACCTCCTTTGCCAGCATCTTCTGGAGTATTCTCAGATGAGGCTCCTTGTCATGCTGCTCTATTGCCTGCTCTATCTCTTCCCGGGTAAGCATGGTGAATATCTTTATATATTTCTTGGCATCCTCGTCGCTAACATTCATCCAGAACTGGTAGAAAGCATAGGGAGAAGTATAGTTTGCATCGAGCCAGACATTGCCGGACTCTGTTTTTCCGAATTTGCCGCCGTCGGCCTTTGTAATAAGCGGACATACCAGAGCGTATGCTTCGTTACCGGTAATTCTGCGGATAAGTTCGGTTCCAGTAGTTATGTTTCCCCACTGGTCGCTGCCTCCCATCTGCAGTTTGCAGTTTTCATGCTTGTTCAGATAGAGAAAATCGTAGCCCTGTATCAACTGGTATGAAAACTCGGTAAACGACAAGCCCTCGCGCGCCTCCCCGCTGAGCCTTTTCTGCACGCTGTCCTTGCTCATCATGTAGTTTACTGTTATATGCTTTCCTATATCGCGGATAAAATCCAGAAAAAGATAATCTTTCATCCAATCATAATTGTTGACCATAACGGCAGCGTTGGGCCGGTCTGAATTAAAATCCAGAAACCTGGAGAGCTGTCTCTTGATGGCCTCCTGATTGTGGCGCAGAGTCTCCAGTGAAAGCAGGTTGCGCTCCGCATTTTTCATTGAAGGGTCTCCAATCATACCTGTAGCTCCTCCAACCAGGACATATGGCTTATGGCCGCAATTTTGAAAATGCTTAAGAATCATTACGCTCACAAGATGGCCAATATGGAGGGAATCCGCGGTAGGGTCTATGCCTACATAGCCTGCCGTCTGCTCCTTCATAAGCTGCTCTTCTGTTCCGGGCATTACCGTGTGAATCATGCCTCTCCACGTAAGTTCCTCAATAAAATTCTTCATCGAATGATACTTTTAAGGTCTTATAATCTTTTTAACAGTTGTTTATATGGTTATATAATAGTCTGCAAAGGTAGCAATTTTAATTAAAATCCTTAAATTTGGGGCCGATATTAGAATATTCCCTATGCAGATAATCACACGGATTTTAAAAGCGTCATTCGCTCTCTTTTTTCTTGCTTCAGCAAACATCTACGCCGGCTGCGCAGAGAAAAATCTCGAGAGGCAGATTGCCCTTGCGGCAGACAAGTGCGGCCTTGAAGTATCAGGCTTCAGGGAGGGGGCAATATCAGACGCCCCCCTGTTTGACAAGTATTCCAGGAAAATAATCTTCTTTATAGAACAGCCCGTAGACCACACAGACCCTGCTGCAGGCACCTTCAGGCAGAAAGTAGTGCTGATGCACTGCGGATATGAAAATCCCACGCTGCTGGTAACCGAGGGCTACAACTCACGCGGAGAGGCTCCCGGTTACGGGAACGAACTTTCCGACCTTTTCAACACCAACATTGTTGAGGTGGAGCACAGGTATTTCGGAAGTTCAATACCTTTTATGCAGAATGACTCGTCAATTACCTTCGACACTCTCGACTGGGACTACATGACAGCTGAAAACGAAGCGGCAGACCTGCATAACGTCACCCGCCTTCTGAAAGAGATTTACAAGGGCAAATGGATAGCCAGTGGCATAAGCAAGGGAGGACAGACCGCCATGTTCTACACGGCATACTATCCGGAAGATATTGACATTTCCGTCCCCTATGTAGGACCGGTATGTTTTGCAAAAGAAGACGGACGGCATGAGCCTTTTCTTGCAGAGAGTGTAGGCACAAGCCGCGACAGGGAGATTTTAAGGGAATTCCAGAAAGAGTTTCTCAAAAGACGCCCGAACATCAAACCCATGCTTGAGAGGCTCACAAAGGAGAAGGGTTACACTTACAGGGCAAGCCTTGACAAGATATATGACTTCTGCGTCCTGGAACTGCCTTTTGCATTCTGGCAGTGGGGCTACACTACCGATATTGTTCCTGACCCGGCACACGCCACAGACCGGGAGATGTTTGATTTTCTTCTGAAGATAAGCGGGCCTGAATATTTTGCACAGGGGAGCGAGCAAGACCCGTTTTTTGTTCAGGCAGCCAAGGAACTGGGGTACTACGGATATGATACAAAGCCGTTCAGAGGGCTTCTGGTGACAGAGAATGCGGAAAATTATCTGGACTCTCTCTTTTTGCCAAAACAGCAGTTCAAGTTCGAAAAATACCTTTACAAAAAGATAAACCGCTTTCTCGACACCACATCGTCAAAAATGCTCTTCATCTACGGGGAATATGACCCGTGGAGTGCAGTAATGCCTGTCGGAGCGGTAAAAAACGAAAAACTGAAAGACAAGGGGCGGGGACGCAATACAATGTTTCTGTTTATAGACCCCAAGGGAAGCCATCGTGCAAGGATAGCCACGCTCCCCGAAAAAATGCAGAAAGAAGCCATTGATACAATCAGGAAATGGCTGGAGGAGGAATAGGAATGAATACAGATTTCAAGGATATAGAGATTTCAGACAGACAGTGGGTAAATTCACTTTTGAGCTACAGCGACTACCGCTCCACAGAATACAACTTTACCGTTCTGTATATCTGGAAGGATACTTATAAAACCAAAATCGCACGGCTCGACGATTTCCTGCTTATCCGCTCCGGAGAGTGCGAAACAGGATTTGCCTACATCTTTCCCGCCGGAAGGGGCGAGATAAAAAAAGCGTTGGATTTCATAATGAAGGATGCGTCCAGACACAACTCTCCCTTCATGCTTGTTTCGGTTCTGGAAGAACAGAAAAAAATCCTGGAAGAACTCTATCCGGGACGGTTCAATTATACACCGGCCAGAAACAGTTTCGACTATGTCTATTCCGCAATGGATCTCATAACGCTGAAAGGAAAAAAATTCCAGTCTAAAAGGAACTTTGTTTCACGTTTCAAGTCCAACCCCGATTGGGCCTTTGAACCTGTAAACAAGGGGAACCTGCAGGAGTGCATGCAAATGAACGAAGAGTGGTGCAGGCTTTACGGATGCACAAAAGAGAGTTCTCTCGCTCAGGAGAGTTGCTCGGTAAGATGTGCGCTGAAGAATTTTGAAGCGCTCTCTCTAAAGGGCGGGCTGTTGCGGCTTTCGGGAAAAGTCGTGGCCTTTTCAATTGGAGAGATGCTCAACAGCGATACATTTCTGGTACATATAGAGAAGGCTTTTGCAGATATTCAGGGTGCCTATCCCACAATAAGCAGGGAATTCCTGCTCCATTGCAGCAACCTCGACGAAAACGACATTCAGGAGGCCGATCAGACAAAGATAGGATTCAGATATGTAAACAGAGAAGACGATGCCGGGGACGAGGGGCTGCGCAAGGCCAAACTGCAATACCATCCTGTTTTCATGATAGAAAAGTATATAGTTGCAGAATCGGAAAAATAGTTATATTTGCTGCAAATTTTGAATATTAGAACTTTGGAACCTCCGAGTAGCAAAATAGCAGATCACCCTGTCTCCCGGTCGCGGAGACGGAACTTACTTTACAACAATAAACTCTACTGCCGGTGCACAGAGCATACAGTTCTGCCGCACGGGAGTCTTTTACTGTCGGAACAATAAAACAACAATCATAAATGGGCCTTTATTCGAGAAAGAAACTAAACAACGGTGCAGAAATTTCCGTATGGGAAGTAACTGAAAGTGAAGAAGAGTTGCTGCAGCTTGTCTCTATCCCCAACGAAGAGATGGAAGAACTCTCCCTTATGGGAAGTGCGGCAAGAAGGAGAGAAAAACTGGCCGTAAGGGCTCTCCTCAACACAGTTTTTGATGAAAAAGTCTATTTGGGGCATCACGACAACGGCAGCCCCTTTATCCAGAACAATTCAATTCACATAAGCATTACACACACCACACGGTTCGTTGCAATCATAACCCACCCTACGGAAGATGTGGGAATAGACATAGAGTCTCTTGACAGGGATTTTTCTGCAGTCGAAAAGAAAGCCCTCTCCGAAGAGGAGATAGACGACCTGTCCAACAAAAACAGGAATCTGCAACTTGCCATTTACTGGTGTGCAAAAGAGGCTCTCTACAAAAGGATGAACCAGCATGGGGTCGACTTTGCGAAGCAGATGGAGATTGACAAGTTCACACCGAGAGACGAAGGCGAGATTGATGCAGTGTTCATAGACAGAGACGGTGAAGAAGAGGAGTTTGAACTGGAATACGAAATATTTGAAAACCATCTGCTGGTCTGGCTGGTAGGATAGACTTCAGAACTTTGACATAAAAAACCCCGTTAATGGTCTGGCCACTAACGGGGTTTTACTTTTCGCTCCGGAAAGGACTACATCATGCCGCCCATTCCGCCACCCATCTGAGGCATTGCAGCAGCGGGAGCCTCCTCCTTCTTGTCTGCAATTACGCACTCGGTAGTAAGGAACATGCCTGCCACTGATGCCGCATTCTCCAAAGCCACGCGTGCTACCTTTGTAGGATCTATTACACCTGTAGACAACAGGTTTTCATATCTGTCTGCACGGGCATTGTAGCCGAAATCGCCTTTACCCTCCTTTACCTTCTGGATAACGACACTGCCCTCAAAACCTGCATTCTCCACGATTGTTCTCAAAGGCTCTTCAATTGCACGGGCTACAATATTGATACCTGTCTGCTCGTCTTCATTCTCAGCCTTGAGTTTGTGAAGGTCTTCTATCGCCCTGATGTAAGCGACTCCGCCGCCGGCAACTATACCCTCTTCAACTGCTGCACGTGTAGCATTCAGAGCATCGTCAACCCTGTCTTTCTTCTCCTTCATCTCAACTTCAGAAGCAGCACCCACATAGAGGACAGCGACACCGCCTGCCAGTTTTGCAAGACGCTCATGGAGTTTCTCGCGGTCGTAGTCGCTGGTTGTAGTCTCTATCTGTTTCTTTATCTGGGCAACTCTCTCTGCAATAGCCTCTTTGTCACCTGCACCGTTGACAATGGTAGTGTTCTCCTTGTCTACCGTTACCTTTTCTGCCTTGCCGAGCATGTCGGGAGTCATATTCTCCAAAGTAAAGCCTCTCTCCTCTGAAACCACCATACCGCCTGTAAGGGTAGCTATATCCTGAAGCATCTCCTTTCTGCGGTCGCCAAAGCCCGGAGCCTTGACAGCGGCAACTTTCAAGGTGCCTCTCAAACGGTTTACAACCAAAGTTGTAAGAGCCTCGCCGTCTACATCCTCTGCTATAATCAGCAGACTCTTGCCCTCTCTTGCAATAGGCTCTAGGATAGGAAGCAAATCTTTCATTGAAGAGATTTTCTTGTCTGTGATCAGGATTTGAGGAGATTCCAGAACAGCTTCCATCTTGTCGGGATTGGTCATGAAGTAAGGTGAAATATAACCTCTGTCGAACTGCATACCCTCTACAACCTTGACCTCTGTAGTTGTACCTTTTGCCTCTTCAACTGTAATGACACCCTCTTTCTTGACCTTGCTCATTGCATCGGCGATAAGCTTGCCGATGAAAGCATCGTTGTTGGCGGAAACAGTACCTACCTGTTCTATCTTTGAATAGTCGTCGCCCACAGCCTGGCTCTGTTTCTTGAGGTTCGCTACGACAGCTGCAACGGCCTTGTCTATACCGCGCTTCAAATCCATGGGATTTGCGCCTGCCGTTACATTCTTCAAGCCTACATTGATAATAGCCTGTGCAAGAACGGTAGCTGTTGTGGTTCCGTCTCCTGCCTGGTCGTTGGTCTTTGACGCTACCTCCTTGACCATCTGTGCACCCATATTCTGGAAACGGTCTTCCAACTCAATCTCCTTTGCAACCGTAACACCGTCCTTGGTAATCTGAGGAGCACCGAACTTCTTGTCTATGACTACATTTCTTCCCTTAGGTCCCAATGTCACCTTAACTGCGTTTGCCAATGCGTCTGCACCCTCCTTCATAAGGCTGCGCGCATCCATATTGAATTTTATCTCTTTTGCCATAATGTTTTCCTCTCGTTTTAAAATTAAATAACAGCAAGAATATCAGATTGACGCATAATCATATAAGTCTTGTCGCCGGCGTTTACTTCAGTTCCGGCATATTTGCCGTAAAGAACCTTGTCGCCAACTTTGACCTCCATAGGCTCGTCCTTTTTGCCCGGACCTACAGCCAATACAACACCCTCCTGGGGTTTCTCTTTTGCATTGTCGGGGATATACAATCCGCCGGCTGTTTTTGTTTCAGCCTCTTTGGGCTCAATCAAAACTCTGTCTGCTAATGGTTTAATGTTCATATTGATAACTTTTAAATGTTTATTGTTTCAATTTTCATCCCCTGCGGGACCGCTTTGCTATAGGCAAATGCAGTGCCAAGAGTTACATGTGACAAAATGGCATGGCAATATTGGCATTTTTTATCTTACCTTTGCCCCCGCCGCCGTTATAGAGACAAAAGATGGAGAATACCGCAGAAAATGACATACGCTTTATGAGAGAGGCCATCAAGGAGGCAGTTCTGGCAGACGGAATGGAGGAGATTCCCGTGGGGGCCGTCATTGTATGCAACGGTAAAATCATAGCCAGGGCCCACAATCTCACCGAACGCCTTACAGATACCACGGCCCATGCTGAAATGCAGGCCATTACAATGGCAACTGCGCATATAGGCGGCAAATATCTGACAGGATGTACAATATACGTTACGCTCGAGCCATGCCCCATGTGCGCGGCTGCACTCAACTGGGCTCAGGTATCGAGAATTGTTTACGGTGCATCAGACCCTAAAAGAGGCTACTCGCTCTTTTCTCCCTCCCTGCTGCATCCCAGAACAACTGTTACATCTGCCATTCTGGAACAGGAGTGCGCCACACTCATCACGGATTTTTTTAAAAGGAAAAGAAACTGACAACCGGATATGGAATTTCTACAGGAGTGGGGATATATAGGACTGTTCATAGGCACATTCTTGGCGGCGACAATCATTCCGTTCAGTTCGGAAATTCTGGTTACCGGCATACTCGTTGCCGGAGGCGACTATTTTGCAACATTTGCAGTCTCGACTGCCGGAAACTGGCTGGGAGGCCTGACCTCCTACTATCTTGGATATCTGGGCAAGTGGGAATGGATAGAAAAGTGGCTCAAAATATCGAAAGAGAAACTTGAGAGGCAGCAACACCGGATAGAGCGGTATGGGGCACTGCTTGCCTTCTGCTGCTGGTTTCCGTTCGTGGGAGATATCTTTGCATTGGGTCTGGGCTTTTACAGACTCAATTTTCCCAAATGCGCCATATACATGCTTATAGGAAAAGCCGCAAGATTCGGACTGTGGATTGCCGCTTACGGCTATTTCGGAGACAAAATCACCAATCTGCTTTAAAAACATCTTTTTGCTAAATAAAAAAAGATTCATAACTTTGCACTCCCACAGTGAGATATGGTGTAATGGTAGCACTACAGATTTTGGTTCTGTCTGTCAAGGTTCGAATCCTTGTATCTCAACAAAAAGCTGCGAATGCAGCTTTTTTTGTTGAGAGATATACTTTTTAACCCCCTACACCCCCTACAGGGGGATTACGCGGCACTGCGGCCGCGGGCGCTTTGCGCCTTAACTATATGTTTATAATCTAACTATTATTACCTATATATCTGCACAATACCGCTAAAAAGGAGAAGCTGCAAATGCAGCTTTTTTTGTTGAGATACATTCCTTTTTAACCCCCTACACCCCCTACAGGGGGATTACGCGGCACTGCGGCCGCGGGCGCTTTGCGCCTTACTATATATCCATAATCTAACTATTATTACCTATATACCTAATACATAAAAAAAGCTGCGAATGCAGCTTTTTTGTTGAGATATATCCCTTTTTCCTAAGAAAGTTTTTTCAACAGATATTTGAGATTTACCTTCCTGTCCACAACATCGCGAAGCTTGTCTACAGGCACACGCTCCTGCTGCATTGTGTCTCTGTCACGCACCGTAACGCAGTTGTCTTCAAGGCTCTGATGGTCTACTGTAACACAAAGAGGAGTTCCTATTGCATCCTGCCTGCGGTAACGTTTTCCTATGGAATCCTTCTCGTCATACTGGCAGTTGAAATCATATTTAAGGTCGTCCATTATCTTCTGGGCAAACTCCGGAAGGCCGTCTTTCTTAAGCAGCGGCAGCACGGCTACCTTTACCGGAGCCAATGCCGGATGGAACTTGAGCACTACGCGGCTTTCGCCGTTTTCGAGCTGTTCTTCGGTATATGCACCGGACAAAACCGCAAGGACGGTTCTGTCGAGACCTATAGAAGTCTCTATAACATAAGGAACATAACTTTCATTTGTTTCAGGATCGAAGTACTGCAGTTTCTTGCCCGAAAACTCCTGATGACGGCCCAAATCGAAATTGGTGCGGGAGTGTATTCCCTCCAGTTCCTTGAATCCGAACGGGAAATCGAACTCTATATCTGTAGCGGCATTGGCATAGTGAGCCAGTTTGTCATGGTCATGATACCTGTATTTTGCATCGCCCATGCCCAAGGCCTTATGCCACTCCAGCCTTATTGCCTTCCATTTTGCAAACCACTCCAGTTCTGTACCCGGTTTTACGAAAAACTGCATCTCCATCTGTTCGAATTCTCTCATTCTGAAGATGAACTGTCTTGCCACTATCTCGTTTCTGAAAGCCTTTCCAATCTGGGCGATACCGAACGGCAATTTCATCCTGCCGGTCTTCTGCACATTCAGAAAGTTTACGAAAATTCCCTGTGCAGTCTCGGGACGGAGATAAATTATACCTGTCTCGTCCGATGTATTTCCAAGTTGCGTGCTGAACATAAGGTTGAACTGACGGATTTCCGTCCAGTTCTTTGTTCCCGATACCGGACAAACTATGTCGCAATCGAGAATGAGTTGTCTGAGTGCTGTAAAATCATTGCCTTTAAGGGCAGCCACCATCTTCTCCTTTACGGAATTGAGTTTTGCAAGATTGCGCTGCACATTTGGGTTGGTCGCCCTGAACTGCTCCTCGTTGAAACTTTCGCCGAACTTTTTGCGGCCTTTCTCCACCTCTTTCTCTATCTTTTCCTCGAGTTTTGCAATATAATCTTCGAGCAGCACGTCTGCCCTGTAACGCTTCTTGGAATCCTTGTTATCTATGAGAGGGTCGTTAAAGGCTCCTACATGCCCGGACGCCTCCCAGATTTTCGGATGCATGAATATTGCAGAGTCTATTCCCACGATATTCTCATGCAGGCGAACCATAGCTTCCCACCAATACTTCTTAATGTTGTTCTTCAACTCCGACCCCATTTGCCCGTAGTCGTAAACTGCGCTTAATCCGTCGTAAATCTCGCTTGACGGAAAGATAAAACCATACTCTTTGGTATGGGCAATGAGATTTTTAAACAATTCGTCCTGTGTCATCTTTATCTCTTTTTTAGATTTTCATCTATTATTCTCATCTGCTGCAGACGCTGCACCACGCAACGGTCCAGCATCTCCCTTATACTTGTTTTCAATACCGGATGCCTCAACTCTCCGGCTATCTCGGCCAGCGGCTCGAGGGCAAAAAGCCTTTCGGCCATTCTCGGGTGCGGAATTGTCAGTTCCTTACCATCCATCACCACCGGCTCACCATCTCTATAAAACAGCAATATGTCTATATCCATGGTTCTTGATGTGTAAATTCTCTGTCCGTTCCCGTCGTATTCCGCATCATGCTTCTCCCTGCCCAACTCCTGCTCTATCTCCTTGCAAAGATCCAGAACCCGGAGCGGCTCCAGCTCCGTATACAGCATCATGGCCATATTGAGAAACCTGTTCATACTTTCAAAACCCCACGGCTCCGTCTCATACACGGAGGAGCATTTTACCGCCTCATTCCGTTTTCCCTGCATGCACTCCGGAAGCAGTTCCCCGACAAGCCTTGCGGATGCGCTCTCCAAATATCGCTTCCGCTCTCCAAGATTGCTGCCCAAAAGCAAATAAACAATGTTCATTTGATTCTCCGTTACAGCCAGCCCAGTTCGGCCAAAGCCTCTTCGCTCATGCGGCTCTTGTCCCACTCAGGTTCAAAAACCAGTTCTATCGCGGTGTCAGTCACCCCGGGCACATCTTTTACCGCCTCATAGACATTTTCCACAAGGTCGTCTGCCAGCGGACAGTTGGGAGCCGTAAGCGTCATCTTTATAGAAACCTTGTGGTCTTCATCTATCTTTATCTCATAGATGAGGCCCAAATCATAAATGTTTACGGGAATTTCAGGATCATAAACCTGCCGCAATGCCCTTACGACGTCTCGCTGCAAACTCTCTATTGTCATGGCTTATCCTCCAAATTACTTGTTCATATAGGCCAGAGCATATGCCCTTATCTGCTTTATCATGGATACCAGGCCGTTTGCACGCGTTGGCGAAAGATTGTCCTGCAGACCTATCTTTTGGATAAACGAGAGGTCAGACTCCACAATATCCTTGGGTGCCTGTCCGTTATATACTCTTATTAAAAGTGAAATAATACCTTTTGTGATTATGGCGTCGCTGTCTGCTGAAAAATAGAGTTTTCCATCCGAATAGCGGCAATCCAACCAGACCCTGCTCTGGCATCCCTTGATTAAATTGCCCTCGTTCTTTGCGCTCTCTGCAATCGGAGGTACGCTTTTGCCGAGTTCTATGATATATTCATACTTGTCCATCCAGTCCGTAAATACAGAGAACTCCTCAACAATACCCTCTTCTGTTTCCTGAATAGTCATATATCTGTAAACCTCAACTTTAGAGCCTGATAGTGGAATCGAACCACCAACCTCATACTTACGAAATATGTGCTCTGCCAATTGAGCTAATCAGGCAATTACGGTGCAAACATACACAAAAGCCGAGCGTAATGCAAATTTATTTGCATTTGCCGTGGCGGTGTACTGTTTGTGACTGCTTTTATCTCAGCATTTTGACAACCCGCTTCAGAGAGTCTGCAAGATATACGGCCTCCTCCAGAGTGTTGTATGGTGCAAAAGAGGCCCTCACCATTCCGGTTACGCCATAACGGTTCATCAGAGGTTCGGAGCACATCTGGCCGGAACGTACAGCAATACCCAGTTTATCGAGCATCTGTGCAATATCTGAAGAGTTGCATCCATCCACACTGAATGAGAACAAGGGAATCTTCTTTCCTGAAGTACCATAGAGAGTAAGCCCCTCTATTTCACGCAGGGCGTCGGGAAGGTATGCAAGAATTGCGGCTTCCTCCTCTTTCACTGCCCTGCCCCACTCGCCAGAGACGAGCGCATCTGCAAAGTCAAGAGCCGGAGCCAGAGAGGCTGCGGCTATGAAATTCGGAGTTCCTGCCTCGAATTTCAGGGGCAGCGGTGCGTATGTGGTTTTCTCATAAGTCACCGTCTCCACCATTTCGCCGCCTCCCATATACGGCGGCATCTGATTCAGCAAATCTGATTTGCCATACAGCACGCCGCTGCCGGTCTCACCGTAAACCTTGTGGCCCGAAAATGCATAGAAGTCGCAATCCATGTCCTGCACGTCGACTTTTGCATGCACTATCCCCTGCGCCCCATCGACAAGAACCTTGGCGCCCCTGGCATGGGCCATTTCGGTTATCTGCCCTATATCGTTCACAATTCCAAGAACATTGGAAATATGGGTCACCGCCACAAGTCTTGTGCGGGCATCGACGAGAGAATCTACTCTTTCAATCTCGAGACGGCCGTTTTCATCTACCGGAACCACTTTAAGTTTTGCACCGGCCCGCTCGCAGGCAATCTGCCAAGGGACTATGTTGGAATGGTGCGAATCACCGGCAATGACCACAGAATCGCCATTTTTCAGGAATCTGTAACAGAAACTGCTTGCGACAAGGTTTATAGCAGCTGTCGCACCGGAAGTGAATATTATATTCTCCCTCTCCGGAGCATTTATATGCTGCCTCACCCTCTCGCGGGCCTGCTCGTAAAGCATTGTCGCCTGTTCGCTCAGATAATGCATTGCCCGATGGACATTGCCGTTCAGCCCGCTGTTCATCATATTGACCAGTTCTATTACCTGAACCGGTTTCTGCGAGGTCGCCGCATTGTCGAGATAGACAAGCGGTTTTCCATAGACCTGCTGCGAAAGCGCCGGCACCGCAGTTCTTATATCTTCCAGTATTTTGTTCATAATGCAAAAATATAAACAAACTTTTTCTTTCCATATAAATAACATAATTTTGCAATCGATGTTTAAAAGGGCTAATTATGTATGATTTCATAAAAGGCAAAATCGTAGAGGTCATGCCTACGTACGTTGTGGTGGAAAACAACGGGATTGGCTACAGACTCCAGATATCGCTTCAGACATTCACAGACATCCAGTCGCTTTCAGAGGTAAAACTCTATATTTACCATCATATCCGCGAAGACCAGGAACTATGGTACGGTTTTTTCGGCTCTCAAGAGCGCGATATATTTCTGCTTCTCATAGGAATTTCCGGAATAGGCCCCAATATGGCACGCACAATTCTCTCTTCCATGACATTCGAAGAACTCAGGGAGGCAATCCTGACAGGAAACGAAAGCCGGATAAAGAGCATCAAGGGCGTAGGGCTGAAGACTGCACAGAGAATCATCATAGAACTTCAGGACAAAATTGCGAAAGGAGGCGGTTCCGACGGTTTTGCGGCAGCATCTCTCTCTTTCAACAACCCGCAGAAAGAAGAGGCCATTGCAGCCCTGCTTGTGCTCGGATTCCCCAAAAACCAGTCGGAAAAGGCTGTCAACATTGTCTTTAAAGAGCATCCCGACAGTAAAGTGGACGAACTGATAAAACTGGCCATGAGACAGCTTTTATGAGCGCTTCAGCCAAATCAATAGAAAAGGGAGACCTTACCCGCGGCCCCATAACATCCACCCTGCTGAAATTCACATTGCCAATGATGGCCTGCTCGCTTCTGCAGCAGTGCTACAATATTGCAGACACTTTTATAGTAGGACAGTTTCTTGGGAGCGGAGCCCTCGCCGCAGTCGGCTCCGCCTATGCATTCATGGTCTTTCTCACTTCCGTTCTCATAGGTCTTTCGCTTGGAAGCGGCACTCTCTTTTCAATGCTTTACGGAGCCGGCAAGAAACAGGAGTTGAGACAATATATATTTACCTCATTTATTCTGACAGGATCTGTTGCACTTGCTCTTGCCATTGCCGCATTCGGCCTGCTGCACCCGATTCTGAGGCTGCTGCAGACTCCGCAGGAGATTTACTCCATGATGTATGATTACCTCTGGATTATCTTTTGCGGCATACTCTTCACATTTCTCTATAACTTCTACACGGCATTGCTGCGCGCTGTAGGCGATTCCGTAACACCGCTATGGTTTCTTGCCGCCTCTGTCATTCTTAACATAGGCCTGGATCTGCTTTTCATTCTTGCATTTGGATGGGGGATAAAGGGTGCGGCCTGGGCAACTGTCATTTCACAGGCTGCCGCCGGCCTGGGAATAATGCTCCATACATTGTCCAGGCGTCCGGAACTCAGGATAAAACGGAAAGAGATGAAGTTCGATTCAAAATCTGTAAGACAGATAGCGGCATTCTCTTCACTGACCTGTATACAGCAGTCTGTAATGAATTTCGGCATCCTGCTGGTCCAGGGTCTTGTAAACAGTTTTGGAACAGCGGTAATGGCGGCATTTGCCGCTGCCGTAAAGATAGACTCCTTTGCATATATGCCTGTGCAGGAGTTCGGCAATGCCTTTTCCACATTTGTCGCCCAGAATTTCGGAGCAAAAAAACGTGAAAGGATAAGACAGGGGGTAAAAAGCGCATTTCTTACAACAACACTCTTTTCGCTTTCCGTATCCGCACTGGTCGTGATTTTTTCCAGAGAACTGATGCTTGTCTTCATAAAACCTTCAGAGACCGAAATTCTCTCTGTCGGCATGGATTATCTGAGAATCGAGGGGGCTTTCTATGCGGGTATCGGCATACTGTTTCTGCTTTACGGCTACTACAGGGCTATCGACAAGCCCTTCATGTCTCTCCTGCTTACAGTGCTTTCGCTCGGGACAAGGGTTGCGCTGGCCTACTGGGGAGCTTCCATGACATCTATCGGAGTCGACGCCATCTGGTGGTCTATACCGATAGGCTGGGCCATAGCAGATTTCGTGGGCATAGCCTGCTACAGGAAGTATTTTCCGAAGTTATGCAGGCAATAGAAAAAAACTACGCGACATTCGCATATTAAGGCTAATTTTTATAATTTTGTCACTCATAGAGAACAAACATTAAAAGACACCGATATGAATATTCCTGAAAATCTGAAATACTCTCAAGACCATGAATGGGTAAGAGTTGAGGGTAACGTGGCAGTTGTAGGCATTACAGACTATGCCCAAAGCGAATTGGGCGACATCGTATTTGTAGATATCCAGACAGAAGGCGAAGAGTTGCAGCAGGGTGAACTTTTCGGCAACATAGAAGCCGTAAAGACAGTGGCCGATGCTCTTATGCCCGTTTCCGGAAAGGTAATAGAGGTCAATTCCGACCTGGAAAGCGCTCCGGAATCTGTAAATTCAGACCCTTACGGCAAAGGCTGGATGATTAAAGTTGAGATGTCTGACCCTGAAGAGGTTGAAGAATTGCTGGATGCCGCTGCATACAAAGAGATTTGCGAATAACGCGTTGGTTTGCAAATCTTGACCTTATAGGAGGATGGCTCAAAAGGCTTTTGGGCTATCCTCCTTTTTGAAACTCCAGACTGCATGAAAAAATACATCTTCATATTTCTTTCTCTGCTTGCATTTACAGCAATCAAGGCAAACGGGCAAAAAAGGGCTGAGATAAAACTCTACAATTCCGCCATTGAAAATGGAGACATGGCTTCATTCCAAAAATTCCTTGCAAAATATCCGGAATCAGTATTCTCGGCAGCCATCCAAAACAAGATAGACTCTCTGGTAACGGTGGCCAACACAACGCAAAGGAGTATTGCCCTGGCTACGGAAATCTTTGCCGGATATGAATACAACACTTTTCTGGCCGCTCCGTTCAGAAAGGAGAACGTCGAATATATCTTTGCAGTAGCATATACGGTATCGGAACAAGGCAGAGTCCTGCGGAATATCATACTTCAAGAGAACGCCTCCGGATGGGAGCAGACATGCATCTGCGACACTCCTCTCTACACAAATGATGAGAATCTGGATATTTTCAGATTTGTGTCAGACACACTGACACCTGTAGAGATTGACAATGAACTCTATTTTGAGTTCACTTATATGAACAGTTCAGACAAGACAAACCCGAGAACCAAATGGAAAAACGAAAATGCAGAGGTAATCTTCAACCTCTATCCTGCACTCGGCGCCGCAACACCTTACAATGCAATGTTTGCCGGCGAGATGACAGACAGCATAACCATAGAGGGCAACTGCATGGAAGCGGTGGAGCCAGGCAACGGTTCGGCACCGCAGATGGACTTTCTTTTGCAACAGATGCGAAACTCCAAAAATCTGGTGCCGTTCTCAAACGAAAGGGCGGCACAGAAAAATGCCATTTCAAACTGGTACCAAAGGAATCCTGAAGGAGCGTCTGATTTGACTTTTATAGCTATAAATGAGGATAATCCGATAGTCGCTTTATATAAAGAAAGCAGGTACAGAGACTCATCCAACTCATATTCAGCAGCATTAGTTGAATGTATGCAAACAACGCTTATATGTGTCTATGTAAATGAAACATCTCAGTATCTGCTTGTCTGGTGCGAACCTGCCGTAGATAAAGACGATATAAAGGCAAAATACCTGAATACAATATACTTCGAAGGCAACGGTTCACTTGTTCTCTATTACGATCAGGACCGTAAAATGATAAAGGAGCGCATAAACATTCCTGCAAGGAAAAAACAATAAACATCATGGCAACTATGAAACATAGTTTCGGGAGTGACAACCATTCCGGAGTCCACCCGCTCATAATGGAGGCTGTTGTAAAGGAAAACAGCGGATTCAGAACCTCATACGGAGCAGATGACTATACGGTCTCCGTTCTCGAAAAATTGGAAAACCTTTTAGGCGGAGACTGCAAGGCGCTTTTTGTACTGAACGGCACAGGCGCGAACGTTATTGCGCTTGCACCGTTTCTTAGGAGTTTCAATTCCATCCTGGCACCGGCGACAGCACATATAAACGTAGACGAATGCGGAGCGCCCGACAAATTCACCTCATCAAAAATTATCCCGCTGCAACATACAGATGGCAAGGTCTATCCTGAAACAGTAAAGGCTGCATTTGCAGATTCAGGAGACCAGCATCGCTCCCAGCCGAAAATTCTCTCCATATCGCAGCCCACAGAACTGGGAACGCTCTACACGCCGGAGGAGATAAAGACCCTGGCTGAACTGATGCACGAAAATGGCGGCTATCTGCATGTAGACGGCTCGAGAATAAGCAATGCCGCTGCCGCATTGAACCTGCCGGTTAAGGCCATTACAGCAGACTGCAATATAGACTCTCTCTCTTTTGGCGGAACAAAAAACGGTCTGCTCATAGGTGAGGCTGTTGTAATATTCTGCCGTGGAGGGAAAAACCAACAGATGGCAGAATCTCTCTGCTATATAAGAAAGCAGGCAACGCAGCTCTACTCCAAAAACAGATTTATTGCAGCACAGTTCGAAGCTTATCTGTCCGACAATCTATATTTGAAAATGGCCGGTCATTCCAACGGAATGGCAAAATATCTGGCAGAGCAGCTGGAACAGTTCAGTTGCATAAAAATCTCCAAAAAGGTGGAAAGCAACGCTGTTTTTGCGACCATGCCGAAAGAACTTTCAGACAAACTGCATGAAACATATTATTTCTACATCTGGGATGAATCTGCAAACGAGGCCCGCCTGATGTGCTCATTCAATACCCATAAAGAAGATATAGACGAATTCATCACCTCAATAGGCAAAATTCTTGCTGTCGGCAGCAGATGAACAACGGCGACGACTACATAGGCATAGCAGGCAGAGAGGATAAGGAGGCCATATATCAGATATGGAGAGATATATTCATCTCAGACAGGCTCTATCTCTCCATAATTTTCAATGACCTCTATCCGAACCTCACCCCTTTCGTATATAAATGCGGGAAAGAAGTTATCTCTACAGCCTTTGCGCTGCCTGTATCCATCGGCGAGATAAAAGGAGAATATATTTACGGGGTCGCGACAATAGAGAAGGCAAGAGGCGCAGGAGCGGCATCTGCGCTGATGAACCATATATGCAGCCATTTCGACGGACTCGGAGAGAAATTCCTTATTGTCCGCCCTGCAGAGAAACAGTTGTTTGGGTATTATATGAAACAAGGCTTCACACTGCCTCTGAAACGGAAAGAGATACACATCTGCCTTGAAAATACCGGAGAAGTTTCTCTGACAAAAACCAGACAAATGTCACAACTGACCCCCTCCTTTCTAAATAAAAGACGTGTAGCAATAGAGAGCCCTCTCTACCTTTGGCCCGAAGAGATATATAAAACCATAATAAATCTCACTCTTCTGGACAGGGGATGCACATGCAGGTTCAGGTACAGAAACAAAGACGAATATATAATCGCCCATGCAGACTACAACACTCCGAACTGCGTGACAATAGAAGAGACATCACTTTTACTCGGAAAAAACTGCAACCTTTCAGACAAAATAATTTTCAATCTTCTCCGTGAAACTGCACTTTCGGTAAATGAAAGGGCTGAACAGATTGTCATTTATACTCCGGAATCACATACCGGAACCTGTTTTGCATTGGCAAAACCGCTGACGTCATCCATACAGATTATTGAAAAACTCCAATCCGGGTTTTTCAATTTCACCTTGGAATAAAAACTATAACTGAATTATATTGTTTACGCTGCTGTCCAGTTCTTTATTTACTTTTATTTAAAGAAAAAATACTCTGTTCCCCGTGGAACATTTTTAAACTATCTTCCAAAATAGACCAATAAAACAGCAATATCAGCAGGAGAAACACCGGGGATTCTTGAAGCCTGGGCAATTGTCAGAGGTCTATATTTTATCAGTTTTTGCCGGCTCTCGATAGAGAGTGACGAAACACTGTTAAAATCGAACTCTTCTGGAATTGTAATATTTTCCAGTTTTAAAATTTTATCTGCCATTCTCCGCTCCCTCTCTATATAGCCTCTATACTTTATGGCAATTTCTACTGCCTCAAGTGCCTCCTCTGAAGGAGAAAATTTCGATTCCAAATTCTTCTGCACCTCTTTTGCAGGTTTATACGGGAATTTAACACCCTGACAGCAATCTGTATTTAGGAGATTTAATTCCGACAAATACTCTGTTCCCCGTGGAACATTCTTGAGCAAGTCTGAAATTCTCACTTGAGGCCGCAGCAACAGGTCTGAAAGTTTACGTCTTCCCTCTATTCGGGAAGTGCCTACAGAAGTGAGATAGTCATTAAGTTCGTCTGAAATGACCGAATTCGAATCCATCTCCTCGATAAGGGCATTTACCTTTGCATATTTTTTCTCCATAAGGGCATACCGCTCATCAGAAGCAAGTCCTATTTTATGGCCAACAGACGTAAGTCTGAAATCGGCATTGTCTTGTCTTAAAAGTATTCTATACTCTGCCCTCGAAGTAAACATCCTGTAGGGTTCATCTACCCCTTTTGTAACAAGATCATCAATTAGAACTCCAATATATGCCTCATCGCGTTTGAGAACCAACGGCTCTTTATCGGCTTTGGAAAGTGCAGCATTTATTCCTGCCATCAACCCCTGGGCTGCCGCCTCTTCATATCCTGTTGTTCCGTTTACCTGTCCGGCAAAATAAAGTCCGCTTACTATCTTGGATTCCAAAGTCGGTTTCAACTGTGTTGGCGGAAAATAATCGTATTCTACAGCATAGGCCGCCCTGAAAATTTCTACGCTCTCCATCCCGGGAATTTTTCGCAGGGCCTCGAGTTGGGTCTGGAGTGGAAGCGACGAAGAAAAGCCCTGAAGATAGAACTCGTGAGTATTCCATCCTTCCGGTTCCAGAAAAAGCTGGTGAGTATTCTTCCCTTCAAATGTTCGCAGTTTGTCCTCTATACTTGGACAATATCTCGGACCTCTGCCGTGAATTACTCCTGAAAAAAGAGGAGAATCCTTAAACCCTTTACGAAGCGCATCATGCACCGCCTCGTTTGTATGGACCATGTAACAGCATAACTGGGTTGCATACGACTGTATGGGAGAAGGAATATTCAAGAACGAGAATCTGGCAGGAAGTTCGTCACCTTGCTGGACCTCCAGTTTTGAAAGATCTATGGAACGGGCATCAATTCTTGGAGGAGTGCCAGTCTTCATTCTGTCATATTCGATTCCAAAAGATTTCAATTTGTCTGTAATACTATAGGAAGAGAGCTCCCCTACCCGTCCGCCCTCAGTCATGCTTTTTCCGACAAACAGTCTTCCGTTCAAGAATGTACCGGCTGTTATAATCAATTTTGAAGTATGGAATCTTGCCCCCATTATAGTCGATACCGACTCTACTTCTCCTTTGTCTGAAATTTGAATATCGTCTACGACATCTTGCCATATATAAAGATTCGGAGTATTTTCCAGAACATATCTCCAGTTGAATGAAAAAAAGATACGGTCGCACTGCGCCCGCGGGCTCCACATGGCAGGCCCCTTGGATCTGTTCAGCATTCTGAATTGGAGGGTGGAAGCATCGGTAACCAGGCCTGAAAAGCCGCCGAGTGCATCTATCTCTTTGACAATCTGTCCTTTTGCTATTCCTCCAATGGCCGGATTGCACGACATTTGAGCTATTTTGTTCATATCCATGGTTATGAGCAACACTCTGCATCCCAATTTTGCAGCGGCCACCGAAGCCTCGCATCCGGCATGGCCGGCACCAACCACTATAATGTCATATCTGTTTTCCATATTACTTCGCCTCCCTACATTTCATATCTGCGAGAAGGGCAAGAGCCTTCTCTTCTGCAGCCCGCATCCGCTGCTGCAGGGAGGGCGTAGTGTCGTCCTCCTTGAGAAGGTGCAACACTCCATGGATAATGACCCGGTGCAGCTCCTCAGAAAAATCCGCGTTGTAAAACTCCGCATTTGCCCTCACTGTATCGACACTTATGAAAAGATCACCCGAAATCCTGTTCTGCTCACAGTAATCAAATGTAATTATATCGGTATAATAGTCGTGACCCAGATATTTTCTGTTTATTTCGAGCAGATAACTGTCGGAACAAAATATTATACTGATCTCTCCCTGCACCGAATTATACGCTGCAATTACATTTTTTATCCATTTTTTGAGCAGCAACTTGTCTTTAATATTAAAAGAGGTGTCCTGAGTGAAAAATCTAACCATTCTTTTATGATATTGAGTTCAAAATACAGTTAAAGTTTCTACCTTTGTAAGGCAATGCGCAAAACTACAAAAAAGCTGCAAATATAGAATTGTAATGTAAAACCAATAAGTTTAAACCAAAATCAAATAATTATGGCAAAAGTTAGCGTAATCGGCGCCGGCAACGTGGGCGCCACATGTGCAAACGCAATGTTGCATATGAAATTCTGTTCAGAAATAGTGCTGCTCGACATTAAAGAGGGCGTAGCCGAAGGAAAGGCACTTGACATGCAGCAGTCTGCAAACCTCTATCAGTTTACAACAAAGATCAAGGGCGTAACCAACGATTACAAGGCAACTGCAAAATCAGACGTAGTGGTCATCACATCAGGCATGCCCAGAAAACCGGGTATGACAAGAGAGGAACTGATAGGAGTAAACGCCGGCATTGTCAGCAGTGTTGTAGACAATATACTCAAATACTCTCCCAACGCCATACTGGTTGTCATAGCCAACCCTATGGATACAATGACATATCTCACATACAAGAAATACAAACTTCCCAAAAACAGGATTATCGGAATGGGCGGCATTCTCGACAGCAGCCGTTTCACATGCTACCTGAGCATGGCCCTCAAGGGTGCTGCAAGCGACATTGAGGGTATGGTTATCGGCGGACACGGCGACACTACCATGATTCCTCTCATCCGTTTTGCAAACTACAAGGGCACACCTGTAAAGGAACTGCTCTCAAAAGCCGCAGCTGACAAAGTGGTTGCCGATACGATGGTCGGCGGAGCAACTCTCACCAAACTTCTCGGAACATCCGCATGGTATGCACCGGGTGCAGCCGGAGCAGCTCTGGTAAAGGCAATCATACTTGATGAAAAGAAGGTATATCCTTGCTGCGTAGCCTTGAACGGCGAATACGGACAAGAAGATATCTGCATTGGAGTACCCGCAGTCATCGGCAGAAAGGGCTGTGAAAAAGTTGTAAAACTCAAGCTTAACAAAGAGGAGCAGGAATTGTTCAACAAGAGCGCCGATGCAGTAAGGAAAACCAACAGCGTTCTTCATGAAATGAAGCTCGTATAAGTAAATTGTTAATAATTGACATTGGTATAACTTCCTGATAATGCGTTGTTTAAAATAAATTTTTACAAGTTTATCAACATTTTTGTCGCAGATTGTAAATAATTTACTAATTTTACAACGCTTAAATACGGAAAATACTCAAAGAATATGGAAATTAAAAAATCACCGAAAGCCGACTTGGAGGGCAGAAAATTACTTTACAGAGAAGTTGGTTTGATTATTGCCCTTTTGCTGGTTCTTGCGGCATTTGAATGGAGCACTGCTGAGAAAACAGTAAGTACATTTCAGGAAGAAACTGCTGTTGTAGCAGAAGAAGAAATTATTCCTATTACTCAGGAAGAGACTCCTCCGCCGCCGGAGGCACCCAAGGAGCCAGTGTTGTCAGACTTCATCGATATCGTTGACGATGATATACAAGTAGACACAGAGTTGCTTATATCAGTCGAAGATGATGCAGACATGGGAGTTGAAATCAGAAACTACGTTCCTCAAGGCACAACTGAAGAGGAAGAGGAAGAAGAGGAAATTCCTGTTGCAATCGTTGATGAGAAGCCCAAATTCATGGGTGGAGACCAGTCTGAATTTACAGCATGGGTTTCAAAAAACATCGTATACCCCGAAATTGCCAAAGAGAACGGTATCAGCGGGCGTGTGATGTTGCAGTTCACTGTTGAGAGAGATGGAAGCGTTACAAACGTGGTTGTACTGCGCGGTATCGACTCATCACTCGACAGAGAGGCTGTGAGAGTTGTACAAAGCTCTCCCAAATGGACACCTGGTAAGCAAAGAGACCGGCCGGTGAGAGTAAGATACACATTCCCCGTTATCTTCAGATTGATGTAACAATCTGTCAGGAGGAAAAGAGAGGGCGGCTGAAAAAGCCGCCTTTTTTATTAATACGAAACAGGATTCAATATAAAATCCCTATATTTGCCTTAGAGTAGAAATCTATATATGGAATTTTTTGCAACTACAGGCTCGCTTCCGATTCATATTTCCGATTCCAAAAAAGGAGATAAGAGCATAATTCTGCTGCACGGGTATCTCGAAACTCTCTATATTTTTGAAGAATTTTCTGAAGCACTTCAAAAAGAAGGGTTCAGGGTCATTGCAATAGACCTGCCCGGGCACGGCCTTACAGGCTCCGACCCGGAGATAAACAGCATTGAATTTGCGGCAGACCTTGCAACCGAAGTCCTGAAAATATGCGGAGTTGAAAAGGCATACGTTGCAGGGCACTCCATGGGTGGCTACATTGCACAGCAATGCATCGCGAGACACCCCGAAACCTATGAGGGAATCATACTGCTCAATTCAAACCCTTATGCAGACGCACCCGAAAAAAAGGCAGACAGAGAGCGGGAAATAGAACTTATAAACAACGGGAAACTTCTGAGCCTGGCCGCATTGAGCATCCCAAAGATGTACGCCGCGGAAAACCTTAGAAAATTCGATGACAAAATAGAGGAGACGATAGAGATCTGCGAAGCACATGACCCGGCCGGCATAACCGCATGTCTGAGAGGAATGATGCAGCGTGCAGACAATTGCAGCACCCTTTCCAATGCAGAAAATGCGCTTCTCTTCTTTGGCAATGATGACAAGTTCATCTCAACGCAGATGGCAGACCAGATAGCATCGCAATGCCCGAAAGCCGTTGTCGTAAGATTGACTCCCTGCGGGCACAACTCCTTTATAGAGTGCCAAAAAGAGTGTGTAGAGGCAATAAAGTCATTTATAAACGGCTGAAAAAAGCAGCCCCCTACCCTCTTACCATAGAAAATTGTCGAAAGGCCAGCGTCCGGCATGGATTTCTGCCACCATCTTGTACAAATCGTTCCGCAGTTTGTCTATATGAAGTTTTTCCCTTGCAGAGATGAAAATGGCTGGAGTATTCTCCTTGTACATCCATGAATTCTTCAACTCCTCCAAAGTGTAGTTTTCCGCCTTTTTCTCCTCCAGGGAGAACTCATCCTGCTCCACGTATTTATATGCGTCTATTTTATTGAAGACCATGTAGACAGGCTTGTCTGCCGCTCCTATATCCTGAAGCGTCTGCTTTACAACCCTTATCTGCTCTTCGAAATTGGGATGCGAAATGTCCACCACATGCATAAGAATATCCGCTTCCCGTACTTCGTCGAGAGTGCTCTTGAATGATTCTACCAACTGATGCGGCAACTTTCTTATAAAACCTACCGTATCGCTCAGCAAAAAGGGCACATTTTCTATTACAACCTTGCGCACAGTGGTGTCGAGAGTGGCAAAAAGCTTGTTTTCGGCAAACACGTCGCTTTTGGCAAGCAGATTCATAATTGTACTTTTACCCACGTTGGTATAGCCTACAAGCGATATGCGCACCAGATTTCCACGGTTTCCGCGTTGTGAAGCCATCTGGCGGTCAATTTTCCTGAGATGCTCCTTGAGCCTGCTTATCTTGTCGAGAATGATTCGCCGGTCTGTCTCTATCTGGCTCTCACCCGGGCCTCTCATACCTATGCCTCCGCGCTGCCTCTCCAGGTGTGTCCACATTCTTGTAAGACGGGGCAGCAGATACTGATATTGGGCCAACTCCACCTGTGTCTTGGCATAGGCAGTCTTGGCACGCTGGGCAAAAATATCCAGAATAAGATTGGTTCTGTCGAGAATCCTGCAATTGAGTTCCCTGTCGAGGTTCCGCAGTTGGGAAGGGGAAAGTTCATCATCGAAAATAACCAGATCTATCTCGTTTTCCAGTATATAAGTCTTTATCTCTTCCAGTTTTCCAGCACCCACATAACTTTTGGAATTTGCCCGTTCCATCTTCTGTACAAACCTCTTGTCACCTACAACCCCTGCCGTTTCGGCAAGAAACTGCAACTCGTCCAGATATTCTGAAACCTGCTCCAAAGTGACTTCGGGTGTTACAATCGATACAAAAACCGCTCTCTCCATATATCTTAAAAATAACTTGAATAAATTTTTACAAAAGTATAAACTATAAATTATCTTTGTAAAAACATTAAAGACATTTTAAATGAAACAACCTATTTTGCTCCTTTGGGCAATACTTTTCTTAATCACGGGAACCATGCAAGCAAACGGACAAAAAAGAATGCGAGATTTCGGCATCAACACCGGAATTTTCAAGACTGGTGAAAACAATGCAATTACAGATGTACCTGGCGTTACGGTAGGCCATGTTACATGCATCGTCGGAGATGACATAAGAACAGGCGTAACTGCTATCGTACCCCATCAGGGCAATATTTTCCAAAAGAAGGTACCGGCAGGCATATATGCCGGAAACGGATTCGGCAAACTTGCCGGTTCAACCCAGGTTCAGGAACTGGGAAACATTGAAACTCCTGTCATACTTACAAATACCCTCAATGTGGCAGAAGGGATAAGCGGGCTCATAGAATATACTCTCAAACAGCCCGGCAACGAAAACGTCCGCTCGGTAAATGCCGTTGTAGGTGAGACCAACGATGGCGAACTTAACAACATAAGAGCGCGCTACATTACAAAGGAGATGGTTTTGGAAGCCATTGAAAATGCCAAGGGAGGCCCTGTTCAGGAGGGTGTTGTAGGAGCCGGCACCGGAACGGTTGCATTCGGTTTCAAAGGCGGAATCGGGACTTCGTCGAGGGTGTTGCCAAAAAGCCTCGGCGGTTATACGGTCGGTGTTATCGTACAGTCAAACTATGGCGGAGTATTGGAAATAGCAGGTGTACCTGTCGGGCAGATGCTTGAACACTATTATTTCAGGGAAAATGTAATGCGGGATGTCGACGGATCATGCATGATGGTTGTCATTACAGATGCACCGGTAGATTCAAGAAATCTGGAGAGAATGGCCAAAAGAGCAATGATGGGCCTTGCCAAAACCGGAGGAATCGCCTCCAACGGCAGCGGAGACTACGTGATAGCAATGTCTGTCTGCAAAGAGAATCTGATAGACGAAGGCAAACTCTTTTACCAGCCCAAAGTTCTCCAGAACGACGACATGTCTCCCCTGTTTCTGGCAACCATAGAGGCAACCGCAGAGGCCCTGTGGAATTCGCTCTTTGCCGCACATCAGGTCAAGGGTTATAAGGATAATGTGGTTGAGCCTATCCCTGTAGAAAAAATTGTAGAATTCATAAAGAACGCAGAAAAGGCAAATCCGCCAAAAAAGTAGAGTATTCGTAATAAAAAGGTGGCCCAAAAGGGTAATTTCTCCCTTTGGGCCACCTTCTTTCATTTTGTTCTGCGCGCCTCCTTGGCCCGCAACGCCTTCTCTACAGAGGCATATTTTTTTCTGAAATTATTGAAAGTTTCGCGCGATACGTTGAAACGCCGGCACACATCAGTTACGGAACAGTCCCTGTTAAAAAGCCTTATTATCTCCTGCCTGTGCTCCGACAGGTAATTCTGCTTGACACATGTCCCCTTTCTCCGCCCCAGTTTTATACCTTCCGCCTTTCTGAGGGCCAGGGCCTCTTTCGTCCTGAGCGAAATCAGGTTACGTTCAATCTCGGCAACCAGCCCGAATGCGAAGCAGAGGACCTTGCTGTTTATGGAATTGTCGAATACATAACCCTCTTTTGTCGTATAGAGATTGATTCCCTTTTCAAGACATCTGCCCATTATATACATGACCTCCGTAAGAGTTCTGCTCAACCGCGAAACTTCGGTCACTATAAGAGTATCGCCCCTTTTCATTCGTCGCAGCAAGCCGCCCAGTTTGCGGTCGCGCTCACTTTTCTTGCCGCTGGCCACATCCGTTATCCAGCTGTCGACCGTAATGTTCCTCTCTTTTGCAAAACGTATTATTTCGTCTTGCTGATTTGCAGGATGTTGTTTTCCTGTACTGACCCGTAAATAACCTGTTACCATATATTTGATTTTAACAAAGGCAACATTGCCTCTACGGTAAAAAATAGGAAAAAATAATCCGGGCCGTTTTGGCCCGGATCATACAACCTTATGCTATTATATGCAACTTAAAAAGGCTAGTCTTTAAGTTTTGCACAGAGGAATTCGCGGTTGAGCCTTGCAATATTGGTAACCGAGATATTCTTGGGGCATTCCATCTCACATGCGCGGGTATTTGTACATGCACCGAATCCCAGTTCATCCATCTTTGCAACCATGTTCTTTGCTCTGCGGGCCGCCTCAACCTTTCCCTGGGGAAGGAGTGCAAGGCTGCTTACTCTTGCCGATACAAAGAGCATTGCCGAACCGTTCTTACATGTTGCCACACACGCTCCGCAACCGACGCACGCTGCGGCATCCATGCTCAAGTCTGCATTTTTCTTTGGAATGGGGATAGCATTTGCATCCGGAACTCCGCCTGTATTGACAGAGATGAATCCTCCTGCCTGCAGAATCTTGTCAAATGCACCGCGGTCTACAACCAGGTCCTTGATTACCGGAAAAGCCGCACTTCTCCAGGGCTCGATTGTAATGGTATCGCCATCCTTGAACTTGCGCATGTGCAACTGGCATGTTGTAACATCGTTGTCGGGACCATGCGCCCTTCCGTTGATATAGAGCGAACATGCACCGCATATTCCTTCACGGCAGTCGTGGTCGAAACTTACAGGACCGCTGCTCTTGCATCCCTTGTTTATTGCAACCGGATCGATATTCTCCTTTATGAGCTGCTCATTGAGAATATCCATCATCTCTAAGAAAGAGCTGTCGGGAGATATACCCTTGACTTGATATGTCTCAAAATGGCCCTTTTCCTTTGCGTTTTTCTGACGCCAAACCTTTAATGTTAAATCCATATCTTATATCTCCTCTTAGTCTTTATAGTTTCTAACTGCAATCTTGATATTTTCATATTTCAACGGCTCCTTGTGCAGTTTCGGTTCCTTGCCTTCACCCTGATACTCCCACGCGGCAACATACATGTAATGTTCGTCGTCACGCTTTGTCTCGCCGTCTTCTGTCTGCATCTCCTCACGGAAGTGACCTCCGCAAGATTCCTTTCTGTCCAGTGCATCTATGGCCATAAGTTCGCCGATTTCAAAGAAGTCTGCCAATCTCAGGGCTTTTTCCAGTTCCTGGTTGAACTGCTCGTTCGTACCTGCAACGTAAACATTGCTCCAGAACTCCTTCTTAAGTTCCCTTATCTTCTCTATCGCACTCTTCAGACCTGCCTCGTTACGGGCCATGCCGACATACTCCCACATGATATGGCCAAGCTCCTTGTGCATCTCGTCGACAGTTTTCTTGCCTTTAATAGCCAGAAGTTTTGCAATCTTCTCCTTCACGGCTTTCTCTGCAGCCTCGAATTCAGGAGCGTTGGTATCTGTCTTAGGCTCGCTGAATTTGTGTGAAAGATAATCTCCGATTGTGTACGGAAGTATGAAATAACCGTCTGCCAGACCCTGCATAAGCGCCGATGCTCCCAAACGGTTTCCGCCATGGTCGCTGAAGTTGGCCTCGCCTATTGCATAAAGACCGGGGATTGTTGTCTGCAAGTTATAATCTACCCAAAGACCACCCATAGTATAGTGGATTGCAGGATAGATCATCATAGGCTCCTTGTAGGGATTTGTATCTGTAATCTTTTCATACATCTGGAAGAGGTTTCCGTAGCGCTCGGTAATGACCTTCTCTCCCAGCCTCTCAATCGCGGTCTTGAAATCGAGGAATACTGCGAGTCCTGTTTCATTTACACCGAAACCTGCGTCGCATCTCTCTTTGGCTGCCCTTGAAGCCACGTCACGCGGTACAAGGTTGCCGAAAGCAGGATACCTTCTCTCAAGATAGTAGTCTCTGTCTTCTTCAGGAATCTGCGAAGGTTTTATCTGTTTTTTCCTCAGTTTCTCTACATCTTCCTTTTTCTTGGGCACCCATATTCTTCCATCGTTTCTCAAAGACTCGCTCATAAGAGTAAGTTTTGACTGCTGTGTGCCGTGAACCGGAATACATGTAGGGTGAATCTGTGCAAAGCAAGGATTTGCAAAGCATGCACCCTTCTTGTAGCACTGCCATGCAGCTGAACCGTTGCTGTTCATTGCATTTGTAGAGAGGAAATACACATTGCCATATCCGCCGCTGGCAATAACTACTGCATGGGCACCGAAGCGTTCAATCTCTCCTGTAACGATATTGCGCGCAATAATACCCTTTGCCTCTCCGTTGACAAGCACAAGGTCGAGCATCTCGTGACGGGGATAAGACTTCACTGTACCCTTTGCAATCTGCCTGTTGAGAGCGGCATAAGCACCAAGCAGAAGCTGCTGTCCGGTTTGACCGCGCGCATAGAAGGTTCGGCTCACCTGCGCTCCTCCGAACGAACGGTTGTCGAGCAGTCCGCCATACTCTCTTGCAAATGGAACTCCCTGTGCAACACACTGATCTATGATATTGTTACTTACCTCGGCCAAACGGTATACGTTGGCCTCTCTGCTTCGGTAGTCGCCGCCCTTTATGGTATCGTAAAAGAGACGATATACCGAATCATTATCGTTCTGATAGTTCTTAGCTGCATTTATACCTCCCTGAGCCGCAATGGAGTGCGCTCTTCTTGGGGAGTCACTGATGCAGAAGACTTTTACATTGTACCCGAGTTCGCCCAATGAAGCGGCAGCAGAGGCACCTCCCAAACCGGTACCAATTACTATAATCTCCATTTTCCGCTTGTTAGCCGGACTGACTACTCGAATCTGAGCCTTATGCTTTTTCCACTTTTCAGCCAAAGGCCCTTCAGGAATGTGTGATATTAATTTTTCGGCCATTATTTATTTATTATAGAAAAATTTTCACAATTTTAGTCACTTTTTGGCAAATTACCAATTTATTGCCTTTATATTTACCGAGTATGTGTAAAAGAACTATTTTTTGTATTTTTACACGCAATTTCAATGCTAATTTAACACTTTGTAAAATGAAACATCTGTTAACAGTTTTTTCTCTTTTTTTCATGCTTTCTCCGGCATTGCTCTCTGCCCGGGAGCAGACACGGCACAGTCTGGACCTTATACCCAAACCTCAAAAGGTGGAGATAGGAGAGGGGGTCTTCAAACTCAATTCGGCAACTGCAATAGTTTCCGACGACTCTTTCAACGCCAAATATCTGGCCGGCATCCTCAACGGCTCAACCGGACTCGGAATAAGAGAGGGAGGCAACAAGGAGGAGAGCAATACCATAACTTTATCTATAAATCCGGAAAGCGATATTCCGCAGGAGGGATACCTGCTCAGCGTAACTCCTGAAAAAATTGTCGTTGAATCCTCCACTTCCAAAGGCAGTTTCTATGCCATACAGACTCTGCTGCAACTGCTTCCCCCATCTGTCTACGGAAATCCCACTGGAGATGAAAAATGGGAAGTGCCCTGTGTAAGGATAGAAGACAGTCCCAGATTTCCCCATAGAGGACTGATGATGGACGTTTCACGCACATTCTTCAGCCTCGACTACATCTACCGTTTCCTCGACTGGATGGCATATCACAAACTGAATGTATTCCAGTGGCACATAACAGATGACAACGGCTGGAGAATAGAGATAAAAAAATATCCTGAACTCACAGAAAAAGGAGCTTGGAGAGGCCCCGGAGAGGTGCTTCCTTCCGCATACGGTTCAGGTAACAAAAGATACGGCGGCTTCTATACCCAAAAGGAGATTAAGGAGGTGATAGAATACGCGGCAAAAAGAAACATAGAGATTATACCTGAAATAGACATGCCCGGCCACAGCAAAGCTGTAATTTCCACATACCCTCAGACAGGATGCGACAACAAGACACACTTCATAAGCATAAACGGAGAGGTAAAGAATGTATGGTGTGTCGGCAATGAAGAGAATTACAAGATGCTCGACAATATCATAAAGGAAGTGGCGGCTCTCTTCCCTTCAAAAATAATACATGTAGGGGGAGACGAAGTGAATATGGACAACTGGAAGGAGTGCTCGAAATGCCGCGCTCTCATGAAGAAGATGAAGATGGAAAATCCTGCAGAACTTCAGAACTACTTCATGCAGAAGGTAGAGGCCATCATAAACAAATACGGCAAGACCATGGCCGGATGGGATGAGATTCTGGACGGAGGCACACTTGACCCTTCCACCCGAATCTATTCGTGGAGAAGCGTCAGGAAACCTTTGGAAGCAGTTGAAAGAGGACATCAGACTGTACTGCAACTGTCGGAATACTATTATTTTGACATGAAGCAGTCTCCTGCAGAAAGAGGACATAACTGGGCTGCAATCATTCCTATTGAAAGGGTATATTCTCTGGACCCGGTTGAAAGCTGCAACATTCCTGAAAACAGGAAAGAGCTGGTTCTCGGAGCCCAGGGTGCGCTATGGGCAGAACTGCTCAATAAACCCTCGAGATTTTCCGAATACCAATATTACCCGCGCACATGCGCTCTGGCTGAAACTGTCTGGACAAACCAGGAACTGAGAGATTTCAACGATTTCCAAACCCGTCTTGAAAAGACACATTTCGAAAGGCTTTTCCACATGGGCATTGCATTCAGGGTAGAGGCGCCGGGGGTTATATACAAAGGCAACAGGCTGGTTGTAACTCTTCCGTACGACTGGGCAGTTGTAAGATATACCACAGACGGTTCGGAACCTTCATGCACCTCGAATATATATACGGGAGACATTGTCACTTTCGAGCCTGAAAAATTCCGTTTTGCAACCTTCTACAAGGATTTGTTCAAAAGCATAACTGTAACTGCCGACAACATAGTGCCAGACTATATAAAACCTGAAACGGTAATAGAGACTTCATTTGGAGAACAGCGCAGTTTTCCCAAATCGAATATTACAGATTACAATTTCAACACATACTGGAGAACGGAAAGGACAGGAGTTGAAGGCGATTATGTAACCTACCTTTTCAAGGAACCTGTAAAGTGCAGCAGGATTACCGTAAACACTTCAATACCTGATATAGATTTATACGGTGTCACCGACGGTTATGTAGAGTACACATACAATGGTACAGACTGGATAAGAGGAGATGATTTTGCAGACAACTCCGCTGTAATAGTTCCTCAAGATGGAAAAGAGATAAAAGGCGTGAAAATAGTATTTACAGATACGACCGATGCGCTTTGCGTAGCCCTGCAGGATCTAAAGATAGAATAGAGTAGGGGATATGTGATATGCAAAAGACTGTGTCAAAAGCAATTTTTGGCACAGTCTTTTTATGTGTGTAAGAAAAATACAAGACACTAAGAGTTAGGGCGACAGTGGTTTGCAATTATGCACACCGCCTTTCTGACCGCCTTTCTGTTTAATACTGAAGAGAACTGTAAACAGCCTCTATCTCGGTAAACAAATCATTGTAGAAACTTTCAAAAGCCGTACTGTCATACTCCTTGTCTCTTACCTTTTCAATAAAAGGAGCCGATTTTTTGAATATCCTCTTTTCCAACGATTGAATTACCTGCATGTAACCACTCCCCCGGCTGTTGTACAGCAATGAGAAATTGAAGTATTTTTCACCATTGCCCCTCTTTACAGGAAAAACTCTCTCCTTTATCTTCAAGGCCATGTCGCACATAAGGGCATTGTCGCTTTCATCTCCTTTTACCATAAACGAGGGCTGGTTTTCTGCAGCCTTTACAAAAAGAGGAACTGCTGCGGAAACAGGAGGATATCCAAGTATTGTCCACATTACAGTGTTAAGAGGATTTTCACCCTCCTTTACACCTGCAAAAACTATAGAGGCGCTCGTACTTTTACGCGGTATGAAATCCTGGTCTATAAAAAAGCCGCTTCCCTTTACCAGTTCACTATCTTCAACCAAATCTATATTGAGAAGCGAATGGTAAAAAGACCTCGAAAGGTCAGAAAAAATCCATTCAGGAGTTATACTGCGGTTTTCAGCCAAATGATGCTCTATTATATGTTTTGCATTGGCATAACGGATATAACCCATTCCCTGGTTGAACCTGCCTGTAAATGAATGGTTGGTATATACTATATAACCTTGCGGAGCTGTCTTTGGATCATTTACATCCAGTTTTTTCCAGCTGTTGTTGTTCACTTCATAGTAGGCGGCTCCTCCAAAAGCATCTATCACTCCAAAATTTGCCTCCACCCCTATAGGTCTGTGATGTCTGTCCAGAAACCTTTCAAAATCCTCAAGAGTTTTACACTCGCCCAAAGCCTTAAACATAAGAACACCCTCCTTGTCCATCTCAGATGAAGGAACATTGTCATCCTTAAGATTGTATGAAGCTGTATTCATTATACAGAACCCAGCCGAATTGGTTCCCGCCCATGCCTGAGGCACATCGCTTTTAGGTGAATCTACAAGTGCAAGAAAATCATACTTTTTTCCAGTGAAATATTCTATCCTGTTATTGAGTTCTCCTGTATCCCTGTGTTTCCACATCAAAGGACGGCCGTCCTTTGTACACTTTCCAGATATTATTGCCGAAGTGCAGCAATAAAGGTCAGATACAAACAGAAGCGAAAAAATAAAAGTCAAAAATATAAACGTTCTCTTCATGATATACATATGCTTTTCAAATTCAAAATTTATTAAAACAGAGTACTTTCACTGTTATACTTGGATATTCCTAAATGATTGTATGCCAAATCTGTAACTTCTCTTCCACGTGGAGTTCTCTGGATAAAGCCCTCTTTTATAAGGAAAGGTTCGTAAACCTCCTCTATCGTGCCTACATCCTCTCCAACGGCGGTAGAAATAGTAGATATTCCTACAGGTCCGCCCTTGAACTTGTTTATAATGGTAGTCAATATCCTGTTATCCATGGAATCGAGCCCGTGTTTGTCTATATTCAGTGCGTCCAATGCGAATCGCGCTATCGGAAGATCTATGCGTCCGTTCCCCTTTACCTGAGCAAAATCCCTTACCCTTCTGAGCAGCGCGTTGGCAATTCTCGGAGTTCCCCTGCTTCTCAGAGCAATTTCATGCGCGGCATTTTCATCTATCGATATATTCAAGATATGTGAACTCCTCTTCACTATTTTCTCCAGGACAGAAGCGTTGTAATATTCCAGATGGCATTGAATACCGAATCTGGCTCTCAACGGAGAGGTGAGAAGACCGCTGCGCGTTGTTGCCCCAACAAGAGTAAAACGGTTCAATGCAATCTGCACGGAACGGGCTCCCGGACCTTTATCTATCATTATATCTATCCTGAAATCTTCCATGGCAGAGTAAAGATACTCCTCTACAACCGGAGAAAGACGGTGAATTTCATCTATAAAAAGTACGTCGCCTTCATCAAGGGAGGTAAGAAGACCCGCCAAATCTCCGGGCTTGTCCAAAACTGGACCGGAAGTAATCTTTATATCCACTCCAAGTTCATTTGCTATTATATTTGCAAGAGTGGTCTTGCCAAGACCCGGAGGACCGTGCAGCAGCACATGATCCAAGGATTCTCCGCGCAACTTTGCAGCCTTTACAAAAACCTTGAGATTTTCAAGAATCTTGTCCTGTCCTGAAAAATTGTCAAAATCCTTTGGACGGATTATTTCTATATCTTTGTCTGAAACCTCGGAAATCTTCCGAGGATCGAAATTCTCATTTATATTCATAACACAAAAATATATATTTTATTTTTAAAAGCGTTTGATATTTATTTATGCCTGTTGATATGTTGATAAATTTGAATAAACAAGTTTTCAATAAAATTATCTACAATTCAAAATTTTGAAAATAAGAGATAAATAGTAGTTGTTAACAGATGTTGACAATGTATTGAAATAAAATTGTCAGCAAGTGACATGTTTATTTTCTGTAAAGAATTTTGTATAAGTCTTCATTTCTTTTCTTCTTTTTGCAGAAGAAATTTTTATATGAAAATAAACTTTGATTTCCATAATAAAAGTTATCAAAACTTATAAACAATTTATCATTTGAAATTTTTGGGGGTTGTTTAAAACTTCATTTACTTTGCAGGCCGATGGATATATATGATTTTCAAAATAGATTCTCTTCCGGTAAACCTCAAAAAGAACTGTCAGACTTTTTAAAAGGAGAGAAGAAGGGGGTTGTGCTCAAGGGGTTGTACGGTTCTTCCAAAGCCTGTTCGTTTGCCGATGCAGTAGAATCATATAACAAAGGCGTGCATCTGGTGGTGCTTAACAATATAGAGCAGGCAAAGTTTTTTACCAATGATCTTTACGGGTTTGTTTCAGACAGGAACGTATTCTATTTTCCGACTTCGGTAAATGCAAACAGCAAGATTGATACAATAAAGGAGAGTTCCAACAAGGTACAGAGAAGTGCTGCGATAAATGCTCTCAACCATTTTAAAAACGGCGAAAGCAAGGATAAATTCATGGTGCTGGTTACCTATCCGGCCGCTGTATTTGAAAAGATAATTGACAAGAATGAACTGTCAGACAACATATTGAAGATTTCTGTAAACGATACGCTCTCCCACGAATTCATAAAAGAGACACTTGTTCTCTATAATTTTGAAAGGGTGGATTTTGTAAGCCGGCCTGGAGAGTATGCCTTAAGGGGAGGAATAATAGACCTTTTCTCGTTTTCAGATGACAGACCGTACAGAATAGATTTCTTTGGGAACAATATAGAGAGCATAAGGTATTTCGACATAAATACGCAGCGTTCCACCGAATCTCTGGAAAGCGTGGAGATTTTTCCTAATATTTACGACAAAGAGAAATTCGGGGAAAGCAATCATGTCTCGATATTCGAATATGCAGGAAAGGATTGTGTGGTGTGGATAGACAACTATATGGATATGGCGACAGAGAATTTCAAGGAGGTGATGAAAGCAGCCATGCCTTTGAAAAAGCTCTACTTTGAAGATTATTCAATTATAGGATTCGAATCTGAAAGGGGAGGGGAGAGCCTGCCTGTCATAAAATTCGATACAGCTCCCCAGCCTGCATTCAACAAAAACTTCGAGATGCTCTCCGATGACATTCTCAGACATACCGAAGAGGGGTATAAGGTTTATATAAGCAGCGATAATGTCAAGCAGATAGAGAGGTTGAGAAACATATTTTCCCAGGGCCGTAAAAACAGTCGGGTTCCCTCTTTCGGAGTCATTGAAAAGTCTTTTCATGAAGGATTCATAGACAATGCCGGAAAAGTTTGTCTGTATACCGACCATCAGATTTTCGACAGGTTTCACCGTGTCAAGGTAAGAAGGGAGGTTGAAGCGAGCGAAAGGCTTACACTCGACGAACTCAACGCCTTTAGAATAGGAGATTATGTGGTGCATATAGACCACGGTGTGGGTATATTCGGAGGCCTTGTGAAGACAAATGTAAACGGCAAGGTGCAGGAGGCGATAAAACTTATCTATAAGGATAACGATGTAATCTTTGTCTCTATTCACGGTATACACAGGATTGCCAGGTATAAGTCAAAAGATTCTGTTCCGCCCAAGATTTACAAACTTGGCAGCGGTGCATGGGAGAAGTTGAAAAAGACCACGAAATCAAAGGTCAAGGATATTGCGAAGGAACTTATAAAATTGTATGCGCAGCGACAGCAGGTGAAGAGATTTGCCTTTTCAGGCGACACTTATATGCAGCATGAGCTAGAAGCTTCGTTTATGTATGAAGACACTCCTGACCAGCTGAAGGCGACCAGAGCCGTAAAGGAGGATATGGAAAAGGAGCATCCCATGGACAGGCTGGTGTGCGGAGACGTAGGATTCGGAAAGACAGAAGTTGCAATAAGGGCTGCATTCAAGGCGGTGGCCGACAACAAGCAGGTGGCGGTGCTTGTTCCTACCACCATACTGGCCCTCCAGCATTACAAGACATTCTGCGGCAGGCTGGAAAAATTCCCGTGCAACATTGAGTATCTGAGTCGTCTTAAGAGTGCAAAGCAGATAAGGGAGATAACCGAAAAACTCAAGAGCGGAAAGATAGACATAATAATAGGGACTCACAGGCTGTTGAACAAATCGATTGAGTTCAAGGATTTGGGATTGCTGATAATAGATGAGGAACAGAAGTTCGGCGTTGCTGCAAAGGAGAGGCTCCGTCACCTGAAACTTTCAGTAGATACCCTGACTTTGACAGCCACTCCTATCCCGCGCACTCTGCAATTTTCGCTTTTGGGAGCGCGCGACCTTTCCATCATAAATACCCCGCCTCCGAACAGGCTGCCGGTGCAGACGGAAATAATAGATTTTAATGAAGAGCTTATAAGGGATGCCATAAACTTTGAGGTGGAACGCGGAGGCCAGGTCTTCTTTGTGCATAACAGAGTGGAGGACATTCTTGCAATAGAAGATATAATAAGGAGGATTTGTCCGGGGGTAAAGACATGTATCGGACACGGACAGATGGAGGCCAAGGAACTGGAATCCATCATGCTTGACTTCATAATGGGAGATTACGACGTGCTGATTGCCACTTCCATAATAGAAAACGGCATAGATGTGCCCAATGCCAACACCATTATAATAAACCAGGCCCAGAATTTCGGGTTGAGCGACCTGCATCAGTTAAGGGGCCGGGTGGGGCGATCCAATACAAAGGCATTCTGTTATCTTATAGTGCCGCCCACGGTTTCCATTACCGATGATGCGCGGCGCAGGCTGAGGGCGATTGAGGCTTTTTCAGATCTTGGCAGCGGATTCAATATCGCAATGCAGGATCTGGATATAAGAGGTGCCGGCAATCTTCTTGGAGGCGAGCAGAGCGGATTTGTGGCAGACATGGGATTCGAGACATATCAGAGAATCCTCTCGGAGGCTCTTGAGGAGATAAGGGAGGAAGAAGGGGAGACAAGCGGTGAGGAAAAGAGCGGACATGGCAGTTATATTGCAGATTGCACAATAGATACGGATCTTGAACTTCTCATACCGGACGATTACATACCTCAGGTCTCCGAAAAGATAAGATTATATAAGGAGCTGGATACAATGAGCAGTGAAGAGGAGATAGGCAGTTTTGTCGAGACTCTTACAGACCGCTTCGGAGAGTTGCCGTGGCAGCTGGTACAACTGATAAATGTAGTACGGCTGAAAAGAGAAGCCATAGCGCTCGGATTCGAGAGGATAGTCATAAAGAACAACATGATGCTGGCCTATTTTATCTCCAACCAGAGTTCACCGTACTACAAATCCAGACTTTTTTCCGATATTCTCAACTATATAAACGGCAAAAAGAGCGATTTCAGAATAAAGGAGCAGAACGGCCGCCTTTTCCTCAGGGTGGAAAATATGGAGACAATGGAACAGGCGTACAATTTATTGCTGAAAATGAGGGAGACAGTGGAAAAGGTTTCTTAAAAATACATATATTTGCAGAATGGCTGGTTTTTTGATAGATCTCGGTAATACCAACTGCAAGACAGCGTTCGAAAAAGAGGGCCTTCTCACCGAAATGAAGAGAAGTTCAGAGGGTGAGGATGTCTTTTCTTTCATACTCTCTTCATTGGGTGAAGAACATCCAGACACAATTGTATTTTCAAACGTAAGGGAGGAGAATCCTGCTTTTGAACAGCAGCTCAGGGGCAGATGCCGCCAACTTGTGGTTTTGAATTCCAGGACGGAACTTCCAGTAAATTTGAATTACCGTTTTCCGGCAGAAGGGCTCGGTGCAGACCGGATTGCCGGAGCGTTGGCCGCAGCCATGATGTTTCCGGGCCGGAATTGTATCAAATTCGATTTTGGGACAGCGCTTACCGTGGATTTTATCGATAAAAATGGAACTTTTTTGGGAGGCAATATCTCCCTTGGACTAACAAGCAGGTTCAGAGCGCTTAATGCATTTACAAAAAGATTGCCGCTTATAAAACCGACAGAAAAATTGCCCGAAATGGGAGTCGATACCAGCGGCGCCATGACATCCGGAGTAGTTTTCGGTCTAATATTTGAAGTAGAGGGGTATATTAAAAAATATCCGGAACACACGGTCATATTTACCGGCGGTGATTCTTTTTATTTTGCAGAAAAAATGAAAAGTGCCATATTTGTTGTTCCGAATTTAGTACTGAACGGATTAGCGCAAATTGCAAGCTATTATGCAAAAAGGAAAAATTAAGAAATATCTTTTTTTCATTCTATTTCCCGCACTTCTTTTTGAAGGGTACGGCGCAAGGGGGCAGAATACTGATGCACTCGGAACATATACTCCCTATTCCTTGTATGGACTCGGAAATATAGAAAAGCAGGGAACTGCCGTAAACAGGGCGTTGGGAGGAATAGGTACCGCTCTCCGCAGCAACAGATATATCAACTACCTGAATCCCGCATCCATTACAAACAGGGATACCCTTTCGTTTATGCTGGATTTCGGAGGCGACCAGAAAAACATATACAGCACCGACGGAATAAGCAAGACCGCCTATAACACCGGCAATGTAAAGAGTTTCATCTTTTCGGCCCCGGTCTATAAGAAGTCTGCGCTGATTGTGGGAATAGTGCCGTACAGCAACATCGGCTACAAATTCGAGGATATGGAGTCCGACCCTGCAATAGTTTCGCAATACGGAGATATCAGGTACCGCAAATATGGCGAGGGCAGCATCAACCAGCTTTTTGTGGGAGGCGCCATGAACTTCCTCAAGAACTTTTCAATCGGTGCACAATATATCTATTATTTCGGGTCTCTCGACAGGTACAGCAACGTGCTCTTCGGCACCGATGCCTCGATAAGGGCAATCACCACCGGGTGGGACTATTCGCTCGGGGCCTCTTCGGTAAAGGTTGGCCTGCAATATTTCAAGGGGTTCGGCGACCATAACGAATATTATGTAACGGGAGGGGCCACCTATACGCTCGGGACATCGCTCAAGGGAGATTATGAACGTTACGCCCATGCCCAGGACGGCTCAAGCACCATAGACACGGTGTACAACTATTCCGTAAACAACGCAAAGGTCAAGTTGCCGCACGAGTTCTCCATAGGAGCGACTGTCGGAAAGAGAGACAAGTGGATGTTCGGTGCAGACTATACGCAGCAGAACTGGAAGAGTTCTGCTTACAGCCAGATGGGGGGAATGGAATTCACTCCGCAGACCGCACGTTCGTTCAGGGTAGGTTTCGAGTTCATCCCCAACATGTACGACATAAGGTATTATTTCAAAAGAGTGACATACAGGGTGGGAGCATATTATGACCAGACATACATGAATTTTGCCGGCAACAGGATAAATGCAGCAGGCTTCACATTCGGTCTTTCGCTTCCCATATACAGATTGTACAATGCGTTCAACGTTGCGGTGGATTTTGGCCAGAGAGGGTCGACTAAAAACAATCTGGTCCGTGAAAGGTATGTACAGTTCGTGCTCAGCATAAGTCTGCATGATCTTTGGTTCATAAAACACAGATACCAATAGCAAACAACCAATAAAAAATTAACTTATTTACATATTATGAAAAAATTATCTTATACTCTTTTGACAGTTGTTATGCTCCTTAGCGTAACATCGCTTTTTGCACAGGGCAAATATGGCGCCGACAGTGCAAATTGTGTAAAATACCTGAACTTCTACCGCGATTATTACAGACAAAATAACTATCAGGATGCTGCCGGATTGTGGAGAAAGGCAATGGAGTCATGTCCTCCCACTGCCAGCCAGAACATGCTGATACATGGCCGTCAGATAATGACCTATCTGATAAACACCTACCAGGGAGCACCTGAAGGAAAGCAGGCTCTTGTAGATTCATTGCTTATGATAAGCGATATAAGGGCTCAGTATTACCCCAGCAGGAAACTCGTGGCAATGGAGAACAAGGCTTTCGACATGGTGACATACGAGCCTGCAGACAACAAAGAGGTTCTTTCTGCTCTTGACGAGATTATCACAATGTCAGGCAACGAGGTAAATCCCGATCTCCTTGTTGCAAGAATGGACAGGGCGAGACAGCTTTATGAACTGAACCTTGTTTCCGACGAGGAGGTTCTCAACACCTATTCCAAATATGCCCCTGTTCTGGATGAACTTGTAACCAATGACCCTTCAGATGAAAACAAACAGAGACAGCAGGTATTCGACAATGCATTCATTGTAAGCGGCGTTGCAAACTGCAATAATCTTATAAAGGTATTCCAGCCCAGGTTCGATGCAAATCCCAACGATCTGGCTCTTGTAAAGAGCATAGCAACCTTGCTTTCAGATGCAAACTGTGTGGATTCCACCCTTTTCCTTCAGGCTGTAAACGCAATGCACAAACTGGAGCCTTCATTCAATTCCGCACGCCTGCTCTACAGGCTGCATGCTTCAAAGGATGAGCATGATCTTGCAATCAAGTTCCTTCAGGAGGCAATAGACGATACGGCAAGCACTGCAAAGGACGATGCAGACATGCTTATGGAGATGGCTTCATACCAGTTCAAGAACATGAATTCTCCAGCAGCAGCAATAGCATCTGCAAAGAAGGCCGTAGAACTTGACGAGTCTATCGCAGGCAAGGCAAATCTGCTTATGGGTACAATCTGGTACAATGCCCCCTGCAGCGGAAACGAAATAGAGCAGAGGGCAAAATTCTGGGTAGCCACCGATTACCTGCAGAAAGCAAAGAACCTTGATTCTTCTCTCGCTGCAGAGGCCGACGAACTTATAAGGAACTGCCGCATATACTATCCTTCCACTGAAGATGCCTTCATGTATGACTTGACAGACGGCAACTCATATACAGTCTCTTGCAGCGGAATGAGCGCGACAACAACGGTAAGAACCCAAAAATAGATGCGGGAGCGCGCATATAGAAAAATAAAGATGACAGTGTTGGTAGCAATTGCGGCAGCGATTGCTACCAATGTTGTATCATGCTCCAACAAAGTTGACAAGGGTGAAATAGTGGACATCAACAAGGTCCCGCGTCAGGTAATACGCAATATGTATGCCCTTCAGAGCAACAACGGGGGGCTTGCCATGCGCCTGGAGGCCAATCTTATGGAGCGTTTCCAGAATGATTCCACAAATGAGGCGTACGAACTCTTCCCGGAGGGTTTCAATGTCTATGCCTATAACGAAGAGGGGCTGCTCGAGACACATATCTATTCCGATATTGCAAGACATACTACCGTAAAGGATGAAGAGCAGTGGGTGGCAATTGGGAACGTGGTCGTGGAAAACTATATAAAAGGGCAGAGGCTGCTTACGGATACCCTTTATTGGAACAGGGAGGAGGGGAAAATCTACAACAACGACAATTGTCTTGTGGAAATGTTCTCCCCGGAAGGGTATATGAAAGGTTACGGTCTGGAGAGCGACGAAATGGCGAGGAACGCCTCCATTATGGTTCCCTTCGACAGTTACGCCATAATCAGGGACTCCCTTTTCCATTATGTGGATACTGCAAATTTCATAGGGCCTCTTCTCAGGCCGAAACCGATAGAGAGTCTCAAATTGTCTTTGGAGTAGATAATCGCAAAAAAATTACTATCTTCGCACCCTCAATATTTTGTTAATTAATAAACTTATAATAAAATGGCTGTTTTAGAGAAAATACGCGTAAAGATGGGTGCCTTTATAACCATCATTATTGCGTTGGCGTTGTTATCGTTTATCATAGACCCCTCTACACTGGAATCGACACTATCCATGTTCTCTTCCAAGTATGACGTGGGCGAGATAGACGGGAAATCTGTAACCTATCAGGATTACCAGAATAAGGTCGATTATTTTACCAGAATTTATGAAATGTCATCCGGCGGGGTCATGAACGACCAGGCTCAGGATATGATAAACAATTCCGCATGGCAGGATGAAATTGTGGAGCGTGTATATATCCCCGCAACCGAGAATGCAGGATTGCGTTTGGGCAGCGAGGAACTTCTGGATATGAGCCAGGGAGTGGACATATCTCCGGTTCTTGCAAACGAAGCCTCTTTCAGAGATGAGAACGGTGCGTTCGACAAACAGCGTGTAGTAGATTTCGTGCGTGCGGTTTCACAAGACCAGAGCGGTCAGCTGCAACTCTACTGGAGTTATCTGGAAGACAACATGAGCAAGGACAGGCTCTTTACCAAATATCTCTCCCTGCTGGAAAAAAGTGCGGTTGTAAATCCTCTTGAACTGAGCAGGGCCATTGCAGAAAACAATACCACATACAGCGTGGACTTTGTTGTCAACCCCATAGGATTCGGGCAGGATACCACCATCAAGGTCTCAAATGAAGAGGTAAGGGCCTATTACGAGGAGCACAAGCATCTTTACAGGCAGATAGAGAGCAAGGATATAGACTATGTAGTATATGAGGTCGTTCCCTCTGCAGAGGATTTGGAACTTACATATAACAATATGGAGAAGGTCTATCCTGAGTTTACCACAACCAAGAACATGAAGACTTTCCTTGCCCGCAATTCAGACCAGCCGTTTACCGGATATTACTATTCGGAGCAGGAACTGGAGACAATGCCTTCCCAGATAGCGGAATTCGCAACAAAAGCAAAGGTTTCAGAGTCTCTGCCGGTATTTCAGGATGAGAACACCTACTATGCCGCAAGACTTATGGATGTAAAGTCGCTTCCGGATTCGATTTTTGTAAAACATATACTTTTGCCTGCATCTGAAGAGGCTACGGCCGACAGCCTTCTGACTGTACTGAAGAGGGGCGGTGATTTTACAGAACTCGCGCGCGAATATTCAATAGACCAGAATCCCAATGTAGAGCAGCCCGGAGATCTGGGATGGATGACACAACTTTATACCATACCGGGATTCGAGTCTCTCTTCATGGCAGACAGGAACGAGGTTCTCAAACTTACCACAAGTTATGGTATCCACCTTGTGAAGTACACCGAAAGGACAAGACCTTATGAAAAATATCAGGTTGCCGTTCTGGTGAAGGAGGCGGTTGCCGGCAAGCAGACATACGCAGATTTTTATGCAAAGGCAAATGACTTTGCAACGCAGTGCGGTGCAGATGCGACAAAATTCGACGAAGTGGCAAAGAGCCTCAACGTTCCCGTTTATCCCGCTCTCAGAGTCCCTGCTTCCGCCAAGACCATTTCCAACAGTTATGCAAATACAAAGGAAGTGCTTCGTTGGATGAATGAAAACGAGGCTGGTTCGGTTTCAAACATCATTGCCGTTGACAACAGATATTTCTTTATAGTGGCAATCAGAGGCGAGCACCATGCAGGCGTAGCAACATACAATGAGGTTGCAATGCAGTTGAAGGAGATTATAGCTCTGGAGAAGAGGGGAGCCAAACTTGCAGAGCAGACAAAGGAGCGTGTAGGCGATGCCGCAACCCTTTCCCAGGTTGCAGAGAGGCTTAACCTTTCTGTAAGCCACAGAGACGGAGTGGTATTCTCATCGCTCACATCACAGCAGTTGGATCCCAAGTTCATAGGAGCGATTGCAGCAGCCGATGAGGGCGAACTTGTAGGTCCGGTTACAGGAGAGATAGGTGTTTACTACTTTACAATAACCGGAAAGGAGATTGGTGCTTTCTATACCGAAGATGACGCCAGGGCAAGAAAGACACGTGAACTCCAGTACATAAACCAGGTACTTCCTGCGGTAATGGCGGAAGATGCCAATGTCGTGGACACCCGTTACAAGTTCTATTGATAAAAGACAGATTCAGATCTGGACGGAATATGAAAATGAGGCAGTCTCTCTGGAGGTTGCCTCATTTTAATTGTATTGCAGGGGCTTTTATACGTTGAACAGGAAATGCATGATGTCGCCGTCCTGTACTATATATTCCTTGCCCTCGGTATAAAGTTTGCCGGCATTTCTGCAGGCAGCTTCCGAGCCGTATTTGACGTAGTCTCCGTATTTTATGACTTCCGCACGGATGAATCCCTTTTCAAAATCGGAGTGTATTACACCGGCAGCCTGGGGCGCCTTGTCACCCTTGTTGTAGGTCCACGCCCTTACCTCCTGCGGCCCCGCGGTAAAGAAGGTTTCCAGATTCAAAAGGGAGTAGGCACTTTGAATCAGCCTTACCACTCCGGACTTTTCCAGCCCTATTTCCTCCAGGAACATCTGACGCTCCTCGTAACTTTCCAGTTCGGCGATTTCAGACTCGATTTTGGCTGCAATGACCAGTATCTGCGCATTTTCATCCTTGACAGCTTCCCTTACTTTTTCTACATACCGGTTGCCCTCCTTTGCGCTTGCTTCATCTACGTTGCATACATACATGACAGGCTTGTTGGTAAGCAGGAAGAGTTCTCTTGCCAGTTTCTGCTCCTCCGGAGTGTCGAATGTAACCGAACGGGCAGACTTGCCCTGCTCAAGCACGCCTTTGTATTTCAGAAGGACTTCATACATCTTTTTGGCATTTTTGTCTCCGCCCGTCTGAGCCTGCTTCTGAACCTTATGGATACGGTTTTCAATGGTCTCCAGGTCTTTGAGCTGTAATTCCGTGTCTATAATCTCCTTGTCGCGGACAGGGTCTACGCTTCCGTCTACATGTACTATGTTGGGGTCGTCGAAGCAGCGGAGCACATGCAGTATGGCATCTGTCTCTCTGATGTTTGCAAGAAACTGGTTTCCGAGCCCCTCTCCCTTGCTCGCACCCTTTACCAGGCCGGCAATGTCTACTATTTCCACCGTTGCCGGGACAACCCTTTGAGGATTGACCAGTTTTTCCAGAACCTGCAGCCTTTCATCCGGCACAATCGTTGAGCCTATATTGGGTTCTATTGTGCAAAACGGGAAATTTGCAGATTGTGCCTTTCCTGAACTGATACAGTTAAAAAGAGTTGATTTGCCGACATTTGGCAGGCCGACTATACCGCATTTCAAAGCCATTTTTCTGATTTTAAAAATTTTAGTCCGCAAAAATAATAATAAAAAGGGTAAAAAATAATCTTTTTACGGGAAATGGCTCTGCCTTGAACCATAATGGGTAGTTTTACAGTCATGAAGAACTGGATTTTGCAATCTGCAGCGGTAAAGGTGCTTTGGCTTATAATGTTCTGGAACGTGGAGAACTTTTTTTCTCCGGTTGCAGACGGAACGGGCGACGGTGAATATACTCCCACCGGCTACAGGCACTGGAACTGGAGCAAATTCAACAGAAAAAGAGATGATATTGCCAAAATCATCCTGCTTGCAAAGGAGCGGTACGGAGAGTGCCCCATGCTTGTAGGTCTCTGCGAGGTTGAGAACCGCAGAGTGGTGAATGAACTGGTCTATAATACCATATTGAGCAGGCTGGAGTATGGGGCTGTACACAGGGAGTCGCCCGATTCAAGGGGGATTGATGTAGCGTTGCTCTATCTGAGGGAGAGATTCAGGGTAGTGAAGGCAGAGTTCCTTGCCGTTCCCGCTCCGGGGGGAGGAGTGCTCGACACGCGGGAGATTCTCTATGTAAAGGGTGTTGCAGATGGAATCGATACGATTCATTGCCTTGTGAACCACTGGCCGTCGAGACTTGGCGGAAAGAGGCGCTCTTCTCTGAAAAGAAGGGCGGCAATGGAGAGACTTAAGGTAAAGTGCGATTCCATTCTTACGGCAGACTCGCTTGCAAATATTGTGGTAATGGGAGATTTCAATGCTCCGGCAGATTCTCCGCTCCTTTCGGAACTCGGGATGCTTGTAAATATGGCTCCCGAGGTGAGAAGCCCGGGCAGAGGCGTAAGGGGAACTTATAAATACAAGGGAGAGTGGGAGAGCATAGACCATTTCCTGCTCTCGAAAAACCTCTACTGCGGACGCTGGTTCAATGCGGTCGGGGGAGCGGAGATTTTTGCGCCGGATTACCTGCTTGAAGAGGATCCGGTATATTTGGGCTGTAAAGTGCGGAGAACGCTGACAGGCCCTGTATACAACGGCGGTGTAAGCGACCATCTGCCGATAATTCTGAGAATCTTTCAAGAGGAGTATTAGAAAAATAGTCCTATATTTGGGGGATAAAAATCTCACGGATGAAACAATACTTAGAGCTGCTGAATAAAGTAATGAAGGAAGGTACGCCAAAGAGCGACCGCACCGGTACGGGTACAAAGAGCATATTCGGATACCAGATGCGTTTCGACCTTTCCGAGGGCTTCCCGTTGCTGACCACAAAGAAGGTCCATTTGAAATCTATCATCTATGAACTGTTGTGGTTTATCAAGGGCGATACCAATATTAAGTACCTTAAGGAACATGGCGTTTCCATCTGGGATGAATGGGCCGATGAAAACGGCAATCTCGGTCCGGTATACGGCGCGCAGTGGCGTCACTGGAAAACGCCGGATGGCGGAGAGATAGACCAGCTTTCCAATGTGATGCGCTCGCTCAAGGAGAACCCTGATTCGAGGCGTCATATCGTTTCGGCATGGAACGTAGCCGACGTAGACAACATGGCCCTTCCCCCATGCCATTCGCTTTTCCAGTTTTATGTGGCGGACGGCCGTCTTTCATGCCAACTGTACCAGAGAAGTGCAGACCTCTTCCTCGGAGTTCCGTTTAACATAGCCTCTTATGCACTTCTTACAATGATGGTGGCAAAGGTATGCGGTTATACTGCGGGAGATTTTGTCCATACGCTTGGCGATGCCCATATTTATCTTAACCACTTCGAGCAGGTGGAGACCCAGTTGGGAAGGACTCCGCGTAAATTGCCGGAGATGATAATCCACGGCAACCAGAAGGATATTTTCAGTTTCGAGTATGAAGATTTCGAGCTGACAGGATATGACCCTTATCCTGCAATAAAGGCGCCTGTGGCAGTATAACCCTAACCTGCTTTAATATGCTTTCGGTAATAGTCGCTGTAGATCTCAATAATGCAATAGGTTGCAAAAATGCCCTTTTGTGGCATATCTCCCAGGATTTGAAGTACTTTAAATCCGTGACCACTTCTCATCCGGTAATAATGGGCAAAAATACATACCGTTCCATCGGGCGTCCGCTCCCGGGCAGGCGCAATATTGTGGTAAGCGCTAAAGGACTTGCCCGGGAGGAGGTGCAGAAGGCGCTTTCAGCCATAAAGCCGGGCAGCAATACCTCTTTTGAACAGTGTGCCAATCTGGAGGCTCTTGTAAAGAGTGCAAAAGAATCCGAGGAGGAGTATTTCGTGATGGGGGGAGGGCAACTTTATAATGCACTCTTCAGCCATGCCGACAGACTTTACGTAACAAGGATTCATGCGGCTGCGGCTGAGGCGGATACCTATTTCCCGGCAATCGACGAAAGGCAGTGGCAGGCAGTTTCCGACAGTGGGAAGATTCATGACCAAGAAAACGATATAGATTTCAGTTTTATCATATACAATAGAGTGAGATAACCCAAATCGTAAGATTATGGAGCAACATGGCGACAACTTTAAAAGCAGAATAGGCGTATTGCTTGCGCTTGCCGGCTCGGCAATAGGTCTGGGCAATCTCTGGAGGTTTCCATATCTGCTTGGAACCAACGGAGGTGCTGCCTTTATCATAATATACCTCTTTTTTGTCTTTATAATCTGTCTGCCCATAATGTTTTCGGAGTTCACAATAGGACGCAGAAGCGGGGCCAACGCCTTCAGGGCCTTTAGAAAACTCTCTCCCGGCTCCAAATGGAATTTCATGGGGATCTTTGTTGTACTCACTCCAATATTGGTAGTTTCGTTTTACAGTGTCGTGGGCGGCTGGACAATCGATTACATGGTAAAGGCGGCCACAGGAGTCTTTTCCGGCACTTCACAGCAGCTGAGTTCGCTTTTCAGCGACACCATAAGTTCTCCGCTGGGTCCCATTATATATATGCTTCTCTTTCTGGCCCTGAGCTGCCTTGTGCTGCTGGCCGGGGTGGAGAAGGGAATAGAGCGTTTTTCAAAGGTGATGATGCCTGCCCTTTTTGTAATGATAGTCATTATAGCCGTAAGGTCTGTAACGTTGAAGGGGGCCGGAGCGGGGCTGTCGTTCCTCTTCAATCCCGATTTTTCAAAGGTTACGCCCCAGACTTTTATGGATGCGCTCGGACAGGCATTCTTTTCGCTCAGTCTCGGGTGCGGCACCATAATAACATACGCTTCATACGTTGCAAAAAAAGAGAGTATTGTGGGAATTTCCGCTCAGACGGCGATTGCAGACACCACTTTCGCCCTGCTTGCAGGCGTGGCCATTATGCCTGCCGTTTTCGCTTTCGGCATATCACCTTCTCAGGGCCCCGGTCTGGTGTTTGTAACGCTTCCATACATATTTTCGCATCTTCCGCTCGGAAATCTGCTTGGAGTGATTTTCTTCTTCGTTCTCTTTATAGCGGCAATCACCTCTGCCATATCCCTGATTGAGGTTGCCGTCGCCTATTTTAAGGAGGAGTTTAAGGTCAACAGAGTGGCTGCCGTGGTTATTTCGTTTGCAGTAGTGGCGGTGATAGGGGCGTTCTGCTCCCTTTCGCAGGGCAATGTACTGCATATAGAACTTTTCGGCAAGAATCTGTTCGATTTGCTCGATTCTGCCTCAGCCAACATACTTATGCCGCTGGGCGGCCTCTTCTCCGTCATTTTTGTAGGTTGGATTCTTAAAAAACCGAATGTTTCCGATGAACTCACTTCGTCTGGTGCGGTAAGGATAAAGAAAGCCGCCATAGACATAATATTCTTTTTGATAAAGTATATAGCGCCTGTGGCGATTATCGTCATCATGCTCGGGGCGTGGCTGTAGCCTTAGGGTTAAATCAGGGATTTCATTATCTGTTCCACACTCTCTATGCTGTCTATAAGAGAGCAGGCCTGTCCTATCTCAATCTCACCCTCATTAATATCTCCTTCAAAAATGCCCTTTTTTGCCCTGCCTTTGCCAAGATATAGCATGAGCTCCTCCCTGGTCGCCCCTTCTGCCTCCATTTTTTCCACTGTTTCGGTAAAGAGAGAGCCATATGCCAGCCTTGTCGGAGATATTTTCTTGAGCAGAAGTCTGGTTCCGCCTTCTCCAAGTGAAGCGCAGTGCTCCTTGAACAGGCGGTGCGCCGAACTCTCCTGTGAAAGGGCAAAGCGCGTACCAATTTGAACTCCCTCGGCTCCAAGTGCTTCCACTGCCTTTATCTGGCATTTGAGAGCAATGCCTCCTGCTGCCAGAAGAGGAAGCGATGTGGCCTCCCTGACCTGAGGAACAAGGCATAAGGTTGTGGTCTCTTCCCTTCCGTTATGGCCTCCGGCTTCAAATCCCTCCGCTACGATTGCATCTACACCGGCCTTTTCGCATTTTTCTGCAAAAGGGGCGCTGGAGACCACGTGGCAGACGACAATACCATGCTCCTTGAGGTATGGCGTCCACTTTTTGGGAGAGCCGGCAGAGGTGAATACGATTTTCACCTCCTCTTCTACCAGAATTTTCATAAGCAGTTCTATGTCGGGGTATAGCAGCGGCACGTTTACTCCGAACGGCAATTCACCGAGGCTTTCCTTGCACATCCTTATATGGTGACGCAGATTGTCGGGGTGCATGCTGCCTGCTCCCAGAAGCCCCAGCCCTCCGCATTTGCTCACGGCGGAGGCGAGATGCCAGCCACTGCACCATACCATGCCTCCCGAAACTATCGGATATTTTATCTTGAAAAGGCTACATACTCTGTTTTCCATCTCTTCTTCTCATTTTATTGTAGAACGTCGTTCCCAAAAGGGCCAGCAGTGCAATATAGAGCAGGGCAGATGAGGCCATAGAGAAGCGCTCTCCCTTTACAAAACTGTCAGGACTGAATGTAAAGGTAATCTCTCCGCTTCCTGCAGGCAGGCAGAGCCCGCGCAGAATGTAGTCGGCCCTGAATATCGGCAGTTCAGACTCTTTTCCGCCGCTCTCTTTCAATACGGCCTTCCATCCTTGAGGGTAGTATATTTCACTGAATATGGCAATGGCATCGTTGCTGCTGGAATATTCATATACAAGTCTGTTTGGCGCATACGACACGAGCGAGATTGCAGAACTGCTGTCGGGCCCTATCTCTTTCTTTACAAGACAATCGCCCATGAATTTCTCTGTCATGAAATCCTGTTCTACGACAACTTCCCGTGCCGGGTCGGAGCCTTTGAGCAGTTCCATCTCCATGCGTGCGCCTTGCGCCGTTACAAGAGTGTCTGCAAACCAAGCGTTTCCCAAGGCATGCCTGTTTACAAGCGGGGGCAGGGAGCCGTTTATTATTACATATTTTGTGTTGAGCATGCTCAATACCGGATAATAGTTTTCCATTGCCGTTTGTGCCTGTTCCATAGTCTGTACCCCCTCCAGCCTTCTCGACAGCATTTCTATCTCCTGATAGAGACAGTTTTCTATGATATCCTGGTAGCGTTGCAGTTTGGCCGGGCTGTATCCTCCCACAGTCTTATGGTAGTAACTTGGAGTTGCATCGTTGAACGGGTCTGTAGTCAGGTCGAGGACACGATAGTCGAGTGTCTTGTCCTGCAGGATAGCCTTGTCTACCGGCCGCTGTGTGAATGTTGTGTTGAACTCTCTGCGAGTCACGAAATGGGAACCGTTGAGGTAGCGCCTGTCTACGCTCCATAAGTCTATCAGAACCAATAAGGTGACAATCATTATGGCCTGGTTGCCCTTGAGTTTGCCTGTATGGCCGAGCCAGATGACAAGCGTTGCGACAGCTATGAAGAGAATGCTTCTCAAGGCATCGTTCCTCAGTAGTGAAACTCTGTCTTCTGCGAGCGAACCTGCAATCATCTGTGGCAGTTGCGAGTCAGATGCCGATACGAAATTGCCGGCAAGTGAAGGGATGAGCAAAAACAGAAACGAGATTCCGCAAGTTATGCCCATAGACCATATTATCGCCCGTTTTATCTTCCTGCGTCCGGCTTCTGACCTGTCGGCGTTGTCGCAGAATATGTTTTTAAGGGAGATGACGCCCATCACAGGCAGGAGAATCTGTAAAATGACAAGTATCATCGATACTGTCCGGAACTTGTTGTAAAGCGGGGCAACACTGAAGAACAGTTTTGTCGCCGGCATGAAATGATACCCCCAGGAGAGCATCAGGGCAACAAGGCTTACAGACGCTATCCACCATTTTACTCCTCCTCTTACAGTGAAAAGCCCCAGAACTGCCAGGAATATGGTTATTGCACCCATATACATGGGGCCGGCGGTAAATGATTGCGGGCCCCAGTAGAGAGGGAGCGCCTTCACAATCTGGTCTGCGGCATAGCCGTTTTGCTGCAGGGTTCTGTATGTTTCAGAACCGGGCCCCAGAGCTCCGGCCGACGCTCCTCCGTTGAAGTTGGGAATCAGAAGATTCATGGTCTCTTCCACTCCGTATGACCATGCCGTGGCATATTCGAGGTCAAGCCCTCCGCTCTTCTCTTCTCCCTCTTCGGCTGCAAGTTCCGAGCCTCCGCGCATTGAATAGTGCGAATATTCGTATGTAGGCCACAAATGGTTGATATTTGTTGCAATTCCCAAGGCGCCTGCAACCAGCAGAAGCGCCGATACCTTTATGAAGCGGGGCAGCATCCTCTCCTTGATTGCCGCGCATAGTTGCCAGATGACAAAACCTGCCACAATCATAGCAAGATAATATGTTATCTGCGGATGGTTGGCCTTTATCTGGAAACTCAGCGCAAAGGCAAAAAAGAGCGCTCCCCATAGCATGGATTTCCTGTAGGCATGGACCACCGCCGCCAGCACCCAGGGCATGAAGGCTATGGCCACCATTTTGGAGTTGTGCCCGACCTGGATTATCTGCATGTTGTAGGAGCAGAAGGTTATGGCTATGGCTCCGAGTATGGAGAGCCAGATGTTCGCCCCAAAGGCAAGGCAGAGCAGGAATCCTCCTATCATGCTTATCAGCAGATAACTTGCAGGCCTCTCCCCTACAAAGAGAATATCATACAGGTATTGGGTGAAATCTCCCTTGTATACAACAGAGATAACGGTTGCCGGCATGCCTCCGAACATGGAGTTGGTCCATAGCGTTCGGTCTTCGGGGTTGTTTTCATTGTGGGTTACTATTTCATGCGACATTCCGGTCCAGCCAGATATGTCCGACTGGTTCACAATCTTGCCCTGAAGCACTTGCGGAGCGTATGCGTAGGCAATAATGGCAAAGAGTAGAATCGCACCTGCGTATGGCAGTATCCTTTTAAAGTCGAATGAGCCCATAAAAGCGTATTGTTTAAACTTCAGTTGTCATATTATCAAGCAAATCCGAAAGTCTTGCTGCCTGCTCCCTGCGGGAGTAACGCAGAATTTGCGGATTTTCAATTTTTTCCGATTTGCATGCGGTATCCTTGCCGCAATCTTTGAGCCATTTGCAATATGTTTCGAGCAGATATTCCTTTACAGCCTCCTTTTCATCCCATTGGAAGATCGTTCCGGCACCGGTCTGGGTAAGGGCGGCAGCCAAATCCCCATCCTTTGGCCCGAAGGCCAGAATGGGAGAGCCGGAGGCCAGATATTCGAAAAATTTCCCGGTGAGGATTCCACCTGCCTCCGGCTCCTTGCGGAGCGGCAGTAGCAGAAGCGAAGCGGCCCTCTGCCAGGTGGGGATAACCGAATGGGGCATATAGCCCATGTTTACAAAGCACTCCTGCAGGCCCGCTTCCGCCACTGCCCGCTCCACGGATTTGCCCGCCTGTCCCATTACCCTTATCTGCAGTTTCTGCCTGAATCCGGACACCTCTGCAGCAAGTTCCGCTAAAGCCTTCCAGAGTATGTCGGGATTGCCGTCGTCTGCAAGGATTCCGGTATGCAGCAGCAGAAACTTCTCTTTGATTGCATCGTACTCCGGCAGCGAAGTCACCCGGGCGGCCTTTGCAAAGTCTTCCGGGTCGAACCCGTTCGGAATGACCGTTACCGGTGTTTGTGTCGCCTTCCTGAAATTTCCGGCAATCTGCCCGGAGACCGTCACAATGCCGTCTGCACTGTCAAGAACCTTTTTTTCCAATTTTTCGTGCCGTCTTTTTGCAAAGTCTGTAAGAGGCAGATGCTTGAAATAAAAAATCTTTGTCCACGGATCTCTGAAATCCGCTATCCATTTTATTTTTGCGGCCCTGCTCAACCGCGCAGCTATAAGGTGCATCGAATGGGGAGGCCCCGTACTTATTATGGCATCTACAGGGTTCTTCCTCAGGTAACGTTTCAAAAATCTCGCGGAGGGCCGTATCCAGAAGCAGCGCGGGTCCGGAATGAAAAAGTTCCCCCTTATAAAGGCGAACAGCCTTGTACTTGCAGAACCTCCGCTCTCCTTTGAAATGATGTTGGCCTCTATTGTCTCTCCCCTTTTCTTCCCGCTCAGGAACTTGTATAGCGAATACGGTTCAAATATTTTTCGTTTGAGCACTGTCATCCCCTCCGGAATTTCCCGGCACAAGGCTTCATCTATGGCGTTCGGTTCGGGATTGAGAGGGGTATAAATGACCGGCTCCCACCCGAGCTGGGGCAGATACTTGGCAAATTTGAGCCAGCGCTGAACACCCGAACCACCGGATGGGGGCCAATAATATGTAATAATCAGTACTCTTTTCACTATTGCTCTTTAACGAAATTGTTGTAAAGACATGCTACAGTTTCGCGGTGGATAGACATAAAGCCGTTGTCTCTTCTGCCGGTACAGCCGTTGGTCATTACAACAAAACCGAACTTGCGTTCAGCATCCCAGAACATTGCGGTATAGACTCCGTATGCGCTTCCGGTATGGCCAATCATTGTCACTCCGTCGAGCAGTTTGTCTGCTGTGCAGATTGCAAAGCCATAGCCTGTGGTTCCCTCCTCATTGGTAGGGATAATCTGAGACTGCATAAGTTCTGCGCTCTCTCTGTTTATGATGGTTGTGCTGTCGAGAGTTCCGAGCCCCATGTGCATCATCATGACTTTTGCCAGATCCTGTGCAGAAATCTTGACTCCGCCGGTAGGAGAGAATATGGGGGTGGATTTTCCCATTACGTAATTTGCAATCTCCTCGGTCCTTGGTGCGTATGCATCGGGAGAGTTTACGAACGTTCCCTTTTCAGTGTCGTACTCATAGAGCTTTACGAACTTCGAAGAATCGAGCGAAGCTATTTCGTAACCTGCATAGACTCCGAGCGGAGTCATGATGTGGTTCACAATATACTGGTCGAACCTTTCGCCGCTTACAATCTCTATTATGGTGCCCAATGTATTGAATCCCATATTGCAGTATTCATATTTCCTTCCCGGCTCATAGTCGTTCCACGCAGTTTTCCATGTCTTTGAGGAGTCGGGATTTATTGAATTCAGTGAGAAGTAGCCGTTATAGTCGTTCATGCTCGAAGAGTGCGAAAGCAGCATTCTGACGGTAATGGGCACCTTGGGATATTTGGGGTTCCTTACCTCAAATCCTAAAATGTCTGAAACGTCTGCTTCAAGATCGAGTTTGCCCTGCTCGACCAGCTGCATTATACCGGTGGCTGTGAACGATTTTGAAATAGATGCGATTCTGAAGATGTCATCTTTCTGAAGCGGGGTCTGTGCTTCCAGGTCTTTGTAGCCGAATGTGTTGTTATAGACAACCTGGCCGTCTTTTACAGCGACTACAGCAAGGCCGACAGCCTTGTTTGTCTCCATAATCTGTTGGATTTCATTTGCAACGATCTCTTCTTTGGTCTCGCCGCATGAAATGATGAGGGCAGTGGCGAATATCGGCAGCACTGCGGCTTTGAGAAATTTTTTCAGGTTCATAATAATTGGAATTAAGGTTCAAAGAGCAAATTTAATTTTTTTTGATGCAAAAACCATAAAAAACAGGCTCCAAAATAGAGATACAACTTATAAAAATAAGTTATAACTTTAATGGGATTTTTATAGTTATGAAAAAACTCAACACTAGATAGAATGAGAAATTTTATTATAACATTGGTTTTATGCCTTTTTCTCGCCTCCTGTGTAGAGAAGATAATCATGGACCCTAAGGAGAGGACGTTTCATGTAGAGTGTATTTTGGAAAACAGCGAGACCCAGACAGTATATCTGAATTATACGGCATCTGTAACAGAAAAGGCGCAGATGCCGGTAAAGGATGCAGACATAACAATCATAGAGCATTATAAGGCAAAAATCGGTTATTATAAGAATAGAGAATATACTTTTAAAAAGATAAGGGATGGGGTCTGGAGTGCCGACTTCAACCCCACACCACAAGCCAGATACAATCTTTCAATATTAGTTCCCGGTGAAAACCCCGTCAAAGCCACAACCTATTATCCAAATGATACAAGTGTCTTTAGATGGCACCCCGATGGTAATCGCCTGTCCAAGACTCAGGAAACAAAAACTTATATCCCTCCTCCGCATTTATATACCCCGCTCTTGAATACTCCAACTTATACTATTACGGAGAGAGAAAAGGCGGAGTTCCCCCGGTTCCGGTTTTTTAGTGACCAGGACTTCAATTTCTGGGTATACGGTATGGACTATGACCCTGTAAAGGGTAAATATGTGCAGGCAGATTTGATAACCATCCCATATCCCGACAGCATAAGAACCCTCTCTATGGTTGACCCATATTACGACTGGATAGACAGATTCAATATTCTGCCGGTACATAGAGACGAAGTGGAAGAGTTCAAAATGCCAGACAAAGTGGAGGTTGATTTTCCACAGGTGTTGGAGTACGGCTATCCCCAATATCTGCATGGAGAGTACAATGCCTCCTCTACAGAGATGCACTACAGATACTTGAGGCTGAAATGTGCATTCAATCACCCTTTGTACGATAAAGGACTGGAAAAAGGGGATATTGTAGATGGTTTTTTTCAATGTGAATTTTGCTGGCGTATGTATATCGCAGCCAACTTCAAGCCTTACAAATACGGAATCCCGCACCCCAAAGCCCATTTGGTTTTTCAAATAGCCAATGATGATTACGACAAATACCTGAGAACCCTTGTTTCGTATTCACTGAAAAAAGAGTATGGGCTGGATACGGATCTTACCGATATATGGATGGATAAGAATTTGATCTATTCCAATATAGACAACGGAACAGGCATCTTTGGAGCCAGGTATACAAGAAAAGTTCCCTATATGGACTATGAATCCATAACCTACCGGGGAACTACATATCATAAAAAATATACTTTGGAATAGGCTGCAGGCAGGATTCAGAGAGCAAATTTAATTTTTTTGACGCAAAATTCATAAATTTGGGCCACTTAATTTTGAGCATATGATGACAGTGGGGCTATTTCAGAAAATGATTGCAGACAGGAAGCCTCTTGAGGGAGAGGAGATGATAGAGTTCATGCGTGAGCAGAGCGACAATACACGCCGTCTGCTTGTAGAGCTCAATAACAATTACCATACGGCAGATCAGATACGCTCTATTTTTGCACGAATTACCGGGAACGATGTACCAGACTCTTTCAGGATGTTCCCTCCATTCTATACAGATTTTGGAAAGAATATCCATGTGGGGGAGAATGTCTTTATAAATGCCGGATGCCATTTTCAGGACCAGGGAGGAATTTTCATAGGCGACGGTTCGCTTATAGGGCACTGTGTCGTAATGGCTACGCTCAACCACGGTTTCGAGCCTGAACGCCGTCAGGCACTCAGCCATGCACCGATAAGATTGGGAAAGGGGGTCTGGATAGGTGCACATGCCACCATATTGCAAGGAGTGACAATAGGTGACAATGCCGTTGTGGCGGCTGGAGCAGTGGTTTCAAAAGACGTAGAGGCCAACACAGTCGTAGGGGGCGTGCCCGCAAGGTTCATTAAATACATAACTCCAGATTTCAGACCGGAAGAAAAGGTATAGAATAACAAATTTTTTCTCTTTTCAGCAGACTGTTTGTCGGGAGTTTTCTTTATTTTTGTAATCTTATGGACCAGCAGAAAGATATAGTTCAGACTCCGTTGATGAAGCAGTATTTCAGCGTCAAAGCTCAATACCCGGATGCACTGCTGCTCTTCAGAGTCGGTGACTTTTACGAAACTTTCGGGGAGGATGCCAGAATTGCCAGCAAGGTGCTGGGGATTGTCCTTACTAAAAGAGCCAACGGCTACGCTTCTTCTGTAGATCTTGCCGGATTCCCCCATCATGCCATAGATACCTATCTTCCAAAACTGGTGAAGGGCGGCTATAAGGTTGCTGTATGCGACCAGCTGGAAGACCCCAAGCTTACGAAAAAGATAGTAAAAAGAGGGGTTACAGAACTGGTTACCCCGGGGATTGCCTACAGCGAGCAGTTGCTCAAGCAGAAGGAGAACAACTTTCTGGCAGCCGTAAAATTCAGCGGCAAAAAGGCTGGGGTGGCCTTTCTGGATATCTCTACAGGAACATTCGAAGTGGGGGAAGGGTCTTTGGAGTATGTGGAGATGCTTCTTTCGAATTTCGCCCCCAAGGAGGTGGTGCTGCAAAGAGAGTATCTCAAGGGATTTACCGAAAGGTTCGGAAAAAGTTTCTACATATCGGTCATGGATGAGTGGGCCTTCGTTGAGAGCGCCTGCGAGGAGAGGCTTAAAAAGCAGTTCAGACTTTCATCTCTCAAAGGCTTCGGAGTGCAGAAATTTCCGCTCGGCGTAACGGCTGCCGGAGCTGTACTTTTCTATCTGGAACAGAATCATGCTACTGACATAAGCCATATATGCTCTCTCTCAAGGATAGAAAGCAATGAATTTGTATGGCTGGACAAATTTACAATCAGAAATCTGGAACTCTTTTCTCCGGCAATGGGAGAGGAGGGGACAGCACTTATAGATGTAATAGACAGGTGCGCATGCACGCTCGGTTCGAGACTGCTCAGAAGCTGGATGACAATGCCGCTCAAAGAGAGCGCAAAGATAGAAGAGAGACTCTCGGTTGTAGAATATTTTGTAAAGGAATCTGAAAAACGGGCGGAGGCAAGGGAACTCCTCTCAAATGTGGGAGACCTGGAGAGGATAACAGCACGGGCTGCAGCCGGAAAAATATTTCCACGTGAAGTGCTTCAACTTAAAAGAGGCCTTGCGCAGGCGCTGCCTCTAAAGAGAATATGCATGGAATCGGGAGTGCAGCAACTTGTGGAACTCGGGCAGAAGATTGACGTGCCGTCGGATCTCCTGGAGAAGATAGAGCGCGAACTGCTCCCCAATCCGGCGGCCCAGCTTGGAAAGGGCGACATAATTGCAGACGGAGTAAACGAAGAACTCGACAGGCTCAGGGAGCTGGCGCGGCATGGAAAAGACTACCTGCTGAATCTTCAGCAAAAGGAGATGGAACGGACAGGAATATCGTCGCTCAAGATAAGCTACAACAATGTGTTCGGCTACTATCTCGAGGTGCGTAACACACATAAGGAGAAGGTGCCTGCGGAGTGGATAAGAAAGCAGACTCTAGTAAATGCCGAAAGGTATATAACTCCCGAACTGAAAGAGTACGAGGAGAAGATACTCGGTGCAGAAGACAGAATATATCTTCTGGAGCAGCAGATTTACGGGGCTCTTATAAACGAGATAAGAAACCATATTCCTGAAATCATGCAGACCGGGGCGGCCGTGGCCCAGACAGACTGCCTTTCTGCCTTTGCCCAGCTTGCAGTGGAGAACGGATATTGCAGGCCGCAGGTAAACGATTCTCTTTCTATAGAAATCAGGCAGGGACGGCACCCAGTGATAGAGAGGTTCATGGAGGAAGGTGAGGAATATGTTGCAAATGATCTTTTCCTTGACAGCAACTCGCAGCAGATAATAATTCTCACGGGCCCGAACATGGCCGGAAAGTCTGCGTTGCTCAGGCAGACGGCGCTTATTGTATTTATGGCCCAGATAGGTTCGTTTGTCCCGGCACAGAGTGCAAAGATAGGGGTTACCGACAAAATCTTTACAAGGGTAGGCGCTTCAGACAACATTTCGCGCGGAGAGTCTACCTTTATGGTGGAGATGACAGAAACGTCGACCATCCTGCACAACCTGTCGGAACGCTCGCTCATCTTGCTTGACGAGATAGGCCGGGGTACGAGCACATTCGACGGAATGTCGATAGCATGGGGCATAGTGGAATTTCTACACAAGAGCAGCAAGCGCCCAAAAACGCTTTTTGCAACCCATTATCACGAACTGAACGAATTGGAAGCCCTTTATGAGAGGGTGAAAAACTATCATATATCCGTAAAGGAGGTAGACAACAACGTTATATTTTTGAGGAAACTTGAAAGGGGGGGCGTAGCCCACAGCTTTGGAATACATGTGGCAAGGCTGGCCGGGATGCCCGTAGAGGTTATAAACTACGCCCAGAGAAAGTTGAACCGTCTGGAAAGCGAGCACGGAGAGGAGCATGGCAAGAGCCGGGGCAAGGAGTGTGCAGCTGATTTGCAGCTTTCGCTTTTCCAGCTTGACGACCCTCTGCTTCTGGAAATAAAGGAGCAGCTCAAGGCTATGGAGTTGAATACGATGTCGCCTCTGGACGCATTTGATGCGTTGAGGGCGTTGAAGAAAAAGATAGGTGCAGAGTAAAAACAGTTGCGGGGTATGGATTACGGAAAGTTCGTAAGAAGGGGAATCATCGTTGCAAAAATGATGAAGGAGAGTGTCTCTTTTGCATTCCAGCAGTTGCGCGGAGACAGGTTGAGAACATTTTTAAGTCTTTTCGGCGTTACGATAGGCATTTTTTCAATTGTTGCAATATTTACGGCGATAGATGCGCTTCAGGAAAGCACCAGACGGGGGTTCGACACGCTCGGCTCAGATGTTGTAATGGTGAGCAAATACCCGTTTGCTCCGGAAGATGAGCAGACAGGGGAACTTTCTGCTTCAGGTGAATACAAGTGGTGGGAGTATATGCGCCGTCCGCCACTTACAGAAGATGACTTCAATTTCCTTAAAGAGCATTCGCAGCATGCGGAGTATCTTTCCATGATGATGCAGTTCATGAGAAGCGTAAGATACGGACGGAATTCGGTTTCCGGCTGTTATATTGCCGCCGTCATGTATGACTGGAACAACATTTCCCCGTTCGGAATAGAGGAGGGCAGATATTTTACCAATGAAGAGTGCGACAGGGGGCTGCCTGTTGCGATAGTCGGTTACGACGTTGCCCGGGAACTTTTCGGGGAACTTCCGCCAGTGGGTAAAATCATCAGGGTGGGAGACTTGCCTGTCAGGGTAATAGGCATGATTGAAAAACAGGGCAGCAGCATTGTCAACCTGCTCATGTATGACAATATGGTACTTATACCTGTAAACTATGCCAAGAGGCTTATAAATACAAGAGAGGCGGATATTTTCATAAAACCATACGGTAATGTAGACAGCGAGGATTTTACCGGTGAACTCACAATGCTTCTCAGGAATGCGCGCAGGCTCTCTCCTGGAGAGAAAAATGATTTTTCAGTAAACAAGATGACCTTCATTACCTCTATCGTAGACAATGTCTTTTCTTCACTGAGTGCTGCCGGATGGATTATTGCCGGGTTCTCCCTTTTGATAGGCGGTTTTGGGATAGCCAACATCATGTTTGTCTCCGTAAAGGAGAGAACCCATATAACGGGCATACAGAAAGCTCTGGGGGCAAAACGTTATTTTATTCTTTTGCAGTTTCTGTCGGAAGCGATTTTCCTCTCTCTTCTGGGCGGGGCGGCAGGTATATTGCTTGTCTGCCTGATAGTCCCGTTTGTGCCAAAATCGGAACTCCTGACAATAGGAATCTCCTTCTACAACATCCTGAGCGGGCTGCTGATAGCAACCGCAATAGGCATAATAAGCGGAATAGTCCCCGCTATGAAGGGAGCGTCGCTCAACCCTGTCGAGGCTATAAATTCAAAGTAGCCTGAATCTGCGACAGCGTATAAAAATCTTCATAATAGTCCATCGGACTTGAAATTGTTAACGCAAGAAGGATTGTGTATACAAGCCCCATTAAAATGGCTGCCGACGATATTATAACGCCTGCAACGGCAAGGCCTTTGGGGCTGGTGCGCAATCCCCTGCAAGAGAGAATCAATCCTACCGCACCAAGAATAATGTCTGCCACCGGTATGAAAAACAGAGCACAGGCGACAATGCCCAGAATCATTCCGGCCCGTCCCTGCCTGTTAGACTTTAGAGATGGCCCGTTTTGAGGTTGTGTAATTATGACGGTCTGGGCGACTGGCTGTTGCTGTGTCTGGGGAGAGACAAGCCACTCTTTGCAGTAACGGCATTTTGTGGCATCTATGTTTATCTCTTCTCCGCAATATGGGCAGCGCTTTGTAGTTTCCATGATATATGACGGTTTTAACGGTTCATTACAATAGCTGGTCTGTATCGGTTTCAAATTTAATATAATTTGTAAGGGTGACAAAATCTTCTACGGAAAGCTGTTCCGGACGCAAGCCAAGCAGCCTGTTTCCTTCCAGTTCCCTGAGTCTCTCGCCGCAGAGCGGTTTGAGAGAGTTGCCAATCTGTTTCCTGCGCTGGTTGAAAGTAGTCTTGACAATGCTTTTGAAAAGAGCGTAGTCGCATCCCAACTCCTTTCTGGAATTGCGGATAAGCCTGATTACTCCTGACTTGACTTTTGGCGGGGGAAGGAAGAGGTTTTCATCTACGGTAAAAAGATATTCGGTATCGTACCATGCCTGAAGCAGTACCGAGAGAATTCCGTACGACTTGTTTCCCGGCCCCGAGGTGAGCCGTTGTGCCACCTCGCGCTGCAGCATGCATACTACCTGGGGAACAGTATCCTTGTAGTCTAGAATCTTAAAGAAAATCTGTGATGAAATGTTGTAGGGAAAATTCCCGATGACTGCAAATTCGCCCTGGAAAATCTTTTCAAGGGGGATTTTCAAAAAATCGCGCTGCTGCAGCGAATAGAGCAATTGTGGAAAACGCTCCTGCAGGCATGCTATGCTTTCCGGGTCTATTTCTGCAACTTCCAGTCTTATGGCGGGATTCTCGAGCAGATATTTTGTGAGGACTCCTGTCCCCGGCCCTATTTCAAGTACCTGTGACCTCCCGTTTAAAATAAGGGAATCCACTATTCTTTTTGCGACCTTTTCATCCTTGAGAAAATGCTGGCCCAATGCCTTTTTTGCCCTTACATACATAATGACGCAAAGATAAGAATCTCTTTTATACTATTTTTATTAATTTTGCGCAACAATAAACAGAGTATAAAATTTTTCAAAATGTATAGGACACATACTTGTGGCGAGCTGCGTAGCTCGGATGCCGGCCGGGAAGTGACACTGGCCGGATGGGTACAGAGAATCCGTAAAATGGGGAGCCTGAGTTTCATAGATTTGAGGGACCGGTATGGTATAACCCAGCTTGTGGCAGACGAGAAGGAATCTGCAAAGGTCAACGAACTTGTCTCAAAGCTGGGAAGGGAATATGTAATACAGGCTACCGGTATTGTGGCGGAGCGCCAGAGCAAGAACAGCAAGATTCCAACCGGAGAGATAGAGATAAAACTTTCGGCCGTAAAGATTCTCAACAGCGCGGTTACGCCTCCTTTTACAATAGAGGACAATACCGATGGCGGCGAGGATCTGCGTGCACAGTACCGTTACCTCGATTTGCGGCGCAACCCGTTGCGCAGGGCATTGGAATTGCGCCACAGGATGGCTCACGAGGTACGCAACTATTTGAGCGATATTGGTTTTTTGGAAATCGAGACACCTTTTCTCATAAAGTCGACTCCGGAGGGAGCGAGAGATTTTGTTGTGCCGAGCCGCATGAACCCCGGCGAGTTTTATGCATTGCCACAAAGCCCGCAGACATTCAAGCAGTTGCTTATGGTTGCAGGTTACGACAGATATTTTCAGATTGTAAGGTGCTTCAGGGATGAGGATTTGCGTGCAGACCGCCAGCCGGAATTCACCCAGATAGATTGCGAGATGTCATTTGTCGAAAGGGAAGATATCCTTGTCACTTTTGAAGGACTTGTCAAGAACCTTTTCAAGAATGTGCTCGGCATTGAATATGACAAGCCTTTCCCAAGAATCTCTTACAGGGATGCAATGGAATATTATGGCTCCGACAAACCGGATATCCGTTTTGGAATGAAGATGCATACCGTAACCGAAATGGTGAAGGGTCATGGCTTCGGAGTGTTCGACGATGCCGGATATGTAGGTGCCATTGCAGTTCCCGGCTGTGCCTGCTATTCCCGCAAGCAGCTCGATGAACTTACAGAATGGGTAAAACGTCCTCAGATTGGCGCGAAGGGTCTTGTCTATATAAAATATGGCGAAGACGGAATAAAGTCTACCATAGACAAGTTCTTTACGGCAGAAGAGCTTGAGGGGCTTGCCGCTGCTGTCGGGGCCGTGAAGGGAGACCTTATTCTGATGCTCAGTGGGGCAAAGAAGAAGATGCAGGTTGCGCTTGGCGCTTTGAGGCTTGAGATGGGTGCGCGCCTCGGCCTTAGAGACAACTCAAAATATGCGCCTCTTTGGGTTTATGATTTTCCTCTGCTCGAATGGGATGATGAGACAGCACGTTTCTATGCAATGCACCACCCGTTTACCGCACCAAAACCCGAGGACCTGGACAAGTTCTACAGCAACAGGAAGGAAGATCTGGAGCAGGTCAACGCAAATGCGTACGATTTTGTGCTCAACGGTACGGAGGTCGGTGGAGGCTCTATAAGAATTCACGACTCCAACGTGCAGGAAAGGATGTTTGAGGTGCTTGGCTTTACAAAGGAGGATGCGGAGTACAGATTTGGCTTTATCATAAATGCCTTCAAGTATGGTGCGCCTCCTCATGGAGGAATAGCTTTCGGTTTTGACCGTTTCTGCGCGCTGTTTGGAGGACAGGAGACCATCAGGGACTATATTGCATTCCCCAAAAACAATACCGGCAGGGATGTCATGCTCGATGCGCCATCCAGAATAGACGCTTCCCAGATGGAAGAGTTATGTATTGCATCAACGGTGAAAGAAGATAAATAGGAGGATATTGTTATGAGTTTGGAAGTTAGGATCCAGGATGAGATAAAGGCCGCAATGCTGGCCCGGGAAAAGGTAAGGCTCGAGGCTCTCAGGGCAATCAAGGCTGCCATTTTGCTGGAAAAGACCTCTGACGGTGCCGAAACAATTTCAGACGATGCCGTACTGAAGATTATAATGAAACTGGTAAAGCAGCGCAAGGAGAGTGCTGAACTTTATAAAAGCCAAAATCGGGCAGACCTTGCGGAAAATGAACTGGCAGAGGCTTCGTTTATGGAAGTTTTCCTGCCCAGGCAGCTTTCTGAAGAGGAACTTGAGTCTGAACTGGCAAAGGTAATAGAGCAGGTAGGAGCTAAAGGGCCTCAGGATATGGGCAAGGTGATGGGCGTTGCGGCCAGGCAGCTCGCAGGCAGAGCCGACGGAAAGGCCATATCTATGGCTGTAAAGAAGTTGCTGCAAAATTAATTAATAAAAAATCTTATAGTTATGACTACATTAGAGACAACCTATGCGGGACTGAAATTGAGGAACCCGATTATTGTAGGCAGTTCAGGTTTGACAAACAGTGCGGACAAGAACCGTCGGCTGTATGAGGCCGGTGCCGGTGCTGTGGTTCTCAAATCGCTTTTCGAGGAGCAGATTCTCATGGATGCAGACAGCCTGTCGAATCCTCAAATGGCTCCGGAAGGCAGTGACTATCTCCTGAACTATGTGCGCATGCACAAGCTGGGAGAGTATCTTGAACTTATCCGTGAAACAAAAAAGGCGTGCCCCATACCTGTAATTGCCAGCATAAACTGCTATGATGACAGTAACTGGGTAGATTTTGCCCGCCAGATAGAGGAAGCTGGAGCAGATGCGCTGGAGATAAATATTCTGGCCTTGCAGACAGAGATTGATTACAAACCGGGAAGTTTTGAGCAGCGTCACGTAGACATTCTCCGTCATGTGAAAAAGACAGTATCCATTCCGGTAATCATGAAACTGGGTACCAATCTTACAAATCCGGTTGCCCTGATGGAGCAGTTGAAGGCTAACGGTGCGGCGGCTGTAATATTGTTCAACCGTTTTTATCAGCCAGACATAGATATAGAAAAGATGGAACAGACCTCAGGACCGGTTTTCAGCCAGCCCGAAGATTTTTCCAATGCATTGCGCTGGGTGGGCATCGCATCTGCTGCGGTAAGGCAGCTGGATATAGCAGCTTCGGGTGGAGTACATACCCCGGAGGCTGTGGTAAAGGCTATCCTGGCCGGCGCTTCTGCCGTTGAGGTTTGCAGTGCCATTTACACGAAAGGTCCTGCCGTCATAGGTGAATTCACACAGTTCCTCGGCAACTGGATGGAGCGCAAGGGTATGGAGTCTGTACAAAGTTTCCGCGGCCGTCTGAATGCCGGGAGTCCAGACAAGGTCAATACTTTCGAGAGAACCCAGTTCCTGAAATACTATTCTTCAAAGGAGTAGGCTTTAAAGAGCGGTAAAACAGGATAATATATCATAAAGGGGCTGAAACGTTTTGTCACAGCCCCTCTTTTTTACCGTTATTCAGACAGTGCGCGGCCGGTTACAGTTGCTCTGCAATCTTTACAAATGCATCGAATACAGGGCCGGGTCTTACGGCAGAAGGTTCTCCATTGTCTCCACACTCCCTGATGCTCTGTACAATGGGAATCTGCCCCAACAGTGGAACATTATATTTTTCTGCCATTTTTCTGCAGCCGTCCTTTCCAAAGATATAGTATCTGTTTTCAGGAAGCTCTTCTGGCGTAAACCAGGCCATGTTCTCTACCAGACCGTATATCGGCTTGTTGATGTTCGGATTTCTGAAAAGATTTATGCCTTTCTCCACATCTGAAAGGGCAACGGCCTGCGGTGTGCTTACAACAATGGCACCAGTAAGGGGAATGTCGTGTACGAGACTTATGTGAATGTCGCCCGTTCCCGGAGGCAAGTCAAGCAAAAGATAGTCAAGCTCATCCCATTTTACCTGCAATATCATCTGTTTTAACGCATTGCATGCCATGGGGCCTCTCCATATCAATGCCTGTTCCGGAGCGGCGAAATAACCTATCGACATCCATTTGACCCCATATTTCTCTATGGGTATAATCAGTTCCGTATTGTCACCCTCCTTGTAACCCTCCGGCAGGTAGACTTGCGGTGTCTCTCCTTCGGTTCCGGTCATCTTGGGTATGGACGGGCCGTAGACATCTGCATCTGCAAGCCCCACCTTATAACCCATTTTGGCCAGCGTGACAGCCAGATTTACGGCAACCGTAGATTTGCCGACTCCTCCCTTTCCGGAGGCGACAGCTATTATCTTGTCTACGTTTTCCAGCTGTATCTGGTCTACTTCCAGTTTTTTTGCCTTGTGAGCCCTTTTCTCCCTCACAAGTTCCATTATCTCCACGGTATAGCCTGGAAAAGCATCCTCCACAGCTTTTTTGCAGGCTGCCTTTATACTTGAAGCCAAGGCGTCGGGGCGTGGAAAAACAAGTTTGAACTTTATTTTGTGCACATCCCCGTCTTCTTCGCACCTTATTGCCTCTATCATGTCGAGTTCAACGACATTCTTTTCAGAGGCAGGATGGACTACGCCTCTGAGGACATCTTCTATCTGTTTGCTTTCTGTCATCTTGTTTGGTTTTACCTTATCAGGTTCATCTCTTTCAAAAGATAGCCTGCTCCTCCGAACTTGTCTATTATAAAGAGTACATATCTTATGTCTACTGCTATGCAACGCTGCAAATCAGGTTCAAATATCACGTCTCCACTCATGGCTTCCCAGTTTCCGTCGAAAGCCAGTCCCAAAAGTTCGCCCTTGCCGTTGAGGACAGGGCTGCCGGAATTCCCGCCGGTAATGTCGTTGTTGGTAAGGAAAGCTACCGGCATTTTTCCATCGGCCATTGCATATATGCCATATTCCTTGTTCTTCCACAGTTCTTTAAGTTTTGCAGGGACTGTGAACTCGCGGCTGTCGGGGTTTTCTTTCTGCATGACTCCATCAAGAGTCGTGTAGTAATTGTATTCCACGGCATCGCGCGGGGAGTATGGCAGTACGCTTCCGTATGTGAGGCGCATGGTAAAGTTCGCATCAGGATATGAGGCCTTTTTGCCGTTCATTTCGAGAATGCCGGCCAGATATTCCCGTTTCCCTTCATTGTAGGCATCTTCTCCTCTGGTTACTTCTGTTACGATTTTCCCAAGCTGCCCGCGGACAGATTTTGAGAAGATGTTTGCAGGGTCTGAGGCCAGAAGCGTGCTGTCAGACTGAAGATTCCAGCCCTCCTGTGAAGTGAAGAGAGACTTTTCAAAAAGAGCCTCCACAAAGGCGGCGACATCTCCATTGTATCTTGTATCTATGGAGTCCAGCACAGAGGGCCAGTAGTTGTGTGCCACACTGTCACGATAGAGCCTTATCATTGCTGTCGCCACTTTCTTGTCTGTGGAGACAGAATAATCCTTGTAGAAATTGTCGATTGCCTCCTGCGAGACATTCTGCCTGTTTGCCATCGAAGCTGCTGTCAGAAGCTCTATTCTGGTCAAGGTTTCCGTAAGATATTCGTAGGCGGCCATTGCTCCGGCCCTGTTTCTGACATGGTTGTTTATCTTTTCTATTGCCTTGCCATATTTTGCCGCTCTTGCAGGATTTTCTGCAACCCAGCTGTTGAATGCCTTTTCCTGTGCAGCCCTGCGCTCTATCACATCCAGTTTGTCGAAGGTTTCGTTCATTCCAATCCATTTCTTCCAGCCGTTTGAGGAAGATGTGTATTTGCTGGCATACTGAATGTTTATCTTGGGGTCTGCATTCATGTCTTCCATGAGAATATTCTGACGGATTCCGCGGGCAAGGATTGAAATTCTGTTTGAGATCTGCTGAGCCTCTTTTGCCTCCTCAGATGTCATGAAGCGGGTAGTGCGGCCTGGAAAGCCTATGATCATCGCGAAATCGTTTTCCTGTATTCCCTTAAGCGAGATAGAAAGAAACTTTTTTGGTGTGTAGGGAATATTCTCTTCTGAGTATTCTGCCGGGTTGTTGTTCCTGTCTGCATAAACGCGGAACAGTGAGAAGTCTCCGGTATGTCGCGGCCACATCCAGTTGTCTGTATCTCCGCCGAATTTTCCTATGGATGAAGGCGGTGTGCCTACGAGGCGGATATCCTTATAGGTCTTGGTGGTGACCAGATAGAATACGTTTTCGTTGTAGAAACTTACAACTTCGGCATCTATGTACGGGTCTTTCTCTTTTGCCTCGTTTTCAATTTTGTCGGAGATTTCTTTGAGAACCTTTTCCCTCTGTTTTGAATTGAGGCCTTTAAGAGCATTGTTCACTCTTGAGGTAACATCTGTGAATTTGTCTATGAATGTTACCGTAAGCCCCTCCGCGGGGAGTTCCTCTCCCATGTTCATGGCCCAGAAACCGTCTTTGAGATAGTCATGTTCCACGGAACTCAGTTTCTGTATGCTTCCATAACCGCAGTGGTGGTTGGTTACAAGCAGCCCGTTGTTTGATATTATTTCGCCTGTGCAGCCACCGCCGAATATTACAATCGCGTCTTTTAAAGACGATTTGTTTATATTGTATATGTCGTCGGCCGACAGTTCGCATCCGAGCTGGTGCATTTTTTCAATGTTGAATTTTTCCAAAAGAGGAAGAAGCCACATCCCCTCATCTGCCCTTACTTTTGTCCCGATAGAGAGCGAAAGGCATAAAACAAAGATTATTAATTTTTTCATTCGAAGAATTGTTTAATTTTGTCAAGCCCCAAAAGTAGTCAAATGGAGAGGATTTTCAAAAAAAGCGGCAAGATATTGTTGGCCGTAGACAAATTCAAGGGTTCGCTCACCTCGCTGGAGGCCGAATCTGCAATAGAGGAAGGAATACTTGATTCAGCAGGTATGGATGGAGGCCCCTTTGGCTGTGTGCCTGATATTGTGAAGCTCCCTATGGCCGACGGCGGCGACGGGAGCCTGGAGGCAGTTTCTGCCGTATGGGGTCCTTCCTGCAGGAGAATCCGCTGTCGCATTACCGGTCCGCTCGGAGAGCCGGCAGAGACAGAGTTCCTGATTTCAGGAGAGAGGGCATTTATAGAGATGGCAAAGGTCTGCGGCCTTGTGATGGTACCGGAATCGGAGAGAAACCCTCTGAATACAACAACGTACGGGCTGGGAGAAACAATGCTTGAGGCATACAGTGCAGGGGCAAGGCAGATTTTTGTCTCGATAGGCGGCAGTGCGACCAATGATTGCGGTGCGGGAATGATGCAGGCTCTGGGGTATGAATTTCTGGATTCCGAAGGAGAGGTCTTGGGTATTCCGGTGTCAGGCCGGGATCTTGTCAGAATAAAAAGAGTGTTGCCAGGTGGAAACATACTTGCCGGATGCAACATAACGGCCATTTGTGATGTTACCAATCCGCTTTTGGGGGATAATGGTGCCACGATGGTCTATGGGCGTCAGAAAGGAGCCGATGATGCCGGACTTGCACTGCTGGAGGCCGGTATGGGAAATTTTTCAGCGGCAGCCTTGTGTTCGCTGCGCGGCAGGGAGGCAGACCCCGATTTTCCCGGTGCAGGTGCTGCGGGAGGTGTGGGTTTTGCGCTGAAATATTTTGCAGGTGCGACTCTTTTGAAAGGAGAGGAGTTTTTTATGGAGCTTACAGGGATAGAGGCGTTGGTTGCAGATGCAGACCTGGTTGTAGGGGGAGAGGGGAGTATAGACAGCCAGAGCTTTTACGGCAAGCTTGTGAGCTGGCTTTACGCACTGTGCCGTAAGTACAACAAGCCTCTTGTGCTGTTTTGCGGAGTGAATAAAAGCCGTTTTTCTGCTCCGGACTGCAGGATCTTTGCACTGAACGATATTGAAAATGATGTTTCACGCTGCATCTCCCATGCCTGCCGGCTTTTGAGAAAGAGAGCCTGCATGGCTTTTTCAAATGAAATTAAGGGATTGTGTCAGAAAAGTGAGGGGTCGTCTCTGAGCAGAGTGTAACTCATCCTGTGGTATGGCGTTGTCCCGAATTTTCTTATCGCCTCCCTGTGGGCTGCGGTCGGGTATGCCATGTTTTTGTCCCAGCCGTATTGCGGGTATTCTGCGGCAATCCTTTTCATGTATTCGTCGCGATGGGTCTTTGCCAGAATGGAGGCAGCGGCTATGGGGGCGTACATTCCGTCTCCCTTTACAATGCATTGGTGAGGAATATTCTTGTATTTGCAGAACCTGTTCCCGTCTATAAGCAAAAACGAAGGGGTTGTGGAAAGTTGCGATATTGCATTGTGCATTGCCGTTATCGAGGCCCTGAGAATGTTGAGCCTGTCTATCTCTGCAGCGGAGAGCGAGGCTACAGCCCATGCGAGGGCCTCCTGCTCTATGATTCTGCGCAGCTTCTCGCGCTGTTTTGCCGTGAGCTTCTTTGAATCGTCCAGCATAGGATGGGCGAAGCCTTTTGGCAGAATGACTGCTGCGGCAAATACAGGGCCGGCAAGAGCCCCGCGTCCGGCCTCGTCGCATCCGGCCTCGACAAGTTCTTCATGCAGACAGGGAAGTAACATTTATTGTCTTGTTTCTTTCTGGTTTGTGGCACAAAGATAGCGAGAAATCGGCCGGATAGGCAAAAAGAGGATATATATTAATCTCCTGTCGGACTATATATTGTCATTATGGAATATTTTTTATAAATTTGAGGTTTCAACAACAAAAAATTAACATGTAATATATTTGACAGATGAAAACGTACAATACGCAAAACGTAAGGAACGTTGTCCTTCTGGGCAGTTCCAAATCAGGCAAGACTACTTTGGCGGAGACTATGATGTATGAAGGAAAAGTTATAGAGAGGCGAGGTAGCGTAGAGGCAAAGAATACCATAAGCGACAATACGGAGATAGAGCAGATATACCAGCGCTCGATATATTCCACCCTCCTTTATACTGAATTCCTCAATACCAAGTTCAACATAATAGACACTCCGGGTTCGGACGATTTCGTGGGCGGCGTATTTTCTGCATTTTCCGTTGCCGAGATTGGAATCATGCTGGTCAATGCAACCCAGGGGGTCGAAGTGGGAACGGAGATTTTTGCGCGTTATGCGTTAAGTCACAAGAAACCGCTGATTATAGGCGTAAACCAGTTAGACCATGAGAAGCAGGACTGGCATGCCACGATAGATTCTCTCAGGCAGGCTTTCGGAAACAAGATTGTGCAGGTCCAGTTCCCTGTAAATCCCGGCCCTTCGTTCGACACATTTATAGATGTGCTTAAAATGAAGATGTACCACTTTACCGATGAAAACGGAACAAGAGAGGAGCATCCGATTCCGGAAGAGTACATGGAGGAGGCAAAGGAGCTGCAGCAGCAACTCATAGAGATGGCTGCAGAAAACGACGAGACTCTTATGGAAACATTCTTCGACAAGGGCAGCCTTACCGAAGACGAGATAAGGGCAGGAATGAATATCGGTATGAAAAAGGGAGATATTCTTCCCATATTCTGCCTCTCTGCAAAGAAAGACATAGGCGTAAAGAGGATAATGGAGTTTACAATAAATGCGGCTCCCTCTCCCGGGCAGGTGGAAAACGAGCTTGTTGATTCCACCATGGTGAAGGTAGATCCGAACGGTCCTACCGCAATCTTCATATACAAGACAGCTCAGGAGCAGCATATAGGAGATGTCTCTTATTTCAAGGTCATGTCGGGAAAACTCACCGAGGGCATGGACCTGGTGAATCCCCAGACCGGAGCAAAAGAGAGAATCGCCGCTATCTATGCGGCTGCCGGCAAAAAGCGCGAGAAAGTTTCGGAGATTATGGCCGGAGACATTGCCTGCACTGTAAAGCTCAAGAGCGTAAAGACAGGGCAGACGCTCTGTGCTCCCAACTGCGAATATGTATTCAAGCCTACGCAGTTCCCCGCACCCAAGTTCCGTACAGCCATAAAGGCAAAAGAGGAGAAAGACGACGAAAAACTGGGAGAGATTCTCAACAAGGCTGCGGCGGAAGATCCTACAATCATAGTGGAATATTCCAAAGAGTTGAAGCAGACTATTTTGAGCGGACAGGGAGAGCACCAGATAAATATTCTCAAATGGGTTATCAACAACGAGAATAAAATGGAGGTCGAACTGTTTGCCCCGAAAATTCCTTATCGCGAAACAATTACAAAGGCCGCCCGTGCTGATTACCGCCACAAGAAACAGTCCGGAGGAGCCGGTCAGTTCGGTGAGGTGCACCTTATAGTGGAGCCTTATGTCGAAGGCGCTCCCCAGAACAACAAGTTCAAGGTCGACGGTTCGGAATATACTCTCAACATAAAGGGAAAGGAAGAGTATGACCTTGAATGGGGCGGAAAGCTCGAATATTACAACTGTATAGTGGGAGGTGCGATAGACGCCCGCTTCATGCCTGCCATACTGAAGGGTATAATGGAGAAAATGACCGAAGGCCCTCTCACAGGTTCGTATGCACGCGACATCAGGGTTTACGTGTACGATGGAAAGATGCATCCGGTAGATTCAAACGAACTGGCATTCAAACTTGCTGCAAGGAATGCCTTCAAGGAGGCCTTCAAGAAGGCCGGCCCGAAGATTATGGAGCCTATCTACAATATCGAGATTCTGGTGCCGAGCGACTGCATGGGAGATGTAATGAGCGATTTGCAGAACCGCAGGGCCATGATAGAGGGCATGAGCAGCGACAAGGGTTTTGAGGTACTGAAAGCAAGAGTCCCTCTGGCAGAGTTGTACAAATACTCTACAACGCTCAGCTCTCTGACTTCCGGAAGGGCAACCTTTACAATGTCGTTTGCAGACTATCAGCAGGTGCCTGCCGAGGTTCAGGAGAAACTGCTCAAGGCGTACGAGGCAGAGGAGAAGGACGAATAATTTTCCGGAGGCATGTGTGCTATGATAGAGTGTTGCGGCATAAACAAATATTATGGCAATATACATGTGCTGAAAGATATTTCCCTTACAGTTGCCAAAGGTGAAATCGTGAGCATAGTCGGCGCCAGCGGAGCGGGAAAATCCACCCTCTTGCAGATATTGGGGACCTTGCTCCTGCCTGAAAGCGGGACTTTGAAAATAGACGGAACAGAGCCTCTCTCATTGGACGGGAAGAGGCTCTCCGCCTTTAGAAACAGCCGGATAGGCTTTGTCTTTCAGTTCCATCACCTTTTGCCGGAGTTTACGGCGCTGGAAAATGTAATGATGCCCGCCCTTATTGCCGTTGCAGACAGGCGGAGCACTCTTACCGAACGCGCTGTACGTGAAAAGGCAATGGAGATTCTCTCCGCCGTGGGGCTTGAAGCAAGGGCGTCGCACAGACCTTCGCAGTTGAGCGGTGGGGAACAGCAGCGGGTGGCAATAGCAAGAGCGCTGATAAACAACCCCGCGGTGCTTTTTGCAGATGAGCCGTCCGGCAATCTCGACAGCAGGACGAAAAATGAACTGCACAACCTCTTTTTTGATTTGAGAGAAAGGTTCGGGCAGACAATCGTAATTGTCACGCACGACAGGGAACTGGCGGCAAGAAGCGACCGTATGCTTGAAATGCGCGACGGGGAGTTTGTTTAGTCCATGGCAGATTTCAGGTTCAAAAAATTTGTGATAAGGCAGGACAACTGCGCAATGAAGGTAAATACCGACGGTGTTCTGCTTGCCGCCTGGATGGAGTTGCATCCATTGGACCGTTATATGCTGGAAATAGGGACAGGCAGCGGTGTTATGGCAATCATGGCCGCCCAGCGTCTGGTGGAAATGGGGTTCCCGATGCCCGGATTGCAGACAGCCGAGATAGATGCGGTCGAGATAGACAATTTCGCGGCAATGGATGCGGAGTATAATTTCAAAAGGGTGGAGTGGCTCGGGGAGAGGGTGAAACTGAATCTTATAAATATGTCGTTCGAGGCTTATGCATTGGAGTGCGGAAGGAAATATGACCTTATATTTTCAAACCCGCCCTACTTTTCAAACTCGCTGAAAAACCCCGACCACAGGAAAAGTCTTGCCCGTCACAACGATACCCTTACACAATCTGTAATTATAAGGAACGTGGCCAATCTGCTTGCTCCGAGCGGCCGCCTTGCTATGATATTGCCGGTGGATGAGGCCGCGGATTTCAAAAGGAAAACCGCTTTCCTCTATGATGCGGCAAAGGAGGGGGAACGTGTTCTGGTGCAGACCAGGGAGACTCTCGTAAAGACAAACTCCAATAAGGCTGCCAAGCGTGCTCTATTGGAGTTCGGTTATCTTGATAAAACCTCTTCTCTTTCCGGGATTGTGGAGAAATCCGTTGTTCCCATTATGGAAGAGGGTGAATATTCAGATGCTTACAGAGAACTTACAAAAGCGTTTTATATTAATTTCTGAATTTGCCGTTCTCCGGTTTTGCCGGGGCGTTTTTCTTATATCTGTTAAACAGTGATCTCTTGAATTTTTCCTCGGTATTGAAAATCTTCATCGCCTTTTCTGTAGGCAAAGCCTTCTTGAATTTTGGATAATACTCTTTCAGAAGTTCACTCTCTTTTGCAAGGGCCCGTTCGAATTCGTCTGAAAGTTTTTCCACATTTTCGGAGCTGCCTTCGTCAAGGGAGTTTATTCTTTTGAGTATGCTCATATATTCTCTGTGGGCAGACATTCTTTTGTTCCAGAATTCGTTATACAGAGGCCAGAAAACCTGTGCCTCTTCAGGCGTAAGTTCAAGTGCATTGGTAAAGAAAGCCACTTTGTTGGCCATGAAGGCTTCTCTTGCATTTTTCATGGCTGCCGCCCTGTCTGCATCTTTCGAGGGGCGCGTCTGTCCGGCCGCCGCACTGGAAAAGAGGACAAATGTAAGTGCAGATACAAGAAATGCGATTTTAAAACAGTTATTCATGTTATTCGAATGATAAAAGTGAAACCAGACTGATTTCGGAGAGGAGGTAGTCATCTATCAGTTCCTCTTCCAATCCAATGTTTATGGCAAGGGTGTCTTCCTGCTGCCTCTGGCCGTAAAAATGTTCCAATGTCTCTATCAGAGAGGCCTCCTCCACCTCCTGCCTTACGATGCTGTCCATTTCAGAAGCGAGTTCCGGAGCATATCCGGCCCTTCCGAGCCCCTTTGTAAGGTTCATTACGCCAAAGCCCAGCCCGAAGATGAGGGCGAATGTTGCAGCAAGCGCAATGGCCGGTTTCAGTTTTGCAAGCAGCGAGTTGCGCTGAAACTCGTCGCCGGCCTTGATTTTTCTTGCCAGTTCATCTTCCATAGCAGAAAAATAACCGTCGGGAACCTTGTATGGGAACCTTTTCGGTAAAATATTTTCTATATTTTTTCTGCTGTTCATAATGATGTTTTACTCTTAGACTCTCTTTTCTTAAAAAAGATTAATCAGAATATGAAAGTTTTAAGTTTAAGTTTAAAATTGCTCCTCCAATGCCTTTCTAATTTTTTGGCAGGCGAGGTGATAGGAGGCCTTCAATGCTCCTACCGATGTATTCATTATCTGCGAAATCTCCTCATATTTCAACTCCTGAAAATAGCGGAGAGAAAAAACGGCTCTCTGCTTGTCGGGGAGTTTGAGAATTTCCCTTCTGATTGCAATCTGAAGTCTGTCTCCATCGAATGAAGGGTCTGCCTTCAGCCTGTTCTCCAGGGCGGTTGTATAGTTGCCCAAGAGCAGGAATTTCGCTATACGTCTCTTTTTCAGGAAAGTCAGGGCTTCGTTCGTCGCTATCCTGTAGAGCCAGGTATAGAGGTTGGACTCCTCCCTGAAGGTAGGCAGCCCTTTCCATACCCGTATAAAAGTGGTTTGAAGCAAATCATCGGCGTCTTCATGTGTACATACAAGTTCGCGTATGTGCCAGTAGAGCCTTTCGCTGTATTCTCTTACAATCAGATTGAAGGCAAGCTCCTCCTTCCCTTCCTGCCTGTATAGTTCCAGTATTTGCTTTTCGTCTGCCATCTATTTTCTGGAGATGGCTTTTTTTGCTGCTTCAACAATATGTGCGGCATCCAGTCCGTAGCTTTTCATAAGTTCTGCCGGTGTTCCGCTCTGTCCGAACCTGTCGTCTATTGCAACAAACTCCATGGGAACAGGGTGGCGGGTAACAAGTGTCTGGGCGATGCTCTCTCCCAGACCGCCTGCAACAAGATGCTCCTCGGCGCAGACTGCGGCTCCGGTTTTTGCAACGGAGTTTAGAATGCTCTCTATGTCCAAAGGCTTGATTGTATGGATGTCTATGACTTCGGCAGAGATACCCTCCTGTTCCAGAGCCTTGCATGCTTCCAGCGCTTCCCATACCAGATGCCCGGTTGCAAAGAGTGTAACGTCGCTGCCTTCGGAAAGGGTGAGCGCCTTTCCTATTTCAAACTTCATTCCTTCCGGTGTGAAATTGGGAACGGACGGCCTTCCGAACCTCAGATATACCGGCCCTTCGTATTCCGCTACGGCAAGGGTTGCAGCTTTGGTCTGGTTATAGTCGCAAGGATTTATTACAACCATGTTGGGCAACATTTTCATGAGCCCTATGTCTTCCAGAATCTGATGGGTGGCTCCGTCTTCACCCAAAGTTATGCCTGCATGTGAGGCGCAGATTTTCACATTGGTGTTGGAGTAGGCCACAACCTGCCTTATCTGGTCGTAGACGCGGCCGGTAACGAATGCAGCAAACGAGCCTGCGAAAACGCATTTGCCGCTCAGGGCAAGCCCGGCAGCTGTGCCTACCATGTTGGCTTCCGCTATTCCTGCTTCAAAAAAACGGTCGGGAAAGGCTTTTGCAAAGGCATCCATTTTGAGCGACCCGGTAAGGTCTGCGCAAAGTGCCATGATATTGTTGTTTTTCTCTCCTGCCTCGTAAAGCCCGGCTCCGAATCCAGACCTTGTATCTTTATTTCCGCTGTTGGTATATGTTGTCATCTCTATGCTTTTTTGAATGGATAATTAAAAATCTCCCAGAGTCTCTTCCAACTGGGCAAGAGCCTTTTCGGCCAAATCGGGCTTAGGGGCCTTTCCGTGCCATTCGCATGTCCCCTCCATGAAATCCACTCCTTTTCCCATGCATGTCTTCATGAGAATCATGACAGGGGAGTTGTTTTCACGGGCAGATTTGCGTGCGCTCGAACAGGCGTCGAGAATGGAGGTGAAATCGTGGCCGTCCGCCACTATTGTCTCCCAGCCGAATGCCTTCCATTTTGCCTGAAGGTCGCCAAGACCTGCGACATCGTCTACATTGCCGTCAATCTGCTGCTTGTTCCAGTCTGTAATGGCGATAAGATTATTTACCTTGTTGTGTGCTGCAAACATTGCGGCTTCCCATATCTGCCCCTCTTCGCTCTCTCCGTCTCCAACAAGGACATATACGAAGTTGTCTTCTCCGTTGGCCCTCTTTGCAAGGGCGGCTCCCGTTGCAACCGACAGCCCCTGTCCAAGCGAGCCTGAGGCGCAATGTACACCGGGCAGATTCATTTCAGTGGAGGGATGCCCCTGGAGCCTGCTGCCAAGTCTCCTGAACGAGGCAAGTTCCTTTACGGGGAAATACCCGGCTCTGGCCAGGATGCTGTAATACATCGGAGTCATGTGGCCTGCGGAGAGAAAAAACATGTCATTTCCCTTGCCGTCTTTTCTCCAGGTTTTTGCAGAACAGTTCAACTCTTTGAAAAACAGGGCTGTTACAAAATCGGTGCTGCTTAGACTTCCTCCCGGGTGGCCGCTCTGTGCCAGGGTTACCATCCTGATTATATCCCTTCTGACCTGAGAGGCTATATTCTTGAGGTCTTGTATTTGTTGCATTGTAAAAAAGATTGGTTTCCGTATAGCAAATGTAGTTTTTTTTAAAGAAAAGGCAAAATCTTTTATCTTTGCGCCTTTATTTTAACAATGGAGTTAATTTTCAATAAATTACCGGATAATGGCTTCTGAATCGAGGAAAAGTATGCTGCATGGAGTGTTGCTTGTGACACTATTTTCATGTGCTGCGTTTTACATAGCTGAATCCGGCTTTATAACAAGCCTTTCTTTAAGTCCGCTGATAGTCGGCATCATCCTGGGAATGCTTTATGCCAATTCCTTGAGAAATAATTTGCCCGATACATGGGTGCCGGGAATAAAATTCTGCTCCAAGCAGATACTCAGACTTGGAATCATATTGTATGGATTCAGACTGACATTCCAGAGTGTGATAGCAGTAGGCAGGGAAGCGATAGTCATAGACTTGATAATTGTAGCCGTAACGCTCTTCCTTGGTCTGGCTTTAGGAAAACTTTTAAAAATGGATAAAGACATTACATTGCTTACCGCAACGGGAAGCGCCATTTGCGGTGCTGCCGCCGTCTTGGGAGCAGAATCTGTTATAAAACCTCAGCCTTACAAAAGTGCGGTGGCGGTCTCGACTGTAGTAATATTCGGTACGGTTGCAATGTTTGTCTATCCGGCTCTCTACTCTTCCGGGTTTTTCTCTTTGGAAGAGACGGAAATGGGTGTCTATACGGGTTCCACGCTGCACGAGGTGGCACATGTCGTAGGTGCAGGAAATGCCATGGGCGACACCATTTCCGACACAGCTGTCATAGTAAAGATGATACGGGTTATGCTGCTTGCTCCGGTTCTGCTGATAATGAGTCTTTTTATAAGAAACAGACATGCAGCAGACAAAAGCGGGAAGAGAAAAATAACAGTCCCGTGGTTCGCATTCGGCTTTATAGCTGTAATCGGGTTCAATTCATTGAACCTGTTGCCATTTTCAGTTGTTGCCTTCATCAACGGGTTCGATACTTTTCTGCTGACAATGGCCATGACTGCTCTTGGCGCCGAAACAAGTATCGAGAAGTTCAGGCAGGCGGGAGCCAAGCCCTTTCTGCTCGCTGCGCTTCTTTTTATATGGCTGATGGGCGGCGGTTATCTGCTTGCCAGGTTTCTGGGTCCGCTGCTTTGATAAAATGACTATCTTTGCACCATGAAAAATATCCGGAATTTTTGCATTATCGCTCATATAGACCATGGCAAGAGCACTCTTGCCGACAGGCTGCTGGAGGCTACAAATACCCTTTCGGCGCGTGAAATGGAGAACCAGGTTCTCGATTCCATGGATTTGGAGAAGGAAAAGGGCATAACGATAAAAAGCCATGCCATCCAGATGGAATACGGGTACAGGGGAGAGAAATATGTCCTGAACCTTATAGACACCCCGGGCCATGTAGACTTTTCATACGAAGTTTCAAGAGCCATAGCCTCATGCGAAGGGGCGCTTCTTGTAGTGGATGCCACACAGGGAATCCAGGCGCAGACCATATCCAATCTCTATCTGGCAATTAACCATAATTTGGAGATAATTCCGGTTCTGAACAAGATAGATATGGATGCCGCAATGGTGGATGTGGTCAGAGACCAGGTTGTAGAGTTACTAGGGTGCAAGGAGGAGGAGGTCCTGCTGGCAAGCGGCAAGACAGGCGAGGGTGTGCCGCAGATACTGGAGGCAATAGTGGAGAGGATTCCCGCACCTGTTGGAGATCCTTCCAAACCGCTGCAGGCATTGATATTTGATTCGGTATTCAATTCGTTCCGCGGAATAATCGCCTATTTCAAGGTTGTGAACGGATCTGTCCGCAAGGGCGACAAGGTAAAATTTTTCAATACCGGCAAGGAGTATGTAGCAGAAGAGGTGGGAGTATTGAGAATGAGGCTGTGCCCAAAGGATGAGATTGCTACAGGGGATGTAGGATACATTATTTCGGGAATAAAGAGCGCCGTTGAGGTAAAGGTGGGAGATACCATTACCAAATGCAGTGAACCGTGCGAGACGGCCATAGCAGGCTTCGAGGAGGTAAAACCGATGGTATTTGCAGGAGTCTATCCAATTGAAAGCGATGAGTATGAAGATCTGCGGGCCTCTTTGGAAAAACTGAGGCTGAACGATGCTTCACTTGTCTTCGAGCCTGAATCTTCACTGGCGCTCGGATTCGGTTTCCGTTGCGGTTTTTTGGGACTGCTCCATCTTGAGATAGTGCAGGAGAGGCTTTTCAGGGAGTTCAACATGGATTGCATAACAACCGTTCCCAACGTTTCATATAAGGTGCACACCACGCAGGGGGAGGTTCTGGATGTGCATAATCCAAGCGGTTTGCCTGCAATCACCCTCATAGATTATATAGAGGAGCCGTACATAAGGGCGCAGGTTATCTCGAAAAGCGAATTTTTCGGGGCCATAATGAAATTGTGCCTCGACAAACGCGGGCTGCTGGTAAGCCAGCACTTTTTAACCAGCGACAGGGTTGAACTCAATTTCGACATTCCTCTTGCGGAGATTGTCTTTGACTTTTACGACAAGCTCAAGTCGATATCGAAAGGGTATGCCTCGTTCGACTATCATATCATAGATTACCGCGACTCAGACCTTGTAAAGCTGGATATACTGCTTAACGGTGAACAGGTAGATGCGCTTTCAAGCCTAATACATCGTGACCATGCATATGATTTCGGACGCAGGATGTGCGAGAAGTTGAAGGAACTTATACCCCGCCAGCAGTTCGATATTGCAATTCAGGCTGCGATAGGCGCAAAAATAATTGCACGCGAGACAGTCAAGGCTGTAAGGAAAGACGTGACTGCAAAATGTTACGGAGGAGACATTACCCGTAAAAGAAAACTGCTGGAAAAACAGAAGCGTGGCAAACGCCGCATGAGGCAGGTAGGAAATGTCGAGGTTCCCCAGAGCGCCTTTATGGCAGTGCTCAAACTCGACTGACACTTGCGGGCAACGGCTGCATGATCAGGCCTCTTCGAAAAGGTATACTTTGTCTGAGCGGCGCAGTTTTTCCTTTACCGGAATTGAACAGACGCCTTTTCCGGCTCTTTCCACAGGTTTGAGTTCCACCCTGATTTCAGGAATCTTCATCTCTGCCACCCCTGTCGACGGCCCTATTATGAGAATATTGTTTCCAACGGAAAGAGTGCCTGTCTCTATGAGTACCTCTGCTACCCCTATATTGGAAAAATAGTTGGTAATCTTTCCTATATATGTTTTCTTGCGTGTTGCCTTGTTGCCGTAGACACTGCTCCATTCTCCAAGTCTGGCGCCCTGGTAGTACCCGTCCCAGAACCCTCTGTTGAATACCTGTTCCAGTTCTGCCTTGAGTAAACTTCCAAGTTGGGGCGTGAAACGCCCTTCCTCAACGGCATCTGCCGCCTTTCTGTAGGCCGATGCCACTTTCTTTACATATTCTGCACTGCGGGCCCTTCCTTCAATTTTGAAGACACTGACGCCAGCCTGAGCCATTTTGTCTATGAATTCAATGGTACACAAATCTTTGGGAGACATGATATATTTGTTGTCTATGTCAAGTTGTGTTCCTGTTTCAAGGTCTGTCACCCGATAGCCTCTTCTGCAGAGCTGAAAACATGAACCTCTGTTGGCAGAGGCGTTGTATTCGTGCAGGCTAAGGTAGCATTTGCCTGAAATGGCCATGCAGAGCGCGCCGTGACAGAACATTTCAATGCGCACCTTCTCTCCGGAGGGCCCTGTAATGTTTTCCTGCCTGATAAAGTCGCTTATCTCTTTTACCTGGACAAGCGTAAGCTCGCGGGCAAGTACTATTACGTCTGCAAATTGTGCGAAGAATTTCAGGCTCTCCCTGTTGGAGATATTGAGCTGGGTAGAGACATGCACCTCCAGGCCTATGGAGCGGGCATACGAGATTGCCGCCATGTCTGATGCTATGACAGCGCTTACGCCAGCCTTTGCGGCTGCAGAGAGTGCCTCCTTCATGGGTGCAATGTCTGAATCGTAAAGTACGATATTGAGAGTAAGATATGTGCGTACGCCGTGTTCTTTGCAGATTCTGACAATTTCTTCAATGTCGGAACTGCTGAAATTGTTGGCAGAGTGGGAGCGCATGTTAAGATTGCCCACGCCAAAGTAGACGGAATCCGCTCCGCCCTGGATAGCAGCCATGAGGGCCTCGAAATTGCCGGCAGGCGCCATTATTTCCAAATCATGCATTTTCTGTTTACTTCATTTACAATTACGCTGCGTCATGGCATTGCCCGACAAGTTATGCCACGGCTCCCGGGGTGCTTGCGGTTTATTTGATTCTGGTTATCAGCCTGTCGGCGTACTGCATGAGCAACTCGTTCTGACTCTCTGAAAGAGAGATTTTCCCCAATGATTCTGCGGCACTTGTATAATATTCTTTTATTGCCAGCTCCGCATCATCTTTAATGCCATATTCAATGTAGAGGTTGCGCATTCCTTCTATTTTCTGCGCAGCCTGCTCTTCGGTGAGTGAAAGAAGAGAGTCGAGCCTTTCCCTCTCCGTTGAGGGCACCTTCTTGAATGCCTGCACAAGAAGCCATGTCTTTTTGTTGTTTACAATGTCTCCGCCTATTGTTTTCCCGAATATGGCACTTTTTGAAAAGGTATCCATATAGTCATCCTGAATCTGGAATGCGAGCCCTATCTTGTAACAGAATTCGTAAAGGGCATTGCATGTTTCGGGTGATGCGCCGGCAATCATGGCTCCTGTCTTTGCAGAGCAGGCAAGCAGGACTGCCGTCTTCAGCCCTATCATTTTCATGTAATCTTCCATTGTTATGTAGGGCATGGTTTCAAAATCCATGTCGTACTGCTGCCCTTCACAAACCTGCTGCACTGTCTCAGAAAAGAGGTTGAGCACTTCCGGCAGTTTCTCCCTTTTGCACTCTGCAAGCAGGCGGTAGGCCATGATGGACATTACGTCGCCGGAAAGGATGGCAACGTTGCTGTTCCATTTCGTATGGATAGTAGGCTGCCCTCTCCTTATCGATGCCTTGTCCATTATGTCATCATGTATGAGGGTGAAGCCGTGGAAAATCTCTATTGCAAGGGCCGGGTGGAGGATTGACTTGTCTATGTTGTCGTTGAACAGGGTGTAAGAGATCAGGCATGCAAGCGGCCTGATTCTTTTGCCTCCTATCGAAACCATATATCGTATCGGATCATAGAGGTCTGCCGGATCGCGTCTGAATTCGAGCGAGGAGAGACCTTTCTCTATTATGCCTTGCAGCTGGTCGAGTGAATACATTTTTCAAGAATTATACTATAACAAAGGTAATGGATTTTGTACAAATTTGTATATTCGCGGAGGCTAAAAATTTCTCCGCTTTTATGAATATTTCAGGCTGTGCGACGGTTGTGAAACATACCGGAAGTCATTATCTGCTTACGGAATTGCCGGAATGGAACCTTTTCCCTGCCGTAATAAAGGGAAAATTGCGCCTTAAGGATTTCAATTCCACCAATCCTGTAGCAGTGGGAGACAGGGTAGAGTACAGACGCGATGCCTCGGGGGCAGCGGTCATATCGGCCGTGATGCCGCGCAAGAACTGCATAATCCGCAAATCTGCAAATCTGAGCCGTCAGGCACATGTGATAGCGGCGAATATTGATATGACCTTTTTGGTTGTAACGGTAAGCATGCCGCAAATAAAGCTCCCGTTTGTAGACAGGTTTCTGGTAACATGTCAGGCATATGGTGTTCCGGTAACATTGGTAATAAACAAAATGGATCTTTACAATGCCGATGAGACAGAGATGGCCGGGCATCTGCGCAATATATATGAAAAGGCCGGTTACATGGTGCTGGAATGTTCTGCGGTTGGCGGAGAGGGAATATGGCAGTTGCGTGAGATGTGCAAAGAGAGGATAGTGCTTTTTTCGGGGCAGTCCGGTGTAGGGAAATCATCTCTCATAAAGGCTTTGGATCCCTCTTTGGATCTTAAGATAGGCGAAATCTCTCTCTCACACAGACAGGGCAGGCATACGACCACCTTTTATCAGATGCATCCGCTCTCAGGAGGCGGATTTTTAATAGATTCGCCGGGTATCCGCGGGTTCGGGCTTGTAGATTTCAACAAATACGAACTGAGCGCCTATTTCCCGGAGATGCTAAAGGTTGAGGACAATTGCAGGTTTGCCCCATGTACGCATACCCATGAACCCGGCTGTGCCGTAAAGGAAGCGTTGGAGAACGGAGATATTTCGGCAGAAAGATATGAGTCTTATTTGGGAATGTTGGAAGAGGAGGGAAAATACAGAATATGAGTTTGGTCGTAAACGGGTCAATGAACAGGAACGTATTGAGGATTGCCGTTCCCAGCATACTGGCGACCATTACCGTGCCATTGGTGGGGATGGTGGACCTTGCAATCGCCGGCAGATTGGGTGACGCTGCTATGATAGGGGGTGTGGCCATTGCCACAATGCTCTTTGACCTGCTCTACTGGAACATGAGCTTTCTCAGGGTGGGTACAAGCGGAATGGTGGCGCAGGCTTATGGACGCAGGGATTTCAGGGAAGCAATGCGCGTCTTTGTACAGGGAATATTCACCTCTACCGCGATAGCCTTCCTTATATGGATTATCCAGATGCTCTATGTCAATGCTGCCTTCGCACTTATAGAATGTTCTCCGGAGGTGGAGCAGCTGGCCCGCTCCTATTACTATGTAAGAATATGGGCAGCTCCCGCAACACTGGGCCTTTATGTGTTCAAGGGGTTCTTTATAGGAATGCAGAATGCAGTAAGCCCGATGACAGTAGATCTTGTGGTTAACGGAGTCAATTTTGTGGCGAGCGTCTTTTTTGCGCTCTATACAGATATGGGATTTGCGGGCATTGCCATGGGTACGGTCGTGGCGCAATATACCGGACTTGTACTCTCAATAATCCTGATGGCGGTTTACTACAGAAAACTCTTCAAATATATAAGTCTCAAATCCAGCATACAGATGAAGAGCGTAAAGAAATTTTTCTCTCTCAATACAGATCTTTTCGTACGCTCCATCTGTTTCCTGTGCATCTACTCAGGGTTTACGGCACTTTCAGCCACGTTCGGAGATCTTATGCTGGCAGTATGTACGATAATGATGAAACTCCTGTTGCTCTACTCATATTTTATAGACGGGTTCGCCTATGCAGGCGAGGCACTGGTAGGAAGATATACAGGAGCAAACGATGGCCAGTCACTCAGAAAGGCCGTAAAGGTGATTTTTATATGGTGCCTTTCGATAGCTGCGGTCTCTACATTGGCTTACGCTCTGGAAGGAGAGATGTTTGTCAGGATTCTTACGAACGATACCCAGGTAATAGAGGCTACCGGCCCCTTCATGCCCTGGCTGCTGATAATGCCTCTGATGAGTTGCATTGCCTTTACATGGGACGGAATCTTCATAGGGGCCACAGCTTCAAAAACTATCAGAAACAGTATGATATATTCTGTGGTGGGATTTTTTGCCGCATATTTCCTGCTTAAAAACTCAATAGGTGTCCAGGCGCTTATGGTTGCGTTCATGGTACACCTATTGGTCAGAAGTCTTTACCTTTCCATGTTTGCAAAAAGAAAGGTGTTTCATATAGGGGCCTGACAGGCATCGTGCTATTCGAATCTCTTCTCTACAATGCTCCAGTCAATAATGTCCCAGAGTTTCTTTACATATTCGGCACGCCTGTTCTGGCAGTCGAGATAATAGGCATGTTCCCATACGTCTATTGTGAGAAGGGGCACAAGCCCAGATGTCAGCGGGCAGCCCGCATTGGATTCCTTGGTTATTGTCAGCTCCCCGTCTGCATTTTTGCTGAGCCATGCCCATCCGCTTCCGAAGAGCGATACGGCAGCGGCAGAGAACTCCTCCCTGAAGGCTTCAAAGTTTCCCCATTTCTTTTCGATGGCTTTTGCCAGTTTCCCCTCCGGATGTCTTTGCCCGTTCGGAGAGAATGTCTCAAAGTAGAAAGTGTGGTTGAACGTCTGGGCTGCATTGTTGAAAATTCCTCCGTCGGACTGCTTTACAATCTGCTCCAACGGTATTTCTGCGAAAGGTGTGCCCTCGATAAGCTTGTTAAGGTTGTCGATGTAGGTCTGCAGGTGCTTTCCGTAATGGAATTCCATGGTTTGTCTGGATATTGCCGGCTCAAGACTTTCCTGTGCGTACGGCAATTCTGGTAACTTGAATTTCATGGCAGTAAATTTTATATACAAATATAAAAATAATGTTTATATTAGTTTTGCATTTTTGGAATTTTTCAGATGAAACGAGATTTGAAATATCTGCAACTGTTGGCGAAAAGCTTCCCGACCGTTCAGGCAGCAAGTACTGAAATCATAAATCTGGAGGCAATATTGAACCTCCCCAAGGGTACGGAGCACTTTGTCACTGATCTGCATGGTGAAAACGAAGCCTTTGACCATGTGCTCAGAACTGCATCGGGAGTTATAAAGCGGAAGGTGGAGGAGTTGTTCGGCAATACTCTGAGAGAGGTTGAGAAAAGAGACCTCTGCACCCTTATATACTATCCGGAGGGGAAACTCAAAATAGTGAAACAGAAGGAAAAGGCCATGACAGAATGGTACAAGGTGGAGTTGATGAGGCTTATAAAGGTGTGCGCCGTGGTCTCTTCAAAGTATACCCGTTCCAAGGTAAGGAAGGCCCTTCCGCCGGAGTATTCCTATATAATAGAGGAACTGCTGCATGAATCCAAGGCGGAAGAGGCGAACAAACATGCCTATATAATGGCAATCCTCGAGACAATAGTCTCGACAGGCAGGGCAGACCATTTCATCATAGCAATCTGTAATCTCATAAAGAGACTTACGATAGATTCGCTCCATATAATAGGTGACATTTATGACCGTGGCCCGGGTGCACACATAATCCTGGATACGCTATGTAATTACCATAATTTCGACATTCAGTGGGGAAACCATGACCTTGTATGGATGGGGGCCGCCTGCGGAAGCGAAGCCTGTGTCGCAAACGTGTTGAGAATGTGTTTCAGGTATGCGAATTTCGCGACACTGGAAGAGGGGTACGGCATCAACCTGCTGCCGCTGGCTACCTTTGCAATGGATATTTACAAAGATGATCCATGCACGGTCTTCCGTCCGAAAATCAATGAAGACGAGCCTATCAACTCGCGCCAGGAACATCTTGTGTCAAAAATGCACAAGGCAATATCGGTGATACAGTTCAAGTTGGAAGGGCAGATTATAGCCCGCAGGGGCGAGTTCGGAATGGAGGACAGACGCCTTCTGCACCTTATAGACTACGACAGGGGAACCATAACCATAAACGGGGCGGAGTATCGGCTGAAAGATGCCAATTTCCCTACCGTAGACCCTGAAAAGCCTTACGAACTTACAGCCGAAGAGAGAGATGTCATTGAACAGCTTACCCACAGTTTTACAACGAGTTCAAAACTGGCAAAGCACATGCACTGCCTCTATGACCACGGTTCGCTCTATCTGGTGAGGAACTCCAACCTGCTTTATCACGGCTCCGTGCCGTTGAATGAAGACGGTTCTTTCAAAGTGGTGAAAATCGAGGGCCGCGACTATTCCGGAAAGGCTCTTTTCGACAAGATCGAGCAACTTGTGCGCAGCGCCTATTTCGGCGACGAAGGCTCCGCAGCCAGAAATTACGGAAAGGATTTCATCTGGTATCTGTGGTGCGGGCCGGCTTCCCCTCCGTTCGACAAAGACAGGATGGCCACATTCGAAAGATATTTTCTTGCTGAAAAGGAGTTGCAGAAGGAAAACAAGGGTATCTATTACACCTTGAAGAACAACAAGGAGATCTGCGAGAAGATTCTGCAGGAGTTCGGAATAACCCAACTCGAAAATTCGCATATAATAAACGGCCACATACCGGTCAAGACAAAGAAGGGGGAGACTCCCATAAAGGCGGGCGGAAAACTGCTCGTCATAGACGGAGGCTTTTCAAAACCATACAGAGAAGAGACGGGAATTGCCGGATATACACTGATTTACAACTCATACGGGCTTAAGCTCGTACAGCATGTGCCGTTTGAATCCATAGAAAAGGCCATAGAAGAGGGCATAGACATCATTTCGGAGACCAAGGTGGTGGAATTTGCCGAAAACCGGAAACTTGTAAGGGATACCGACATAGGTAAAAGCCTTATAGAACAGATAGAAGATCTCAAACAACTTTTGCGCGCATATAGAAACGGTTTGATAAGAAAATAAATAGTATTACTTTTGCCGCGCAATAGGAATAAAGATGAGTTGGTTTTTACAATTGGTAACAGGCAGTGGAATAGCGCATTCTATCTTTATCATAGCTATAACCATCGCTGTCGGAATATTATTGGGTAAAATAAAAATCGGCGGAATCTCTCTTGGTGTCACGCTGATTCTCTTTACCGGAATCGCCCTAAGCCACTTCAAGGTTCTGGTAGATCCGGCCATTCTCAATTTCGTAAAGGAGTTCGGCCTCATATTGTTTGTATTTTCCATAGGAATGCAGGTGGGGCCGGGATTTTTCTCCTCGTTTAAAAAAGGCGGGGTGACAATGAACCTGCTGGCAACGATGATAGTGCTGCTCGGTTGCGCCACAGCCATAGTAATTCATTTTGTGACAGGCGAGGATCTGGTTGTGATGACCGGCATTCTCTGCGGCGCCGTTACAAATACGCCCGGTCTGGGTGCGGCGCAGCAGACATACAGTGATGTAATGGGCTCTGCAAATCCCGACATAGCGCTGGGATATGCAATGGCTTATCCGCTCGGTGTGCTCGGCATCATAGGTTCCATGGTTGCCATAAGGTATATTTTCAGGATAAAGCTCGACAGGGAGAACTATAAGATAGACCAGGAGAGCGCAAAGGCCGGCGGAGTCACCACCAAAATATCCATAGAGGTACACAACAACGCGATATTCGGAAAAAGCATAGAGCAGCTTCACGGTCTGATAGACAAAAGCTTTGTAATATCGCGCATGTATCATGCAAGCGGCAGGATAGAGATTCCCACTTCGCAGTCTGTGTTGAGCGAAGGCGACAAGTTGCTGATTATAACCTCTTCAGATTCTGTAGAGGCCATAACCTCCTTTATAGGAAAATCCATTGACATGACATTCGACCAGTGGCTCGACCTGGATTCGCAACTCATAATGAAGAAGGTTGTCATAACCCGTTCCGAGATAAACGGAAAGACATTGAGCGAACTCAAGGTACGTTCCCTCTTCGGGGTGAACATAACCCGTGTGACCCGTTCGGGTGTAGACCTGGTGGCCGACGGAGAGCTGGAGCTGCAGATTGGAGACAGGGTTCTTGTTGTGGGCGACGAGTCGAGCGTGGAGGGGCTGGCCCGCTATTTCGGCAACTCGCTGAAAAGATTGAGAGAGCCCCATCTGATTACGATTTTCTTTGGCATAGCCATAGGAGTGCTCTTCGGCTCCATTCCATTCATGCTGCCCGGAATCCCCCAGCCTGTCAAACTTGGACTGGCCGGCGGACCTCTGATAATTGCGATTCTCATAAGCCGTTTCGGTTATAAGCTAGGTTTTATAACCTATACTACGCAAAGTGCCAACATAATGCTGCGGGAGGTGGGCATATCGCTTTTCCTTGCGGCTGTCGGTCTTGGAGCGGGAGAGAACTTTGTGGAGACTCTGCTCGAGGGAGGATATAAATGGGTAGGCTACGGTTTTATGATAACCGTGATTCCGCTGCTGATAGTTTCAGTTCTGGCACGGTTCATCTACAAGCAGAATTACTTTACAATCATAGGCCTGATAGCGGGAAGCACTACTGACCCGCCGGCACTTGCCTATTCAAACTCCATATCTGCAAGCAACTATCCGGCAGTAGCCTATGCTACCGTATACCCTCTTGTCATGTTCCTGAGGGTGCTTACCGCCCAGCTGATAGTTCTGTATGCCCTGTAAAAATTTCTTTGAATTTTGGCATTCAAGAAATTAATTGTATCTTTGCAACCCGTTTTATACACGGGTGTTTAGGTAAAATAAAGATTAACAATTAATTATGCCAACAATTCAACAGTTAGTACGCAACGGTCGCGAGACTATCGTAGAGAAATCAAAGTCTCGTGCACTGGATGCATGTCCTCAAAGACGCGGAGTATGTGTACGTGTTTACACAACAACTCCCAAGAAACCTAACTCGGCAATGCGTAAGGTTGCCCGTGTGAGGTTGACAAATCAAAAAGAGGTGAATGCCTACATCCCGGGAGAAGGACACAACCTGCAGGAGCACTCGATTGTTCTTGTTCGCGGCGGTCGTGTAAAAGACCTTCCCGGAGTACGTTATCACATTCTTAGAGGGGCGTTGGATACTGCAGGCGTAGACGGACGCAAACAGTCGCGTTCGCTTTACGGTGCAAAGAGACCGAAGCCGGCTAAGAAGTAAGTCATTAATCATTTAAAATTTCACAAAAATGAGAAAAACGAAGCCGAAAAGAAGGATTCTACTTCCTGATCCGAAATTTCACGATGTAATGGTTACCCGTTTCGTGAACAATCTTATGTTGCAGGGGAAGAAGAGTATCGCTTACGCTATTTTTTACAAATCAATCGACTTGATTGGCGAGAAGATGAAAGATTCTGACAAGGCTCCACTGGAAATTTGGAAGAAGGCATTGGAAAACGTTACCCCTCAGGTGGAGGTTAAGAGCCGCAGAGTGGGTGGTGCAAACTTCCAGGTTCCTACAGAGGTGCGTCCCGAAAGGAAGATTTCATTGAGTATGAAGAACATGATACTTTATGCTCGTAAACGCTCGGGCCACTCAATGGCTGAAAAATTAGCTGCAGAGATACTGGCTGCATACAATAACGAAGGTGCTGCCTTCAAGAGAAAGGAAGACATGCACAAGATGGCTGAGGCCAACAAAGCATTTGCTCATTTCCGTTTTTAATTAAAAATTAAATGGCAAGAGATTTAAAGTACACCAGAAATATCGGTATCATGGCCCATATTGATGCCGGTAAAACTACAACTTCAGAGAGAATTTTGTACTACACCGGAAAGACCCACAAAATTGGAGAGGTTCATGAGGGTGCCGCTACAATGGACTGGATGGTTCAGGAGCAGGAGAGAGGTATTACAATCACATCTGCCGCAACCACAGCATTCTGGCGCTATCTGAACGACACATATCAGATTAACCTGATAGATACTCCGGGCCACGTAGACTTTACGGTCGAAGTAGAGAGGTCTTTGCGTGTATTGGACGGAACTGTTGCCACATTCTGTGCGGTAGGCCGCGTACAGCCGCAGTCTGAGACAGTATGGAGACAGGCCGACAAATACAAGGTTCCCAAAATCGCTTACGTAAACAAGATGGACCGTATCGGTGCCGATTTTCTTGCAGTGGTAAGCGAAATCAAAGAGAAACTTGGTGCAAATGCTGTTCCTATCTGCCTTCCTATCGGAGCTGAAGATAAGTTTCAGGGTATTATAGACCTTATAGCCATGAAGGGCTATTTCTACGATCAGGAGAGCAAGGACCTGGTAAATTATGAAGTAAGAGAGATTCCCGAGCATCTTCGCGCAGAGGCGGAAGAGTGGAGGGGCAAACTTATAGAGTCTGTTGCGGAGTACGACGACGCCCTGATGGAGAAATTCTTCGACGATCCGGCAAAAATTACAGACGAGGAGATTATTGCAGCATTGAGAAAGGCTACCATAGATATGGCTGCCGTTCCTGTTTGCTGCGGTTCTTCATTCAAGAACAAAGGTGTTCAGTTCCTGCTTGACGCAGTTATCAGATACCTTCCTTCTCCTCTCGACAAAAATGCGGTGGAGGGCGTGAACCCCAAGACAAACGAGCCTGAAGTCCGCCATTCTACCATTAAGGAGCCTTTCTGTGCACTGGTCTTCAAGATTGCTACAGACCCGTTTGTGGGAAGGCTTGCATTTATGAGGGCCTATTCAGGAAAACTGGATGCAGGAAGTTATGTGCTCAATACCCGTTCAGACAAGAAAGAGCGTGTGGCACGTCTTTATCAGATGCACTCCAACAAGCAGAATCCGATAGATTTTGTAGAGGCTGGCGATATATGTGCCGCGGTGGGCTTCAAGGATTTGAGAACTGGAGATACGATTTGCGACGAGAATCATCCCATAGTTCTTGAGTCCATGACTTTCCCCGACCCGGTTATCGGACTGGCGGTGGAGCCCAAGACGCAGAAAGATCTTGACAAGCTCGGAATAGCTTTGGGCAAACTCGCGGAGGAAGACCCTACCTTTACCGTAAAGTCAGACCATGAGACAGGTCAGACAATCATCAGCGGTATGGGAGAGCTTCACCTCGACATTATCGTAGACCGCCTCAAGAGAGAGTTTGGCGTGGAGATTAACCAGGGTGCGCCTCAGGTTAACTATAAAGAGGCTATTCTCTCTACTGTACAGCATAGAGAAGTGTTCAAGAAACAGACCGGTGGTAGAGGTAAGTTTGCGGACATTATCGTAGAGATAGGTCCTGCAGACGAAGGCGTTACCGGATTGCAGTTTGTAGACGAGGTCAAGGGCGGAAATATTCCCAAGGAGTTTATCCCTGCCGTAGAAAAGGGCTTCAAGTCTGCAATGGCAAACGGTGTGCTTGCCGGTTATGAGGTAACATCAATGAAGGTCGTGCTTAAGGACGGTTCGTTCCACCCTGTGGATTCAGATGCGCTTTCATTTGAAATCTGCGCCCGTCAGGCGTTCAGAAAGGCGCTGCCCAAGGCATCTCCAGTTATCATGGAGCCTATCATGTCTCTTGAAGTAGTAACTCCCGAGGAGTATATGGGTGACGTTATCGGCGATTTGAACAAGCGCCGCGGACAGATTACCAGCATGGATTCCAAGGGCAATGCAAGAATTGTAAATGCCAAAGTTCCGCTCTCCGAGCAGTTTGGTTATGTAACTATATTGAGAACCCTTACATCGGGAAGGGCAACAAGTACAATGACATTCTCTCATTATGCAGAGTTGCCTGCAACATTGGCTAAGGAGGTTATCGAGAAATCAGGTAACAGAAGAATAGCCGACGATGAGGAATAAATTTACGATTTAAACTGGTATAAGAAAAATGAGCCAAAAAATAAGAATCAAATTGAAATCTTACGATCATGCTCTGGTAGACAAGTCTGCCGACAAGATTGTAAAAACAGTAAAGGCTACTGGCGCGGTTGTAAGCGGGCCTATTCCCCTTCCGACCGACAAAAAGATCTTTACCGTGAACCGCTCCACTTTCGTGAACAAGAAATCACGCGAGCAGTTCGAGTTGAATTCTTTCCGCCGCTTGCTGGATATTTACAGTTCTACTCCAAAGACTGTAGATGCCCTTATGAAGCTGGAGCTTCCCAGCGGAGTAGAGGTCGAAATCAAGGTCTGATTTTGATAAATGAAAATATTCACTATCTTTGCATCTGCAATTCCCGGAAGGGGGTTGCAGCCGCTTAGATGTGGCAAGGGCCCATAGCTCAGTTGGTTAGTAGCACCTGACTCATAATCAGGGGGTCACAGGTTCAAGCCCTGTTGGGCCCACAGAAAAGAAGACTTCGTTTGAGGTCTTCTTTTTTCGTATACAGGGGACAGTTTATATTTTGTCCTGCCCCTTGACTATCTTGTACCAGTAATATTTGAAAGGAGAGGTGTACTTGAGCTGCTTCCATGGCCTGCTGGCATGAGGCCTGTGCCAGACCGGAAGTGAAAGAAACAGATAATTTCTGAATCCCATTTTCAGTGCCGTTTGTGAAATAGAGACATCATACCAGTTTTTCGAAGGGTCGAGCCGGTTGAAGTCATACTCTTTCAGAAATCTGTTTGTAAGTATTGAGCAGCAGAAGCTGCAATGTTTCTTTATCGGGACAGCCTCTTTTCTGATTTTCTTTGCAAAGAGGTATGGATAGTTTATCTCTCCGTTTTCATCTACCGTAACCGATGCTGCAATGGCGCAGTCCGGTTTGCTTTTTGAACTGTCGTAGAGCTTCTGGACTGTGTCTGGCCTTACAACCACATCGCTCTCGACAATAAGGAGCGAAGCGCCCTCCTCAAGGGCCCTCTTTTGTGCAAGCCTCAGAGTGAGGCGGTAGTTTGGGGAGGGAGAGGTGGTAATGTCTTCCAGGTTTACAAGTTCAAACCCCAGATCTTTTGAAAGTGATGACAACTGTGCTGTATTTTCCCGAGTGGAAAAATCGTTGTATACCGTATACTTGAACGGAACTTCTGTTTCAGACCCCAATATGGATTTTATCGTTTGGACGGTCAGTTCCAATGAGTCTTTTACAGGAGTTATGATATGCAGCGGTTCCATATTCTAAAAATCATACAAAAATAAAAAATGTATCTGATAAAATATTAACTTTGCTTATGTTTTGACCTACGGAGGTTACCATGAGAAAGTTTTTTATTATGTGTGCAGTTATCTTTTCAACAATTTCGGTTTCATGTTCGCAGGGAGAGAATATCAGGGAAAAGTACGATTCCCGGATTTCGCAGATGATAAAGGATGCGGATATTCCTTTCATAGATCTTATCTACCATTCTCCCGAGACGGATTACAGAGTCCAGTGTATAAACCCGAATTTTTATGATTCAACCAGTATTGCAAATGGAACGGCCATAAAGCAGCCGCCCATAATGCAGGCTGCATCGCTCAGCAAGGTGGTCTTTTCCTATATTGTGATGAAGGCCGTGCAGGATGGTGAAATAGATTTGGATACGCCGTTGTACAAGTATACCGATATAGACAGGTTCAAAGACAAGGAGACTGCCAAAAAACTTACGGCCAGAATGGTGCTCAGACATAGAAGCGGTCTTCCCAACTGGAGCGTAGCGGCATCGTCTGCCGAGTGGCCCACTTCGGAGATAACGTTCAAATTTCCGCCTGATTCATGCTATGACTATTCCGGTGAAGGATTTGCTTTTTTACAGAGAGCTATCGAAGAGATAAAGGGAAAAGATATAGAGACTATAGCAGAGGAAGAGGTCTTCAATCCGCTGGGAATGACAAACAGTTGTTACGCATGGCGAAGCGAATATGATACGCTTGCCGTTTTTGGTTACTCCGATGATAAATGCGAAGGGTTGAGGCGTCATCCCAGGGCAAACGTGGGCTATACCTTAAGAACAACTGCGGAAGATTATGCCAAGTTTTTGGATGAATTGCTTTTCGGCACGACCCTCAAACCCGAAATAAAAGAGATGATGTTCACTCCCGATACAAACAGGGCGGTAAGATTTGCCGGGCTTGAAAGGCCTTGCGATTCTTCCATATTCTGGGGGCTGGGCATAGGTGTAGAGAAGAATGCCAGACATGGCAACATACTCTGGCATTGGGGAGACAACGACACCTTCAGGGCGCTGTTTATTCTTATGCCTCAGGAGCAGACTTATCTGTTATACTTTACAAACAGCAATCACGGGCATGATATTGTAGATGGAATGACAGCCCTTTTCTTCAACGACAGCGAACCGTTTGCCCTCTCTTCATGGGTTAGAGATGAAATTGGAGAAGAGTAAGACAGGATTTCAGAATAGAGAATAAAAAATCCGGAGAGGCGTTGGCCAATCCGGATTTTTGGTATAAAACTTAAAACATATGAAAACTTCTGTACAGGATAGGAGAATCGAACTCCTATTTGAAGATTGAGAATCTTCTGTCCTAACCGTTAGACGAATCCTGCGTTTGGGACTGCAAAGATAGTAAAATTTTATATAAAACAAAATAAATCAAAAATTTTGTCGGAACTATAAAAATAGTATATTTGCAAGCGTAATTGGTTTCCTGGTCATGTCAATTTAGTCTCATGACCGGAATTAAAAGGGAATGCAGTGAAAATCTGCAACAGTTCCCGCTGCTGTGAGTTCCTTAATGTGTTTAGCACTCTTTGCCACTGGATCAAACCGGGAAGGCGCTAAACAGGGACAAGTCAGAAGACCTGCCGTTACGGTTTAAAAGTTACTCCTGCGGAGAATGGGAGGAATGAGAACAATAGAGTTGAATCGTAGGTTTCTCTTTTGATTTGTCTTATGATATGCGCTCCGGCGCAGTATTGCCGAATGTGCGGTACTGTTACGGACGCAAATGAGAGGTGAATGTTATCCGCAGGTGTAATGATTGATTTAAAATTAATTGTTATGCCTGATTGCAGAGGATTGTCATTCGCCCTTTTTTTGTCTGTTGTGCCGTTGGCTGCAACAATATCGGCTGCTTCCGTACCGGTTTATGAAGGGCATACTATGCCGGACGGCTTTGATGCGGATTCGGTGCAGCAGCTGGAAAGCGTTTATGTCACGGCGCATAAGAGCGTACCTAAAATCATACCGGCCCAAAGGCTGGCCGGAGAGCGGCTCCAGAGGCTAAGTGCCCATTCGGTAGCGGATGCCATACGCTATTTTTCCGGCGTGCAGATAAAGGACTACGGAGGTGTGGGCGGCCTCAAAAGCGTAAATATCCGCAGTCTGGGAAGCCAGCATGTAGGAGTTTTTTATGACGGGGTGGAGATAGGGAATGCCCAGAACGGGATAGTGGATCTTGGCAAATTTTCATTGGACAATATGGAGGCGGTCTCCCTCTACAATGGCCAGAAAAGCTCCATATTCCAAAGCGCAAAGGACTTTGCATCGGCCGGCTCCATTTATCTGCAATCCAGGACTCCGTTCTTCGGGGAGGGAAAGAAGAATAATTTCAAGGCTGCGGTCAAAGGCGGGTCGTTCGGGACCGTAAACCCGTCGTTGTTGTGGGAGAGGAGAATCGGGGAGAATCTCTCCATGCAGATAAGTACGGAGTATCTTTATACAACGGGCAAATATAAATTCAGCTATTCAAAGAGAGACGGTTATGATACCACCGAGGTAAGAAAAAACGGCGATGTCAGGTATTACAGGGCGGAAGCCGCTCTTTTCGGAAACATCAGAAACGGGCGGTGGCAGGCGAAAGCCTACTATTACGATTCGGAAAGAGGGTATCCCGGAGCATCTGTAAGGGAGGAGCCCGGCAAATACAGGCATCAGGACAGGCAGTGGGACAGAAATTTCTTTCTGCAGGGAACGTTCGAAAAAGAGGTTTCCCGGTTTTACAGGATGCAGCTGAATGCCAAATATGCGTACGACTATCTGCATTATCTGTCGGACCCGAGGCTGGATGTTACCACAATGTATGTAGACAATCGCTACAGGCAGCAGGAGGCCTATTTTTCATCGGTAAACGGGTTCAGGCTTTTTGAATGGTGGAGCGTAAACCTGTCGGCAGACATGCAATACAATACTTTGAATGCAGATTTGACAGATTTTGCCTATCCCGACAGATATACGGTTCTTGCAGCTTTGGCAACCTCTTTCAATTGGAGAAAATTTAAGGTTCAGGGCAGCCTTCTTAATACGTTTGTTACTGAAAAGGTAAAAAGGGGCGAGCCCGCTCCCGACAAAAACGAACTGACCCCGACCGTTGTAGTCTCCTATAGGCCCTTTGACAGTACAGGCCTTACTTTCAGGGCTTTTTATAAACGGATATTCAGAATGCCGACCCTGAATGATTTGTATTATACGTTTATAGGCAACAAGCAGTTGGATCCGGAGTATACAACACAATACAATATAGGGGCCTGTTATGAAAAGAGCCTGAATGGCAGATTCTGGAAAAATGTAAAGGTACAGGCCGATTTCTACTACAATGAAGTTGAAGACAAGATAATAGCGGTGCCTACTTCTAATCAGTTCCGCTGGACGATGCTGAATCTTGGCTATGTGGAGATTCGCGGGGCAGATGTTTCGGCTGAAGTTTCTGCACAGGTTGCAAAGGTTTCTCTCAGTTTGCTTGCGAGCTATACATATCAGAAAGCACAGGATTTTACAGATCCCGAAAGCAGTTATTATGGCGGGCAGATTCCATATATTCCGTGGCACAGCTCTTCGGTGGTTTTAGGTGCAGTGTATGGTTCGTGGAGTTTTAACTACAGTTTTATCTATACAGGCGAGAGGTACGAGTCTTCTGCAAATATTCCGGAGAATTATGCCCAGCCGTGGTACACGAGCGACCTTTCTCTCTCAAAAGAGTTTGGAATCAAAGATTGCAGGTTGAGGATTGCCGCTGAGGTAAACAATATATTCAACCAGCAGTATGAGGTGGTGCAGTGTTATCCTATGCCCGGAACCAATTTCAAGATTACAGCGTCGATTATGTTTTAAGTAATTTCCAGATATGAATATGACAGCGATAAAAAATGTTACGTTATCTATTTTAGCATTGTTGCTTCTTTTTTCATGCAGGAAGGAAGAGCTGATTGTTCCACCGCAAGATAACCCGGTTACGCCTGGTGGCGAGGGTAATGAAATAACCGGCTTTTACCTTTTGAACGAAGGCAATATGGGCAGCAACAAGGCGACCATAGATTACTTCGATTACGAATCAGGCATTTATTCCAAAAATATTTTTGCAGAGAGAAATCCCGGTGTAGTGAAGGAATTGGGAGATGTGGGCAATGATATTCAGATTTACGGAAACAAATTGTACGTAGTCGTAAACTGTTCTCATTTTGTTGAGGTAATGGATTCAAAGACAGCAAAACACATTGCCACTGTCCCAATTCCCAACTGCCGGTATATAGAGTTTAAAGGCAAGTATGCCTATGTGAGCTCGTATGCGGGGCCGGTAGAAATAGACCCTAATGCACGTCTGGGTTATGTGGCCAAGATAGATACTGCCACACTGGATGTAGTCGGAGAATGTATTGTCGGCTATCAGCCTGAAGAGATGGTTATAAACGGCAACAAGCTTTATGTTGCAAATTCCGGCGGGTACAGGGTTCCCAATTATGACAATACCGTCTCGGTTATAGATCTGGAGAGTTTCAAGGAGATTAAAAAGATAGAGGTGGGGATAAACCTGCACAGAATGGTACAGGATAATTATGGAAACATATATGTCTCCTCAAGGGGAGATTATTACGGTACTCCGTCAAAGACCTTTATAATAGATTCTCAGAGAGATGTTGTGACAGATACACTTCATACCCTGCCTTGTAACAACATGACAATGGGCGGAGACTCACTTTATGTATTGAGTAATGAATTCAACTATGTCACAGGAAATTATACGGTCTCTTATGCAATTTTTGATGTACAGCAGAAACGTGTGGTGTCGAGAAGTTTTATAACTGACGGTACGGAAAAGAGAATCAAGACTCCGTATGGGCTGGCAGTCAATCCTCAGACGAGAGAGATTTTTGTAACCGATGCCGGTGATTATGTTACTCCGGGGACTCTTTACTGTTTCGACAGATACGGAAAACTGAAATGGAGTACGGTTACCGGAGACATACCGGCTCATTTTGCATTTACACACTCAAAAGTGGATTTGAAAAACTGAATATAATCAACACATAAATTAAGCACAGAAATGAAAAAAATCATGAATTTCGGCATTCTTGCAATGTCGCTTTTGTTGGGTTTTCTCCTCACCTCCTGCGAGGATGAGCCCGCCGGAGGAAAACCTCCTGTAATCTCTTTAGACAACACAGAGGCTTCTTACAGCGTAAAAGCAGGTAAGGAGATAACAATTACCCCTGTATACGAAAATGCAGAAGATGCTGTTTTTGCATGGAAGTTGAACGGAAATGTCATCTCTACAGAGCCCTCGCTCGTATTCTCTTCTGTAGAGACAGGAACCTTTTATGTAGAGCTTACTGTTATCAATGGATATGGTACGGCCTATTCGGAGGTACAGATTTCGGTAATGGAACTTGTTGTACCGAAAATATCGCTTGCATTTCCACAAGATGGGTATGCTACGGTTGAAAACGGGACACTGCTGTTGGAACCGGTAATAGAGAATGGAGAGGGGGCGACATTCGCATGGTATGTGAACGGAACAGAGACTGCCTCGACTCAGGATTTCTCTTTTGTCGCAGAAAAAGCAGGTACATATACTCTTAAGCTTGTGGCAAGCTCTGAAGACGGTTCTTCGGAAATAGAATTTGAGGTAAAAGTATATACCGCGGAACAGATGCCCTTCAGCTGGGATTTTGAATATGAGACATTCAACGTTTCTGCAGGGCGTACGATACGTATAAAGGCATTTGATATAAAGAATGACTTTGGAGCAGAATATATATGGAAGGTAGACGGTGAAGAGGTCCAGCGCGGAAGTTCTACAGAGTATCTATATACCGCCCCTGCTGCTCCTGCTGTGAAATCCGGCAGCGTTACGTCTCTTTCCGTTACCATGAAAAATTCGTATGCGGAGGTAACCAAAGAATTGAAGATAAACAACTGCCCGGCCGAAGGAACATACAGGAGAATGGCAACCGGTGCGAGCAATGCAAAATTCAACAAGGTTTACGAATTTTTGCCTGCTCCGGGCCAGTTTGTAAATGAAGGATATACGGCAACGACAATGGATGAGGCTGTAGCGTATGCAGAGAGCCGGCTGCAGTCCGGAACAGCTTATGTGAGTCTGGGTGGTTTTGGCGGCTATATAGTGGTAGGATTTGACCATAGCATAGAAAATGACGGCAGTTACAATATTCAGATAAAGGGTAACTCATTCAACGGTTCATCTGAACCGGGTATAGTATGGGTCATGCAGGATGAGAACGGAGACGGTCTTCCCAACGATACATGGTATGAGCTGAAAGGGAGCGAATATGGGACCGGTACGGAAACTCGCGATTACTGTATTACCTATTACCGTCCAAAGGCTGCTCAGATGCCGGTCTTATGGGAAGATAATAATGGAGGCAGCGGCTATATAGATTATCTGGGCTCTTTCCACAGACAGGATTATTATTATCCTGAATGGGTGGAAGAAGATTCTTATACATTACGTGGAACATGTCTGTCTCCAAGGAACGAGGAGACACGCCCCGGTTACTGGTTTAACGGAAGCTTCGACTGGGGTTATGCAGACAATTTCGGCTCAGACAGGCTTACCGACGATGACAATTATGCTGCCGCTGCCAATGGCAACCATTTCAGAATAAGCGATGCGGTAACATTCGACGGGAAGCCGGCAAATCTGAAATATATAGATTTCGTAAAGGTGCAGTGTGCGGTGAACGCCAAATCGGGCATGTTGGGGGAAATTTCTACCGAAGTTTTGGATTTCAATGACTTCAACATATTGAAAAATCAGCAGTAACAATTCAATAGCAGGTTATTTATGAAAAAGATATTCAATATAATGTTTCTTTGCGCGGTTGTATCACTCTTTGCAGGATGCGACAAGGAGGAGTCTCCCTTTGAGGGAAGCGATGCGCATATTCTCTCTTTTTCGCTCACAACTACAGACGGGGTAAAGTACAGTGCATCCATAGATGCCGGCAATATTCTGGTAACAGTACCATCAGGAACTTCTCTCTCCGGAGCTTCTGTGGAGTATGACTTGTGTGAAAATGCAAGTATAAATCCAGACCCCGCTTCAATTTCCGACTGGGGCAACGACCATCTGTTTAGGGTCGAGGCGTATGACGGAAGTTATGAAAGCTACAGGTATAGCGTGGAATACACGGAAAACATAGAGAGCGGAACACTTCTCTTTACAACGCAGGAAGAGGTAGACGCCTTTGCCTCATCCGGTACGACAACTGTCAGCGGTTCAGTTATAATCGGCGCGGAAAAGGAGCCGTCTTCCCAATATGATACAATCAAAAACGTGGATGGGCTCGCCTCCTTGAAGGAGATAGGCGTCAACCTTGTCATAAGAGACACTTACAAGGGGAGCAATATCGACGGGCTGGCAAATCTCGAGAAGGCCGGCGGCATCTATGCAGGCAGGGAAGATGAAAAATGCGCCCTTGAAGGCGGTTTCAGCCTTTCTCTCCCGAAATTGGCCTCTGCAACAGATATAATCATAGTCAGCGACAGCATTGCCAGAATCTCTTTCCCGTCTCTTGCAACGGTGAACAATAAATTCTATGTAAATTCAAAATCGGTGGAGGAGATTGAGGCTGGCGCACTGCAGGAGTGCTTGGGAGATGTTACGATAGAAGGCAAGTCGCAAGGGAGTTCTTCAAACAGCGGAACGAGTGTAAACCAAAAACTTACAGAACTTTCGTTCCCTGCCCTGAAAACAGTTTACGGAAATCTGTCGGTAAATAATATATGGAGTCTTTCCAATGCAGATTTTCCTCTGCTTTCAGAAGTGAAGGGTTCACTCTCCCTTACATATCTGTACGGTCTGAAAGAGTTGGAGCTGCCTTCGTTGCAAATGACAGGCGGTGACATGAAAATAACTTCCAATGATGCAATGACATTATTTTCCGCTCCGTCGCTTGAAAGAGCCGAATCGGTTTCGCTTGCCTCATCGGGAAGTACAAGCATAAATCTGGCAAATATTGCGCTCGGCTCTCTGGAGGAGGTCAATGGCAATTTTTCCATTAAATACGGCTCAATGGAGAATCTTTCGTTTCCAAAATTGAGGAAAATTGCAGGAAAACTCGAGCTTTCTACCTTTTATTTTTTGGAAACCCTCTCTTTCGGCTCTTTGGAAGAGTGCGGAGAACTTTCGATTACATCCATTGCCAATGTAAGGGAACTGGATTTTTCAAAGGTGGTGCAGACAGGGGCCATTGCGTTAAGCAACCTTACTGCATTGACAACATTCGAGGCGCCTGTGCTCAGATGTACCGGTTCGTTTTCGATGAGCAATCTGCAAAAGATTGAAAATATCAATGTGCCGTTTTTTGAGTCTGCCGGCACACTGTTCAAATTTTACGGGGGGAGCTCATCATCGACGGCTTCGCGAAGTGCGGTTACAAAATTGGACTGGTTCGCCTCCCTAAAAAAGGCAGACAGGGTCGAAGTCCGCTATTGCGGAAACCTTACGGACTTTATAGGACTCTCCTCTTTGGCAGACAACCTTTCGGATGAAAGCGCATGGGCGGTAAGCGGAAACAGATACAATCCCACCCTTGCAGATATGAAAAACGGAAAATATACCATGCAATAGAACAGACAAGATGAAAAATATATTTAAAATAATGCTTTTGTCGCTCGTCACTCTTTTTCTTGCCGGATGCGACAAGGAGGAGAATGACTTTACAGGCAGCGACAACTATTTGAATTCATTCTCTCTGGAAAAAGACGGAGTTGTGTACCATGCAGAAATCATAAACAATCTTATTACTCTGACAGTCCCTCAGGAGGCGGATTTGCAGGGTGCAACTGCCATATATGAGATATGCGAACTGGCTACGATATCGCCGGACCCTGCAACCGTTGAGGAATGGAATCAGGCATGCCTTTTTACAGTTACCTCGTATAGCGGACAGGCAAGGAATTACAGTTATTCCGTGACGCGTGACGAAAAGGTTTCCGGCGGAAATGTGATACTGGCCACGCAGGCGGAACTGGAGGCCTTTGCCGCAGAGAAGGTAAAGGTCCTTGAAGGCAATCTTATAATAGGCGAAAAAACGGTTCCGGCAACGGAATATGATACCGTAAAGAATCTCTCTTCTCTGGCCTCTCTTACGGAGGTCAGGGGAAATATGATAATCAACAATTCTTTCGGAGGAATGAACCTCGACGGGCTGCATAATGTCAGGTATGCGGGAAATCTTTATATAGGCGATGAGGAGAATGCTTTTGACAACGGAAAAGAGAGCCTCCTTTCCATTGAACTGCCTGCTCTTGAAACGGTTGCCGGCCAGATAACGGTAAATTCGGAAAAGGTCGGCCGGATTTGTTTCAGCGCCCTTTCAGAGGCGATGTCTCTATACATAAACGGAAAGAATTTCAATGAGGTTTCCCTGCCGCTTTTGAAAACCGTATATGGGAATCTTACGGTTTCATCCGGTGCAGCCGCTTCTGCTGCCAATAGCGAAATAACCGAGTTTTCATTGCCGGCTCTGGAGAGTGTAGGAGGTAATTTTACTCTGCAAACCTTGTCCAATCTCTCCTCCCTCTCCCTGCCGGTGCTGAAAACCATATCGGGAAAACTTAATTTTAAATTGCTGCCTTTGGTAGAGACTATCTCTTTTCCCGCTCTGGAGCGCGTCGGAGGGGCCATTGCAGTCCCTTATGACATGAGCGGGTTGAAGAGTCTGCAAATGCCTGAACTGAAAGAGGCCGGGGCCATAGATATAGACGGAAGAAACAACGCTCCCATAATCGAAACTCTCGATTTTTCTTCGCTCGAGCAGGTAAACGGAGCTTTTGCGCTCTCGTATCTGAATATCGCATCGCTTTCGCTGGAATCTTTGCTCTCGGTAGAGGGAACATTCGACTTGCGTTACATGCAGTCGCTTGCTGAGCTGAATCTGCCTCTTCTCAAAACATGCAACGGCACATTCTACCTCTACGATATGGCAGGGCCGGAGGTGCTGGATATTTCAACTGTCGAAAATCTGCCTAAATTGCAGATAACAGCTTCGCCAGCCATAAAAAAATGCAAGGTTCCGTCAAAAATTGCGGAAATCGAGATTAATGCGGCAAGCAAAGTAGCGGATATCATACCGTTGGAGGGGCTTGAAGAGGTAGAGAATCTTACTCTGAGCAATTTCAGAAATACGGAGATTATACTGGAAGGCTATGCAACGGCTATAAAGGGTGAACTTAAGATAGGCGCCTCTTCTGCAGGCAGAATCTCCATGCCGGATATAAGGAGGTTGGGAAAACTTTCACTCTCTTTTTCTTCTGCCTTGAAAACTCTCGAGATGCCCGCTCTGGAGAAGATAGGAATATTCGAGATTAAAACGCCGTTGGCTGTGGAGAATATAGATGTTCCAAGACTGGAGGAGGTTACGGAGTCGCTGCTTATAAGCGGAGGTTCATCTTACAATAAAGATAGGATTCCGATTACGAATCTGGATTTTCTGAATTCGCTTAAGGTAGCAGGCGCGGTAAAAATAGAGTATTGCGGAAACCTTACCGATTTTTCCGGCCTGAAAAACATATTGGACTCCATTTCCGGGGAGAACTGGAGCGTGAAGGAGTGTGCGTATAACCCTACCTACGAAGATATGGTTGCCGGAAAGTATATCCTTGAATAGCAATTTGCCATTATCGCGTTCCGCAACTATCTTTGCTGTGAAAAACCGGATAACATTATGAAGAGCGACATTCAGATAGCACAGGAAAGCAAGCTTCTTCCCATTGTGGAAGTTGCGAAAAAGATAGGTATCCCGGAGGAGGATCTGGAACTTTACGGGAAATATAAGGCAAAGGTTCCACTCTCCTATAAGGACAGGGATATTTCAAAGTCGAAACTGATTCTGGTTTCCGCCATCTCTCCCACTCCCGCAGGAGAGGGAAAGACGACGGTCTCCATAGGTCTTGCGCAGGCTTTCAACCGTTTGGGCAAAAATGCCGTTCTGGCGCTCAGGGAACCCTCTCTGGGCCCGGTGTTCGGAATAAAGGGCGGCGCTACCGGCGGCGGATATTCGCAGGTAGTTCCCATGGAAGATATAAACCTCCATTTTACTGGGGATTTCGCAGCCGTGGAAAAGGCGCATAATCTGCTTGCCGCAATGATAGACAACAATATCCAGAGCAAAAGACATTCGCTCCATCTGGATCCGCGCACCATTTCGTGGAAAAGGGTTATGGATATGAACGACCGTTCTCTCAGGAAAATGGTGGCGGGTCTCGGCGGAACTGCTTCCGGTGTGCCGCGGGAGACAGGGTTCGATATAACGGCCGCTTCGGAAGTTATGGCTATACTGTGCCTGGCCTCCGATATAAAAGACCTTAAAGAGAGGCTCGGAAATATATTCGTAGGCTACACCTTCGACAAAAAACCGGTCTATGCCCGTGACCTGAAGGCCAACGGGGCCATGGCTGCGCTTTTGAAGGATGCAATAAAACCAAACCTGGTACAGACGCTGGAGGGCACTGCCGCCTTTGTGCATGGGGGACCGTTCGCAAATATCGCCCAGGGGACAAATACCGTAATCGCAACGAAGACGGCAATGGCAACTTCTGAATATGCCATTACGGAGGCCGGATTCGGATTCGACCTGGGGGCGGAAAAGTTTCTGGATATAAAATGCCGCGCCGCATCGCTCAATCCGCAGGCAGTTGTTCTGGTGGCAACCGTAAGGGCAATGAAATATCATGGCGGCATGTCGCTCAAGGCTCTCAAAGAGGAGACCGATGCCTGTGCAGACGGGCATTGTTCGCTCGAAGAACTTTCAGGCAGGATCGAGGCATTGAAAAGGGGGATAGAGAATCTGCAGAAGCATATCGAAAACATAAGGCAGTTCGACCTTGTTCCTGTGGTGGCGATCAACAGATTCGTTACCGATGCTCCGCAGGAACTTGAATTTATTAAGGAGTATTGCAATTCTCTGGGAGTCAAGGCATCTATTGTAGATGTCTGGAGCAGGGGCGGAGCAGGTGCCATGGAGCTGGCGGAACTTCTTATGGAGCAGATTGCCGGAAATACCGCCGGCCATACGTATAAACCGCTTTATGACCTTAACCTGCCTGTAAAGGAGAAGATAGAGATAATTGCGAAAAAGATATACGGTGCACAGGCAGTGGATTATACAGCCAAGGCCAAGGCCGATTTAAAGAAGATTGCGGATTTGGGACTCGAACATCTGGCCATCTGTATGGCAAAGACGCAGAAGTCGCTTTCAGACAATCCGGAACTGTTGGGCAGACCCAAGGATTTTGTGGTGACGGTGAGGGAAATAGAGGTTGCATCGGGTGCCGGCTTTATAATACCCATAACCGGGGAGATAATGCGAATGCCCGGCCTGCCCGAGGAGCCTGCCGCAGAAAGGATAGACATAGATGAAAACGGCGTGATTTCGGGCCTGTTTTAATATTATGGATTCTCTGCCGATGCTTCCGTTTACAATCAGAAAGTTAGACAGGCGTTACTATGCAGCCGACATTCCGCAGCATCCTACCCGGTTGCAGGCCTACTCTTTCTTTTTCCTGCTCAGCGGGACAGTGCTTGTGGAGATTGGTGAAAAGGGCTATCTCATCAAAGAGGGAGAGCTTGTAATAATTCCTGTAGGACAGTTTTTTGCAATAAAGTATTTCGACAGAAGCGAGGGCTACATGGGCAGTTTTTCTCCCAATTATTTTGGCGAAGATGTGCCCGAGAGGAATATCTTCAAGAGATTCGATTTTCTCAGGGTGTGGGGGCATCCTGTCATAGAGTTCGGCAGGGAGAGGGCGGAGACGGTGGCGGTGCTGTTTCAGAGAGTCTACGATGAAAGCATGGCGGCAGGGCGCAGCGAAGAACTTATCAAGTCATATCTTATATCCATTCTTTTTGAGGCGGATGTTGTCTACCAAAAAAGCGCGAAGGAAAAATTTCCTGAACACAATAATGTGGGGAACAGTTTTCTGGACCTGTTGTTTTGCGGAAAACAGATAAAACGCAATGTAGCGGAGTATGCGCAGATGCTGAATGTCTCTCCAAATCATCTGAACAAAATGGTAAGACGGCTTACTTCCAAGTCGCCGTCGCAATGGATAGAGGAGGCTGTTATAAAGGAGGCGAAAATGTTGTTGCGCAATACAGAAATGCCGTTGGGAGAAATTGCGGCCAGTCTGGGAATAATGGATCAGTCCTATTTTTCCAGAATGTTCAGGAAATCTGAAGGGATATCGCCGTCGCAGTACAGAATATCATATAAAACAGGAGTCCGGCCCGGTGATTGATTTGTCCTAAAGATTGATATTTCCGTCCTAAAATATGTTATATGACAGCCCTATTTTTGCACCGTTTTTTATGGTCAGACAAAATATGAGGCGCAGTTATAGATTTTTCCTGTTTGTCGTTGTCTTTTTACTTGCGGCGCAGAATTTTGCCGCGGGACATCAAAGGGATACATCCGTTTCGGAACTTCCCGAAATATCTGTCGTAGCCCAAATCAAGCAGAAAAGCAACCTCAGAAACGAGCCACTCTCCTCTTCGGTAATGAATTTTGCCGAAATAGACAGGCGCGGAGTGGAAACCCTGCACGACCTTTCGCTCTTCACCCCCAATCTCTATATGCCGGAGTACGGTTCCAAAATGACCTCGTCCATCTACATAAGAGGGCTTGGCAGCAGGATGGATAATGCGGCGGTAGGAATCTATGCAGACAGAATGCCCTTGCTTAACAAGAACGGCTTCGATGCCGATTTGTGGGATATAACGCGCATAGAACTTTTGCGCGGTCCTCAGAGTACTCTGTACGGCAGAAATACCATCGGCGGAATAATAAACATATACACACTCTCTCCCATGCAGTATCAGGGTGTAAAGATAGCGCTGGGTTATTCCAGCGGAAATACATATAAGGCAAAGGCCTCTCTATACCATAAGTTCAGCGAAAAGGCGGCGTTTTCCATAGGCATGAACTATTACAGTTCCGACGGTTTTTTCAAAAACACCTATGACGGTTCTGACTGCGACTGGGTGGAGGGAGCAAGCGCCAGGGCGAGAGTCATTCTCAGGCCGAATTCGAAATGGACAGTGGACAATCTCTTCTCGGTGTCGAGAGTAAGGCAGGGAGGATATGCCTATTCGCTTTACGATTCACAGGAAGACAAAATACTGCCGGTAGCCTATAACGACATGAGCGGATATGAGAGGACGATGATTTCCAACGGGCTGTCGATAGACTTCAAGAGTGAAAACCTCCATTTTTCCAGCGTTACGAGCTGGCAGTATCTCGACGACTGCATGACGCTTGACCAGGACTTTACAGTCAAGAGCATGTTCACCATGAAACAGGCGCAGAACGAGCATACCTTTACGCAGGATTTCGTATTGAAGAGCAACGACAGCCATAAAAGGTGGCAGCACCTTACCGGAGCTACCTTTTTTTACAAGGGGATGGATATGGATGCTCCGGTATGGTTAAAGGAGGATGGGATAAATGAACTTATCTTAAACAAGATAAATGACGGCATACACACTGTCATGCCTTTTGCCGACCTGCTTTTTCAGGAAAACGAGATAGAACTGTCGAGCTTTTTCAAGATGCCGGTTTACGGAATTGCACTTTACCACCAGTCTGAATTTGTTTTAGGCCGTTTCAGGCTTACAGCGGGGTTGAGGCTGGACTATGAACACTCTTCGCTGGATTATGCGAACCACGGGGCGCTCCACTACAGGTTCACCCTTACCATGCCGGACTACAAACTGATAGAAACCAGACTTGGAGGAAAGGAAAAACGGGATTATATAGAGCCGCTGCCAAAGTTGGCCCTGAGTTACTCCCTGCCGTATGGAAGCAACCTGTATCTCTCCTTTTCACGCGGTTTCAAGGCCGGGGGTTACAACACGCAGATGTTTTCCGACATATTGCAGAACCAGGTGCAGAGCGATATAATGACGGACATGGGGATGCCTTCCGGAGGCCATGCGGGTGCAGGCGGCAATATGCAGACCTACAGCGTCGGGGAGATTATCGCCTATAAGCCGGAGTACAGCCTTAATTATGAAATAGGGGGACATTTCAATTTTCTGGATGGCATGATGAAAGCGGACGCGGCTCTCTTTTATATAAATTGTACAGATCAGCAGATTACCGTTTTCCCTTCCGGCCAGACGACCGGCAGAATGATGACCAATGCCGGAAAAACGCGCAGTATTGGCGGAGAGGTAGCCGTTGCGGCGAATCTGAACGGATTCGAAGCGGGGGTCTCTTACGGCTATACAAATGCAAAGTTCACCGAATATGATAACGGAATAACGGATTATCGCGACAATTATGTGCCCTATATCCCTCTAAATACGCTCTCTGCCCATGCCGGCTATTCGTGGTACAATATCGGCGGCGCAGTAGACAGGCTTTCGGTTTCAGTCAACTACAACGGCATAGGCAAGATTTACTGGAACGAGGAGAATACTCTTTGCCAGCCTTTCTATTCCATGCTCGGTGCATCGGTAAAAGTGGAAAGAAAGTGGGCCGGCCTGGAATTCTGGGCTAAAAACCTGACCGATACAAAATATAATCTCTTTTACTTCGTATCGGTCGGGAATGCTTTCTATGCACAGGGCAAGCCCGTACAGTATGGTGTAAATCTTTACTTTAACTTTTAGGCTTCCTTTTGGGGTTTTCCGGAAACCATCCCCGCTCCACCCTTTTTCTCTGCTCGTGCACTTCGAGAACAGACCAGAAGCATGAAAATGCTGCAACTCCAAGCAGAATGGATGCGGTGCTGCATTTTACGGTTACAGAGAAGATAGTGAAGGCTATTCCGGCAATCAGAAAGAGCCAGCGGGCCTTGAGACCGAGATAAAACTCGCCTTTTATTACCAGCGGGTGAAACAGTCCTATTATCACAAAGGTGCAAAGTCCTATAAGCAGCCCGTTCAGATTATGTACAGTCAGGAAATCCATCATGCAATTTCGGCATCATTCACGTCTGTCTTGACAGCGTCGAGTTCTGTATTCTCTTTAGCGGCAGCCTCACTGCTCTCCATATTTGTCTCTGTCTCCTCTTTTGAAGCCGCATTTTCCGGATGGCTCTCTTCCGAGGTGGAGACTTCTTCAGAAACAGGCTCTTCTGCTACCTTATCCTCTTCGGTTACCGCTTTTGGAGCCGCGGGTTCAGTTTTAGGTCCCGGAACTTCCAATATCGGTGCATGGGGGTCTGCAGCAACAGCTTCCTGCCACCTTTTAGAGTAGCCCGGCTGGAGCGGGTTTACAGGGATACCGGCATTGTTTCCGTTGTCTGTGAACGAACCGTCGGGGTTCTGTACCTTTACGTTGCCGTCTATATATTTGACCAGCAGATAACGGTCAAGTTCTTTCCATTTGTTGAACATCCGCACGGCAAAGAGTTCAGACCATTTTGTAAGATATTCCCTTACATTGTCCGGATTGCTGCCGAGTATTCTCAAAGCCTCCTTGTCTATTGTGGGAATTATCTTCAGAGCGCCGGTCTCATGCTCGTCTATCGCTTTTCTTATTTCAGGGGCAATGAGGTTGTATCTCAAATAGGCCTGGTGTGCAACACGGTTGAAAAGCCAGAACGCAGATTCGTCGGAGTACTCCAGCATACTTCCGTTGCCATGTTCAAAGCAGTGGGGTACACGCAGCGAGGAGGCATAGACAGGTGTAAGGCAAGAGGTGGCCGCATCATCTACACCAAACCACAGAATGCCGCCTATTTCATCGGGCAGCCAGTTTCTGGCCTGCCCAAGAAGCCAGAATCCGGTCTGTTGGGTAGCTATGGCCCTTTCGTTTTCATATATCTTGCCGTTCACAGTAAAGTCCATCGGGCGCCATCTGTAGGGAAGTTCGAATCCTCCGGCTCCTATGTCGTTTCTCATATCCATGGGGGTGTCTTCGTAATGGTCGCGCATTACGTCTGCAACCTGCTTCAAGGTAAGTTTCTCTTCAGGCTTTACGTAAAGAGGCATTTTGTTTTTCGGATTCCTGCCCATCGCAAAGTCCAGATAATAATCTGCCGGTCTGTCTCCTATCTTTCCCTTGCAGAGAATGTTGAATGCGCTCCATACCCTCGATTCGCAGCCGCGCAGCGAGTTGTAGGCGGCAGGTGCGTAGGCGTCGCAGAAACTGAACAGAGAGTCGGGGCCGTTGTAATATCCCATCCGGCGGGCCAGTTTTATTACATCTTCGTGGTAAATGCAGTTTTCGGGGTCATCGAGCGGGAAGGTGTCTATTCTGGACTGGTTGGCATGGGCCGAGATATAGCCGTCGGGAATCCTGATTGCAACCCATACCGCCCCCTTTTCAGTATTGACCCCTTTTTTGTTGAGACGGGTGCCGCGTCCGACCATCTCCATAATCCAGACTTCATCTTTGTCTGCAATGGAGAAACTCTCCCCCGACGAGGCATATCCATATTCCGCTACCAGTTCTGTCATTACCTTTATCGCCTCGCGGGCGCTCTTCGCCCTTTGCAGGGTAATATATATGAGGGAACCGTAATCCATTATCCCTGTGGTATCCACAAGTTCCTCCCTGCCTCCGAACGTGGTTTCGGTAATAATGAGCTGATGTTCGTTCATATTGCCCATTGTGGAGTATGTCCTTTCAGCCTGGGCTATCTTGCCCATATATTTTCCCGTATCCCATTCCAGGACATTCAGAATGCTTCCCTTTGGAAAAAGGGAGCCGGGGGTGTGGTACAGTTCTCCATAAAGCGTGTGGGAATCGGCGGCGTATGTAACCATTACCGAACCGTCTGCACTTGCGCCCTTTGTTACCAGAATGTTTGTGCAGCCATCGGCTCTGTTCAGGGAAAATGCGGCGCAGCAGAGTGCAGGCAGCAATAATCGAAGAGTAAATTTCATATTGATATATTTTTATTACCTTAGCAGGCAGATTTATAAAGTATAATCTCACAAATATAGTTTATTTATGAATAAAATCTCTTTTAAAATTCTTGCAGCGTCGTTTGCGCTTCTGTTTTCACCGGCTCTTTTTGCACAGGAGCAGGAGATGCCCTCTGCAGACGAGATGGCGATAATGGAGGTCGAGGTTCTTGAAGAGGAACTTGAACTTGATGCCGCACAGATTTTTCTGGCCGATTCCGTGTTGAGGCACAACTATCAGGCTCTCATGGATGAGTTTGAAAAGATGAAAACCTCCGGCATGCAAAGCACAAATTCTTACAAGACTGTAAGCGACAAATGGATGCAGAAATGCAAGGATGCTTTTCAACTTTTTCTCGATGAGCAGCAATACATAAAGTACCTCAAACATCTGGGTGAGGGAAAGGAGTACAAGAAGGGCAAGGACGGCCTTTATTACAAAAAGGAGAAGAAATCTAAGAAATAGGGGTGTAGAAGGGAACTCTCCCTTCAAAATGCACGATATATTTAAACCCGCATTTGAGAGCGATTTCGCTGTAGACTTTAAAGTTCTCTGCGATTCGCTCTTTATCGTGTGCATCCGAGCCAAGGCTGACGGCCTCTCCTCCAAGTTCCCTGAACCTTTTCAGAACAGCCGTGTCGAGCGCAGGAGCATACCCGTTGCGTTCGCGGTAGGTATTGGTGTTTATCTCAAGGGCCTTTCCTTCCTGTGCCAGATATGCAAGGATGGAGTCAAGAAGGTCTCCGAACCTGGAGTATGTAATGTCGCGTACGCTGTACGGTGCATATCTGGTAATGTAATCGAAGTGGCCGAGAATGTCGAAGTCCTTGAACTCCACAGCTGTCTGGTATATTGTTTCCAGGGCTCTGCCATAAGCCTCCCTGTAGTCTTTTCCGGTGTAGTAGTCTCCATAATAGGGGTCTTGTCCGTCTATGAAGTGAATCGAGGCTATGATTGTATCAAAACTGTAATCCGACAGGAATTTTCTGGTCTTTTCTATGGAACAGGGCTGCAATCCCGCCTCTATGCCTTTGAATATTTTAAGATCGGGGTATCTGGCTGCAACTGCCTCTATGGCGCGTTGCTGCATGCCGATGTCAAAAAAGAATTCATCGCTGGCTCTGGGTGCATCCAAATCCAGATGGTCTGTAACCGATATGCCTGCCAGCCCCATTTCCGCTGCCTTTTCTGCTGCCTGCTCCAACTTCATGCGGCTGTCGGGCGAAAACTGGCTGTGAATATGGTTGTCATAAAAAATCATGGCGCGAAGATACAGAGAATTCTCCAAATCTGTAAAAGAGACGAAATATTTGGGATTTATGCCGGGAATATTGTAAATTTGTATTTGCCAATCCCTTAAAATTACCGACATGAAACGTATCTTTACAATTGCAGCCGTTGCAGTTTTTGCAGCAATGGCATTTGTTCCATATATCGGCAGCGCCTGCACCGGTATAACATTGCATTCTGCAGACGGGGCCTGCATATTGGCCCGTACCATAGAGTGGGGCGGAAGCGATCTAAACAGCCAGTATGTAATTGTGCCGCGCGGATATGTGCAGCAGTCATATACGCCCGAAGGCATGAACGGAATGGAATTCAAGGCGGTTTACGGTTATGTGGGTTTTGCGGTGGAGCAGAAGGAGTTTGTTGCGGAAGGGCTTAATGAGGCAGGGCTTTCGGCCGGTCTGTTCTATTTTCCCTCCTATGGAAAATATAGCGATTACGACACATTGTGCATAGAGGAGTGTATCGCGGATTTGCAACTTGTATCGATGATTCTGGGCAGCTGCAAAAATATAGATGAGGTAATCGAAAAGGTCAGGAGCGTAGTTGTCGTATCGATAGACCCGCGGGCCTCTACCGTACACTGGAGGTTTGCAGATACCTCGGGCCGTCAGGTTGTTCTGGAGATAACGGACGGTCAGGCGCGGTTTTATGAAAACAGGCTGGGTGTGCTTACAAATTCGCCGTCGTTCGAGTGGCAGATGACCAATCTTAATAATTATGTGAACCTTTATGCCGGCGGTGCCGATGCGTGGAGCATGGGAGAGACAAGGCTTGCCCCGTTCGGAGCGGGCAGCGGAATGCTCGGTCTTCCCGGAGATGTTACGCCTCCTTCGAGGTTTGTAAGGGCTGCGTTTTATCAGACTACTGCACCGGTGCAGGACAATGCGCAAGATGCGGTACTGCAGGCATTTCAGATTCTGAATAATTTCGATATACCTGTCGGCGTGGAGTTTAAGGACAGAAAGGTCCCGGCCGATATTCCGAGCGCAACACAATGGACAAGCACAACCGATGTAAAGAACAGGATAATCTATTACCGTACGATGTACAACAGTGCCATAAGGGCAATAGATTTGAAAAAGATAGATTTCGGCAAGGTAAAATATAGGGCCGCCTCTTTGGATGAAACAAAACGGCAGCCCGTAATTGCCGTAAAAATAAGATAGCGGCTAAAATTCGTTGAGAGCAGCCACTTTCCACTCTTCGCCCTCTTTTACAATAGAGAGCCGGCTGTTTATAAGTTGTTCCGCAGAGCCTGTGGCAAGGGTGTCGGCCGGGTCGTTCTTTACAATGGTATAGCATATAACCAGTGTGTCCCGGCTTCCTGTTGCGGCAATGCTGTCTACATGAGGGGTCAAATATGAAGTATGCCTTTTTATGATGCTTTTTACAGAATCCGGCAGAGCTTCGAACTCTTTTACAGATTCATTCAGGAATGCCGACAGTTCCTCGGTGCACATGGCCGCGGCTGTTGTGTAGTCTGCCGAAAGATATGCATTCAGAAACTCGGTCGCACTCTCCTCGGGTTTAGGACCTTTGTTGCAGCCGGTCAGAAAGGCGGCAGATACGGTTACGGCCAGAACGGCTCCCAATAAGGTTTTAATTCTTTTCATCTCTGTTTATGTTTTAATGTTTGTCTAATCAAAATCAACCACGGTAATGCCGGAGCCTCCCAACTGCAAATCTTCATCCCGGAAGGAGGCGACCCCCGGCACTGTTTTGAGGTATTTTCTGATTTCCTCTTTAAGTATGCCGTTGCCTTTACCGTGCAGTATCTTCACCTGCCCGATTCCCACCATAAGGGCATCATCTATGAAGCGGCTTATAATCTCCAGTGCCTGTACGAGCCTTTCGCCTCTTATGTCTATGGTCGGCTTGAAATCGAGTCTGCGCTGCGACAGATTGTCGGTACTGTAGCTTGTCTGACGGAACTGCTCTCCGGTAATATCCTTGAACTCTCTGTTGGAGATTCTCTTGACCTTGTCCAGATCTGTCTTGCTCACTATGTTGCCAACGGAGATGCTCAGACTTTTTCCGTTAATCTGCATTACTTCTCCCACAATTCCGCTCTCGGTAACCATGACCTTGTCTCCTATGCCAATGGCCCCTCTCTTTTCAGGTTCCGCCGGGATGTTTTCCGCTTCTGCACCGTTGCTCTCTCTTTCACGCATTTTCTGCTCCCGCCTTTTTTGCCTCTCCAGAAGTTTTTCCATCTTGGCGGCAATCTTTCTGTCATATTCAGATTCCCGCTCTTTTTCCAGCGCCTGCCTGAATTCGTCGAGCCCCTTGCGGAGCAGTTTCGTCTGCTCTTTTTCTGCCTGCGATTCCTTTATCTGCTTTATGGTTGCTTCTATTTTGCGGTTAGCCTCCTTTACTATTGCGGCAGCCTCCTCTTTGGCCTCTTCAATTATCTGTTTTTTTGCCTTCTGTATCTCTTCAAGTTCTTTTTTGTATCTTTCGGTAACGCTCTCCAGAATCTTGTCGGTGTTTTTTATGCGCATCAGTTTTTCGTCTAACTGCCGGCGGTTGCGGGAGATTTTGCGCAACTGCTTTTCCATGTCCACGAACGATTCCCCGGCACGTTCCTCCGCCTCTTTCACTATGGTTTCGGGCAATCCCATTTTTCTTGCAAGTTCAAATGCAAAAGAGTTTCCGGGCAATCCGGCCTCCAGCCTGTATAGCGGGGCAATCTTTGCGCTGTCGAACAGCATGGCTCCGTTCATTACCCCCTTGCTGTTGCCGGCATATAGTTTTATGTTGGTGTAGTGGGTCGTTATGACACCGTAAACTCCCATCTGCTCAAGACGTGAGAGAATAGTCTCTGCGATTGCTCCGCCTGCTGCAGGCTCTGTTCCGCTTCCGAATTCGTCTATAAGCACAAGGCTTCTGTCATTGGCGCCCTCGAGCAGTTCGCGCATGTTGGCCAGATGCGAACTGTAGGTGCTCAGGTCGTTTTCAATAGACTGTTCGTCCCCTATGTCTATGAATATCTTGTCGAATACAGGAAATTCGCTTATCTGTGAAGCCGGTACGAGCAGACCCCATTGCAACATGTACTGCAATATCCCGACACTCTTCAGACATACCGATTTTCCGCCTGCATTGGGGCCGGAGATTACCATAATGCGTTTTTCCCTGTTGAGAGTGAGCGTAAGCGGAACAATCTCCTTCTTTTCACGCTTGAGGGCTGCCTCCAGAAGCGGGTGTCTTCCTTTTATCAGTTTCAGTTCGCCTTCTTCAGAGAGAATTGGCTTTCCCGCCTCCATTGCAATGGCAACGGAGGCTTTTGCACGGATAAAGTCTATTTCTCCGACAAAGGCCGCGGCATCTATAAGTTCGTTTACGTATGGTCTTAAAAAATCTGAAAACTCGGAAAGGATTCGGGCGATTTCACGCTGCTGGGCAAAATAGAGTTCCCTTACTTCGTTGTTAAGTTCCACTATTGCAGCCGGCTCTATGAAAACGGTCTTTCCGGATGCCGACTCGTCGTATACAAACCCGGGGATTCTCCGTTTGTTCCCCGCTGCAACCGGAATCAGAATCTTGCCGTCGCGCAGCGATAGCGCCGCGTCTTCTGCAACCAATCCTTCGCTTTGTGCCTGGCGCAGGATTGCTTCGCTTCTTCTGGAGATTGTCCCCTCCTTGTCACGTATCTCCTTTCTTATTTTGTACAGTTCGGCGGAGGCGTTGTCCCTTATTTCTCCGAACTTGTCGAGAATTAGTTCTATCCGTCTGGTAATTTCAGGAAAAAAGAGGATGGGCTCCGCCAATTTTTTCAAGGCAGGATATTGCCCTTCCCTGCTTTTTTTAAAGAAATTGAGAATTTCCCTGAGGTTTTCCAGAAAAGTCCTGAGCTTTACGAGATTCTCGCGGCTCAAAACGGCCGAACCGTTCAACAGCGGCTTTAAAAATGGAATGCTGTCTATATATCCTCCGGCGGGAAAAGAACTTTCAAACATGCAGATAAGGCGCATCTGGTCTGCCAGGTCTAGACGCCTTGTGATTTCCTCAGGGCTTGTGGAGACCGTTTCCTCCAGGACCCTGCCTTTTGCATATTCGGTGCAGCACCTTTCGGCTAAAGATGCCTTTATCTTGTCGAACCCTAACTTTTCCTCTATTTTCCGGCAATTTTCCATAAACCGCTCTAATTCTCCTTGTATGAATTTTCTATGGCAATTCTGAGTTCTGTAATGCTGCCCATGGGCTTAATCTGTCCATCTTTTACAAAACTGATTCCTCCTGTCTCTTCAGAGACGACAACGGCGGTGGCATCGGTATCTTCGGTTATCCCCGCTGCCGCCCTGTGACGCATTCCGTACTGGGGCGGGATGTTCGGATTTTCGCTTATGGGCAACGTACATCTTGCGGCTACGATACGGTTGTTCGCCACAATCATGGCCCCGTCGTGCAACGGTGTATTTTTAAAGAAGATATTCTCTATAAGCCTTCTGTTCAATGCCGCGTCTATACGGTCTCCGGTCTCTATTACAAAACTGAGCGAAGAGGTATGGGCCATAACTATCAGCGCCCCTGTCTTTGATTCGCTCATTCTCATGCAGGCGCGTGTTATTTCATCCAGCGATTCCTGCGGTATTCCTTCACTTCTCTTTCTGAAGAGGAAATTGGCGGTGCCGCCCCGTTTTATGAGATACTTGTTGCCCAAATGGAGCAGAAAGCGGCGGATTTCCTGTTGGAAAAGAATAATCAGCGCAATGACACCGACTCCGAGAACCTGTCCTAAAATTGCGGTGAGCAGGCTCATGTTCAGTGATTTTACAATAATCCATGCAATATAGATAATGATTATTCCCAGGAAAATGCTCAATGCGGCAGTCCCTCTTATAAGTTTGTAAATCTGATAGACCAACAATCCTACAAGCAGGATGTCTATTATATCTATGAGATGGATGTTTATAAAATCGAACATATTCAAGACTGGCTTTTTTGTGCCTCAAAATTAGTGATACTACTCCACATAGGCAAGAGTGGCTACCCAAATACGGCAATCGAAGCGTTGTAAAAGAGTGCGGCAGGCATCGGCGGTGGCGCCTGTTGTGAGTACATCGTCCACTATAAGAATTTTCTTGCCCCTGAGCATTCTTGCATATCTTTCAATTCCGCGTGGCGAACTTCGCTTCAGCCCGAAGGCGTTGTGGACGTTGAGCCATCTTTCTCTCTTCTCTTTCCGTGTCTGGGTCTTTGTGAATCTTCTCCTTTTCAGCAGTTGCCTTACGGCAACCCCCTTTCCAAGTTCTCTTTTTATCCCCCTTGCAATTATATACGACTGGTTGTAGCCTCTTTTCCATCTTTTTAGATAATGCAGCGGTACGGGTATTATATAGTCCGGCCTGATGTCGCCCTCTTTGAGCCTCTGTCCGAGCAGCCTTCCCATATAGAGTGCAAGTTGTACATTGGAGCGGTATTTGAGTGAATAGAGTATTTTCCTGTAATCCCCGCTGTAGTAAAAGAGAGAATACAACCCCCTTGTACGCCATTTCCAGAAATAGGTAAGGGGCAGTTCCACCATGCACTCCATGCAGATATGTTTTTCGAAAAGCAGCAAATCCCTGCCGCAGACAACGCATCTGCGCGGAAACAGCAAATCCGCCAGGCTTTTGCAGCCGGTTATTATCTCACACCTCATGTCTCCCCCTCCTGTTTGCGGTTACGGCATCAGCCTATGAGCCTCTTCCTTATTATATCCACTGCATCTGTCTCTTCCCAACCGAAGAATCTTACCTCTTTTCTTACATTTCTGCCGTTTTCTACAACCTCAACGGTATCTGTATATGGTTCGCGTCCCATGTGGCCGTAAGCGGCAGTCACTCCGAAAATAGGATTTTTAAGTCCGAACTTCTCTATGATTTTTGCCGGTCTCAGGTCGAAAATCTCCCCTACGGCTCTGGCTATCTCTCCGTCGCTTTTGTCTATCTTGCAGGTGCCGCGCGTATTAATGAAGATGCTTACCGGTTCTGCAACGCCTATCGCGTATGCTATCTGTACCAACACTTCAGATGCAACGCCGGCGGCAACAAGATTTTTTGCTATGTAGCGGGCGGCGTATGCGGCGGAACGGTCTACCTTTGAAGCATCCTTGCCGGAAAGGGCTCCGCCTCCGTGTGCTCCGCGGCCGCCGTAGGTATCCACGACAATTTTCCTGCCTGTAAGGCCTGTGTCTCCGTGAGGGCCGCCTATTACAAATTTTCCCGTTGGGTTGACAAGCAGTTTGTAGTCATCTTTAAAGAGCGACTTTATATCATCCGGCAGTTTTTCAAGCAGGCGAGGGATTACAATGTTCCTTATATCCTCCCTTATCTTTTCCTGCATGCTTCTGTCATCTGCAAATTCGTCATGCTGGGTAGATACAACTATCGTATGTACTCTCAGCGGTTTATGGTTGTCTGAATACTCTATCGTGAACTGCGATTTCGCATCAGGCCTGAGATAGGGCATGAGAGAGGTGTTTTTCCTTATGTCGGCAAGTTCTATCAGAAGTCTGTGCGAAAGCGAAATGGGCAGCGGCATGTATTCCGGGGTTTCGGTACATGCATATCCGAACATGATACCCTGGTCTCCCGCCCCCTGCTCGTCACGGTTGGCGACAACTACACCCCTGTTTATGTCGGGAGACTGTTCGTGCAGTGCAGAGAGGATTCCGCAAGAATTTCCGTCGAACATATATTCGGCTTTTGTATAGCCTATTCTGTTTATGACTTTTCTTGCTACCTGTTGGATATCTACATAGGCTTCGGACCTGACCTCGCCTCCTATTACTACGAGCCCTGTGCTTACAAACGTTTCGCAGGCTACCTTGCTCTCAGAATCCTGTCTGAGAAATTCATCCAATATGGCATCTGAAATCTGGTCGGCAACTTTGTCGGGATGCCCTTCCGATACCGACTCCGATGTAAATAAATAAGACATAACCTAAATAATTTTAAAGTTTTAAATTATTCGGGGAAGGTTTTGACTTAAAGCAAAATGAATCTTTTTAGAGATCGTTTTAGCATTTTTTAGCGTGGTTGCAAGCAGTCAAATCTTTCCACAACGGCGGCAAAACTATATATAATTTCCGTTTTTTCCAAAAGGGAAGCCGGAATTGCATTGTATTATGATGAACTATCCTCAAAAGGGCAAAATCTGACGGAAAAGCCATTTGCGGTTTATTGTCTTGTCATCCGGCAGGTTTCCAAATGGTTATTGTTCTTCTCCGGATTCAAGATAATAGTTGTAGTAACTTTCATAAATGCCCCAAAGTGCCTTTACCCTGTATGCAGCGCCGAATATGCCTTCACCTCCTTTTATGTTGCTGTATACCTCGAACCTGTCCCACAATTCTGTCAAATCTGTAAATGGTTGCTGCTGCATCTGTTCAAACGTTATAACGTCTTTATAGTATTTGTCCAGTTCTTCAGATACCGAGTCAAAGACAAGACGCGACAACGGATGAGGCACACAGTATCTGTAGGGCTTGAAGTTTACTGCAATCCACATTCCACTAACTGTTTTTTCTTTAATAAGTTCATCTTTGTCATCATGGGAAAAAACATACCAGTATTTTTTTAGTATCGACCCTTTACACTCCGGTCCGGGATATTCCCATCTAAGGTATCTGTCATGGAAGTTGTAGCCGTAATCGTTGGGCCATGGAGACCATCTCGAAACAGGCTCTTGCAATATATCGGAGTTGATAATTGTTCCGGACGGCCAATCCGGAGTCCAATCTTCTCTCCACATGTAGAGGTATGATCCAGGGACCCGCGGAGGCTCTCCATATAACAAAGCATCCAGATCCAGATTCTCAGGCCGTCTGAACTCTTCTATGTCGTCTTTTGTAACCTCGGTAAGATTGAAGTTATCCATATAGCGATCGCTTCCGTATATATAATCTGCAACTTCATATTTTGAGGTTATTGGGTTATAGTCAAGACCGTATATCCAGATATTCCTGTTGTCATATGTGTAAACTGAATATGACAGTGCAAAGCCAATCCCTACTGACATTTTTGGAGGAAATACGGTAGTGGCCGTTATCCTGTCATATCCGGAAACTTCAACCTCCAGAGTGTATTGCGCATACTCTATGGGCTCGAATTCGGCCTGCCATACGCCGTCTGCAACCTTTACAAACTCATAGCAGCCAGATGTGTCTATATCCACAAACACATCATTTTTATCTCCCACGAGATCAATGGTATATGTTGTATCTAATGCAAAGGTTATCCTCACTTCCGCCTCCTCAACCTTTGGGCATTCCGCCTCTGAGACATACGCCGAGTAATAGAGATTCACTGTCTGCACCTTCTTTTCGCTGTCAATCACACACTCTGCAACCGCAATCCTTTCCCTCTCTTCCGACTCCATTACTATTTTTTCCGTACACCCACATAGGAAAAGAGCGGAAAACAAAAGAAATATAGTTGATTTGATTTTCATATTCCGGGCAATGACAGTTGTATTAATAAAGTATACCGCAACGGAAACCCCTTTGGCGGCTTTGGCCTTAAAGTTAAGAAAAATAATTTGCAGAAGCAAACAGGGAGGTTAACATTAAGAATTAACAAATTTTTAATAATAAATTAAAATAGAATAACAAAAATGTTATACTTTTGCGGCCGTAAAACAACAAGTATATGCGTAAATATAACTTATTATCACTGTTATCGTTATTTATAATTGCGGTAACTCTTTTCTCGTGCGAGAACGATGAAACGCTGCAGGAGGCCATATCGTTGAGTGAGGCCGAAATCAGTTTTGCTCCCGGGGCATCGTCTGCCACCGTGGAGGTGACATCCAATACGGAGTGGACAGCTTCGGTGTTCGATGCAGGCGAGAACCACGACTGGATTACGGTCTCTCCGGCATCGGGTTCGTTTGACGGAACAATTACCATTTCTGTTGCGGAAAACGGGACTGAGCCCCGCAGTGCGGTGGTAAGAGTTTTTTCCAAACATAAGGTTGCTTCGGTGGAGATTACACAGGATGCGGCAGATGCTCCGGACCAGGATTCGCCCATTGCTGACCTCAGGGCAAGGTATCAGGGCGAAGACATTGTAATAGATGAGGACCTGGTTATAGAAGCCGTAATAATAAGCGATTACAGAAATGCCGAAAACGGCGGTATCGGCAACTCCATTTCCCTTAAGTCAATAGTGATTTCAGATGGCATAAGCGGTATTCAGTTGCGTTGTACAGAAGACAATATGGAGTTTGCAAAGAACGACAAAGTCTCGATTTCGCTCAAAGGGAGTACGCTCTCTTCATACAGTGGGGCTCTCCAGATAAGCAACCTGCCGCTCTCTGCAATAACCAAAATCGGGACAGAGGTTCTCGAACCTGTTGAAATAACGGCTGCGGAACTGGTCAGCGGCAAGTATGAATCGATGTATGTGGCAGTAAGTGACGTGCAGGTGGCGGAGGCCGATATGGGCAAGAACTTCGGTTCTGCAAGCGGCCATACCTCAATCAACTTTGTTGCAGAGACAGGCGAAACGTTCGTAATATTCACTTCGAGTTATGCAACATTCATAGATACTCCTGTCCCTACCGGAAGCGGTGTGCTCAAGGGTATTGCCACAAGATTCAACGAAACGATTCAGATTTCGCTCACCTCCATGGATGATGTAGCCGGGCTTACAGGCGAAAGGTTTGAAGTGGATGGCGGAGCGGAAGTAAAAGATATTGCCTACGTACGCTCCCTCTATACCGGAAGCAATACGACAATTACTGAAAATATAGCGATAGAAGGTATTGTCATCAGCGATTTCAGAAGAGATACCGAAGGAGGTCTGAACAACTATACCTCTGCAAGGGCTATGGTGGTTTCAGACCAGACAGGCGGCATACAGATTTTCTGTGCAACCGAAAACAGCGGATTCGCACGCGGAGACAAGGTGCGTATTCTCCTTAAAGACCAGGAACTTTCGGTCTATACTGCCGGCTCCGCCCTTCAGTTGGACAATCTGCCTCTCGACAATATTACAAGAATCTCGGAAGGAGAAGCCGTTACGGCAAAAGAGATAACCGCAGCCGAACTGTTGAGCGGCGATTATGAATCGATGTATGTCAAGGTAAAGGATGTGCAGGTTGCAGTTGAAGACCTTGCCAAGACATTTGTGGTTTCAGATGCCCATACATCAATAAAGATTGTTGCAGAGACAGGCGAAAGTTTCGATCTCTTCTCTTCGAGATATTCCGTATTCGGGAATGAGCAGGTGCCTCAGGGCTCAGGTTCATTAAGCGGTATTGCAGGTATAAATAACGGAAGGTATCAGCTTATAATTTCATCAAGGAGCGATTATGCCGGCATGACTGGTGCAAGATTCGAATCTGCTCCGACCTTCTCCATAGAGGGCAGCGGCGTTTCCGTAAGCGGAGATGCCGGCAGCATAAAGATAATTCTTGCCGCAAACGTGGAGTGGAACGCTGTCTCTTCCAGCACCGATTTCACACTTTCGCAGTCAAGCGGAAGCGAGGGCGCTACAATAACCGTATCATATACCGACAACCCGAGCTCCACCGAGAGCAGGAGCGCGACAATCACCTTTACCACAGATAATGCGGAGATAGCGGACAAGACCCTTACGTTCGAGATTACACAGTCTCCGTTCGAGGTTCTGGTCGAGGATCAGGTGCAGGGCTGGATGGAGCTGCCCGCAGTTGCCAAGAGCACGGGCTATGCCTATATCGCACACAGGACAAATCTCAACGGAAGCGATGTGAGAAACTATTCAATGTGGTATGATACCCAAAACAGGCTGGCTTTGTGGGTTGCATATCCTCTTTACAAAGATATGATGGGAGAGAGCGGCAGAACCGATGAATGGGCATATGACCCCAAGATGCCAAAGAGATATCAGGCGGAACTTTACAAGAGTTACGGAGTAGACGGTTATGACCGCGGGCATCAGCTGCCTTCGGCAGACAGGACTGCAACCGCAGTGTTGAATGAGAGCACATTTTATTTTACGAATATGACTCCTCAGAATTCGAGCCTCAACCAGGGGGTATGGGGAACACTCGAAGGCAAGGTGAGGAATTGGGCGAACGGTTGCGACACTCTTTATGTAGTAACCGGAGCGGTACTTCCGCAGAGCGGTTCAATCAAATACCTGCAGGACAACAGGGGAGAAGATGTAGCGGTGCCGGATGCATACTATAAGGTTCTGCTTCGCTACTCCGCTGCAGATGCCGCAACAGACGGCGGCTACTCTGCAATAGGCTTCTGGTTTGAAAACAGGGCCTACAGCGGAACGTCCGTTACTGCGGAATATGCCAGGAGCGTAGATGAAATAGAGAGTCTTACCGGATTCGATTTCTTTACAAACCTGAACGAGACAGTTGAACAGACAATAGAGGGCGCATATACCGCCTCTGAATGGGGTCTGTAATCAAAACAGATAATACTCATGTTAAAACTAAATATTTATTGTATGAAAAAATTGCAAAGTATTTTGGCCGTTTTAATTTGCTGCCTGATGTTTACCCCTGCATTTGCGCAGGTTACAACATCCAGCATAAACGGTTATGTTGTTGAAAAGGGCGGCGAGGAGCTGGTCGGCGCAACAATCGTGGCTACACACCAGCCGTCAGGAACAAGGTATGTGGCTGCTGCCAACGACGAGGGCAGGTTTGTCATTAACGGTATGCGTACCGGAGGCCCTTACAAGGTCGAGATTTTCTTCATAGGAATGGCGACTTTGGAGATTAATGACGTATACCTCTCTCTGGGTGAGGCCTACGAGATTAATGCAGAAATGGAATCTTCAAATGAGTTGGATGCTGCGGTAGTCGTTGCCGAGAGCGCATTCAATTCTGCAAAGACAGGAGCTGCTTCTTCATTCAATCTTGAGACAGTGGAGAGCGTGCCTACAATAGACAGAAGTGTTTACGATGTGGTGAAGTATACCCCTCAGGCTTCTCTCAACAAAAACGGCGGGATCTCGTTCTCAGGTATCAACAACCGTTATAACAGCTTCCAGGTCGACGGCGCCGTGGCAAACGATGCTTTCGGTCTTGCAAGTTCAGGAACCAACGGCGGTCAGACAGGCGCAAACCCTATCTCTCTGGATGCAATCGAAGAGATTCAAGTGGTAATAGCTCCGTTCGACGTACGCCAGTCCGGATTTACCGGCGGTGCAATCAATGCCATTACAAAATCAGGAACGAACCAGATAAAGGGTACATTCTACTCATACTTCAATAACCAGGACATGATAGGCTCCACTCCCGGCGATGTGGAGAACAGGGAGAAGTATGACACCCAGCTTACACAGACATACGGCTTTACAATAGGTGCTCCTATCGTAAAGGACAAACTCTTCATATTCGCAAGCGGCGAGTATTACAAGAAGGCTCATCCGGTTATCTACAATCCGTTTGACGGCACATACGATTCTACTGAACTCATGGAGGAGGTTTTCGATGCAAACGGAAACTCACTGGGCAAATATTTCGATGCAAATATGGCACAGGCCATGATAGACCATTACGAGAAGGTTTATTACGGTGGAAAGAGCACAGGCGAGTCGTTCACACAGCATGATGTAGAGGACCGTTCAATCAACGCATTGCTCCGTTTGGACTGGAACATCAACGACAACAACAAACTTATGTTCCGCTATCAGTTCATGGATGCCTATGCAGATCAGTATGGTGCAGGCCTTACCTCATATACCTTCAACAACTCTTCATACAAGATGAAGAACAGGACAAATACATTTGTTGCAGAGTTGAACTCCCGCATTTCCGATGCGGTTTCAAACGAGTTCCGTGCAACTGCGGTATTTGTAAGAGACAAGAGGGAAGTGCCTTATGCAGGTGCAACCATCTATATCAATGCAGATAATGTTGGAATCAACCTCGGTACCAACTATTCGTCAGGTGCCAACGCAATGCATTCCGATACCTACACCATTACAGATAACCTTTCAATCTACAAGGGCAACCACAATATAACGGTAGGTACCCACAACGAGATTTTCAAATTCTACAATGTATTCCTGCAGTATGCCTACGGACAGTATACCTACAATACTATAGCAGACTACTTCGCAGGCAACATCAATACATTCAACTACCGTTATGCAGATCCTGAACTTACAAACGGTGATACAAGATGGGGCGCTACCACATGGGCCGGCCAGTTCGGTCTCTATGCCCAGGATGAGTGGAAACCCAACAGGAATCTCACAATTACATACGGACTCCGCCTCGACATGCCTCTGCTTTTGAACAAGCCTACAAAGAACGCTGAATTCAACAGCTCGGCAATCGCTACTGCAAACAACGCTTATGTAGGGGTTATTCCCAAGGCTCAGGTGCTTTTCTCTCCCCGCGTAGGATTCCGCTGGTATGTAGACGATGAGCACAAGTCTCTGATTCGCGGTGGTGCAGGACTGTTCACCGGCCGTGTACCTTTCGTATGGCTTTCAAATGCATACAATAACACAGGTATGGAGACAAAAGGCCTTACAATCAGGTCTTTCGACAAGAACTTCCCCTTCACAAGCAATCCGTATGACGATATCGTGGCATCGGGAATCGCCGAGGCCAACGGAAGGGCTACCATCAACACCCTTTCAAGGAAGTTCAAATATCCTCAGGTATTCCGTGCAAATCTCGGTTACGAGCAGGATTTCGGTTACGGATGGAAACTGACATTCGACGCACTCTATTCAAAGACACTTAACAATGTCTTCTTCAAGAATCTTGCGCTTACCCCCACCGCTTCAGTCTATGCGGTAAACGAGTCTGTGGCTGCCGCAAATCCCAACTCTGTGGCTCCCTACTATTCTCTCGACAGTTCATACGATGCTGTCATAGCGCTTGACAATACAAACAAGGGTTACACATACAGCCTGAGTGCAATGTTGGAGAAGAAGTTCGACTTTGGCCTCAACCTTATGGCTTCATATACTTTCGGCCATTCGTATTCAGTTAACGACGGTACATCATCTGTCGCAAATTCAAACTGGAAATACAACTATGCAGTAGATACCAACAAGCCTGAACTCGGTTTCTCAATCTTTGACAGGCCTCACAAGGTAATGGCTACCGTATCTTATTCAACCCCTCTCTTTGCAAAGGGACTCCAGACAACCATTGCCCTTTCATATACCGGTCAGAGCGGTCAGAGATACTCGTATACAATGAACGAGTCTGTAGATTTCAACGGTGACGGTGAGCAGGGCAACTCTCTGCTTTATGTGCCGACCATGGATGAAATCGGCCAGATGAGTTGGAACAACGCAACGGATGCCGCCAAATTCGAGAACTTTATCAGACAGGATTCATACCTGAGAGATCACAGAGGAGAGTGGACAGAGAGATATGCAGGTATGGGCAACTTCGAGCACCATGTAGACCTGCACATTGCACAGGACTTCTTCTATGACAGGGAGAGCGGCCGCAAGTTGCAGTTCATAGTGGATTTCATGAACATAGGCAACCTGATCAACCGTGAATGGAGCCTTGAGTATGGCGCTGCATACAACCTCGAGGTGTTGCAGGTGACTGCACTTAAGGAGGATGCTGCCGGAAATATGACTCCGACATACAAATTCGCTCCTCAGGCATTGCAGATAAGCGACTTCTACTCAAGGTGGAGATGTCAGTTGGGCTTCAGATTAACATTCTAATTCAGACAGGAATATGAAAAATTATATCAAATATCTTTTTATTGCTATTGCAGCATTTGCTTTTGTCTCATGCGAAGATGACCCCGAACTGCTGGGCTACAGAGTTGAGGCAAATTTATCCAGCATGAACTTCTCGGCTGTCGACGCATCCGCACAGACAGTATCGGTTTTGGCAACGGGACAGTGGATAGCCGTAGCTCCGGAATGGATTAAACTGACTCCCAACTACGGAACAGGCAATCAGACTGTGACGGTAGAGGTTGAAGACAACCTGGAGACAGACGGCTCGGTAGCCGCTGAAAGGTCTGGAGTCATTACATTCACTATAGGCGACGAGTTTGCCGAATATTCTGAAGTAAATGTAATTCAGGAAGGTGACCCTGACAAGAAACCTGCTGAGGTAGAGGCGATTTCAGTTGCAGACTTCATTGCAGCTCCCGAGAGCGGTTCGGTATTTTACGAACTTACCGGTGCCATTGCAAATATATCGAATACATATTATGGCAACTTCGACATAGTGGACGAAACTGGAAGTGTTTATGTTTACGGTCTTTATGACGAGCTGGGCGGCAGTTACGGCGCATTCGAAGACCTCGGGCTCAACGAGGGAGATATTATAACGATCCGCGCTACCAGAGGCTCATACAACGGTCTTATCGAAGCCATGAATGCATATTACATATCGCATGTGCCTTCGCTTGTTTCCGTTAAACCTACATCAGTTCCGCTTCCTATCGAGGGCGGCAATTTCGAACTTGCTCTTGTTTACAAGGGCGACAACTTCGAGGTTGCAATAAACGATGAGGCAAAATCGTGGCTTTCAATGGGCTCTATCAGACCCGACGGAGATACCACAAGAGTCTCATTCAGCGCACTCGCAAATGATGCAGAGCCCCGTCAGGCGCAGATTTCATTCACCTCTACAAGGCTCTCGGACGGTACTACCTCTACGGTTACAGTAGCGGTAGACCAGGACGGTGCAATCGTTACTCTTGATGCTACGGTTGCTGAATTCCTTGCTGCAGAAGAGAATCCTAACATCTCATACCGTCTGCAGGGTGTGGTAAAGGAGATACAGAACAACACATGGGGCAATATTGTAATTGAGGATGTATCGGGAGAGGTGCTTGTTTACGGCCTTCTTACCGAAGAGGACGGCGAGAGCCAGCAGTTCGCTTCGCTCGGAATAAAGGTAGGCGACGTAGTCACTCTCGTAGGCAAGAGAACCTCTTACAAGGGTACCCCTCAGGTTGGAGATGCATACTATGAGAGCCACTATTCACCTGTAGAGGCTACAGTTACAGAGTTCCTTGCAGCTGAGGAAAGCAGCAATGTCTGGTACAAGCTTACCGGTACAGTCAAAAACATTTCAAACACAGAATACGGCAACTTCGATATAGAGGATGCGACAGGAAGTGTCTATGTCTACGGTCTGCTTACAGGACTTAACGGCGAGAGCAAGCAGTTCGCCTCTCTTGGCATAGTTGAAAATGACAATATTACGTTAATAGGTAATAGAGCTGCATATAAAGGTGATCCTCAAGTGGGAAATGCGTATTTCGTTTCCAAGAACTAAGTTGCAGACAGAATAGAAAAGAAATACAGACGGCAGAGAGCCCCGGAACGCAATGTCTCCGGGCTCTCTTTTATCTAAGTGTTGGATTTTAATTAATTGTTTTATCTTTGTATGACAGATACAGACAACTATGAAAAAATTCTGCCTCTTCTTATTACCGTGCATGGTGGCTGCATTGGCCCTTTCAGCACAGGATACATCCGCTGTGTCGGCAGATGCGCCTGCCGTTGCCGTGACTGATACTTCGTCTGCTGCATCCGCAGGAGAGCAGCCAGGTGTAAAGGTTCTCAAAGGCGAGGAAATCGACAAGTACAGAAGAAGTTCTCTGTATACTGTCCTGATAAGACATTCCAATGCAAAGTACGGGAATACGATAGATTCGGTCTTCATGATGATGCAGACTCCCGACAAGTTCAACAATCATGACCTGGAGATAAAATCGTTTGAAAGCAGCGCAAGAAAGGCAAGGAAGGTGAGGAACGAGGTAAGGGGAACGGAGAAAGACCCCAACATATCTGACATAGAGAGATTCATTGCCGAAACAGGCGCGGCAAACGGAATGGTTGCAAAATGGTTCGACCGGGACCCTGTTACCGGAGCCTTCGACATAGACCTTGTCATGGAACGCGGCTATTATGACGCCTCTTATGCAGACATTGAAGAGGCCGAGGCGAATATTCGCGGCAGGGCCATGCTCGCAGATGCGGGCTTTGACCTTATAGGCAAGACCTTCATGCTTGTGAACGACATAACTTTTTTAGACAGGGGCGAGACCTCCTCCAAAGTGGGCGCCGGCCTGAAGGTAGGACTTTCTCTGATAGGGCAGGCTTTGTCGCTTGCCAAGGACGATGAATCCTATGAAGTGATAGGCGATGCTTCCGGAACGTTGGCCGGGGCGGTTGCGAACGAGTTTGCCGGGTATAGGGTAAACATAATATCATATCTGTACAGGCTCGATTGGGATAACGCCATGCTGGACAAGTTCCTTGCCGATTACTGGTTCGACAGTTCCGCTCCGGATGCCGTAAAACGGGCAGCATTCGACGCGAGTGAACTCTTTACTCTTTCGTATGTGGGCTGCACCATGACTTCTGCGGCAAACATTTCATCGAAATCGTTCTCCGCAAGACCTCTCCATGAGCAGTTCCTGAGAGTATGTACAAGGGCGCTCGACAAGGCCATTGTAGAGTTGCAGCGTGAATACGATGAGTTCAAGGTAAACGTGCCCATCTACAGCGTAAACGGAGACGGTACGGTTGACGTGAAGATAGGCTTGAAGGAGGGCGTAAACAGCCGCTCTGTATATGAGGTTCTTATGAAGGATATATCGTCTGGAGTCGCGGAATACAGGAGGGTAGGTCTGCTTAGAGCCGTGCCGGGCAGGATATGGGACAACAGGTTCGGTGCAATGGATGAGGCCAGAATGTTGGAGCAGGAGAGGGCCGCTGCGGATTCCACTGCAGACAATGCGGCCGGCCAGCCGGAGGATGATGTTGTTGAAGAGGGGAATGCTTTCCTCAGCGCCACAACCTTCCAAATCATGAGCGGGGCAAATGAAATTGTCCCTGGTCTTCTTATAAGGGAGATGAAAATTGACAGAGAAAAACAATAGATGTTATGAAAAGATGGTTTTTTCTCCTTTTTGCAGCCTTGATGCTCCCCGCACTTGTTTTCGGGGCAGATAACAAGAAGAAAAAGGCTGACAAAAATACAAAGGAGTGGTATTACGAACTGGAAGCCTACTCTGCACCATATAAGGGAGCAAGCAATATCAAGGTCTGGTCCTATGGTGCGAATGCAGCAGTGGCAAGAGACCAGGCAATGAAGAATGCCGTGCATGGAGTTATTTTCAGAGGCATTCCCGGAAATCCCTCAAAGAGGCTCAATGCCCTGCCCCCGCTGGTGGATGAGTTTGGAGCGGAGGAGAAGTACGGCGAGTTTTTTGACAGGTTCTTTGCGGAGGGAGGAGACTACCTCAGGTATGTTACCAAGACCGGTTCCGACTCTACAAATGAAGTCCTGAAGTATGACAGAAAGAATTACAAGGTCGGAGTGATTGTTACCGTGCAGTATGATGCATTGCGCGAGATGCTGGAGAAAAACGGGATAATAAAATCGCTTACATCAGGTTTTACAAAATGACATGGTTATGAAAAAGACGATTCTGTTTTTAGCCTTTGTGCTTTTCGCTGTTTCGGGCAGATTGGCCGCACAGCCCGCAATGCCGTCGGTCATGGTGGTGCCGAGCGATTCATGGTGCAACGAACACGGCTTTTTAAAGACCGAAGTGCACGATGGCGTAACTTCATATATTGCAGACTACAGGACGGCGCTTGTAAGCGATCCCGACTTGAAGATAGTCATATCGCTTGTAAACGGAATGATGACCGAACGCGGATTCCGTCTTACAGATTTGGAAAGCACCCTTAAAAACATAGAGACGGAAAACACCCTGAATTCGGTTACCCTCTCTTCAATGGGAGATATGATGGCTGAAACCCCGCGAGAGCAGCTTTCACGTGTTGCCAAGGCGGATATATGGCTTGAAGTGAGCTGGAAAATAAACACCCTCGGGCCGAGAAAGTCTCTTACCTTTACCATGAGGGCTCTCGACGCCTATACGCAGAAAGAGGTGGCTACGGCGGTGGGGACCAGCGGAGAGACCTATGCCGTAGAACTGCCTGTGCTTTTGGAAGAGGCGGTCTCCTCATATATATATGACTTTACGGAGCAGCTGACAGATTATTTCAGGGAGTTCCAGACAAACGGGCGCGAGATAACCCTGGAAGTCAGGGTCTGGGAAAATGCAGGATTCAACCTCGAAACTGATACCGGCACAGACATTCTCGGTTACATGATTGAAGACTGGGTCATGGATAATGCGGCCGGTGGAATGATGACCCCTGTCACCGCTTCGGAAAACGTATTGCTGTTCAGGGGTCTGAGAATGCCCAACGCTACGCCGGAAGGGAGGCAGATAGATGCCCGTTACTGGACACGCTCGCTTGTAAGGCTGATGCGCAGTGAACAGATAGATTGTAAAATTTATACCAAGGGACTGGGTCACGTAATGATTGTCCTTGGACAAAAATAGTAGTCATGAAAAGATTTTTACTGACCGTAATGGTTGTCGCATTTGCAATATCTGCGGCATCGGCGCAGAAGCGGAGCGGATTTGCAATTTACCCGTATGTGAATTATCAGGCGTCGGATATTCCGGCATCGGCTTCACGGACATTGGAGAAGAAACTTCTCTCTCTGGTTACGGCAAACGGTCTTGCCGCCACCGAGAGCGATTTTGTAATTACCGCAATTGCAGACATAGTGGAGGAGAATGTGACAAATACCGCTCCCGCAATGACAGTGGCCAAGGTTGAGATAGAGATATACCTGCTCGACAATGCAGAGAAACTGATAGTTTCCCAGAAACTGTTTTCACAGACCGGTGTGGGGCGGAGCAGCGAGCAGGCTGTAAACAAGGCTGTAGGCTCTCTGAATGTAAAAAGCGTAGAGGCCAGAAGATTTATGGAAAATGCCAGGAAGAAACTGGAAGAGTATTATGCGGAAAAGCAGCAGATGGTAGATTCTGTTGCTGTTGCAGTGGAACCTGCATGGTTTTTCGAAGAAAATATAAAGTAAGGTGCGATGAAAAGATTTGTCTTTATTCTATTGTCTGTATTGCTGCCTGTTTCTCTGCTGGCCGAGGGCAAGCTTGTCGAACGCTCCGGCAAGAGACCCGACTGGATTATGAAATCAGACAGCGAAGCCTTTGCCGTTTCGGCCAGCGACGCAGATATAAATGTTGCGCGTGAAAGGTGCCTTAACGACATAAAGGCATATATAGTAAATGCCATAGCGTCCAACATTGTTTCCGTTGAGGAGAGTTCCACGGATATAGAGAATGCAAACGGAGTGGAGAATATCTATTCCACCTACAGTTCCGAACTCAGGACTGCGGCCGCCAAACTGCCGTTCATTACCGGAATCTCGCTTTCCAATGCTGCGGGGACCTATTGGGAAAAGTACAGAGACAAGTCTGACGGGAGCGCCTATTATGTTTATCACGTACTTTATCCATTTACCGCCGAGCAGCAGGGCTATATGATAGCGCAGTTCAAAAAGTATGACTCTCAAATGTACGACCGTTTTCTTGCTATAAAGAGCGGTTACGACAATATTGAGACAGTGGGAGACATCGACAGGGCCGTTGAGGAACTGAAACCTCTGCAGGAGTATTTCTTCGACAGTTTCAGAAAAAAGGAGGTGGAGAGCCTGTCGGCAGCCTACAGGAAACTCTACGGTGCAATCTCGATTGTTCCGGTAGAAGCTGCGAAGGGAAGTTTTACCTACATGCTCATCTTGAACGGGAAGCGGATTGAAAGTTCGAGGATGCCCTCCCTGAGAGGCTCCGACGCAGTCGCTTCGCTTGTGGTGAAACCCGACGGAGAGGGCAATTATACCGTTACCTACGACGATACCTACTGCTATCCGGACGATGACAACTATATAGATATAGTCTATTCGTTCGGCCTGAGCCAGACAAGATACCGCCATAATTTCAATATTGCAGAAAATTAACCAAACATCAGTCGATATGAAAAAGTTATTTTTGATTGTTACCGTTGCCGCTGCGGCTTTTGCTGCAGTCTCTTGCGGAAATCCTGCAAAGCTTTCAAAGGGTAAAAAGGTAGAACTGGTATTTAATGATGACAAATACCGTACAGATGACCAGTTCTTTAGAGAGAGCCAGTCTGGAGTGAGCAAAGATCTTGCAAATGCAAAGAAGATTGCAATCCAGAATGCACGCCAGGAGATGGCCACCAACCTTACGGCTACTGTCCAGAGGGTTATAGAAAACTACAGTTCTACATACGGCGGGGCCATGGGAGTCAGCGATGCCAACCAGATCAAGGATCTGGCCTACACTATCGTGAACACCCAACTTTCAGGAGTCAGGATTATAGGCGAAGAGGCAGTCCAGATGGAAGACGGATCTTACCGTTATCATGTATGCCTTGAAATGGCCAAGGAAGATGTAATGAAGGCTATTGAAGAGAAGATGCTCGATGAGAACAAGGCAGATTTCGAGCAGGAAAAGGCTGCGTTCAGAGAACTTTTCAAAGAGAAGATATCTGAAGTCAAGTAGTTTGGCGGGAAGCCGATATTCCAATACACCTAGAGGGGCTGCACCAAAATTTGCCATTTTGATGCAGCCCCCTCTTTATGTGTCTGTCATGAATTTGTCAATCGAATGCTAATCGTTCAGTACTGTATAGAGAATGGTCATCATGGGGTACCTTTCAGCTCCGGGACCGTTTATCTTACCGTTGAAATATGAGACCTGGTCTATTACAATGCTTGTAGTGCCGTATGTGGCATCCGTCTCCTGTACTATGGGGTAGAGCCAGGTGTTGTATGTGTCGTCTATCTCTGAAGCATCCTTGGAAATCAGCTTCTGCACGGTAGCGGTAAAATCGCAGACATAGTTTCCTGTGGAGCGGTTTATCTCTCCGAGAGGATTGTCTGTGCTGCTGTTGTCTGTAAACGGATAGTAGTATTTTATGAATGTGGTGTCGTTTATGTATCTGCGCTGTACGGGGAACAGGTAGGGGGGATATTTGTAATCTATCTCGTTGAAATCCCCGGGGAATTCAAACGGGAAGGTCAGTGTGGCTTTGCCTACCACTATTTTTGACGGGTCGTACCCCTTTTCTGCAACCCAGTTGTCTATCATGGATTTAAGTTCCCGGGCATCGATATATGGATTGACTCCGGCGCTGCCCTCTACAGGCAGTTTTTCCAATTCGGTGTCGTTGCTTTCCACTCCTTTTGAACTGAGCGATATTGTGTTCAGACAGTAACTGTCTCCGAAAACAAAACTTACCAACGTGTCTTTGCGTTCAAGATTCTCGTCCCATGTGGGCTTGAAGTTGAACTTCATGTAGATGACTGTGGCAGACCTGCTGAAAAGGTTGAGCCTGCCGCCAATGTCGCTGCCTATCGGCTCGTCTGAGGTTATGTAAAGGCCTCCGAATCTTCTTACAAAACGGTTTATGGTATCGAGTTCTTCATCGGTTGCCGTCAGCAGTTCCGCACCCAGGCTGTTGTCGAGGTAGACTTTTATGGAGTCCCCGCCCGCATAGACCACCTCGTTTATGTTGAGCGGTACAGGGGAATAGTCACCCTCCTTTATGGAGTTGTGGAAGAGCATGGAACTGTCTATATATCTGTTGAGCCTGTAGACATGGAAATTCTGTACTATATTGGATTGCGACTGGTCAAAATAGATGGAGGTTCTCTCCATGGTGGAGTTACTGCTCGTCTGCGCAAGAGGAGCAAGCATGTATATTGAAATTATCTGAGGGTCTTCTCCAAAGTCAAGCGTGGTGGAACTCGGGCAGATGTTTGCGGCGGAGCCGAACTTTGCCAGCCCGAACTCTTCCGTGCGGATAGAGCCGATTGTCATGTATGCTGTCGAAGCCGTCTGGACGCTGTCTGTAGATTTTATTTTAAGCGGAAGGGGAAACGAATCAAGAGCAATCTTGAGGTACTGGTCTTCCGGAACATACTCCTTGCCTACGGTCTTGTCGGTCGTTATGCACGACTGGGCTGCAAGAACAAGAAGCGTGAATAAAAAAGATATCTTGAATCCCTTTTTAATCTGCATCGCCATTGATGATTTTGTCATAAAACTTGTTATACTGAGCAATGTAGTCCGACTCCGGTGCATCTACGTCTATGTATTGCAATACCGGAAGCGAACACTTTTCAATATATGCATTCAGTTCCGGAGCAATCGCCGGTGCGCCCAATATAACGGCGTCGGAATACTTAACGGCCAATTTAGCAAGATTTATGCCATTTGGAGGAGTCAGCAGGTCCAGATCTTTCTTTTGTACTCCGCGCATAAGGATTTTCGACTCCATCCCGGCTGAAAATGTCTGGTCTGCAATTTCGTTGTAGAGCGAAAGCACCAATTTGCTCTCCGTAAAGATGGGGTCTTCGGAATAGGATTTTTTGAGATAGAGCGGCAGCAGATGCGAAATCCAGCCCGAGCAGTGGATTATGTCGGGTTTCCACCGGAGTTTCTTGACAGTCTCGAGCACTCCCCTGGCAAAGAAAATCGCCCGCTCGTCGTTATCTTCGAAGAAGTTGCCGTCGGCATCCGTATATATGAATTTTCTATGAAAATAGTCCTCATTGTCAATGAAATATACCTGCATTCTCGCTGCTGAGATGGATGCGACCTTTATTATCAGAGGGCGGTCCAGATCATTCACGACAATGTTCATGCCCGAGAGACGGATTACCTCATGCAACTGGTTTCTCCTCTCGTTTATACATCCGTATTTAGGCATAAACGAGCGGATTTCCTTGCCGCTCTCCTGGATTCCCTGTGGCAGAAACCGGCCTACCTTCGCGGCAGTGCTCTCGGGGACATAAGGCAAACTCTCAGAGTTTACAAACAAGACTCTTTTGGGCTCCATAGTGAAAATTTTAGCAAATACAAAGGTAATAAAAAATTATAGATTTGAATATTCAAAATTTATCTATCTTTGGAGTTTGGATAATTATGGGAAAGAGAGAAAAAAACATCATAGCACGGAGATTGGTCCACTCATACCTGTCATCCATAATAAGTATCAGTCTGGTGCTGCTGCTGGTGGGCTTTTTCGCTCTGCTTGCGGTAAACGCAAGGTCTGTATCGGATTACTTCAAGGAAAACATGCGCATATCGCTTATTCTGAGCGGCACAACCGGGGAGAAAAGGGCTCTGGAGATTGAGAAGGCCATTCAGGGGATGGCGCCGGTAAAGGCTACCGAGTATATTTCAAAGGAACAGGGTACGCGCGAGATGAAGGAGTTGCTCGGAGAAGATTTTCTGGATGTGTTCCAGACCAATCCCATTCCCATTTCAATAGAGGTGCAACTGAAGGCAGACTATTTTTCCGCAGACAGTATAGAACTCTTCAGAAAGCAGGTTGCGGGTATCGGCGAGGTGGATGAGATTCTTTACGAAAATTCGGTGATTGAAACTATCAACACGAATATAGAAAGAATAGGATTCATAGTCTCTGTGTTTATCCTGCTGTTGCTCTTCATCTCGTTTGTGCTCATAAACAATACTGTAAGACTCAATGTGTATTCAAAGCGCTTTTCGATATATACAATGCGGCTGGTGGGTGCTACAAAGGCTTTCATAAGAGCGCCTTTTCTTCTAAGGGCCGTATTTCAGGGGCTTATTTCGGGGCTTTTTGCCTCATGTGTCCTCGTTGCGCTTCTGTATGTGGTAAAGGAGCAGTTCGCACAGCTTTTTGCGATATTCGACATGGGGCTGCTTGTGGCTGTCCTGGCCGGCACCGTATTGCTTGGTGTGCTTATCTGTGTGGTTTGCACGTTTTTTGTAATGAACCGGCTCGTGTCGCTCTCCAATGATGAATTATATTATTAAAAATAGACAGTAAGATGGCTGAGATAAAAAACAAAGAGGAAGCAATCCAGAAGCTGTTTGCAATACCAGCAAGGAATATCGCCTGCATAATTGCCGGTCTGGGTGTAATGATTCTGGGGTATCTTCTCATGATGGGGGGCGGTCCGGACTCTCCAGATGTATTCAATCCGGAAATGTTCAGTTTCAGAAGAATTGTTCTGGCTCCTGTCGTAATACTTGTCGGCATTGCGATAGAGATTACGGCAATAATGTACAGAGGAAAATCAAAAAAATAGGGTATGTCGGTTTGGGAAGCAATCCTGCTTGGTCTTGTGCAGGGTCTTACGGAGTTTTTGCCTGTCAGCAGCAGCGGGCATCTTACGATATTCAAGGAACTTTTTTCAATTGAAACCGGAAATCTCAGTTTCGAAATAGTGGTGCACGCAGCTACGGTTTTGAGTACAATCGTTGCTTTCAGAAAGGAGATTGCAAAACTGCTGGCCGGGTTTTTCAATTTTAAGATGAACCGGGAAAAGGATTATATCTTCAAGATTTGCGTTTCCATGATACCTGTCATGATAGTGGGTCTCTTTTTCAAGGAGCAGGTGGAGCAGATTTTCGGGAGCGGAATCCTGATTGTGGGCCTCATGCTTCTGCTTACGGCGATTCTGCTTACAATAAGCGAAACGATTACAAAGATAAGGGAGCAAAGAAGCGGCGGTGCGTCGGAAGGCAAGCCCGTAGGCTACAAGGAGGCTTTCATAATAGGTATAGCGCAGGCCTTTGCGGTTATGCCGGGACTTTCCCGTTCCGGTTCCACAATCTCTACCGGCCTTATGCTTGGCGTGAGCAAAAACGAGATTGCGAAATTTTCATTTCTGATGGTGCTGGTCCCTATTCTCGGGGAGACGTTTCTCTCTTTGATAGAGGGCGATTTCGGTGTGGCTGAATCGGGAATCAGTGCAATGGCCCTTGCACTGGGGGCGGCGACTGCATTCCTCTCCGGCCTCTTTGCCTGCACGCTTATGATCAACCTCGTTAAAAGGGCTCGCCTGCATGGCTTCGCGATATACTGCGCCATTGCAGGTGCAATATGTATAGCCAAGAGTATCTGGGGCTAAGATGGACAGGCGGGAGTTATATTATTTTATAGCGGATACGCATCTCGGGCTCAGATACGGGGATTATCAGGCTCGCGAGAAGGTTTTCGCCTCTTTTTTGCAGCAGATTCCCAAAGACGCGAAGGCCGTCTATCTTCTGGGCGACATATTCGACTTCTGGTATGAATACAAAGACGTTGTCCCCCGCGGATATACCAGAACGCTGGGGGCGCTGGCCGCTTTGGCGGATGCTGGCGTGGAGGTGCACTTTTTCAACGGGAACCATGATATATGGACATACGGGTACTTTGAGCAGGAACTTGGATTCGTAATGGAGCGGAACCAGCCGGCGGTAGTCAGGCTGTGCGGGAAAAATTTCTGTCTGGCCCATGGAGATGCCCTTGCGGAAGGCGACCGCGGCTACAGAGTGCTGAAGTCGGTCTTTACCTGCCGGTTTTTGCAGAGGCTTTTCAGTTGTCTGCATCCCCGCCTGGCTTTTAAGTTCGGATATGGATGGAGCCGGCATAACAGGCTCGCCAAAGGCATAAACTACAGATTCCGGGGTGAGGATGAACCTATAGTGCAATTTGCGGAGCGGTTCCAACTGGAGCGGGAGCAAAATGACAGGATAGACTATTTCATCTTCGGACACTATCATTTCGACCTGGATACAGAACTGAAAGGCGGCGGCAGGCTTTTTCTGCTCGGTGAAGGAATAAACCGGTTCGATTATCTGCTCTTCGACGGCCGGAGTCTCCGGAAACTTTACTATTCCCAGAAAATCGAATAGTAGAGATAGTTGAATTGCCCCTGCTGGTATAGAAGCACAAGTTCTTCTATAAGCCTGTCTTCTCCGTATCTGTCGTAGGGTTGCTTTAAATCAGAACCGAAAAGTTTTGCCACGCCCTGCCAGAATCCGGCGGCGGCACCTCCACGGTAATTTTTTATCACATAATAGGATGTCCGTCCCAATTCCCTGTCAAGCAACTTGAGCAGCAGCCTTCCCTGCGAGATGGACATGCTTCTGAGCGGTTTCTCAAACTCCTTGAAAAGCCTTTTTTCATACTGTTTGAGATAGCGTTCCCGTTCTCTTGCCGTAAAGTCAGAATTGGCCAGGGTGCTGTCGGCGTCTGCTATAATCTCTTTGGCCTTAAGGGCATAAGGGTAAACCTTCTTGAAATTGTATATGGTACGGTAGTATTCTCTCCATTCTCTTCTCTCGGCCTTGTTGCGCGGGCGGTAGAAGACAAATCTTTCAGGCAGATTGTCTATGAAGGTGGTGTCGCTTCCCTCTATCACATAGTGCATTGCTTCCCCTTTTTCCTGCTGCGAGAAGAGTGGCTGGGAAAAAGAAGTGAAAATCAAGGCGAACGCCAGCGTACTTTTAAGAAAAATATTCATTATAATGTTGCCTGATGCAGTTTTTTTGCAAAAATTGCTCCAAATATGCTAACTTTACCTACCGTTAACCTTTAAAAACTACATGCTATGTTTAATCTCTCGGAATTTACCCCATGGACTTTCTTTGTAGACATGGGGCTTATATCGTTCCTTATGCTGATAGGCAAAATTGCCAGGGTAAAGATAAAGCTTATCCAGAAACTCTTTATTCCGCCGAGCCTTATTGCCGGAGTTCTGGGGCTGGCGTTCGGCCCCAATGGACTGGGCTGGCTTCCTTTCTCGGGTAATCTGGGAACCTATTCGGCAATACTCATAGCATTGGTCTTTGGAGCATTGCCTCTCTCTTCGCCCAAGGCTTCCTTCAAGGAGGTTTCCAGACGGGTGGGTCCGATATGGGCCTATGCCCAGCTGGGCATGCTGCTTCAATGGGGGATTGTGGGGCTTCTGGGCATATACGGTCTCAAACTTATATGGCCTTCGCTCAACGACGCTTTTGGAGTAATGTTTCCCACCGGTTTTTACGGTGGCCACGGTACTGCCGCTGCAATGGGTTCTGCATTCGAAGGACTGGGCTGGGACGAGGCACGCAGCCTGGGAATGACAACGGCTACCGTAGGTATAATATTCGCCATAGTAGGAGGCCTGTTTATGATAAAATGGGCGGCGCGGCGCAAGTATACCGCATTTATTGCAGACTTCAGAGACTTGCCCGACGAGTTGCGCAGCGGCCTTCTCCCGAAGGAAAAAAGGGATTCTCTCGGAACCGCTACGACCTCCTCCATATCCATAGAGTCAATTACACTATATATATGTGTGATATTTTTCGTGGCATTGGCGGGCTATCTCATAAGCCAGGGTGTGAAGGTGTATTATCCAAAACTGGAGCTGCCCGTGTTCAGCTGCGCCTTCATAGTGGGATTGCTGCTTAAGCAGATTCTCGACAGGGTGAACGCGTCGGAATATATATGCCCCGAAACCACACAGAGGCTGAGCAGTTTCTTTACAGATTTGCTTGTGGCTTTCGGAGTGGCGTCGATAAAACTTGAGGTGGTTGTAAAATATGCCCTTCCTCTGGTTGTGCTTATAGTTGTTGGAACTGTAATAGTGTGGATTATAACTTTCTTTCTCGGACGCCATCTCTCCAGGACATATTGGTTCGAGCGCTCGATTTTCGCGTGGGGCTGGTGGACCGGGACCATGGCTATGGGCATAGCGCTCATTAGGATAGTGGACCCGAAAATGGCCAGCAAGGCCATGGATGATTATGCCCTTGCGTATCTGCCTATCGCTCCGGTAGAGATATTGCTGATTACCTTTGTGCCGATATTGTTTGTCAGCGGATACGGAGCCTGGCTGATGCTGGGATGCCTTCTTGTCTCGCTGCTGATTTTGCTGATTGCCTTTAAGATGGGCTGGTGGATTAAAAAGAAATGATAAAACCTGATACAATGAAAAAAGAACTGTTGATTATCGCTGTGCTTCTCTTCTCGTTTAATTTCAGACTTTCCGCGCAGCAGGATGAAGCAAGGCTGCAGCATGAGGCAGACAGCCTGCATAAAGTCATGTTTACCATAGATACCCATATCGACACTCCGGTATGCACCAACCATCCCGAAGACGATTACGGTGTGGAAAAAGGGCAGGTCACCTTCCCGCTTATGGAGAAGGGCGGACTGGATGCAGCACTTTTTGCGGTCTATATTGAGCAGGGGCCGCGTGATGCACAATCTTTGCAAAAGGCGGTCGATTATGTAAAAAACGAATTTCTTTTGTTCGGCAAGCATCTCGACAGCAACAGCAATGTTGCGGCACAGGCTTTCGATTCTGAAGATTTTTTGAAATATAAGGCGCAGGGCAAACGGATAGTGATGTTTTCAATAGAGAACGGCTATGCCATTGGAAAGGACCTGTCGAATCTCGACATGTTCTACGACATGGGGGTGAGGGCCATTACTCTCTCTCATAATTACAATAACGATATATGCGATGCGTCACGCGACAGTGTGGCTGAATGGAACGGTCTCTCTCCGTTTGGGGAGCAGGTCGTTGCAAGGATGAACGAGCTGGGCATGATAATAGACCTTTCCCACACCTCCACATCGACCTTGTTCGATGTAATTGAAAAGAGCAAGGCTCCTGTCATTGCGTCGCACTCTGCTGTAAGAAAACTCAGAAATCATGCCCGCAACCTGTGGGACGACGAGATAAGGGCCATTGCCGGACACGGAGGGCTTGTTCAGGTTGCCGCTGAAAAGTACTTCCTCTCAGCGACAGCTCCTAAAAAAGCGACAGTCAAGACATTCGTGGACCATGTTGACTATGTCAGGAATCTGGTCGGAATAGAGCATGTGGGTATAGGAACAGATTTTGACGGCGGCGGCGGACTTGTGGACCTCAGAAATGCAGGTGACATGAAGAACATTACGGTGGAGATGCTTCGCCGTGGTTACACGCATGACGAGATAAAGATGTTCTGGGGCGGCAACTTCCTGCGGCTGCTCAGACAGGTGGAGAAAATTTCAGAAGAACTGAGAGGAGAATAGAGAAATCCAAAACGAGACTTCATGGCGGAGTTCCGTTTTTGTAAGCGAGTGAAAATGGCGGGTTTGTCCGCCATTTTTTTTTGCCAAAATGTTGATTGAGGAGCAAAAAATATTTGCATGTTAAATATTTTGTGTATCTTTGCAACCCGCAATTATGGCTCCGTTACGGCTATAATACTGGGAATCAGTGATTTGGCACTAAGTAATACTAATGTATTATTTTAAATTGTAAGAAAATGTTACAACCTAAGAAAACTAAATTTAGAAGGCAGCAGAAAGGCCGTATGAAGGGAATGGCCCAGAGGGGCGCCCAGTTGGCGTTCGGCTCGTTCGGCATCAAGACTCTCGAGTCTTGCTGGCTTACAGGTCAACAGATCGAGGCTGCGCGTCAGGCCGTAGTCCGTTATATGAAACGTGAAGGTAAAATCTGGATTAGAATATTCCCTGACAAGCCTTATACAAAGAAGCCTGCCGAGGTACGTATGGGTAAAGGTAAAGGTGCTCCGGAGGGCTTTGTCGCTCCCGTTACACCCGGAAGAATACTTATAGAAGCAGAGGGTGTTCCCATGGAGGTGGCAAAGGAGGCTCTTCGCCTGGGTGCACAGAAATTGCCGGTGACTACGAAGTTCGTGGTTCGCAGAGATTATGTAGAATAACTTTAAGGAGGATTGGAAATGAAAGTATTGGAGATACGCGAAATGCCTGCAAAGGATTTGAGAGAGCGTCTGGAGGCTGAAAGAGCCAACCTTAACCAAATGAAGATGAATCATGCAATCTCTCCCATAGAGGATTCGTCTAAAATCAGAAAGGCAAAAAAAGATATTGCAAGAATGCTCACAGTGTTGAGCCAAATAGAAAACCAGGACAAAAAATAAGGGTTCATGGAAAGAAGACTTCGTAAAGAAAGAATAGGTGTAGTGGTTAGCAACAAGATGGAAAAGTCTATCGTTGTAGCTGTAAAAATAAAAGAGAGACACCCGATTTACGGCAAGTTCGTAAATAAAACCACTAAGTTTGTTGCTCATGACGAGAAAAACGAGTGCAGCGAGGGAGACAAGGTGAGAATAATGGAGACTCGTCCCTTGAGTAAGACAAAACGTTGGAGGTTAGTAGAAATTGTAGAAAAAGTAAAATAAGCCATGATACAACAAGAAACAAGATTAATGGTGGCAGACAACAGCGGGGCTAAGGAGGTTCTCTGTATCCGCGTGTTGGGTGGAACCCGCCGTCGCTATGCCAGTGTGGGCGACAAAATTGTGGTCGCTGTAAAAAGTGCCATACCTGGAGGTGATGCCAAGAAGGGTTCGGTATCAAAAGCAGTTGTGGTTCGTACAAAGAAAGAGGTTCGCCGTCCCGATGGGTCTTACATAAGATTTGACGAGAACGCTTGCGTATTATTGAACAACCAGGGCGAAGTTCGCGGAACCCGTATTTTCGGCCCGGTAGCCAGGGAGTTGCGCGACAACTATATGAAGATTGTCTCTTTGGCGCCTGAAGTATTATAATAAAGGTAAAAGTCATGAATAAGAAATTGCATATTAAGAAAGGCGATATGGTTTTTGTAAACGCCGGCGAAGAGAAGGGCAAGACTGGCAAGGTGCTGAGCGTAGACAAAAAGAAGGAGCGTGCCATAGTTGAGGGACTCAACATGGTGAGCAAGCATACGAAGCCGAATGCCAAGAACCCTCAGGGTGGAATCATCAAGCAGGAGGCAGGTATTCACATCTCCAACTTGCAGGTTGTAGATCCTGTCAAGGGCGGTCCCACAAGAATCGGACGCCGTCTCGGAGAGAATGGAAAATTGGTTCGTTACGCTAAAAAATCAGGGGAGGAGATTAAATAATGGCAGCAAAACAAGCAAAGCAGGCAGCAACTGTTGTTCCTGCAGTTCCGGTAGGATATGTTCCTTCTCTTCAGAAAAAGTATAAGGAAGAGATAGTTCCCAAACTCAAGAAAGAGTTGGGTTATGATACTGTAATGCGTGTTCCCAAACTGGAGAAGATTACAATCAACCAGGGAGTGGGACAGGCTACCGCAGACAAGAAACTCATTGAGGTGGCTCAGCAGGAGCTTACCGCCATTACAGGCCAGAAGGCTGTGATGACATATTCAAAGAAGGATATTTCAAACTTCAAGCTGCGTAAGGGCATGCCTATCGGAGTGAAGGTTACTTTGCGCGGTACAAGAATGTACGAGTTCCTCGAGAGACTGATCTGCATAGCGCTTCCCCGTATCAGGGACTTCAAGGGTATCAATGAGAAGCTCGATGGCAGAGGAAACTACACCCTCGGAGTCAAGGAGCAGATTATTTTCCCTGAGATTGATATAGACAAGATTACAAAGGTGATGGGAATGGAGATAACATTCGTTACCAATACCGACAGCGATGAGGCTGCCTTTGCGCTGCTTCGCGAATTCGGATTGCCTTTCAAGAATATTAAGAAATAATTAAAGAGTAGATATGGCAAAAGAATCAATGAAGGCACGTGAGATTAAACGTGCAAAGTTATGTGCCAAATATGCAGAGAAGCGCAGACAGCTTAAAGAGGCAGGAGACTATGCCGGGCTGGCGAAGCTTCCCAAGAACTCAAGTCCGGTAAGACTGCACAACCGTTGTTCAATAACCGGCAGACCCAAGGGATATATCCGCATATTCGGCATCAGCCGTATTCAATTCCGCGAGATGGCAAGCAAGGGCCTCATTCCCGGAGTACATAAGGCAAGCTGGTAGTATAAAGAATTTATTATTAATAATTGGATATCGGGCTGCGCAAGCAGTCGAATCTGTAAAAAACAAAAATTGAAATGACTGATCCAATAGCAGACTTTTTGACAAGAATCCGCAACGCTTCGGCGGTTGGTCACAAGACCGTTGAGATTCCTGCATCGAAGATGAAATTAGAGATGACCCGTGTGCTGCACGAGAAGGGCTACATCCTCAGTTACAAGCTTGTTGAAAGCAAACCTTTCAACATTATAAAGATTGCGCTCAAATATCATCCTGAGACAAAGAAAGCGGCAATCAAGAAGCTTATCCGCGTAAGCAAGCCGGGTTTGAGACAGTACAGCAGTGTTGAGGAGATGCCCCGCGTGTTGAACGGTCTCGGAATAGCAATCCTCTCCACTTCAAAAGGTATCATTACCGACAAGGAGGCCAAGGCCCTCAATGTAGGCGGTGAGGTTTTGTGCTATGTTTATTAGTAGTAACCTAAAAAGTTTATTTAAATGTCAAGAATAGGAAAATTACCTGTAAGCCTTCCGCAGGGTGTTACCGTTACAGTAGATAACGAGAATGTGGTTAAGGTTAAAGGCCCTCTCGGAGAATTGAGTCAGAAGGTAGACTCAGATATTAAAGTCAACGTAGAGGGAGGCGTGGTGACTGTTACACGTCCTACAGATCAGCCGCGCCACCGTTCATTGCACGGATTGTACCGCGCACTGATTCACAATATGGTTGAAGGTGTTTCTAAAGGATACACAATCAAGCAGGAACTTGTCGGTGTAGGTTACCGTGTAGAAGTCAAGGGCCAGGTCCTGGAGTTCAGCCTCGGATTTTCGCATGATATTCACCTGATGTTGCCTCCTGAGGTAAAGGGTGAGGCGGAGCCGGTAAAGAAAGGTGCTAACCCGATTTTGGTATTGAAGAGCCATGACAAGCAGTTGCTGGGCATGGTTGCGGCTAAAATCCGCTCACTGCGTAAACCTGAACCTTACAAAGGCAAGGGTATTAAGTTTGTTGGTGAACAACTCCGTCGTAAGGCCGGTAAGTCGGCAGGCGCTAAATAATAGGAAGATATGGCTATAAATAAAATAGAAAGAAGACAGAGAATACGTTACCGTATCCGCAAGGTAGTAAACGGTACTGCTCAGAGACCTCGCATGAGTGTTTTCAGAAGCAACAAGCAGATTTACGTTCAGCTGATAGACGATTTGAAAGGCGTGACACTGGTCGCTGCCTCTTCATTGGAGAAGGCTGTTGCAGAGCAGGTAAAAGGTAAAACAAATACAGAAGTGGCTGCAATTGTAGGCAAACTTGCCGCAGAGCGTGCCATTGCAAAGGGTATTTCGGAGGTTGCATTCGACAGAGGAGGTTACCTCTACCACGGAAGAGTTAAAAGTTTAGCAGATGCCGCTCGCGAGGGTGGTCTTAAATTCTAATGACTATGGCAAACATGAATGTAAAGAAGGTTAAAACAACCGATTTGGAGTTAAAGGACAGACTTGTAGCTTTGAGAAGAGTTACAAAGGTTACAAAAGGAGGTCGTCACTTCAGTTTTGCGGCCATAGTTGTCGTAGGTGATGAGAAGGGCGTAGTAGGATACGGCCTTGGCAAGGCCAATGAGGTTACAACTGCAATCTCAAAGGGAATAGAAGATGCAAAGAAGAATCTTGTAAAGGTTCCTCTCAGCAAAACTACCATTCCTCATGAGCAGGAGGCCAAGTTCGGCGGAGCCAAAGTATTTATGAAGCCTGCGGCTCCCGGTACCGGAGTAAAGGCCGGTGGTGCCATGCGTGCAGTGTTCGAGTCTGTTGGTATCAGCGACGTGCTTGCTAAATCAAAGGGCTCTTCCAACCCTCACAATCTGGTAAAGGCTACTATCGCAGCCCTTTCAGAAATGAGAGACGCTTACACCATTGCAGGTTTGAGAGGAATTCAAATGAACAGAGTCTTTAATGGTTAAGGAGGTATTTCAGATGACAAAAGTTAGAATTACACAAATCAGAAGTAAAAACGGTGCTACAAAGAACCAGAGAGCATGTCTGGCCTGCCTGGGTTTACGCCGAATTAATCATAGTGTAGAACGCGAGTACAACCCTGTTGTAAAGGGTATGACAGAGAAAGTTTTACATCTTGTAAAAGTAGAGGAAATCAATTAGTAACATTTGAAAGCGATGAAATTACATACATTAAAACCTGCAGAAGGTTCAACAAAGAGAAGAAAAAGAGTGGGCCGCGGAGAGGGTTCCGGTCACGGTGGAACATCTACACGTGGTATGAACGGTGCCAAGTCGCGTTCAGGCTACTCCAGGAAGTTGGGTTTCGAGGGAGGTCAGATGCCTATCCAGAGAAGATTGCCCAAATATGGTTTCAACAATCCCGGCAGAATAGAGTACAAGGCAATCAACCTCTCTGTCCTTCAGGCGTTGAGTGAAAAGAAAGGTCTGACAGACATAAACATAGATACTTTAATCGAAAACGGTCTCGTATCCAGCAAGGATCTTGTGAAGATATTGGGCAACGGCGAACTTACAGCAAAACTCAATGTTACTGCAAATGCGTTCTCAAAATCTGCAGTTGCCAAGATTGAGGCTGCACAAGGTACTGTATCTGTAATCTAAGGAGACCGATGAAAAAATTTATCGAAACAATAAAGAATATCTTCAAAATTGAAGAGCTGCGCAAAAGAATTGTCTATACTATCCTTTTGTTGATAGTATACAGGCTGGGTTGTTTCGTGGTTGTACCCGGAATAGACCCTACGCAGCTAGCGGCTCTGGAAGCACAGACATCGGAGGGTCTTATGGGCCTCTTGAACATGTTCTCCGGCGGTGCTTTCGGAAATGCCTCAATCTTTGCGTTGGGAGTGATGCCATACATCTCCGCATCGATTGTGATTCAACTTTTGGGAATGATGATTCCATATTTCCAGAAACTGCAGCGCGAAGGCGAGAGCGGCAGAAGGAAAATGAATCAGATGACCCGTTATCTGACAATTGTGATTCTGGCGTTGCAGGGTCCGGCGTATTTGACGAACCTCCACTCACAGTTGCCTGCAGAAGCATTTTTAATAAAAGGATTTTCTTTCAATCTATTTGCCACTATAGTTCTTATCGGCGGTACCATGTTCATAATGTGGTTGGGCGAGCGTATCACAGACCGCGGCATTGGAAATGGAATCTCGCTCATTATTATGGTCGGTATCATAGCAAGGTTGCCTTACTCGTTTGCAGCTGAGATTGGAACAAGATTGAATCAGACTACCGGCGGTCTCCTGATGCTGATTGTGGAGCTGGTTCTTTTGTTCTTTGTCTTTGTGGCTACCATTGCACTTGTACAGGGTGTCAGAAAGATTCCCGTACAGTATGCCAAGAGAATTGTAGGAAACAAGCAGTATGGCGGAGTCCGTCAGTACATCCCGTTGAAAATTAATGCGGCAGGAGTTATGCCTATAATTTTCGCGCAGGCACTGATGCTCTTCCCTCTTATATTTGCAAGCTTTGACGCTACCCGTGGATTAGCCGCTACGTTAGGTAACTACACAGGCTTCTGGTATAATTTCATATTTGCGTTCCTGGTTGTGATTTTCACTTACTTCTACACCGCGGTAACTGTAAATCCCACCATGATGGCGGAAGACATGAAGAAAAACGGCGGTTTTATTCCCGGTGTAAAGCCCGGCAAGAAGACAGCCGAATATCTCGATTCCATAATGTCGCGTATTACACTTCCCGGTTCAATATTCCTTGCCATAGTGGCCATATTGCCGGTATTTGCGATGAAACTCGGTGTAAACAACCAGTTCGCGCAGTTCTATGGCGGAACAAGCCTGTTGATTCTTGTGGGTGTGGTACTCGATACACTTAAACAGATTGAGAGCTATTTATTGATGCGTCACTACGACGGCCTTATGAAGACTGGACGTCTGAAGGGCCGCTCGGGAATGTAATTTTTGATAGTTCATTGAAATGATAAGGTTAAAGACCGGCGAAGAGATAGAGATTCTCAGGGAAAATGCGATTTTGGTCTCAAAGACCCTGGCCGAAGTGGGCAAGGCTGTTAAACCGGGAGTTACTACAAGGCAACTCAACGATTTGGCCGAAACCTACATTCGTGACAATGGAGCTGTCCCCGGCTTTTTAAACTATGAGGGGTTCCCTTATTCACTGTGCATATCGGTGAATGATACCGTAGTCCACGGCTTTCCGTCGGATTATGTATTGAAAGAGGGAGATCTGGTATCGGTAGATTGCGGTACGGTTTACAAAGGCTACAATGGAGACTCGGCCTACACTTTTCCAGTAGGAGAGATAAGCCCCGAAGATGCAAGACTCCTGGAGGTCACAAAAAAATCTCTGCGTCTGGGTGCGCAGATGGCGGTTGCCGGAAACAGAATAGGCGACATAGGCCATACGATTCAGGACTTTTGCGAGGCCGAAGGCTTTTCGGTAGTAAGAGAACTTGTAGGGCACGGAATCGGAACGAGGCTGCATGAGTCTCCGGAAGTTCCGAACTACGGCAGGCCCGGACAGGGCAAAAAACTGGTCGAGGGAATGGTCATCTGTATCGAACCCATGATAAATGCAGGTACGCGCCATGTATATGTAGACGATAACGAATGGTCTGTCAGAACCGTCGACGGCAAGAATTCAGCCCATTTCGAGTATATGGTCGCAATCAGGCACGACGGCCCGCAGGTCTTGACCACATTTGAATATATTGAAAATAATAAGTAAAACTTACGTTAAATTACAGGAGATTTTATATGCCAAAACAACCTGCGATAGAAAAAGACGGAACAATCATTGAAGCATTGTCCAATGCCATGTTCAGAGTGGAACTCGACAACGGGCACATACTTACCGCACATATTTCGGGAAAGATGAGGTTGCACTATATCCGCATTCTGCCCGGAGACAAGGTTCGTGTGGAGATGTCTCCCTATGATTTGACGAAAGGCAGGATTTCTTTCAGATACAAATAAAAACCATAATACAATGAGAGTAAAAGCATCCATAAAAAAGCGCAGCGAAGATTGCAAGATTGTAAAGCGCAAAGGTCGCGTTTATGTAATTTGCAAGAAGAATCCTAAATTCAAAATGCGTCAGGGATAACATTATTTTGTAAACAAATAAAAAGAACAGATAATTATGGCACGTATAGCCGGAGTTGATTTACCAAAAAACAAACGTGGAGAGATAGGTCTGACCTATATCTTTGGAATTGGTCGCAGTTCTGCCAAAAAAATCCTTACAAAAAACGGCATAGACGTTAATATCAAGGTGCAAGATTGGACAGATGACCAAATCGCTGCAATAAGGGCAACCATTGCAGAAGAGTATAAAATAGAGGGCGAGCTTCGTTCTGCTATTCAGTTAAACATTAAGCGATTGATGGATATCGGATGCTACAGGGGAATCCGCCATCGTCTCGGACTTCCTGTAAGGGGTCAGAGTACGAAAAACAATGCGCGTACCCGTAAAGGCAAGAAGAAAACCGTAGCCAACAAGAAGAAAGCAACTAAATAGAACCTAAGATTATGGCAAAGAAAACAGGATCATCAAATAAGAAGAGAGTTGTTAAAGTTGAGGCGTATGGCCAGGCCCATATTTCGTCGACTTTCAATAATGTGATTGTGACTCTGACAAATGCTGAGGGCCAGGTTATAAGTTGGTCTTCTGCTGGAAAAATGGGATTCAGAGGTTCTAAGAAAAACACTCCGTACGCTGCTCAGGTTGCGGCTGCAGATTGTGCAAAGGTGGCTTACGATCTGGGCTTGCGCAAGGTCAAGGCTTATGTGAAGGGTCCGGGTGCAGGACGTGAATCCGCCATCCGTACAATTCACGGTTCAGGAATCGAGATAACTGAAATCGTAGACGTTACCCCGCTTCCTCATAACGGTTGCAGACCTAAGGGTCGCCGCAGAGTATAATTTTACTTACTGGATAATTTAAAATTGGTTTAATATGGCAAGATATACAGGGCCTTCTACTAAAATTGCCCGAAAATTTGGTGAGCCTATATTTGGCCCGGACAAGAGTTTCGAACGTAAAAATTTTCCTCCGGGACAGCACGGATTGGCAAGAAAGAGAAAAAAACTTTCTGAGTATGGCGTTCAGCTGAAAGAGAAACAGAAAGTAAGATATACTTATGGCTTGTTGGAGAGACAGTTCCGTAACCTTTACGAGAAAGCCGCAAAGATGAAGGGCAAGACAGGTGAGAACCTTCTGATGCTTCTCGAGTCCCGTCTGGACAATATAGTTTACAGAATGGGTATCGCTCCCACACGTGCAGCTGCAAGACAGCTCGTTTCACACCGTCACATCGTTCTGAACGGAGGCGTTAACAATATTCCTTCCACACTGGTTAAACCTGGCGATGTTGTGGGCGTACGCGAGAGATCAAAGAGCCTTGAAATTGTTCAGGATTCTTTGGCAGCAAAGGCAAACAAGTACTCATGGTTGGAGTGGGACTCCAATACATTATCGGGAAAATTCCTCAACCTGCCTGAAAGGACAGAGATTCCCGAGACTATCAATGAACAGTTAATCGTAGAGTTATACTCTAAATAGTAGATAAGATGGCAATATTAGCATTTCAAAAACCGGACAAGGTGGTGATGCTCGACTCGACAGACACCTTTGGAAAGTTCGAATTCAGGCCTCTTGAGCCGGGATACGGTACGACCATCGGCAATGCTCTGAGAAGAATCCTGCTCTCATCACTTGAGGGGTTCGCGATAACCTCTATTAGAATTCAAGGAGTAGACCACGAATTTGCAACAATCCCCGGCGTTATAGAAAGCGTTGTAGATATTGTTCTGAACTTAAAGAAAGTTCGCTTCAAGAGAATGATCGAGAGCGAAGACAGCGAGGTGATTACGGTAAACGTAAGCGGTAAGCAGGAGTTTACCGCAGAGGATATTTCAAAGAACCTTTCATCTTTCAAGGTGCTCAATCCCGAGCTCCACATCTGCTCAATGGAGCCCTCTGTAAAATTGTCTGTCGACATGAGGATAGGCAAGGGCAGAGGCTATGTTCCTGCAGAGGAAAACAAGATAGAGGGGGCTCCCTTTGGAACCATTGCGATAGACTCGATATTCACACCCATAAAGAATGTGAAATATTCTGTCGACAACTGGCGCGTAGAGCAGAAGACAGACTATGAAAAGTTGGATATAGAGATTACCACCGACGGCTCTATTCATCCCAAGGAGGCTCTCAAGGAGGCTGCAAAGATTCTTATCTACCATTTCATGCTCTTCTCTGACGAGAAGATAAGCCTTGAGACAACCAGCGAGGTTGTAAGCAACGAGCTCGATGAGGAGTCATTGCGCATGCGTCATCTGCTGCTTACAAAACTTTCAGACATGGATCTCTCGGTAAGAGCTTTGAACTGTCTGAAGGCTGCAGATATTGAAACATTTGCGGACCTTGTATCGCACCAGCGTTCAGAACTTATGAAGTTCAGGAACTTTGGTAAAAAATCATTAACCGAAATAGATATGCTTATCGAGAGGCTGAAACTCTCTTTCGGTATGGATATCAGTAAGTACAATATCGAAAAAAAGTAAAAGGAAATGAGACATAATAAGGCATTTAACCATTTAGGACGCAAGACAGGTCATCGTAAGGCGATGCTGGCCAACATGGCTTCGTCTCTTTTGCTCCACAAACGCATAGAGACAACTCTGGCCAAGGCAAAGGCTTTGCGTGTTTATGTTGAGCCTCTGATTACAAAGTCTAAGGTTGACAGCACTCATTCACGCCGTATAGTGTTTAGCTATCTCAAGCAGAAAGAGGCTGTTACAGAACTGTTCCGTGTAATTGCACCCAAAATTGCAGACCGTCAGGGCGGGTATCTCCGTATCTTGAAGACCGGATTCCGCGTAGGTGACGGTGCAGACATGGCTTTGGTAGAGTTGGTAGACTTCAATGAGGCGGCACTGGCTTCAGCTCCCAAGAAGGAGGAGGCCAAGAAACCCGCTACAAGAAGAAGCAGGGCAAAGAAGGCTGCGCCCAAGGCTGCAGCGCCTGAGAAGGCAGAAGAGCCCAAGGCTGAAGTTGAAGCCAAAGAGGAGACAAAGGCTGAATAATACAGTTTCTATATTATCTGAAATGTCGGCAGTCAGAACAGGTTGCCGGCATTTTTTTTGTCTGCACTGCTTCCTGCAGAAAGCGGGACATGTGCCGCCTGTTTGTATTTTTTGAGGTTGAGATGCATCTGTTCATATTCAGAGGGGGCAATAAAACTTTCAGTGAACCTTTCGAAAATATATTTTACAGCCTGTTGCGAGGGGTGCACCATGTCTTCTGCATAAAAACGGTAGTCTCTCAGTTCGTCAAGCAGAATTTCGTATGCGGGAAAGTAGCAGACATTTCCAGACTCCTGCCGTTGCAGCCTGTCGACAGAGAGCAGCAGAGCAGCCTTGCTTATGCTGTTGCCATGCGCTCCATCCTTAAGGTGACGGATAGGGCTTACGGTGAAAATAAATTCTTTGTCGGGGTATTTTGTAATGAAGTTTTCCAAGAGCCGGAATATCTCCTCCGGCTGCAGGAATTCGCGACGGAACTCCTTAGGCTCTATCTTGTGGCAGTTTGAGACGATAATGTCTGTTGCCAGATGGCGGAAGATCCAGGCCGTGCCCAAGGTTATGATTATGGTGTCGGCCTCCTTGAAAAACTGTGATGCTTCCTTGAGCCTTTCGTTTGCATTGTCCAGAAATTCCCGGGCCTCTGTGCGGGCGAAACGGCTGTGATGGCGGAATGAACAGTAGAGCGGAACGGCAGCATTGCGCGGACCTGTACAGATTACCTCTTCAGGCGTGAAAGGCGCTCCGCTTGAGAGTCTCTCCAGCGAACTTATGACAGAGACCGGGTTGTAGAGCGTTCCAAAAGGGTTTATACAGGCATTGAATCCGTGTATTTTCAAAAGGCTGCCCACTTCGTCGGCAAAGCATGAGCCTGCCATCAGAATTTTGTTTTTGAAGGTAAGCCTCTTTGTAGGGCCGGTAATGGCCACCTTTGTAATCAGTTCCATTTTATCTCCTCCGTAAAAGTGCGGCCGGTATTGTTTCCCGTTGCGGTTTGAACTCGTTCCACCCCTCCCTGTTGCGGCTGTTCCACGGGCAGGCGTTCATGCAGGCATCGCAACCGAAGATCCAGCCGTCTCTCTCCTTTGCCATGCTTCTGTTAAGTTCTATGTTGCTTCCCTTTTTTTCAATCGTAAGATATGAGATGCATTTTGCCGCGTCCAGCCTGTACGGTGAAAGCGCTCCTGCGGGGCAGCTGTCGATGCAGCGCCTGCACTCTCCGCAAAATTTTTTGCCGTATGCAGAGCAGGATTCCGCTGCAAACTCCACATCTGTTACAATAATTCCTATGAAGTTTCTTATGCCGGCCTCTCTGCTTATCAGAAAGTTGTTTTTTCCTATGAAACCCAGTCCCGCCCTGGCTCCCCAGAATCTCTCGAGAAGGGGGGCGGTGTCGGTAAAGACCCTTCCCCTGGCTGTCGGAATCTGACTTTTCATATAATTGAGAATTACCGTCAGTTTTTCCTTTATCACCTTATGGTAATCCTCGCCAAGTGCATATTGTGCCACTTTGTAACGCTCTACAACACCGCCCCGGAATTCTATATCTCTTTCAGGCGCCATGGCGCAGTCTCCGTACGGAGCCAGAAAAACAAGAATGCTTCTTGCACCCTCAAGAAGTTCACGGGGGTCTTTCCTTACATGGCAGTTGCGTTTAAGGTATTCCATCTCTGCAAAACATCCGGATTCCATGGCCTCTTTGTACCGGATGAACTCTTCTTCTACAGGGCCGGCTTCGGCCGCTCCTGCCGCAACGAACCCGAGGCTCTGTGCAAGTTCTTTTATCTTTTTATATAAGTGGGCTTCATTCATTGTCAAACTGTACAAAAGTAGCAAAGAATTCTTATTTTTGTAAGAATATCTCTAACCGGGAATTTAACAGATTGCAGCATGAAACGCATATTGGTTGTCGGGGCAGGCGGTCAAATAGGAACGGAACTTGTCCCTTTTCTTCAGAAACATTACGGATATGACAACGTAATAGCCGCCGATTTGAAACCATCTGTTGTCGACAGGCTTTCGCGGACGGCAATAGCAATGACCCTGGATGCGCTGAACGAGGCGGAATATGCAGATACCGTAAGGCGTTGCAGGATTGATGCGATTTACAATCTGGCGGCGCTGCTTTCGGCAACCGGTGAGAAGGACCCGCAGTTGGCATGGAAAATCAATATGGGTGCGCTTCTCAATTCGCTCAATATTGCAAAGGAGTATGGCTGCGCCCTTTTTACCCCGAGTTCCATAGGGGCGTTCGGAGAGAGTACTCCCCACTACAAGACCCCGCAGGATACCGTAATGCGTCCCAATACAATGTATGGAGTATGCAAGGTATCCGGTGAACTGCTGAGCGATTACTATCATACCCGTTTCGGGGTTGATACCCGCAGTGTGAGATTTCCCGGAATAATATCCAACGGGGCAATGCCCGGCGGCGGAACGACAGACTATGCCGTGGAGGTATTCTACCATGCGGTAAAATATGGAAAATATACATGTGAAGTTCCGGAAAACCGCTATATGGACATGCTATATATGCCTGATGCACTCGAAGCCATGATTCAGGTGATGGAGGCAGACCCTTCAAGGCTCATACACAGGAACAGTTTTAACATAACGGCGATGAGCTTTACGCCGAAACAACTTTTTACGCAGATTCAGAAACGTATCCCGGAGTTTTCGGCAACATACAGCATAGATCCGGTAAAAGACCAGATTTCAGCCTCGTGGCCCGATTGTCTCGATGATTCCTGTGCCCGCAAGGAGTGGGGCTGGAATCCCAAATGGGGAATGCATGAAATGGTGGATGACATGATACGCGCCTGTCGTGAAAAACTGCGGCGCGGAGAATTCTAATGGCGGTCTAACGCCTATTTGGGAGCGATGCGGTAAAGGAAGGCCCCTATGAATGCGTACAGTATATTCGGAATCCACAGGGCGATTGCAGGCGGCAGAGCTCCCGTATAGACAAACATCTGACTGAACCGCATGAAGAGAATATACGAGAAACTCAACGCAATGCCGACTCCTATGTTCATGCCGATGCCTCCCCGCCGCTTCTTTGATGAAAGCGAGACACCTATCAGCGTCAGGATAAAGGCTGAAAAAGGCATTGCGAAGCGGGTGTGCTTTTCTATCTGGGCGTACATGACCATTTTGTCTCCACGCATTTTCTGGGTCTCTATAAGATCGTTGAGTTTAAAGAAATTCAACTCCTCCACCACGTTTTTCTTGCGCATGAAGTCTTCTGCCGTTATGACTATGGACGTGTCGAGCGTCTTTCCGCTTGTAAGATACTCTTTGTTGTTCACATATTTGCGAAGGTGGTAATTGCGCAGCGTCCAGCAGTTTTTGGTAGAATCCCAGGCTGCGCTTTCCGCGCTCAGTTTAGATACCAGTCTGTGCTCTTCAATCGTTTCCAGCGTAAAGCGGTAGGCTGTCTTGTTCCAGACGCTGAATGACTCTACATACAGGAAGTTTCCCGGCGACATCTGGTAATGCATGTCGCGGTTGGTATTTTCGAATTTGGTTTTAATGTATTTCGACTGGAACTCCTGTCTGCCCTTGTTCGCGGGCGGTATCAGGAAAAGGTTGAGCACAAGGCTGAAAAGCGCGATTACGGTTGCCGATATAAAATAGGGGTACATGAGGCGCTTGAAACTTATTCCGCCTGCAAGGATAGCTACGATTTCGCTGTTGGCCGCAAGTTTGGAGGTAAAGAAAATTACCGTTATGAATACGAACATTGGGCTGAACATGTTCACGAACTTTGGAATGAAGTTGCCATAGTAGTTGAGTGCAATCTCCTTCAGGGGGGCATGGTTGTCTACAAAGTCGTCTATGTGCTCGCTTATGTCGAATATGATGACGATAACGATAATCAGCAGCAGGGCAAAGAAGAAAGTCCCTATGAACTTTCTGATGATGTATCTGTCGAGTATCGTTATCTTGAAGTTATAGTCCATTCTCTCTTTACAGTTTGGTTTCCAGATTCTTTACGGCTTTTTCCTTCCATGCCGAAAAGTCTCCTGCCTCTATGTGGGCGCGCGCCTGCCTTACCAGCTCCAGATAAAAGGCGAGGTTGTGTTCGCTTGCAATCTGTGCGGCCAGCATTTCTCCCGCCACGAACTGGTGCCGCAGGTAGGCTTTGCTGTATCTCTTGTCTACAAACGATGTGCCTTCCGGGTCTATGGGAGAGAAATCGTCGGCCCACTTTCTGTTCTTTATGTTAATCATCCCTTTCCATGTGAACAGCATGCCGTTGCGTCCGTTCCGCGTAGGCATTACGCAGTCGAACATGTCGACCCCGCGGGCAATCCCCTCCAAAATGTTTGCCGGAGTCCCCACTCCCATAAGATAGCGGGGCTTCTCTTTTGGCAGAAGCGGGTCTACCACTTCAAGCATCTCATACATCTTTTCAGTAGGCTCGCCGACAGAAAGCCCTCCTATCGCATATCCGTCTGCATCGAAGGCGGCGGCATGTTCTGCAGCCATTTTCCTCAAATCGGGATAGACGCACCCCTGCACTATGGGGAAATAGGACTGGCTGTATCCGTAAAGAGGCTCGCTCTCCTTAAAGCGGCGATACCCTCTCTCAAGCCATTTTTTTGTGAGTTCCAGCGATTTGAGCGCATATTTGCGGTCTGCATCTCCGGGAGTGCACTCATCAAGAGCCATTATTATGTCTGCACCTATTATTCTTTGGGTGTCTACATTGTTTTCAGGTGTAAAAAGATGTTTTGAGCCGTCTATGTGCGAGCGGAACGTACAGCCTTCGTCTGTGAGTTTCCTGTTCTCGGCAAGCGAGAAGACCTGGAATCCTCCGCTGTCTGTAAGGATAGGCCTCTCCCACGAAATGAATCTGTGCAGCCCGCCGGCGCGTTGCAGAATGTCCAATCCCGGACGCAGGTAGAGATGATATGTGTTGCCCAAAATTATCTGGGCTTTGATGTCCTCAGCTAAATCTCTGTGATATACTCCTTTAACGGAGCCGACAGTGCCAACCGGCATGAAAATAGGGGTTTGTATGGTGCCGTGGTCGGTGTGGAGCAGGCCACACCTGGCGGAAGAGTTGCTGTCTTGGGCAATTTTTTCGAAAATCATAGTTTCTCTATGCTTGCGGGCAAAAATAGTAAAAATTACTTTATCTTTGCGTGGATGAAACGGATAAGATTGGATATAGGGGCATTTACCGCATCTTCGGAAGAGGGAGGGAAATTCCTTTTTTTTCTTTATAAGGAAAAGATGGACAGGTGTTTGTCTGTCAGTCTCACTCCTCCCCAAATGCATTCTGTGCTTACCGTGTTCAAGAATGGGGAAAAGGAGCAGATTCCGCTTCATGTTACAGTGAAAAACATACTGGAGCGTTACGGAGTGGAACTGCTGGAGATAGAGATTGTCAGGAATGAAGAGTACGGTCGCTTCTATTCCAGGCTTCTGCTTTTCGACGGGGAGAGGGAGTCTAAGACCGATGCCGATTTCATAGACGGCATAATCATGGCAAAACTTTTTGGCGCCCCGATATATATAGACGAGCCGTTGATGGAGCAGTATTCGGTTGCAATGGAGAACAGCCCCAAGGAGACAATCCAGACCGATGCTATCATAAGGAGGATGGAAGATGCACTGTCGCAGGCCGTAAGGGATGAAGAGTACGAGCGGGCGGAGGTTATAAAAAGACGAATAGAAGAACTTAAAAAAGAGAAAGATATAGAAAGAAATTAATATGAACCGTTTTTTAGTGACACTGTTGGCACTCTTTATATCGGGTGCCCTTTTTGCCGCCGGACCAGACACCGTGCAGACTCAGGCAGAGGCTGTAGGGGCCACAGCGGACAGCGCGGCTCTCTTGCAGGTAGAGAGCGCAGTGGCGGACGCAGCAACAGGCGTACCGGCAGAGAATCCGTATAAGGCAATTCTGAGTGAAAAACATTTTGAATTCAACATTGTCTCCATTCTCAGAGGCCTGGTGGGGATGGCTGTCATAATTTTTATAGCGTGGCTGTTCAGTACGGACCGTAGAAAAGTGCAGTGGGGAACAGTCTTCAAGGCTCTTGCGCTTCAATTCATAATAGGAGTCTCCGTATTGATGTTTCCGGCGGTTCAGGTCGTTTTCGAGTTTTTGGGAAAATGTTTCGTGGCGGTGCTGGACTGGACAAAGGCCGGCAGCAATTTCCTTTTCGGAAGCCTTATGGATATGGATAAATTCGGCTACATATTCGTATTGCAGATATTGCCTACAATCATCTTCTTTTCTGCACTTACAAGCCTCTTTTTCTATCTCGGCATTTTGCAGAAAGTGGTTTATGCAATGGGATGGTGCCTTACAAAGCTCATGCGTCTTTCCGGCGCCGAATCCCTTTCCTGCGCAGGCAACATATTTCTGGGACAGACAGAGGCACCTCTCATGGTAAAGGCCTATATCCCCCAGATGACCCGTTCCGAACTTATGCTTGTCATGACGGCCGGAATGGCTACCATGGCCGGAGGCGTGCTTGCGGCATATATCGGGATGCTGGGCGGAGGCGACAAGCTTATGGAGATAGAATTTGCAAAACACCTTCTTTCCGCCTCTGTAATGGCTGCTCCCGGAGCTATTGCAATCTCAAAGGTTATAAAACCGCAGACCGAGGAGGTTGACAATTCCGTTGAGGTTTCATCGGAAAAGATAGGAAAGAATGTTCTGGATGCCATTTCCAACGGAACTACAGACGGCCTTAAACTTGCAGCCAACGTAGGTGCAATGCTTCTGGTCTTTTATGCCCTCATAGCAGGATTCAACTTTATCTTCGGAAAAATCGGGGATATTACCGGTCTTGACAATGTCATAGCAGAGGCTACCGACGGCCGCTATTCAAATATCTCCCTTGAATTTTTACTTTCATACATATTCTACCCGGTTATCTGGCTTACCGGCATAGACAGTGCAGACCTTCCCCTTGTCGGACGTCTTCTTGGAGAAAAACTTATTCTTACAGAATTTGTGGGATACCAAAGTCTTGCAACCATGATCCAGACCGGGGCATTCGCTTCCGCAAAATCCGTTATCATGGCAACCTATATCCTTTGCGGTTTTGCCAACTTCGCATCCGTAGGAATCCAGATAGGAGGTATCGGCGGGCTTGCTCCTAAAAAACGCTATATCCTTTCGGAGTACGGTTTCAGGGCTTTGCTGGGTGCTTCGCTGGTGGCGTTGATGTCGGCGGCTATTATGGGGATGTTCCTGGTATAACATTTTGGCGGCAAACTACTGCGTTATTTTCAGTATCGGAACTCAGTCATGTACTAAAGTACACTCCTTCGTCCTGAACTTCAATGCCTTGTATTTTGCTCGCCATAATGCTATACCGGTGCGCAGGTGTGATTGGCGGTGTGCTGCTTCGCTCTGAGCCTTGACGGCCTTGCACTTTATCCGTTATAATGCCTCACGGAGGTATCGGATAAAATACGCTCCTTAGTCCCGAACTTCAATGCCTTGTATTTTACTCGCCATAATGCTATACCGGTGCGCAGGTGTGATTGGCGGTGTGCTCCTTTGCTCTGAGCCTTGACGGCCTTGCACTTCACTTATTACAATAGATTGCTGGAGAGTCTTTCTGCTGCGGCAGACTACCGCGCTGCTCCGGTGCCGGGACGAGGACTTTTAATCTGATAGTTTCTGAAGACAATCACCCGTGCGGGATGGCTGAACTCCAGATGCACATCTTCTTCCAGAGCCTCGTTCAGAGTGGCTTTCCACCACAAGTCGAAAACGACATTGTCGGTAGGGTATTTAAGCCCGGCAGATTTTATCCGCAAAGTCTGGTCAAAAGCAAAAATAGAAATCTGCTCTCCCTTTCTGCATTTTATGGCAGAACTGTCGAGAAGAGGGAAAAATATGCCGTAATCTGTAATCATCTCTATGTTTCTGAATACCTTGGCATATTCGGCAACAAGCGAGATATTGCCTAAAGTGTGGTCTTCACGCAGGCCTGTCGCTCCAAGAATGGAAATTTTTTCAGGTTTTAAAGTCATCGCGAGACGGAACGCCTTTGTCATGTCGTTGTGTTCCTGTTCGCTCTCCTTGTGGATAATCTCTTTGTACTTAATCTGATTTTCAGGACTCATGCTGTCCATGTCGCCTGCTATCAAGTCGCAGTGCAGCCCGCAGTGCCGTTCGAGTTTGAGTACGGCATTGTCGCAACAGATAATCTTGTCTGCATTGCGAAGCACCTTCAACGGGTGAGGATGTGTCGGGAAAGCCCCGTCTGCCACTATGGCTATATGTCCGGCCACCTTATTCGAATTTATATGAATCAATATCTCTGAAGCCGGCAAGAAACTCCCTTGTCGCCATTCTTTTTTTTCCGGCTGCCTGTATCTGGGTAAGTTTCAGTACTCCATGCCCGCAACGCACCTTCAGGTAGTTTTTATTGTCGGAAATTATTGAACCTGTTCCGCCATCTGCCGCTCCGTTCTCCATTTCCGCTCCGTAAATCTTCAGTTCAATCTGCCTTGTCCCGTTTGAAATATGCGAAAAGGTTCCGGGATAAGGCGACAGTCCCCTTATAAGCCTTAGAATCTCCTCCGCGCTGCGTTCCCAGCAGATGTGGCACAACTCCTTGGTAATTTTCGGAGCCGGTTTAATCTCTGTCTCCTCCCTTATGAAAAGAGCCTGCGGTTTAGGTTGCAGAGTCCCGTCGGAAAGCCCGCGTACAGTTTCTACAACCAGCCCGGCTCCCATATTCATTAGTTTGTCATAGAGTGTCCCGACAGTCTCGTCTTCTGAAATCGGACAACTTTTCTGAAGCAGTATGTTTCCTGTGTCAATCTGCTCGTCGATGAGAAATGTGGTGACGCCGCTCTCCTTTTCTCCGTTTATGACGGCCCAGTTTATGGGGGCGGCCCCCCTGTATTGCGGCAGCAGTGATGCGTGCAGGTTGAACGTTCCCATTTTGGGCATGCTCCATACTGCCTTGGGCAACATTCTGAAGGCTACTACAATGAAAAGGTCTGCGTTGTATGAGGCCAGTTTTTCCAGAAATGTTTCATCTTTGAGCGATACTGGCTGCAGTATCTCCATTCCCTGCTCGAGTGCATGCTTTTTGACCGCGCTTTCACTCAGTTTCAGCCCGCGCCCCGACGGCTTGTCGGGTACAGTTACGACTGCGGCTATTTCAAACCCTTCTTCCGTTAGTTTTTTGAGAGGCGCAACGGCAAATTCCGGTGTCCCCATATATATAATCCTAGGCTTCATTTTTCTTTACCGTTTTTTTCCGGAAGGCTTTTAGCCTGTCGGAAAGCTTGTTGAAGAATATCTTGTATGCGTCTGCATTGAACAGGCCGGAATCGCTGCTGCTCTTTGCCGTCAGGAATATGCCTATGGGAATGAGAATGAACGAGGAGATGAATGTCCCTATGAAGGGCGATATGGCCCCGTCGTTGGCCAGCCTTTTGCCGCTTATGTCTATCACCCAGTAAAAGACAAAGAAGAGTATTGAAATGATTACAGGCGTTCCTAGCCCGCCCTTGCGGATTATGGCTCCCAGAGGGGCGCCTATGAAGAAGAATATCAGGCATGCCAGCGAAAGTGTGAATTTGCGGAAGCTCTCTATGATTGTCCTTCTCAAAGGATAGGCAGACTGGTAAAGTTCCCTTTCGTAAAAATCGAAGTTGGTAATCTGGGAGTTCAGTTTGTTTATGGCCTCCCGCAATGCCGCCTCTTCTGCATGGGAACTGCTCCAGTTGAAGAGAGAATCTGCAGGATACGGTATTGTGGCGTTTTTTGCCTTTCCCGTTGTGTCGTATTGGTAGGTGTATTCCAGATTTGAGGAAAAGACGCATCGGGCGGTCTGCGCGTATACGGTCGAGGCAACCTTTACCTCCAGAGAATCCCTGTCTGTCCGGAGCTGTGAGAGGCTCTTTGTCATAACTTCGCTCCCGTAGCGTGATTCGTCAGACTTTTTGAAAGCATAGTTTTCCAGAGGGATGACTATCTGCTGCATGGCAAAGTCCACGCTTTGCAGCGTGCGTGACGTGTCGCGGTAACTTACCTTGTTGGTCTCTTCGTAGTTTATGCCGTCGTAAAGGGTGAATATGATGCTGCTCTTGTCAGGCGAGAGGCGGATATATCCCGAGTCTGCCACCGTAAGATTGGTGTTGCCGTTCTTCTTGGTGTGGTCGTAGACCATGACATCATGCATTGTTCCGCGGTCGTCGCGGGAGGCGACCCTCAGTGTGTAGCCTTCCACTCCGTTGTAGAATACGCCTGTGGGAATCTTTATCTCCTCCTTGGTCTTGTTTATGTCGTCTCTGAGAGAGTAGATTTTCTCATATGCCACGGGTATCAGATTGTTGGAGATGAAGAATGCTCCGATGCTTATCACTATTGAAACGTAAATGAGCGGGGTTATGATTCTCTTGAGCGATATTCCGGCCGCCTTCATTGCAAGCAGTTCGTTGTTCTCTCCCAGATTGCCCATTGTCATGATGGAGGCCAGCAGGGTGGCCAGCGGAAGTGTCATGGGAATGAGGGTTGCGCTGCCCCAGCCGAGAAACTCCAGTATAATCGAGAAGCTGAGCCCCTTTCCAACCAGTTCGTCTATATAAAGCCACAGGAACTGCATTATCAAGACAAACAATACAATGAAGAATGTCATGAAAAGCGGTCCCAAAAAGGACTTCAATATATACAAATCCAGTTTTTTCATTTTGTGGCTGTCTCAATCATAGCATCCATGGCTTGTGAGATGCCCTCTGCATTTTTGCCTCCTGCCGTGGCCAGCGAAGGTTGTCCTCCGCCTCCTCCCTGGATATACTTTGCCGCTTCGCGTATATCTTTACCGGCATTGAATCCCTGTTCGGTAAGGTCGTTCGAGTACATAAGCGTAAGTGAGGGTTTCGATTCGAAAACGGTTGCGGCGGCAAATATGGTGTTGCTGGTCTCATTCCTGAGCATCAGTGCCACATTTTTCATCATTTCGGGCCTGAAGACACCTTTGAGCGCAATTACATTGTAGCCGTTGATTACGGTGCTGCTCTTGAGCAGGGAGTTTTTCAACTCTACCGCCCTCTCCTTTGCCAAGGCCTCCAGTTCCTTTTTGGTGCTGTCGTTCTCCTCTACCAGCTTCTTTATGCTGGCTACAAGGTTAGGACTGTTGTTCAGCATGTTCTGGAGCATTCTGAATATGTCTTCGCTTGCTTCCACCAGATTCTCGGCCTTTATTCCTGTAGTGGCCTCTATTCTGCGTACACCCGCTGCAATTGCAGATTCTGAAACTATCTTGAAGAAGCCGAGGTTGCCGGTTGCAGGGCTGTGGGTGCCTCCGCACAGCTCTATTGAGTCTGCGTAGCGGATGACCCTTACCTTGTCTCCGTATTTTTCTCCGAACAGAGCCATCGCCCCCATTTTTTTTGCCTCCTCCACAGGCACGTCTGTGAACTCTTCCTTGGGAATGTTCATCCTTATCAGAGAGTTGACCATTCTCTCCACCTCTCTGAGGGTTGCATTGTCCACCTTTTCATAGTGGGAGAAGTCGAACCTCAGATATTGCGAGGTTACAAGCGAGCCTTTCTGCTCTATGTGTTTTCCCAGCAGTTTGCGCAGCGCATAGTGCAGCAGGTGGGTTGCCGTGTGGTTGGCTGCCGTCTGCTCCCTGCGCTGACTGTCAACGACAGCCTTAAAGGGTTCTGTCGGCTCTGTGGGCATGTTTGCCGCCACATGGATGTGCAGTCCGTTCTCCTTGACGGCCGTCTCTATGGCAACCTTTTCTCCCGAGCCGAATTCTATATATCCGCTGTCGCCTGTCTGCCCTCCGCTCTCGGCATAGAACGGTGTCTTGTCAAAGACAAGGTGGCAGACCTCTTTACCCTTTATCTTTACCGAGCGGTATTTTGTTATTCTTGCCCCGTCAACCACAGTCTGGCTGTAACCGAGGAAACAGGTAGGGGCCGACGGTGCGATTTCAACCCAGTCTCCCTCCTCTTTGGCCGTGGCGTTGCGGCTTCTCTCCTTCTGTTTCTTCAACTCTTTTTCAAACTCCTCAAGGTCTACGATATAGCCGTGTTCCTTGGCTATGAGTTCAGTAAGGTCTATCGGGAAACCGTATGTATCATAAAGTGTAAAGGCATCTTTGCCGTCGATGCTCTTCTCTGCACGGTTCTTCTCCATGATAGACTCTATCAGTTTTATTCCCTTGTCGAGCGTCTTGAGAAAAGCCTCTTCCTCTTCCTTTATCACTTTTTCTATAAGCTGCTGCTGCCTCACTATCTCCGGAAAGGCTCCGCCCATCTGTTCTACGAGCGCAGGCACAAGTCTGTAGAGCACCGGCTCGCTTATGGAAAGGAAAGTGTATGCATATCTGACCGCTCTTCTGAGAATGCGGCGGATTACATAGCCCGCCTTTACATTCGAGGGAAGCTGTCCGTCCGCTATGGAAAAACTTATGGCCCTTATATGGTCCGAGAGGACTCTCATTGCTATTGACACCTCCTTGCTCTCGCCATATTTCTTGCCGCTCAACTGCGATATTTTTGAGATAAGAGACTGGAAAATATCTGTGTCGTAACTGCTTGTCTTGTGCTGGAGCACCATGCAGAGCCTCTCCAGCCCCATGCCGGTGTCTACATGCTTTTGGGGCAGCGGTTCCAGTTCTCCGTTTGCCTTCCTGTTGAACTGCATGAAGACAAGGTTCCAGATTTCTATGACCTGAGGGTTCCCCTTGTTGACCATCTCCGCTCCGGGAATCTGTGCGCGCTCACTGTCGCTGCGCAAATCTATATGGATTTCGCTGCACGGCCCGCAAGGCCCGGTCTCGCCCATTTCCCAGAAATTGTCTTTCCTGTTGCCGGGCAGAACCCTCTCCTGAGGCAGGTATTCAAGCCAGGCCTCGCGCGCCTCAGTGTCCATGCTCAGGCCGTCGGGCTCATATCCTTCAAAGACGGTTGCATAGAGCCGCTCCTTGTCTATCTTGAAGACCTCCGTAAGAAGTTCCCACGCCCAGGCTATCGCCTCCTTCTTGAAATAATCCCCAAAGCTCCAGTTGCCGAGCATTTCAAACATCGTATGATGGTATGTATCCATTCCCACCTCTTCGAGGTCGTTATGTTTTCCGCTTACTCTCAAGCATTTCTGCGTATCTGCAACTCTTTTGTGGATTATGGGGGAGTTGCCCAGAAACCAGTTTTTGAACTGGTTCATTCCGGCATTGGTGAACATGAGCGTCGGGTCATCCTTTACAAGCATGGGAGCCGACGGTACAATTACATGTCCCTTCTCTTTGAAGAAATTCAGGAAGGTCTCTCTTATCTCGTTAGATGTCATAATGTAAATCGTGATAAAATAGGGCACAAAATTAATCTTTTTTAAGATTATTTCATTATATTTGCAACCATTAATTTAGGATTTTTAGTGTATGTTCAGGGGCGCAGGATACAGGTTCAACAGGGAAACATTTGCAATTGAGAGACATATAGTTACTTCAAGGAAGCGCAAGATGAAAAGTGCGCTTCTTGTCGTGCTCAGTTTCGCTGCCTTTGCGGCATACTATTTCATTTATACAGACCTCATGGGGCTCGATACCCCCAAGACGGCAATGCTCAAGCAGAAAAGCGATGAGTTGCGCTCCGGGCTGGAACTTCTGGAGAGGCGGATGGATGCCAACAACACCCTCCTGCTGGAGTTGCAGCGCAGAGACAACAATGTATACCGTTCGGTTTACGGTATGGAGGAGATTCCCGTAGATGTGAGAAATGCCGGATTCGGCGGAGTAGACAGATACAGGCATTTTGAAATGCTCTCCAACGGAGAGTTTCTCGCCGGGCTGGAACAGAAGATGGACGTGCTTTATAAAAAGGCTTATGTGCAGTCCTGCTCGTATGAAGATGTGGTTGTTCTGGCAAGGAAAAACGGTGAAATGGTCTCTTGTGTTCCTGCCATTCCTCCCGTGCAGCTCGACAATATCCATCTCTCGAGCCGTTTCGGGTACAGGTCTGACCCGTTCAAGGGTACGCCCAAGATGCATAACGGTCTCGATTTTGCCGGAAGCAAGGGCGAGCCTGTATACGCTACCGGCAACGGCAAGGTAATAGAGGCTGCAAGGAACTTCTTCGGTTACGGAAACGAGGTTGTGATAGACCACGGGTTCGGCTACAAGACAAGATATGCCCATCTCGACAAAATTCTGGTAAAGGAGGGGCAGATGGTAGAGAGGGGTGAACTTGTGGGCGAGCTTGGAAACAGCGGCCGTTCAACGGGCCCGCACCTCCACTATGAGGTTTCATACAGAGACAGGATGGTAAATCCGATGAATTTTTTCAACAGCGATTTAAGAGGCACCGATTTTGAAGCAATGCTCAAGAAGGAGAATGCCGGTCAAAATGGACAAGTATAAATTCAATAGCGACAATCTGGAGTTTGAAGAGGACAGGAAGGGATTTCTGTGGTGGATAAAAAAAGGTTTCAGGTATCTCTTTTTCAGTCTGTTGCTTGCCGCATGCTATTATATTGCAATCTCTTTGCTGTTCAGTACCGAGCAGGAGCGCAGGCTCAGGCGCGAAAACCGGGCCATGGCAAGGGAGTACAAACTTCTTGAAGAGAAGCTCGATGTGCTCGACAATACCATTTCCAACCTGCGGGTAAAGGACAGAGACATATACAGGCTGGTATTCAATTCCGAACCCCCTGCATTCTCGCTTTCCGGCAGCGGCGGGTTCGACATAGGCGGGATAGAGAATCTTGACAACGACAGGCTTGTCGCGGGGTCTGCGCAGACACTGTCGGCCTTGCTGGATGAGGCTGAAGAGGCAGATAAAAGCATAGCTTCCATATATGAAAGCACCGGATACCTCGGCGTTGATCTGGCGCATATTCCCACAATCGTGCCGTTGAAGGGTTTTCTGGTTTCACAAAGCGGGGCGTCGCTCGGCAGAAAGGTGAACCCCTTCTACAAGACTGTTGTCATGCATGACGGCATGGACCTTGTCGCTTCGGTGGGGACAGAGGTTGTAGCCACGGCAAACGGTAGGGTGTCTCTTACGAGACGCTCTTCGCGTGAGAGCGGAAACAGCGTTGAGATAGATCACGGAAACGGATATAAGACGGTATATTCTCATCTTGGTGATGTTCTCGTACGTAACGGAATGGTTGTAGAGAGAGGGGAGACGATAGCCAGAGTGGGGAACAGCGGAATGTCGTTTGCACCTCACCTGCATTACAAGGTGGTGCTTCGCGGGAAGGAGGTAGACCCTCTGAACTATTTTTTTGCTTCGCTGAGCATGGAGCAGTATAAGGAGATGCTGCTCATCTCGTCGAATACAGGACAGTCCCTTGATTAAAACAGATATTATGCCTTATAGAGAGAAAAGCATAGAAAAATTGTATTACACTATCGGCGAAATCTCCGAAATTCTGGGTGAGAGCACGTCGCTGGTGAGATTCTGGGCCCAGAAGTTTCCTGATTTCATAAAACCCGCAAGAAACAAGAAGGGAAACCGGCTCTTTACGGCGCAGGACCTTGCCAATTTCAAGATTATATATCATCTGGTAAAGGAGTGCGGCATGACGCTCGACGGGGCGGACCGGCGGATGCATGACAATATAGGAGGCGAAGACAAAAGGGTGGAGGTGATTTCAAAGCTCCAGAACATAAAGGCAAAACTGTTGCAGATTTCTCAGGAACTTGCCCAAAAACAACAGACAATATGATTACTGCAAAAGAGTTGGTAGAGCCGATAGAACAGATGGCGCCGCCGGGCACCCAGTCGCGTTGGGACAATTCCGGATTTTCGGTGGGAGATCCCAACGGCGTGGTTACGGCCGCCCTCATAGCTCTGGACTGTACACCGGAAGTGGTTGCCGAGGCGGTGGAGAAGGGGTGCGACATTATAATTACCCATCATCCGCTTATCTTTGGCCAGGTAAGGTCTATCACGCGTGAAACGTGGCTCGGGAGGACTGTCATGGAGGCCGTAAAGTCTGGCATAACGGTTTATTCCGCCCATACCAACATGGACCTGGCCGTTGGAGGAGTCAGCCATATCATGGCGGAGAAACTTGGGCTGAAAGAGTGCGTGCCGCTCGATGACGAGGGGTTCGGCCTTGTCGGAAACCTTTCTTTGCCGGTTTATGCAGAGGAGTTGATAAACAGGACAAAATGCCTGTTCAATGTGGAGCATGTGAGAAGTTCGAGGCTTGTCGGGACTCCGGTGACAAGAGTCGCCGTATGCGGAGGCAGCGGCAAGTCGTTTATCCCTGATGCCATAGCCAAGGGCGCACAGGTCTATGTCACCGCAGATATTCCCTATCATGAATTCTATTGCGAAGATAATTTTATGATATTGGACATAGGGCATTATAACAGCGAGTATGGTGTCGTTCATTTAATAAGAGAGATACTTTGCAAAAAATTTCCTAACTTTGCGCTTTTCATTAGCGAGAAAAATAACAATCCTATATATTACTATTAAAGCTCTGATATGGCTACAAAGAAGAATAATACGGTAGTGCCCCAGGTTATAGAGGGGGAAACCTTTGCCTCTTTGCAGATAGCAAAGAACATGGATGCCGACATGGAGGCAAAGTTGAGGCTTTTGTACAGATTGCAGAAGACAGATTCGCAGATTGACAGGATTTACATGCTCAGAGGTGAACTGCCTCTCGAGGTGCAGGATCTTGAGGATGAGGTTGCGGGAATGGAGACCAGAATCGCAAATACAGCCAAGGCAATCGAGGAGGGAGAGCAGTTCATCGCTCAGAAGAAGCAGGATATAGTAAGCAGCAAGGCTCTCATTGAAAAGTATGAGACTCAGAGAAATAATGTAAAGAACAACAGGGAGTACGATTCTCTCTCAAAGGAGATAGAGTATCAAGACCTGGAGGTTCAGCTTGCAGAGAAAAAGATAAACGACACTTTGAAGAGCAACGCCATAAAGCGCGAACAGCTTGCAGAGTACCAGGAAGAGGTTGAAGGAAGGAAGGTTGACCTGGAAAACAAGAAAAAGGAACTCGAGTCAATAGTGGAGGAGACAAAGAAGGATGAAGAGCAACTGCTTAAGGAGTCTGAGGAGATTCAGGGCAAGATAGATCCGCGTCTGCTCAATGCATACAAGAAGGTGAGGTCCAATGCAAGGAACAGGCTGGCAGTGGTAACTGTAAAGAGAGATGCCTGCGGAGGATGTTTCAATAAAATCCCGCCCCAAAAGCAACTGGACATCGCGGCGAGCAAGAAGATTATCGTATGCGAGTATTGCGGCAGAATCCTTGTAAGCCCCGAATTTGATAACGAGTAGTTTATGAAAGAGAGACCCTATACTTTAAGGGAACTTTTCTTCAGACATATTGCACAGACATCCTCAAGCCCGTTAGGATTGAATATCTGCAGGGCGGAGGGTGTTTTTTTATACTCTTTGCCGGAGAAGGAGGGAGAGAGCCAGAAACGGTATCTGGATTTGATTTCCGGTGTTTCGGTCAGCAATGTGGGGCACTGCCGCAAAGAGGTTGTCGATGCAATAAGGGAGCAGGCTGAAAAGTATTCCCATCTTATGGTTTACGGAGAGATGATACAGTCTCCGCAGGTGATGCATGCAAGGCTGCTTACATCTCTCCTTCCGGAGAGCCTGCAGTCTGTCTATTATGTAAATTCCGGAAGCGAAGCCAATGAGGCGGCCCTCAAGCTTGCGAAGAGGGTTACCGGGCGGCGTGAGATTGTAAGTTGCCGCAACGCCTATCACGGCAGCACCCAGGGCGTGCTTAGTCTTATGAGCGACGAAAATTTCAAAATGTCGTTCAGGCCTCTGCTGCCTATGGTAAGGCATATAGTTTTCAATGACATATCCTCTCTTGAAGCGATAACGCGGCATACGGCGGCTGTTATTGTGGAGCCTGTTCAAGGAGAAGGCGGAGTGCAGATTGCAACGCAGGAGTTCATGGATGCACTCAGGAAGAGATGCACGGAGTGCGGGGCTCTTTTGATATTCGATGAAATCCAGACCGGATTCGGCAGGTGCGGCAAAATGTTCGCTTTTGAAAGATATGGAGTGGTTCCTGATATATTGACACTTGCCAAGGCCCTTGGCGGCGGGATGCCTCTCGGGGCGCTGGTCTCTTCAAAAGAATTGATGTCTGCATGGCAGGACAACCCCCCGCTCGGCCATATTACAACCTTCGGCGGCCATCCGGTCTGCTGTGCGGCTGCCCTTGCATCGCTCAGGCTGCTTGTGAACAAACCGTGGATAAGTGATGTTGAAAAAAAGGCCGACATGTTTGTCAAGGGGCTCGAGAAGCATCCTCAGGTAAAGGAGATACGGACAGCCGGATTGTTGATAGCTGTTGATTTAAAAGACGAAGCCAAGGCAAAAAAAATACTATATTTACTGCTTGAAGAGGGAGCGATAACAGACTGGTTCATGTTTCAGCCAACCTCTTTCAGAATAGCTCCCCCGCTGTCCATAACGGAAGAGGAGGTGGAGCTGGCTGTCGGAATAATAATAAAGGCACTTAACAGGTTATAGTATTATGGCAAAAGTTACAAATGCTAGGGGTCGTGGCAAGAAAGAACTCGACCTGGATTTGATAGGATTGGAATCCGGCCGCAAGCCGCCGCAGGCTCCGGACATAGAAGAGGCTGTTCTGGGTGCGCTTCTGCTGGAACCGGAGGCCATAAACGATGTACGCGACACGCTTGTTCCGGAATGTTTTTACAGGAGCGAGAACAGAAAGGTATTCATTGCCATTTCTGCTTTGGCTGCAAGGCATGCGGCCATAGACATTTATACAGTGGCGGAAGAACTCGCCAAAAGGGGCGAACTCGAGGAGGTGGGCGGCAATGTCTATCTGAGCCGCCTGAGCATGAAGATAGGTGCGGCCGCACATTTGGAATACCATACCACAATACTTGTCCAGAAGTATATCCAGCGGGAATTGATCTCCACTTCGTATCAGGTGATAAAAGATTCTTTTGAAGATTCAATTCCCGTAGACGATTTGCTCGATTCCACACAGGAGAGGCTTTTTTCGCTTGCCGACAGGAACATGCACAAGGATTACCAGAGCATAAGCGAGATTCTGAGCACCGTAATAGACGATTTGCAGAAAGACCAGTTGAAAGGCGACGGTCTGAGCGGAGTGCCGAGCGGGTATACCGGAATAGACAGGGTTACGCTGGGATGGCAGCCTTCAGACCTTATAATCATAGCTGCGCGCCCCTCCATGGGTAAGACTGCATTTGTTCTGACCATGGCGCGTAACATTGCCGTGGACCATAATGTCCCTGTGGCGTTCTTTTCATTGGAAATGTCGTCGAAGCAGCTGGTAAAGAGACTTGTCATAAGCGAAACCGGGCTGCCTGCAGAAAAAATCAAGGGAGGCAAAAAACTGGAGGAATATGAGTGGAGTCAGCTGAACGACCGGCTGAACGCTCTTTCCAAGGCTCCGCTTTACATAGATGAAACCCCGTCGCTTTCCATATATGAATTCAGGTCCAAGGCGCGCAGGCTTGTTTCATCTCAGCAGGTCAAACTTATAATAATAGACTATCTTCAGCTCATGACAGGGCCTCCCGAACTGAAGGGCATGCGAGAACAGGAGGTTTCCGCAATTTCCCGTTCGCTCAAGGCGATAGCCAAGGAGCTCGACATCCCTATCATAGCCCTCTCCCAGCTGAGCAGGGCAGTGGAGACCAGAGGCGGTGAAAAACGCCCCCAGTTGAGCGATTTGCGCGAGTCTGGAGCGATAGAGCAGGATGCCGACATAGTAATGTTCATACACAGGCCGGATTATTACGGTCTGGCCTCGGATTCAGGGCCTTCGGGACAGACAGATATAATAATAGCCAAGCACCGTAACGGTCAGGTTACGGATGTGCCGATGCGTTTCAGAAGTTCTGAAGTCAAGTTCGTGGATGCCTCGGATGCGGTTTTTGACATAGACGGTCAGGAGAATACCATAATCAGAGGCTCCAGGATGAACGATGATTTCGAACATGCAGGAGATTTTGACAAAGAGTGACCAAATGAGACCTTTATTGCTTGTTATCAGTTTTATTCTCTTCTTCACGGCGGCAAATCCGTTGTGTTCGCAGCAGCCTGCCCTGCCCTACAGGGATGGGGAGACGCTGACATACGAGTTGAGCTATACATGGGGCGGAGTAAATACCGATGTAGGCCAGGGCACGGCAAAGATGAACTATGCAGACGGCTTCTACAATCCGGTAGTTACCGGCAGGACCTATAAGTTCTACGACATATTCTTCAAGGTCCGCGAACATTTCGAATCCAGATTCAGCGACTCCACCTTCCGCCCTGTCATGTTCTACCGCAAAAGCGAAGAGGGCAAGTACTGGGTCGAGAACCGTTACAGGTTCGACAACGAGAAGGGAAAAATATATGCGAATGTAAGAAAGCGCAACAAGCCTGAGGTAGATACCGTCCTTACATGCACTCCATATACTTTTGACCTGGTTTCTCTCTTCTATAATTGCAGGGCCATGGATTTTGCCTCTCTTGAGACCGGGGTGAAGTATCCTATAACGTTTGCCATAGACAAGGAGATATACAATCTCTATTTTATCTATCACGGAAAGGAGACCAGAAAAATCAAGGGGCTCGGAACGTTCAGGACAATGAAGTTTTCCGCAAGTCTTGTGGCAGGGGAGATATTTACCGGAAAGGACGAGATATACATTTGGGTGAGCGACGACAAAAATATCGTGCCTCTGCTGTTTGAATCAAAGGTGCTGGTCGGGACCGTGACAGGCAGGCTCAAGAGTTGGAGCAATCTGAAATATCCTATGACAAGCAAAATAAAGTAGAGCGCGGGAGGGCTGTAAAATGGGAAAGAATATAGAGATAAGACATCGCGGCAGAGTCTGCGCGATAACGCAGGAAGGCGTCAAGGTGGAGATTCTCAACAAGTCTATGTGTGCGGCGTGCCACGCCAGATCTCTCTGCTCTTTGGGAGACGAGCAGATAAAGACCGTATCTGTCAAATACTGCGACAGTTCAATGTTCAGCATAGGCGAAGAGGTCGAGGTGGTCATGAGGCAGACAATGGGGCTTAAGGCCGTATTGTTTTCTTATGTATATCCTTTGATAATCTTAATGATTTTATTATTATCTTTGCCGCGCCTGAATATAAATGAATTGTTTTCGGCACTTTTGGCGGTTCTGGCTGTCGCAGCATACTATCTGTTTTTGTATTTGTGTAGAGGCAGAATCGCAAAAAGTTTTATATTTACAATAGCAAAACTAAACAACTGATTAATGAGTACAATAATTATTACCGTAGCTAGTCTTAGTATCTTAGGACTGTTATTGGCTGTTGTGCTATACGCGGTAGCGCAGAAGTTCAAGGTTGAGGAAGACCCGAGAATCGACATTGTCGAGTCTCTCATGCCGGGTGCCAACTGCGGCGGTTGCGGACAGGCAGGTTGCCGTGCCTTTGCGGAGGCTTGTGTAAAGGCTTCCAATCTCGACAATCTCTATTGCCCTGTCGGAGGCAATCCCGTAATGCAGAAGGTGGCCGGCGCCCTTGGTTTCGAAGTTGCCGAAAAAGCGCCAATGGTGGCTGTTGTCAGATGCGCAGGTTCATGCGACAAACGGCCTAAAACCAATACCTACGACGGCGTGGCTTCCTGTGCCGTCATGAACAGCCTCTATTCAGGAGATACCGGTTGCAAATACGGTTGCCTGGGCAAAGGTGATTGTGTTGCGGCCTGTAAATTCGGTGCTCTCTCTTTAGACCCCGTTACAGGGCTTCCCGTTGTAGACGAGGATAAGTGTACGGCCTGCGGCGCCTGCGTGAAGGCTTGCCCCAAAGGCATCATAGAATTGCGCAACAAGGGGGTCAAATCCCGCAGAATCTTTGTCTCTTGTGTAAACAAAGACAAAGGCGGCATTGCCAGAAAGGCATGTTCCGCTGCATGTATCGGTTGCGGCAAGTGTGCGAAAGTCTGCCAGTTCGATGCTATTACCGTAGAGAACAACCTGGCATATATAGACTTTACAAAATGCCGTCTCTGTACAAAATGTGTGGCTGAATGTCCGACCGGCGCCATCCATGCAGTGAATTTTCCGCCCAAACCGCCCAAGGCGGCTGAGCCTAAAGCAGCAGAACAAAACAGTTAAAGTATGAGAACATTTTCAATGGGCGGAGTTCACCCCGCCGACAATAAAATATCCCGCGACGCAGCCATTGAGAACTTCCCGGTTCCCGAGGTTGCATATATCTCCATGTCGCAACATCTGGGAGCTCCGGCGGAGCCGGTTGTTGCAGCAGGCGATAAGGTAAAGGTAGGACAATTGATTGCCAATGCATCCGGCTTTATTTCTGCTCCGGTACACTCTTCGGTAAGCGGTACCGTAAAGTCAATCGAGACAGTAAAGGATATTGCCGGCAATCCCTGCAAGGCGGTTGTCATTACAGTAGAAGGTGACGAATGGGTTGAAACCATAGACCGTTCAGACAACATAGTACGAGAGATAAAACTGGACTCCAAACAGATAATAGAGAAAATCAAGGAGTGCGGAGTCGTAGGACTGGGAGGAGCGACCTTCCCTACCTGCGTAAAGCTTTCTCCTCCTCCGGGCAAAAAGGCCGAATTCCTGATTATAAACGGAGCGGAGTGCGAGCCTTATCTTACATCGGATTACAGAGTGCTGATAGAGATGCCGGAGCAGGTGCTTATCGGTGCCTCAATAATGATGAAGGCTCTGGGCGTTTCTCAAGGATATGTGGGAATAGAGGAGAACAAGCCCGAAGCGATAGAGAAACTCAGAGGGTATGCCGCTCAGTATCCGAACATTCAGATAGTGCCTCTGAAGAAGAAATATCCTCAGGGAGGTGAAAAGCAGTTGATAGATGCCGTTGTCGGCAGAAAGGTTCCCTCTATGGGGCTGCCGATAGATACAGGCGCAGTTGTGCAGAATGTGGGTACTGCTTTGGCCGTATATGAGGCCGTCCAGAAGAACAAGCCTCTCTTTGAAGGTATCCTTACAGTTACAGGCGAGTGCAGCGGGGCGCAGAAGAACTACAGACACAGGGTAGGTACCCCGATGAGCGCCATTATAGCTGCGGTAGGCGGCGTTCCCGAGAATGCGGCCAAAGTCATAAGTGGCGGTCCCATGATGGGAAAGGCGGTCTCGAATCTCGACGCCCCCACTCTCAAGGGCTCTTCGTCTGTGCTCTTCCTCACTTACGAGCAGACAAAGAGGGAAGAGGAGCAAAACTGCATAAGGTGCGCCAAATGCGTGGGCGCATGTCCTATGGGGCTCGAGCCGTATCTGCTTAACAAACTGTCGAAGGCGCAACGCTGGGACGATGCCGAGTCCAACAGGATTTTCGACTGTATAGAGTGTGGTTGTTGTTCATTTACATGTCCTTCACATATACCTCTGCTCGACAGCATAAGGTACGGCAAAGGACAGGTTATGAAAATCATGCGCAGCCGTCCCAAAAAATAGTAATGGTTTAATAAAAACATAATAGAATGAAACAACTGCTTGTATCGCCTTCTCCGCATGTACACGGGAAGGAAAATACCAGAAACTTGATGAGGGATGTAATCATCGCGTTGCTCCCTGCTGTTGCAGTTTCTATATATTATTTCGGACTCTCTGCCATAATCCTGCTGGTGGCCGGTATAGCCTCCTGCATTCTGGTGGAGTATCTTATCCAGAGATTTTGCTTCAAGGGAAAATCTACCATAGGAGATTGCTCTGCAATAGTTACCGGAATACTTCTTGCCCTGAACCTTCCTCCTGCTTCACCCTGGTGGATTATAGTGATAGGTTCAATAGTTGCCATCGGTGTTGCAAAGATGACATTCGGAGGTCTGGGGCAGAATATATTTAACCCGGCGCTTGTGGGCCGTGTATTCCTGCTTGTCTCTTTCCCCGTAATAATGACAGACTGGACAGCTCCAGCTTCATTTTTCGGTGCCTCTCTGGATGCGTCGACGGGTGCAACTCCGCTGGCGCTGGTGAAGGAGGCTCTTGCAAACGGACAGACAGTAAGCCAGATATTTGCAGATAATCCTTCGCTTTCATATTCCCAGCTGCTTTTTGCAAGGGTGGGTTCTGCCGGTGAGATTTCCGCAATCGCGCTTCTGATAGGTTTTGTCTATCTGCTGGCAAGAAGGGTTATCAAACCCCATATCACCCTTTCAATCTGGGCTACCGTATTTGTATTCTCCGGAATTCTGTGGTTGTGCAACCCCGACCAGTTTACAGACCCGATATTCAACCTGCTTACCGGAGGTATGCTGCTCGGTTCCATCTTCATGGCTACGGATTACGTGACTTCACCCATGACAACCAAGGGTATGGTCATCTTCGGTGTAGGTATAGGCGTAATTACAATACTTATCCGTGAGTTCGGTTCATACCCTGAAGGAATTTCATTTGCAATCCTTATCATGAATGCGGTGGTTCCTTTGATAAACATGTATGTCAAACCTAAAAGATTTGCAAAGGAGGCTAAATAATGGCTATAGAATCTTCACTCAGAAATATGGTTATCGTCCTTTTTGCAGTATGCCTTGTGGCATCGGCTGCGCTGGGCGGAATATATACGCTTACCAAAGAACCTATAGAGGCGGCCCAGGTTGCAAAGACAAACAGCGCCATAGCGGCCGTGGTGCCCGAGTTCGACAACAATCCCTCGGATTCGGCCAACGTGCGTGAGATAGACGTGGATGGAGCTGTATCAAAGGTTTATGTGGCAAAAAAAGGCGAAGAGGTTGTAGGATACGCAATAGAATCTTCCACATCAAAAGGGTTCAGCGGCAACATTACAATCATGGTCGGCTTTGCTCCCGACGGTACAATAGTCAACACTTCGGTAATATCGCATGCAGAGACTCCCGGTCTGGGGGCCAAGATTGCAAATCCGGAGGATCCGTTTATAGTGCAGTTCGCTGGCAAGAATCCCGGCAATCCCGACTTTAAACTTGCCGTAAAGAAAGATGGCGGCAGTGTAGATGCCATTACGGCCTCTACGATTACCTCGAGAGCTTTCTGCGACGCTGTCACAACCGCATATAAAGTTTTCTGTAAAATTAACGAGAGCGGGGAGGCTCAAGAACAGTTATGAGTAAGTTTGGCTTGATAACAAAAGGCATAATAAAGGAGAACCCTACCTTTGCCCTGGTTTTGGGAATGTGCCCTACGATTGCTACCACCACCTCGGCCATAAACGGTCTGGGAATGGGTCTTGCAACGACCTTCGTACTGATACTTTCAAATATGCTCATCGCAGCCGTAGCTCCGGTTATTCCGGCAAAAATCAAGATTCCGAGTTATATCGTAATCATAGCTTCGCTGGTTACAGTCCTGCAGTTCGTAATGCAGGCTTATGTTCCGGACCTTTATGCCACGCTGGGCATCTTCATCCCCCTTATTGTGGTTAACTGCATTATCCTCGGAAGGGCGGAAGCCTTTGCCTGCAAGCACTCCGTACTTGATTCAGCCATGGACGGTATTGGAATCGGCCTGGGCTTCTCGCTTTCACTTACGGTAATAGGATTTGTAAGAGAACTGCTCGGCGGTCTTTCGATATTCGGCAACCGCATTGCGGAGGGTGACGGAATGCTGGCCTTTGTACTGGCTCCAGGCGGATTCCTCGTTTTGGGATACCTCATGGTACTGTTCCGCAAGGTGACAAAACAATAATCTAAAAAAGAGATAGATATGGAATATATAATAATTATAATATCTGCTGTATTTGTCAACAATATATTGTTGTCGCAGTTCCTTGGAATATGTCCGTTCCTCGGAGTTTCCAACAAGGTCTCTACCGCAGTGGGAATGTCGGGTGCTGTATGCTTTGTCATGGCACTCTCCACACTGGTTACCTATCTGTTGCAGTACTATGTGCTCAATCCGCTGAATATAGGGTTTATGCAGACGATCGTCTTCATCCTGGTCATTGCAGCACTCGTGCAGATGGTGGAGATTATACTTAAAAAGATAAGCCCGTCGCTCTATCAGGCATTGGGTATATATCTTCCGCTTATTACAACAAACTGTGCAGTACTCGGAGTCGCAATCCTTGTCGTTACAAAAGAGTTTACCTTTGGCGGGGAGCCTGCAATGCTCAACCTGGCGGAATCTGTGGTTTACGCAGTGGCAAGTGCATTGGGTTTTGGCCTGGCAATGACTCTTATGGCCGGAATAAGGGAACAGCTGGAACTTGCAAAGGTTCCCGAGGCTTTCCGAGGTGTTCCGATAGCCCTGATAATTGCAGGAATCATGGCTATGGCCTTTATGGGCTTCTCAGGTATTGTATAACCTTTTCAGGTTTGCCTTATGGAGAAAAAACAGGCGATATCGGCAATAATGACTGCGCTGCAGATAGAGGCCCTGCTCAGGGAAGGGCATCTTGACCAGGCATACGACCAGTTGCACAAACTTCTGGAAAGGGAGCCCGACAACGCTCACGCCTGGTATCTGCTTGGAGGAATATACAGGCGGCAGCAGTTGTGGGGTGAAGCCATCAATGCCTACAACAAGGCAAAGATGATAAATCCCGACGGTCCTGCCGCAACCGCCATAGAGGCAATTTATGAGATACTCGACTACAACAACATGAAACTTACAAATCCTTGATACAGGTTTCATGAGATAATACGCCGGCCAATCGATGATTGCAGCCGGCGCTTTTTATGAATATCCTTACTGTTTATTTTTGCCGTTTTTCGGCCCTGTATTCTTTGGCTTTCTCAATCAGATGCCTGAACAGAGGCAGAAAGAAGTCGTCTCCGGCATTTACAAATGATTCAGGATGGAATTGCGTACCCCAGACTTTGTCTGTCCCCTCCATCTCGATTGCTTCGACTATGCCGTCTTTCGATTTGGCTGTAACCTTGAATCCCGGTGCAGGCTCCTTGACAGCCTGGTGGTGGAATGAATTTACCGCAACACTCTCTTTTCCGAGCAGGGAGCGGAGCAGCGAATTTTTCTCTATCGTTATCGAATGGGTGCCGTAACTGCCGGGAGCATCCTGATTGTGCTTGATGTATGCTCCGGCCTGTGAAGGAATGTCCTGATAAAGCGAACCTCCGAATGCAACGTTCAGAATCTGCTCTCCGCGGCAGATGCCAAAGAGGGGCAGTCCCTTTCTCACAGCCATTCTGATGAGCATTATGTCGAATTCGTCACGTAAGGGCGTTATTTCACCCAATGCCCTTACAGGCTCTTCTCCAAGATATTTGAGAGGGTCTATGTCTGCGCCTCCTGTCATTACAATTCCGTCTACAACTTCAAGTATCGCAGCTATCTGCGTGCTGTCTGAAGTTATAGGTATCACTATCGGCACACCACCGGCCCTTTTTACTGCATTGATATAGGTGGATGGAGCACTTGCCGGTGAACTCTCGGTTGCGGAGACGCCTATTATGGGCTTATGCCCTTCAGATGCCGCAAAAAGCGGCATCATGAGCATTATAAGAAATGATAAAACTGTTTTTTTCATATTGCACTTACATTATTTGATTTTTCTCCAGCCTCCAAGGTAATCCTCTTCGTTGTAGTTGAATTCAACTTCAAAACCGGTGACTTTCTTTCCGTTTGAACTCAGAGTAAAGTTTATGGGGAATTCATGGCCGTCGCTCCAGAAACTGAAGGTGTTGCCATCCTTGTGGTTCAGTTTGTTTGTAAAGCCCTTCTTTCCTATGGTTATATAGAGTTCTCCCTCCTTTTCAAAAATCTTTGCATTGCCGAAGAGCTCGTCCTTGGCGTATGTCCCTACAAGAAGCTTTGACTGGGGAGCTGCCTTGGGCTCGGTTTCGGGCTCAGGTTCCTGTTCTGCCTCCCACTCCTGGTTCTCTTTCCACCAGTTGCTGAAATTAACGGAGTTGTAATCTATGAATTCGTCGGAATATTTGTCGACAGGAGCACCCATAACCATATCAATGGCCCTTCTCATTATTGAATAGCGGGGATTTTCACCTGCCTCGCAGTTTACCAGTATTACGCCGCTGAAATTGATTTGGGGCACATAGAAGCAGAGCGCCGTCATTCCCCATGTTGTGCCTGTGTGGAAGTAGACCCTGTACCTGTCGTTCTGCTCTACATACCAGCAGTGGCCGTACAGCGTGATTCTGTTGTCGTATTGCGATGAAATGGATTGTCCTCTGTGCAGATACTTCACCTGCTCTTCGGAAATTACCTGTTTGTCGCCAACAAGGCCGTTCAGACGGTGGAATTCAGCATATTTTATCATATCCTCCACAGAAGAGCAGACAGACCCTGCAGGTCCTATGACTGTAAGCCACCAAAGCGCCTGGTCATCTCCGTGAAGCGCGTCTACATAGATGGAGTCTTTGTAGAAATAGTAGGAGTGGGGGGTCGTGGCTTCGGCAGCCTCCTTGAAGAACTCTCCGTTTACACCGGAACCGGTCATTCCCAGCGGGTCGAATACCCTCTCCTGTACATTCTCTTCCCAGCTCTTGCCGGTAACCTTCTCTATGATTTTGGCTGCAATGATGAATGTAATGTTATTATACTTGAAATCACCCCTGAAACTGTAGGCGGGTTTGATGCGGGCGAGCATCTTGTAGACATCGTCTCTATCGTAGCCCAGATTGGGGATATATGTGCCTACCTGGCCGGCAATGCCGCTTTTATGGGTCATTATGTCCTTTATCTGCATGTTCTCTGTAACCCATGGATCGTACATCTCAAAATCTGGCAGAATGTTCTTTACAGTGTCATTCCAGCTGAGTTTTCCCTCGTCTACAAGAGATGCCATTACAGCTGCGGTAAATGATTTTGATACGGAGCCTATCTGGAAGATGCTTTTCTCTGTGACAGGCTCGTTCCCGCCGAGTTCCTTTACTCCATACCCTTTGGCAAGTATGACCTCGCCGTCAAGGGCGAAAGCCGCCGCCAGCCCGGGAATATGCCATGTCTGGCGCACATCGGAAATGTATTCGTCGAGTTCCTTTACGATGTCGGCCGTGCTCTGGCCGTTCACATGGTCTGCTGCAAAGACTGCAGAGGGTTGTGAGAGCGAAATGAGTGCAATGGCAAAGATTGCAGTCAGGGTTTTGAATGTCGTTTTCATTTTGTCTGTATTTAGTGTATAAAAATTATCCTTATACCTGTCGGAGCAGACAAATATAAGGATAATAAAATTAAATTATGCGCAGGACGGCCTGTTTTATATTACAGTTCCGTCTTCCGCAATGTTTACCATAATGAACTCGTTGCCCTGAAGCATGTCGAACTTATAATATTTTTCGGTCGGAGTCTCCACCAGTTCAATGTCATCTATTCTGTATGCAGAGTAGGTAGAGTCTATCACGCTCTTTACAGCGGCGGGAAGGTCGCTGTATTTTACATCCTGCTCGCTCTTGACCCACTGGTTACTGCCGTTGAAGAAGAGTTCGAGAACGGCGTTGTTGTAGAGGATTTCCACCTCTGTAAGGCCGTTTTTCTCATCTTTATCCAATATGACAGCTCCGGGATAGTGTGCCTCTATATGGGCCTGGATGGTCTGGTTTACACCAACGTCACCTACCGGATTGTCTGTTCCAGTACCGGAGCCGCTTCCTGAACCCGGAGTCGTGGATACGGTGCCGTTTTCAGTGATGTAAATCTTTATGTCTCCAAGGAGTGACTCGAGGTCGAACCTGTAGTAGTTGCCGTTGTCGGCTGTCTCGTAGAAATCTATGTCGTCCACATAGTACTCTTTATATGCAGAACTGTTGAAGGCAGATGTCACTGCGGCGGGCAGTGAGGTCCATGCAACCTCGTAGGTGGTATACACCCAGTTGCCGCTTGCATCAAAAACCACGTCTTTGGAGATTCTGTTGTCGATGATGTCAACGTCGGTGTAGCCGTTGCTCCCACGCTCGATATCTACAATCTGGCCGTTCGGGTATTTGTTCTTGATGAACTCTCTGATTGCAGTGTAGTCCGAGCCTGTGGGAGGCAGGAAATCTCCATAGTTCCCCCCGAAATCGGGCCCGTCTGCTATCTCCTTGATAAGGATGCCTTGTGCATCGTAGTAGAGGTCAAACTCCACATCGTTGCCGTATGTGCGGTCTTCTACCTGGATAATGTAGACTGATGCATAGCCGACTCTGTCGATACGCTCAACATCTTCCACATACCAGCTGCCGTATGCACTCGAGTTGAAAGCGTTTATTACTGCTGCAGGCAGTTCGTTGAACCGTATGTCGAATTCTGTCAGATACCACGAGCCGTTGTAGTCAAACCATGCCTCACACTCTGCCGCGCGGCTGTCAGATGCAATTGCAGACCTGAAATCTACAACCACATAGTTCCCATCATAATCCCAGTCAAGATGCGATGCGTCGGGATAGAGTTGGTAAAGAGTCTGCTCTACGGCCTTGTTTCTTCTCCCTCCGTCATCCTTGTCGCACCCTGCCAATACGAAGGCAAGGGCGGTAAATAGTAAAATAAATCTCTTAGTCATCGTAATCCATGTCTACAACTTGAAACTCAGGATTGAATTCGAGTTCTATCCTGTTTGTAAGCTTTACTTCATAACCTCTGTTGTCCCTGTCCATCTCATATACCTGAACATTGGGGTATGTCTTGTTCACAAACTGTGCGATCTGCGCGGGAACTGCAGACCAGGGAACAACGTCTCCTCTTTTGCATTCTACAGATTTCCAATTGCCTTTTGAATCGAATTCCATGGTGGTCCCGTCTGTAAAGAGAACCTCATACTCCTCTCCGAAAAATTCCTTTTCCAGAACGGCAAAGGTCATTGTCTTAGCTGCAAAGTGTGTTTTGATAAATTCCTGTGCGGGAGCAGGCATCTGTTCCAGTGTCACAGGAATGTTATTGTCGGCCTTTGCCTTAAATCCGACAACCAAAGCTGCGATTAATACAAGAATTTTTTTCATTTTCTTAATTGTTTTACGTTAATTAAATTGTTTTAGCTTTCTTTTCTTCGCAGCAAAGAAAAGAATTTTTTTGTAACAGTCAAAAATAATTTATAAAAATTATTGTTTAATAATTAGTAGCAGTAATATAAGATTCTTTTAATCAATGGGTATGAAAATCCGGCTTGTATTGCTGTAAAATTCCATATCTTTGTAAAACGGGAGAAATCGGGTTGGAATGACTAAAAGTAAAAAAGTGTGGTTTTGCGGCAACTGTGGTTACGAGTCTGCAAAATGGCTCGGACGGTGTCCTTCATGCGGGGAGTGGAACACAATGGTAGAGGAGAATGTTTCTCCCTCTTCAGGAGCCTCTCCGTTTTCAGGGGTCCCGTCCAAGGCGCAGCCCCTGCCACTTACAGAGATAGAAAACAGTGGAGAAGAGCGTATTGTCCTGGGGCTGGACGAGTTCGACAGGGTATTGGGAGGGGGGCTGGTAAAAGGCTCGCTCGTCCTTATAGGCGGAGAACCGGGAATAGGAAAATCAACTCTTTCGCTTCAGATACCTCTTGCATGCAGCCATCTTAAAACATTATATGTTTCAGGAGAGGAGAGTGCAAGACAGATAAAGTTGAGAGGCGACAGGCTCGCGGCGGCTTTGCCGGAGGCGAAAAGCGCCTCTGCCGGTTCCAACTGTTATGTCTTGCCGGAAATCCTGCTGGAAAATATTCTGGATAAGGCAAAGGCGGCAGGGACGGAACTTTTGATAATAGATTCGATACAGACAATCTGCTCGCAAAGGATAGAGGCTTCAGCCGGGAGCATTTCGCAGATAAGGGAGTGTGCCGCCTCGCTGCTCCGTTTTGCAAAGGAGAGCGGAATACCGGTTATAATAATAGGGCACATTACCAAGGATGGTGTCATTGCCGGTCCCAAGATTCTGGAGCATATCGTAGATGTGGTGCTCCAGTTTGAGGGCGACGCGCGCAATTCATACAGGATAGTGAGAAGTATAAAGAACAGGTTCGGCTCAACGGCGGAACTTGCCGTATACCGTATGACCGACAGCGGGCTCAAGGAGGTAGTGAACCCCTCGGAGATGTTTATGCCGATGCATGAAAAGGAGTTGAGCGGCATAGCGGTGGCGGCCATGATAGACGGTACGAGGCCTTTTCTTATAGAGGTGCAGTCTCTGGTAAGCAGCGCGGCCTATGGCATGCCGCAGCGCTCCGCTACCGGGTTCGATGTAAGGAGGATGAACATGCTGCTGGCGGTCCTTGAAAAAAGGGTGGGGTTCAAGCTCTCTCAGAAAGACGTATTTCTCAATATTGCCGGAGGAATGAAGATTACAGACCCGGCGTGCGACCTGTCGGTGGTTGCGGCCATCCTCTCTTCAAACTTCGATATGGAGATTCCGGAAAAGAGCGCATTCGCCGCCGAAGTGGGGCTTAGCGGTGAAATCCGTCCCGTGAGCCAGATAGAGAGAAGAATTGCAGAGGCAGCCAAGTTGGGATTCGAGAAGATATACATATCTTCGTTCTGCAGCGTCGCTTCTGCGGCGGAAAAGGAGATAGAAGTGGTAAAACTCTCAAATATTAGGGAGATAGCCAAAGAGTTGTTCGCAAAGGGTAAATAATTCCAAAATATTTTTTACCTTTGCCCCGCTTTAGCGGTAAAGCAAGTGTACGGGATGTAGCGCAGTTGGTTAGCGCGCCACGTTCGGGACGTGGAGGTCGGGCGTTCGAGTCGCCTCATCCCGACAACTTATTCACCGAAGAGGCTGTTTCTATAATCTGAAATGGCCTCTTTTTCTTCCTTGAAGTATATTTCTGAAACCGGATAAAGCGGAAGCGGGATAGCGTCTGTCTGCTTTCTGCGCGAAGCCTTTACGCTTCTGTTGCAGACTTCTTCCCTGGAGGTGGGCCTGCGTTCGGGAAACCACACGAATCCCCTTAGGTACTTTTCCTCTTCAGTGAGATTGTATGTGGGGTAGGCATCGTTTTTCAGTTCCTCTATATATTTTATCTTCTGGATTTGCCGTTCCTTGATTGTTGAGGAGATTATTCTGCCCTCCTTTCTGTTCATGGTGGTTATAAGGCTGTCCTTTTCCCTCAAGAAGAAGATCATCGAGGCTCCGCCTATGGCATCGAATCTGTATATGTCGTTATCCCTGAAAAAGGCAATCATCTCAGTCCCTCTTACCTGATTGTAATGGGCGCTGTCTTCCTGTGCGGCAATGAATGCGTTGGATATCATGTTTGCCTTGTATATGGCGTTGTTGCGGAACGAAATCTGGATACTGTCGGAGGTTATCTGGTTTATGGTGTCGTTCCACAGCACGGGCTCTTTGTACAGCCGTGCAATCGAGTCTATTCCCGTATAGACCAGCGAGTCACAGACTCCCTGAAAGTCTGCCCTGAACAGTTTTACATTATGCCATGCATCTATGAAGGCGACGGATGAGGTGTCTGCCTGCGGTGCCTGCAATGTGTCGACGACAGAAACGAGTGAAGAATCCGTAGGCACTGCAAGCGATGAATCAGAGGGTGGCGGCGGCAGAGTATCGTTTCTGACCGGGCTGAGCGAATCTCTCGTGCCTTTCAGCCCTCTGTCCGGTCTTGCCGGCATCAGCTCTTCTCCCTTTGCCTGCATGGCGGCAACTGCGGCGGCCTCTTCTGCACTTACTCCAACCATGTTGCTCTTATGTTTCATGCGCTCCAGGTAGGCGGCATTCGCCTTTTCAATCTCCCTTACAGGGTCCATGTCAGCCAGTTTTTTCCGCTCTTTTGCCAGCGCCACCTCGGCGCTGTCTATGTCGCAGAACCTTTCGGTGTGGTAGACAATAGTGTCGGCTGAGAAAAATATGGTGTCCCTTACATCATTCTCGAAAGTATATATGGCCACAGAGGGCAAATCATTCATTGTAATACGGTTCTTCTCCGGCAGATATTCCGCATAGTCGGCAAATGCAAGGGCAGACTGCACAGTGTCGAGCACCTGTATGTTCCCGTAAAGCCTGGCTATACCGTTGTCGCGGTTGTAGAGAAGAGTGTCGGCCCACAGTTCCTGTTCTTCCGTAAGGATATGCCCGTCTTTGTCGAAATGGAATGTGTTGGAAGGCCTGTCGAGATACCCCGATTCTGTAGTAAGGATGTTTTCCTGCTGCCATGCAACCGTATTTTTTCCGAAAAAGACCCGGTCGGTTTCGGTGTTGTAGCGCAGATCGTCTGATTTTATGAAGACAGAGTCTGTAAACATCTCCACATCGTTGTAGAAATAGAAGGTTTTTTCCTGTGAGATGTATCTTCCGTTGCGGCTTTCAATCAGGTTGCCCTCCGTACCGCGCATGGCCCCTCCGTTGTAGTATACTGCTACACTGTCTTTTGTGTTATAGTCTAAATAGTTTGTACGCAGCACGTTGCCATCTTTGTCGTAAAGTTCTACCAGATGGCCTCTGAACTGGGCCAGGTCATTGTTTACCAGGTAATCTATCTTGTCGCTTGTCAGAAAGGTGTTTTCCTGGACAATCTGCACATGGCCCACTGCATGGATTATGTTGCTCTCCACCTCCCAGATTGCCGTGTCGCAGAGAAGGTAAGTGTCGTTGTGAAGGAAGCGGGCAGGTCCTATTATCTTGCGGTACGCCACCCCGTTGGTATCCATAAGCGATGCCGAGCGGGCTTCAATCAGCCTGACCAGCGAATCTTTCTGTGCCGTCTGTTGTGCGTTGACGGCAGTGGCGATAAGGTGTAATAGCAATATGGGTAAGAATAGCTTTATGCACCGCATGTGTCTGCACTATTTTATCCAGCCGTCACGCTCGAAATTACAATTTTTAAAGAGGTCGTCGATTATAATCAGTGTCGATTTCTGGTGCTCTTCTATGAATTTGTCGATGGCGTCTACCTGACGGGCATTGTTTGCGTAATTCTGTATTACCATGAAGTCGTCTTCAAGGTTGGCGGTATGTGAAGGCTTTACGCCGTCGAGCTTTATGATTTTGTAGAGCGTGTTCCCGGAACGCCCTTCATTGTCGGTAGATTCGAACGGGGCTGAAATGTCGCCTATCTCCATATCTTTAAGGACCGCATAGTCTGCAGGCTTGAGCTGGTCCATTTCAAAGTAGTCTGCACCTGTGTTGGGGTCTGACATTACTCCGCCGTTTATCGAAGACTTGGGGTCCTGCGAATATATCCTGGCTGCGAGGTCGAAAGAAATGCTGTCTGCAATTATCTTTGTCTTAAGGCTGTCGAGCACCTTGAAAGCCTTGTCCCTGTCTTCGGAGGTATATTCCGGCTTCAGCAGAATATGGCGTACGTTTATCATGTCTCCCCTCTTCTCTATCATCTGGATTATGTGGAATCCGTCAGGAGTCTCCACTATCTGTGAAATCTGACCGGGCTTGAGTGCAGATGCCGCATCTGAAAAGGCGGGCCAGAACATGCTCTTAGGGGTCATTCCCAGTTCTCCTCCGCGCATTGCACTGCCGGGATCCTGTGAGTAGAGAGTGGCTAGCGTGCTGAACCGTTCTCCGTTGAGGATTCTGTTTCTGAAATCGAGAAGCCTCTCCTTTACAACTGTCGCAGCCTCATCCTTTGAAGGATAGAGGGCAATCTGGCTTATCTTGTATTGTGTGGAAATGACAGGCAGGCTGTCTTTGTCGGTCCTCTTATAGAATTTTTCAATCTCCGACGGTGTCATCGAACCGGCCTGGTTCATTACGTTCTGCTGCATCTGTGAAGTGAGATTCTGCTCTGTAAGCAATTCTCTCCACTCGTTCCTGAGTTTGTAAAGCGGTTTGTTGAAATATTCCGCCAGCCTCTCCTCGCTTCCAAGCGAAGCTATCGCCGTGTTGATTCTGTTGGTCAGTTCCATCTCCACCTGGTCTGTACTTGCTGTCAGGCTGTCCAGTTTTGCCTGTGCCAGAAACAGTTTCTGCCCCATGAGATTTTCCAGTATGGAACAGCGGATATTCCCGTCTGTGGCAAAACCCTGCGCCATCATCATCTGTACCTCCGACTCCAGTTGCGAGAGCAGTATGAATTCATTGCCGACGATTGCAATGGTCTTGTCTATGAGTCCGTCGTTATATCTTTGAGCGTTCAAGGTGAGGCTCATGCCTGCCGTCAGGCATAAAAGCAGTGCAATCCTTTTAATTTTCATAATTATCCGCTATTTTTAACTCTCCGTTGTCCAGCGCCCTGTTTACAAGTTCGCGGTGGAAGTCGGCGAGCAGTTTCTGTTTTCTGTTGCTTAATATGTATGTCTTTATCTTTTCCGCATTGTATTCGAACGGCGACAACTCTCCCTTTTCTATAAAATCGGTTATGTAGAGGAATCTGCAAAAAACCGAATCGTTGTTTTCAAAGAAAGACTCTGCATTTCTGATGCCGTTCAGCAATGTCGCAGTATCTGTTTCCATATCTCGTGCCACTATTGAAATATCTGTCCAATTTTCTGTAAAATTGTGATATTTATAGGCGGTGTGATAGAGAAATTCTTCCGGATTTCCGCCCTCTGCGCCGCCGCTGCGCATCAGCAGGCTCCGGGTTTTTGCCAGCAGCGGTGAACTGCTGTACATTGTTACGGTCCAGCCTTTTACAAGACCGTTTTCTGTCTTGAATTCACTGCTTCTGTCCCGATAATATTCCTGTTTTTCATCCAATGTCACAACCGTGTCCAACTCTCGGGCCACATATTTGTTTTCCAGCCTGTATATGAGCAGCTGGTTTCTGTACTCTTCAACGAGGGACTCTACGTCCATCTCCTGTTTCGAGAGTTCGCGCCTGGCTTCCAGCACGAGCAGTCTGTTGAGCGCCCATGAATCAATGTAGCGTCTTGTAAGGTTTATGCTGTCTTCGCGTGTGAGATTGTGCGGAAAATAGCCCTGTAAATCCTCTTTGCAAAGTCTTGAACTGCCAATCTGCGCAATCACCCGGCTGCCGGTATCCGATTCATTGACGGAACATCCGGCCAGCAGTGCGGCTGCAATGATAAAGATGACAGATATGCTGCACATAGCCTATCGGCTGTAGTTGGGAGCCTCCCTTGTAATTGTAACGTCGTGAGGGTGGTTCTCTATTACTCCGGCAGAGGTTATCCTTACGAATCTGGCATCTCTGAGGTGCTCTATGTCGGGAGCCCCGCAATATCCCATGCCGGCTTTCAGCCCTCCGGCCAGCTGGTAGACTACCTCGTCGAGCGTGCCCTTGTAGGGAACCTGCGCAACGATTCCTTCAGGAACCAGTTTCTTGACATCCTCTTCCATATCCTGGAAGTATCTGTCCTTTGAACCCTGCTGCATGGCTTCCAGAGAACCCATGCCTCTGTATGACTTGAATTTTCTGCCGTTGAGGATGATTGTCTCTCCCGGCGACTCCTCGACTCCCGCAAAGAGCGACCCGGCCATGATTGTGCTGGCTCCTGCGGCAAGCGCCTTCACTATGTCTCCGGAATATCTGATGCCTCCGTCTGCAATTATAGGAATGCCGGTACCCTTGAGTGCATCTGCCGCCAGGATAATGGCAGTCAGCTGTGGAACGCCTACTCCGGCAACTACGCGGGTCGTGCAGATAGAGCCCGGTCCTATGCCCACCTTGACTCCGTCGACTCCGCACTCAGCCAATGCCAGGGCAGCCTCGCCAGTTGCGATGTTGCCGGCAATAACCTGAAGATGGGGGAAGGCCTTCTTGACCTCCTTTATTACCTTGAGTACAAAGACCGAGTGGCCGTGAGCCGTATCTACGACAACCGCATCGGTATCTACAGAGACAAGTTTCTCCACCTTCTGCAAGGTGTCTGCACCGACTCCTACCGCCGCCGCTGCAAGCAACCTGCCTTTGGAGTCCTTGCTTGCAATGGGGTTGTCCTTGATTTTAGTTATGTCCTTGTATGTGATAAGCCCGACCAGCCTGCCGTGTTTGTCAACTACAGGCAGTTTCTCTATCTTGTATTTTTTCAGCAGGTTGGTAGCCTGGACCAAATCTGTGCCGCTTTCCGTGGTAATCAGGTTCTCTTTGGTCATTATCTGGCTTATGGGGGTTTTGAGGTTGTCTACGAATCTCAAATCCCTGTTGGTGACAATGCCAAGCAGGCAACCATTTGCATCTACAACCGGAATGCCACCTATATGGTTTTGTTTCATGAGGTTAAGGGCATCCGCCACAGTTGCGTCGGGGTTGATTACGACAGGGTCGTAAATCATTCCGTTTTCTGCTCTCTTTACCCTTCTGACCTGCTCCATCTGCCTTTCTATAGGCATGTTCTTGTGAATTACGCCTATGCCTCCCGCCCTTGCAATCGCTATCGCAAGTTCAGCCTCCGTAACGGTATCCATGGCGGCGGAGACTATCGGAGTCTGCAACTTTATCTCTTTTGAAAAATAACTGCTGATGTCCACTTGTCTTGGAAGGACCTCAGAACGGGCCGGAATCAACAATACGTCGTCGAATGTCAGGCCTTCAGGAATAAATCTATTTGCTAATAACTGTTGCTGCATAGTGTAAATATTTTAAAGAGCAAAATTAAGAAAAACGGCAGAATTTACAATAATAATTTTCCCTGCCAGCTGTCGCGCTCCTCCAGACGCCTGTCGAGCATTCTCAGCAGTTCGGTATTCCGTACCAGCCCCCACGGCTTTTGCTCTACAAAACGGGGCGGTACCTCTCCTGCAAAACGTTCTATGCGGAACTCGGGGCGGAGCCGTTCAAGAATGTCCACGAAAAAATCTATGTAACCCTCCAGTGTGAAGGTCTCAAAGTCACCGGGACGGGCCTTGAACTCCTGTTCCATTCGTGTGCCCTTTATAATCTGGAGCTGGTGGAATTTCAGCGAGTCGCATTGAAGCCTGTTTATGAGGCTGCACATCTGCAGCATCTGCTCCCTGCTTTCTCCGGGCAGTCCAAGAATAAAATGGGCGCACTGCTGCACCCCTCTCATGCGGGTCTGTTCAACCGCCCGGCAGGCTGTCTGAAAATCGTGCCCTCGGTTTATTCTGAGCAGTGTCTTGTCGTAGCAGCTCTCGATACCGTACTCTACCATTACGGTTTTCTCTCGCGAGAGTTCCTGCAGCAAATCTAGAACCGGTCCGTCAACGCAATCGGGCCGTGTGCCTATCACAATCCCGTCTATTGCAGGATGGGAGAGGGCCTGCCCGTAAAGTTCCTTCAACTTCTCTATTGGAGCATATGTATTGGAATAGGATTGGAAATATGCAAGATAGCCTCCGCTGTTTCGGTAGCGGACTCTGTGGAATTCTATCCCTTCGTCTATCTGTTCAGGAATGGATTTGTCGGGAGTGCTGTATCCGGGATGGAATGCGGCGTTGTTGCAGAAGGTGCAGCCTCCGTAACCGCACTTGCCATCGCGGTTGGGGCATGTGAAGCCTGCATCTATCACCACCTTTTGCAGCCGGTGCCCGTATTTCTCCTTAAGGTACGCCGCCTGTGAGTTGTATCTTTTGCCTTGCGGAAAGGCTACTCTTTCCATTTTTCTGCCAGCTCTTCCAGATTGTTCTCTATCCTGACCTTGAAAACGGCCTTTACTATCTCTCCCTCCCCGATTAGCGGCGCATGAGCGTCTGAGGGGAATACAATCGCAAGGTTTCCCTCCCCCAGGCTCAGATAGTTGTCTGGCATCTCCTCCTCCTTCAGAAATGCGATGTCAGACGCCTCGTCATATTTTACCTCTTCCAGACTGCAGAGGCTCCTGTCCTTGAACCCGATTGTTTCTGTCCCGGAAAGGAGGGCATGTATATCTATGTATGAATCATGTATTTCGAGCGGAGCCTTGGTTACGTCTCTGAGCTGCTCTCTGCCTATGGTGCAGTAGACCCGCTTTCCGTCTATTTCATGCCTGCCTTCGTTCTCTGGAGAAAACTCCTTGGAACAGATAAACTTGTACACCTTGTCGAATCCTTCTGCAAGATACTGGTATTTTTCAAAACTTTTGATTGAATCTAAAATCATATCCGAACTCTTTTCAGAGGCAAAACTATGAAAAAAATCCCTTTAATTTTAATTATGTTTTTCTATCTTTGTACAATGTGAATTTTACAACAAATTGGAATAACATGAAAAAACTATCTTTATTGGCATTATCTGCTCTCCTTGTGCTTGCCAACTCTTGCGGCACATCATCGGAAGATGCAAAAACCGTAAAAATCAAGGGTGTTTACAGCGGAGTAAAATCTGCACTGGTTCCCGATTCACGTTCAAAGGTCTTTGAAGTGAATGTGGAGAAGGTGGGGGGAGACTATGTGCTGTATGGCGCAACCAACGATGCAAACTGCAAGGACTCGCTTCTGAAGGCCCTGGCTGTTGAGAATCTGGCAGTGCTCGACAGTATCGAATTGCTTCCTTCGAAGAGTCTCGAGGGCAAGATTTACGGAGTTACCGCCCAGTCGGTAATCAATTTCAGGACAAAGGGCAGTTACAGTGCCGAGTCTGCTACACAGACGCTCATGGGTACGCCGGTACAGGTTCTCGAGCAGAGGAACGGATGGACAAGGGCTATAACTCCGGAAGGTTATATCTCATGGGTTTCGGCTTCAAGCCTTGCATATATGGACGAGGCTCAGTTCCAGGAGTATCAACAGGCCAAAAAAGTGATAGTGACAGACAAATACATTACCATGTACGAAAAGCCTTCGGCTTCTTCACTGATGGTAAGCGATGCAGTATGGGGTGACATCCTGATTGACAAGGGGCGTGCCGGTTTATGGAGAAAGGTTGCAATTGCAGACGGCAGGGAAGGCTATGTTCCCGCCGCTTCGGTGCAGGATTTCGACAAATGGCTCAGCCAGCGCAATCCCACGCCCGAGAATATCATAGCAACTGCAAAACAGTTCATAGGTGTGCCGTATATGTGGGGAGGCACTTCAATAAAGGCGGTAGACTGCAGCGGATTTACAAAATCCACCTATTATCTTAACGGTATAATCCTTGCAAGGGATGCTTCTCAGCAGTGTTACACAGGCGACGATATTGACATAAGCAAGTATGTAGACGGAGAGCAGACAAAAGAGGCCCTCGCCAATCTCAAGATGGGCGACCTTATATTCTTCGGCTCAAAGGCTACTCCTGAAAGAAAGGAGAGAATTACCCATGTCGGAATCTATATCGGCGACGGAATATTTATCCACTCTGCCGGCAAGGTGAGAATAAACTCCCTGATTCCGGAAGATGACAACTACTATTCGGGCTCGAACAGGCTGGTGAGGGCTCAACGCATGCTGGGCAACCAGGACTGCGGCAAGGGTATAATATCGATGAACACCATTTACGAATAATATAAAACAAAGGAAAGATGATAACCAACAGACGCAATTTTTTAAAATCGGCAGGAATGCTTACCGCAGCGGCGGCGCTGTTTAATCCTGCATCGCTTTTTGCCCAGAAGGGTTCGAAGAAAAGCGGGTCGAGCAAGGTGATGAAACTTGAATTCGAGCCCTACGAATTGCAGTTCAAGCATGCTTTTGCAATCTCTACTCTTACAAGGACCACTACGCCGATAGTCCTTACAAAGATTACATACGACGGATATACCGGCTACGGCGAGGCTTCAATGCCTCCCTATCTCGGAGAATCCCATGCATCTGTTCTGGATTTCCTCAAAAGAGTGGACCTTTCGCAGTTCAGTTCTCCCTTCATGATTGAAGACATAATGGCTTATGTAGATTCCATATCAACCAACAACTGCGCGGCAAAGGCTTCGGTAGATATCGCACTTCACGATCTTGTGGGCCGAATCATGGGGCAGCCGTGGTGGAAGATATGGGGGTTCGATGCAGCAGACTGTCCGAACACTTCATATACTGTAGGTCTGGATACACGCGACGTGATTATAGAGAAGACAAAAGAGGCCGCGCCCTACAAGGTTATCAAGGTTAAGCTGGGGCATGACGAGGCTACCGACAAGATGCTGATAAACACAATCCGCGAAGTGACCGATACCGTTATCTGCGTAGACGCCAACCAGGGCTGGAAAGACAAGAACTATGCCCTGGATATGATCAACTGGCTGGCTGAAAGGAATGTAAACATGATAGAACAACCCCTTTCAAAATATATGCTCGACGATACCGCATGGCTGACCGAGCGCAGTCCGCTGCCGATTATTGCAGACGAGGCCTGCCAGAGACTCTCCGATGTAAAGAAACTTCACGGTGCATACTCCGGCATCAATATCAAGTTGATGAAATGTACCGGACTGCATGAGGCCCGCGAGATGATTACCCTTGCCCAGGCCCTCAACATGAAGCTGATGGTAGGCTGCATGAGCGAGACATCCTGCGGAATTACGGCGGCAGCACAGATTGCTCCCAAGATGGAATGGGTGGATCTCGACGGCAACCTGCTTATTACCAACGACCGCTTTACAGGAGGCATGGAGATTGTAGACGGCAAGGTTACCCTCAGCGACAGGCCCGGTCTCGGCATAGAGCCGATAAAGGCATAGTGACACATGTAAGATTAATTAAAACCTATTTTTATGGCAAGTTTGAGAAGAATCAAGAAAGACGTTGTCTATATGGTCAACGAAGTGATATCTGACTGTTGGATGTATGCATATCTCCATGATGAAGGGGATCTTGAAGCCGCCGGCAATATTATCTCCGATGCAATCGCAATGGGTGAAGACCTTTTCGACAAGATAAACAGTTATCCGAAAGAGGGGGCCAGAGCCTATTTCAACGAGGTAAACAAAGAGTTGGCAACAAGGACAGACGAACTCTTCAAGAGAGTCAGCGCTCTGCCGAGGAAGTAGTCAGGTGTTTCTTTTCAAGAGGTGGGAGTATTTCCGCAATGTGCGGGAGTACTCCTTTTCTTTTCCTCCGCAGGAGAGATTCACCAGAGCGTGAAATTTTTCTCCGTGGTCTGGGTAGACAAGGTGGCACAGTTCGTGCACGATTACAAACTCGCGCAGTTCTTCCGGCAGTTCTACCAGATGCATGTTGAGGTTTATATTTCTTTTTGAAGAGCAGCTGCCCCAGTTGGAACGGTTGTTTTTTATGAATAGCCTGTTGTAGTTGAACGGATTGTGCACTGTAAATCCCAGACGGTTTCTTACCTTTACCGTTTCGTTGAGCCGTCTTGCGTTTCTTTCCAGAGATTCAGGCAGGATCTGACGGGCCTTAGCCCTTATCTGCTGCAGTTCCTGTGTTGTATACGGTTTTGTCTCCTGCTGCCGGAGCGCCTGTCTTTCCCGCACCCGCCCGGCAAAGACGGCTATTTTCTCCATATTTTCCTCTACGAACCTTTCGGCGGCGGAAAATGAGACAAAAAGGGGAAACGAGACCCGCAGATGCCCTGCCGGAGTTACCGTAAGGCGCAGTGTCTTGTTCTTTGCAGACTTTACATAGAGAATCTCTCCGAGCAGCGGGTGGACTACAGTTTTTTGCATGGTGCAAATGTATGGATTTTATATTTTTAAGAAAAAGCTTGGCAGATTAAATATTTTGACTACCTTTGCAGACCCGATTTTGGGATAACAATTAAAATCTTAGCAAAATGGCAGAGTACTTATCACCTGACAAAAAGCAAGAGATTTTCGCTAAATACGGAAAGTCTAATACAGACACCGGCTCAGTAGAGAGTCAAGTTGCTTTATTTTCCTACCGTATCGCTCATCTTACAGAGCATCTCAAAGAGAACAAGAAAGACTTTGTTACACAAAGGTCTTTGGTTAAACTTGTAGGACAGAGACGCCGTCTGTTGGATTATGTCAAGAGAAAAGATATTGAGAGATACAGGGCTATTCTGAAGGCACTCAACCTTCGTAAATAGCAATACGGGAATAAAGGGAGCTGCCGGAGCAAGCCGGCAGTTCTTTTTTTTTGATAAGATTCTATATCTTTGCAAGATATGTTTTATGTAGCGGCTTGTCAACAAAGGTAACTCGCGGCAGGCTGCTCTGATGTTGAAATAAGTTTAATTAAACTCTCATTGGGAGAGGCGGGTTACATTTGGACAGGTAATGAATATAATTAAAAAGAGCATCAAATTAGATGATGGCAGAGTAATCGAGATTGAAACCGGCAAACTGGCCAAGCAGGCAGACGGTTCGGTAGTGGTAAAAATGGGCAACACAATGTTGCTTGCGGCGGTAACGTGCGCCAAAGATGCAAAGGAAGATGTAGACTTTATGCCTTTGCAGGTAGATTATAAGGAGAAGTTTGCGGCAGCAGGCCGTTTCCCCGGAGGCTTCATGAAGAGAGAAGGTAAGGCTTCCGATGCCGAAATTTTAGTGGCAAGACTTATAGACAGGGCTTTGAGGCCTCTCTTCCCGGATGATTTCCACGCCGAAGTATTTGTAACCGTAAATCTTATATCGGCAGAAAAAGAGATAATGCCCGACGCTTTGGCAGGTCTTGCAGCATCTGCGGCTCTTGCAGTCAGCGACATTCCTTTCGGAGGCCCCATTTCAGAGGTACGCGTTGCCAGAATCGATGGTAAATTCTGTATAAATCCTACATATTCGGAGTTGGAGAATGCAGACCTCGACATAATGGTTGCTGCCACAATCGATAACATTATGATGGTCGAGGGAGAGATGAAGGAGGTAAGCGAAGCTGTTATGCTCGATGCCATCAAGTTTGCTCATGAAGCTATAAAGGTACAGTGCAAGGCTCAGCTGGAACTTATGGAGGAGGCAGGCAAATGCGAAAAGAGAACCTACTGCCACGAAAAAAACGATGAAGAACTCAAAGAGGCATGCCACAAATATTGTTATGACAAATGTTATGCAATAGCCAAGGCCGGCACATCGAAGCATGAGAGGACCGATGCTTTTGAGGCGTTGCAGCAGGAGTTCCTGGAGACTCTTCCCGAGGAGGAGAGAGAGGAGAAGTCCTCTATGGTTGCGCGTTACTTCCATGCAGTGGAAAAGGAGGCGATGCGCAATATGATTCTCGACGAAGGCATCAGGCTCGACGGCAGAAACACAACTCAGATACGCCCTATCTGGTGTGAGGTAGATTATCTCCCTTGCGCTCACGGATCTGCAATATTCACAAGAGGAGAGACCCAGTCGCTGACAACTGTTACATTGGGAACAAAACTGGATATGAAGGAGATGGACGAGGTACTCGTACAGCGTACAGAGCCTTTCGTGCTCCACTACAACTTCCCTCCCTTCTCTACCGGCGAGGCAAAGGCGCAGAGAGGAGTTGGCCGCAGGGAGATAGGACACGGCAACCTGGCTTACAGGGCGCTCAAACCCATGGTTCCCGTGGGAGAGGAGAACCCCTATGCGGTAAGGGTAGTCTCAGATATTCTGGAATCCAACGGTTCGTCATCCATGGCTACCGTATGTGCAGGTACACTTGCCCTTATGGATTCGGGTATAAAACTCAAAAAGCCTGTTGCAGGTATAGCGATGGGTCTTATTTCAGACTCTAAGAGCGGGAAATATGCAATTCTTTCAGATATACTGGGAGATGAAGACCACCTTGGAGATATGGACTTTAAAGTTGCAGGAACAAAAGACGGAATTACCGCAACTCAGATGGATATAAAGGTTGACGGTCTCTCATACGATGTACTCGAAAGGGCGCTGGAGCAGGCTCGTCAGGGCAGAATGCATATCATGGGCGAGATGATGAAATGTATCAGCGAGCCTCGTGCAGACCTCAAGCCTCATGCACCCCGTATAGTGCAGATAACAGTTCCCGGTGAATTCATTGGAGCTATCATAGGCAAAGGCGGTGAGGTTATCCAAAATATCCAGAAGACTACAGGCACGACCATTACCATAACCGAGGATGCCCAGAAGGAGATAGGAATAGTCGATATTTTCGGTACCGACAAGCAGAGCATGGACAAGGCGCTCGATTGGATTAAAGGTATAATTGCAGTTCCCGAGGTGGGACAGGTCTATACTGGAAAGGTAGTTTCGATTCTTGAGTTTGGAGCCTTTGTAGAGATACTTCCGGGCAAGGAGGGGCTGCTGCACATCTCCGAGATAGACTGGAAGAAACTTGACAAGGTGGAGGACGTTCTTCACGTAGGCGACGAGGTTGAGGTAAAACTGTTGGAGATAGACCCCAAGACAGGCAAGATGAGACTTTCGAGAAAGGCTCTCATAGAGAAGCCCGAGGGTTATGTAGAGCCCGTCCGCAGACCGCGTCCGGAGGGTAACGGCGAGCGCAGGAAACCGTTTAACAAAAACGGCAAGGGCGGAAACAACAGAGAGAAGAAAGAGAAAGGCGAATAAGCCGTCTCTCTTTTTGCAGATACGAAAAAGCAGGTCTCATTTTGGTGTGACCTGCTTTTATTATAGGCTGTCTGAAGCCGGCTTGTCTGTCCGGTTGCTTTTACCACGCATTCAAGGGACGTCCGCTCATGAGTTGGCGCACGGCGCCCTTTACTTCGTCTATTACTGCCGGATTCTCTGTATTGCTCAATACTTTATCTATCAATTCCACAATTATGGGCATCTCCTTTTCTGTAAGACCGCGTGAGGTTATGGCCGGACTTCCGACTCTTATGCCCGAGGTCTGGAATGGAGAGCGGCTGTCGAACGGTACCATGTTCTTGTTTACGGTAATGTCTGCCTGAACCAGAATCTTCTCTGCCGCCTTTCCTGTAAGTTCGGGGAATTTGGTCCTCAAGTCTATGAGCATGACATGGTTGTCTGTACCTCCGGATACAACCTTGTATCCTTTTGCAATAAAGGCTTCCGCCATGGCTGCCGCATTTTTCTTTACCTGAAGCTGGTACTCCTTGAATTCAGGCTGGAGAGCTTCGTAGAACGAAACCGCCTTTGCGGCAATGCAGTGCTCCAACGGACCGCCCTGTACACCGGGGAAGACGCTGGAGTTGAGTATTGCGGACATCTTCTTTATCTCTCCCTTTGGAGTCCTGATCCCGAACGGATTGTCGAAATCCTTGCCCATAAGGATGATACCTCCTCTGGGGCCTCTCAATGTCTTGTGGGTTGTAGATGTAACAATGTGGGCATACTTTACCGGATTGCTCAACAACCCTGCTGCAATGAGACCTGCCGGGTGGGCCATGTCTACCATCATCAGGGCGCCTACCTTGTCTGCTATTTCACGCATCCTCTTCCAGTCCCACTCCCTTGAGTAGGCAGATGCACCTCCTATTATCAGTTTGGGCCTGCATTCGACAGCCTTCCTCTCCATTTCATCGTAGTCTATAAGCCCGGTCTGCTCATTGAGTCCGTAGGCTACGGGATGGTACAGAATACCCGACATGTTTACCGGAGAGCCGTGTGTGAGGTGTCCTCCATGAGAAAGGTCAAGCCCCATAAACGTGTCGCCGGGTTTAAGGCATGCCATCATTACAGCCATGTTTGCCTGTGCGCCGGAGTGCGGCTGGACATTGGCGTATTCCGCATCAAAAAGTTTGCAAACTCTGTCGATTGCAAGTTGTTCTATCTGATCTATCACTTCGCATCCGCCATAGTAGCGTGCGCCCGGATAGCCCTCTGCATATTTGTTGGTGCATACGGAGCCAAGAGCGGCCAGTACGTTGTCGGAAACAAAATTTTCGGAAGCAATCAGTTCAATGCCGTGCAGTTGTCTGTTTTCTTCCTTTTTTATCAGCTCAGATATTTGAAGATCTTGTTTCATATTTAAAATATTTAATCTGTATTATCTGATTCAGACCGCAAATTTATACTATTAATTTTATTTTTTGGTCCTATAAAAGAGTTTTTTTTGAACAATTGAATTATCTTTGCGCCCTCATTTTAAAAGTGAATCGCGCTAATGTTTAGAAAGTTGAGAAATGACGAACTGCACCGTCTCTCTGCGCAGGAGTTCAAAATTGCGGAGAAACTGCCTGTGGCGGTAGTGCTGGACAACGTGCGGAGCAGCCATAATGTGGGTTCGGCTTTCAGGACGGCAGACTCTTTTCTGATAGAGAAAATCTGTCTGTGCGGAATTTGTGCGGTTCCGCCGGCTCCGGAAATTCACAAATCGGCATTGGGTGCGGAATTTTCTGTGGATTGGGAATATTTCAAGCAGACCGCAGATGCTGTCGCCTCTCTTAAAGAGCAGGGATACAGAATTGTGAGCATAGAGCAGGCTGAAAATTCGGCATGGTTGCAGGATATTGCTCCTAAAAGCGGTGAAAAATATGCCCTTGTCTTTGGCAATGAGGTGAAGGGAGTACAGCAAAGCGTTGTAGACATGAGTGATGAGGTTGTGGAGATTCCCCAATGGGGCACGAAGCATTCGCTGAACGTATCGGTTTCCGTAGGAGTAGTGTTATGGGAATATTCAAAAAAGATTGCATTATGCAGAGAGGGATAGCGGCACTTGCCTTTATATTGTTATGGGTTGCCGCAGGAGAGCTTTTTGCTGTGGAAAGCGCGGCCGACAGTCTGGCCGGAAAGAAGGCGGCAAAAGACGATGGCCCGCAACTTCTTGAGGAGTTCATAAGGGATGACGCAAAGATTGTGAAGGGGCTTACCACTCTCTATATCCAGGACGGCAAATACTATATTAACATAAATGACACCCTTTTCGGACGCGACATACGTATGGTGAGCCGTATCTCCAGGGCTGCCGAGGGGGTGAGGCTTGACTTTTCCGGATATGCGGGAGACATTGTCAATTCCGCAATGTTCCGCTTTGAACGGGGGCCGGAAGAGAAGATTTTCCTTAAATCGCTCTCTCTCAGGGAAAGGTCAGATACGATAATGCCTGAAAATGTGCAGAATTCCAATTTCCCGACAATCGTGGAGGCGTTCCAGATAAAGGCGCAGTCTGCCGACAAGGCAGACAATCTTATAGAAGTGAATGATTTTCTGCTTTCAGATTCGGAGTATCTCTTTTTCCCAAAGAGGTACAAGAGTTCGCTCGGCATAGGTTCGCTCCAGAAAGACCGGTCGTATATATCAGGTATAAAGACATTTCCCATAAATACCGAATTCAGAGTCGTGCATACATATTCGCGTCAGAGCGGAACTCCGGCAATGACATGTGAACTTAATCTCTCGTTTGTGCTGTTGCCGGAGATGCCGATGACCCCGCGCTATGCAGACGACCGCGTCGGCTATTTTACTGTTACTTATGCAGATTTCGACAGGAATCCGCAAAAGGTGGAATATACAAGCATGATTACCCGCTGGAGGCTTGAACCAAAGCCGGAGGATATGGATAAATATATGAGGGGAGAGCTGGTGGAACCTGCAAAACCGATAGTGTTCTATATAGACCCGGCCACTCCCGATGAGTGGGTCCCTTATCTTATACAGGGTGTGAACGACTGGCAGGCTGCTTTTGAAAAAGCCGGTTTTAAAAATGCCATTTATGCGCGCCGCGCCCCTTCCTTCGAGGAGGATTCTACATGGTCGCTTGAGGATGCCCGTCACTCCGCCATAGTATACAAGCCTTCGGCCATTGCAAATGCAAGCGGCCCGCATGTGAGCGACCCCCGTTCCGGCGAGATAATAGAGAGCCATATAAACTGGTACCATAATGTAATGTCGCTTCTCAACAGATGGTATTTCGTACAATGCGCTCCTTCCGACACGGGTGCGCGCAGGGCGGTTTTTGATTCCGAACTTATGGGACAGCTCATACGGTTTGTCTCATCGCATGAAGTGGGGCATACCCTTGGGTTGAGACACAATTTCATAGGCTCCGCAATTTACAATGCAAGCCAGCTTCGGGATGCGGATTTTCTAAGGGAGAACGGACATGCTACATCAATAATGGATTATGCCCGGTTCAATTATGTGGCGCAGCCGGAAGATTCCATTCCGCGCGAGTTGCTCTTTCCCAGAATCAATTTTTATGACAAATGGGCGATAGAATGGGGGTACAGGCTCTTTCCAGACATTGACGACCCCGTAGACGAACTGCCGAAAATCAACGAATGGATTGTCGGGAAGACAAAAGACGCCCGCCTGCTTTTCGGAACGGAACGCAGTCTGAGCGACCCTCGCCTGCAGTCTGAAGATTTGGGGAGCGATCATACCGAAAGCAACATGTATGGCATAAGGAATCTGAAATATATAATGGAGCATCTTGTGGAGTGGACTTCACTTCCAAATGAAGGCTATGACAATCTCAGGACCTATTATAATGAGGTTGTTTCCCAATATGGCCGTTACCTGCTCCATGTGGCCAAGTGGGTCGGCGGGGTATACCAGACGCCAAAGACTGTAGAGCAGCCGGGTCCGGTATATTCTCCGGTAGAGCGCGAAAAGCAGAAAAAGGCAATGGCCTTTCTGGCGGAAAACCTTTGCGAATCGCACAAATGGCTGGCCCCTGATACGCTTTACCGTCTGACAGGAATAAAGGGAGGAGAGACTGTCGGAAAGCTTTATGATAAAGTGTTCGGCAAGTTGCTGGACAAAAGGGTCATGATCAATCTTTACAATGCAGAGATGATTGACGGTCATGACGCCTATACAATGGAAGAGTTTTACAACGATTTGGATGCCATGCTTTCATGGGGTTCAATGCCGGAAGACAATATAGATGCGATGTATAAAAGGGCGATGCAGAGCAGTTATGTGAATTCGCTTATAAATTTGTATGCAGAAAGCGGCGGTGGAAATGCAGAGGTGCGCTCCATGGTTTATTACAGGCTTCTGGAACTGCGCGACAGACTCGTGCGCCTGCGCGGCGGCCAGAGGGAAAGGGCGCATTACGGTTATCTGGCCAATTTGATTGAAAATAAATTGGAGCCTGGTAACAAGGCTTCGCAGTATTAAATAATTATGAAAAAATTTTTAGAAGAATTCAAGGCATTTGCCATGAGAGGCAATGTGGTGGACATGGCAGTCGGTATAATTATCGGCGGTGCATTCGGCAAGATTGTAAGTTCGTTTGTAGGTGATGTGGTTATGCCTGCCTTAGGTCTGCTTGTAGGCGGAATAGATTTCTCTGATCTGGCCATTACTTTGAAACAGGCTGTTATTGAAAACGGACAGGAAGTAGCCCCCGCTGTAATGCTCAGATACGGTGCATTCATACAGGTGATAATTGATTTTATAATCATAGCCTTTGCAATATTCATGATGATCAAGGCAATGGCAATGCTCCAGCGCAAGAAGGAGGAGAAGGCGGCAGAAGCCCCGGCCCCCGAACCGCAAATTTCAGAAGAACAGAAACTCCTTGCGGAAATCAGAGATATTCTAAAGGAGAAAAAATAGTATTTACAATCTAATTTAATTGTTATGAGTAACAGAGACGAAATTATCTGCGATTGCTTTTCTGTAAGCAGAGGGACAATCGAAGACGCTATCAGAGAGAAAGGACTCAAGAGCGTAGAAGAGGTTGGTCAGGCTACAGATGCCGGAACCGGATGCGGTGGTTGCCAGGAGAAGATTCAGGCAATCCTCGACGAGATTAACGGGAAATAAGATTTTTTGAGTTTTTTTTAAAAAATATTTGCAGAGGCGAAAAAAGTGCGTATCTTTGCGCTCCCGTTTGGGGAAGTTCATTGAAGAGATGCAATACAAGACAAGCAGCAGGCCCGCGAGAGTGCGGGTCATGCTAGAGCGCAATTCCAAGAGTCAAATGTCAGGGCAAGCTGAGAGAAATAAAAACATTATACAATGAAGAGTTTGATCCTGGCTCAGGATGAACGCTAGCGGCAGGCTTAACACATGCAAGTCGAGGGGCAGCGGGTATGAACCTTCGGGTTCTTATGCCGGCGACCGGCGCAAGGGTGCGTAACGCGTGAGCAACATGCCCGCATCAGGGGGATAATCCGGAGAAATCCGGTCTAAACCGCCATAACGACATATCGAGGCATCTTGATATGTTTAAATTTCCGAAGGATGCGGA
>CASGCS010000018.1 GCA_949300025.1 uncultured bacterium | reverse complement strand
TACCCAAAGTTTGGTGGTGATGAATAAATCCTCGCGCCTGATGCCGCTCTTCCGGATAGCATTGCCCACTTGCTCTTCATGGTCAGAAGAAGCAGCCGTGTCGAACAGCCGATAACCTGCTTCGACGGCAGCGCGTACCACTCTTTCCGTTTCATCCACTGGAATCTGATAGACGCCGAATCCGATGGCCGGCATCATCACGCCATTGTTCAACCTTACATCTTTCATATTGTCATGAGTTTTAATTCTGATGCAAAATTACGATGTGCCTGTCGTTCCGTTATTACATGATTAAGGGCAATATTTTCACTTTTCGTGGTTTTTGCGTATGTTTGCGGGCTAACGTATTCAGCTTGTCAGAGAATGGACGATACGAAATTCGACGGAATCATTTTTGCCGACACATGGCAGGAAATTAACACATTGCAGTATGCAGGAAGGGTAATCCACATCCTTTGCAGAAAGGGCAATATGGGATTTTCCTTTCAGGATACCCATTATAACATTTCTTCAGGGGATTATGTCATCCTGCCCAATGCGGCACTTGCTTCCAACTTCTCCGCGTCAGATGATTTTCAAGGCATCCTTATGAATCTTTCGGAGGTATTCGTCACTTCGATTGCCATCCGCAGCGCATCATAGGACATCTGTCGCTCCTGCGGAATCCTGTCATGAAACTGTCGGAACGGGACTTTCGGATATGCGAGGCGGCCTTGCAATATCTGCGTATGCGTATGGAAGATGAGAAGCATTATTTCCGCGAAGAATTACTGGGCAGCCTGTTGACCGCGCATATCCTTGACCTGTACGATATTCACGTACGCAGCCGCAAGGTGGTGCAGGTGTCGGAGCGCGTGACCTTTCTGTTGCGAAAATTCATAGAATTGCTGTATAACTGTGAATATATCCGAAACCGAGACCTCGATTTCTACGCTTCACGTCTTTGCATCACGCCCTATTATCTGTCGGAAATATGTAAAAAGGTAAGCGGTAAACCGGCTTCCTACTGGATAGACCGCTTTGCCATGCAGGAAATCACCCGTCTGCTCCGGCAGAAAGAGTTTTCGCTGACCGAGATTGCGGAACGGATGAATTTCTCTTCCGTCTCTTATTTCAGCCGGTATATCCGGAAACGGCTCGGTGTCTGTCCTGCCGAATACAGAAACAATCTTTATAGACAATGATATTGTTCCGTCAATATGATGAATATAACAATCTTTCTCTGTTCGGGTGGCACAAAATCTGCAAGGTTCTGGTCTGATTTTTGTCCTGAAAATTTTCAATTTTCTGAAACAGAGGGGGTAAGAATTTGCCGATTTTTGTAATCTGTCAAGTATAATATTGATTTGCAGTAAATTATGCGATTTTTGAATGGGGGGGGGTTGCTATTTATAATTATAAGTTGTAATTTTGCAACTTAAATGCGGGGGCATCTCCCGCAAGCAGTAAAAACATTGTCTTATGAAATTGAAACATATATATATATCGATACTTTTCTCACTTTTCTGCTCGGCATCTTTTGCGCAGACTCAGGCTGAAATGGAGATTGTCAGGCAGATGGCAAAGCAGAAAGGTTATTCCGATGCCCAGATAGAAGAAATGGTAGGCAGGTATGCCGGCGGAAGTTCCTCTTCAGCCTCATTGATGGATACGGCGCATGTGGTAGACAGAAATCAGGCAGACCCGTTGCTGCTCAAACCGGAAACACAAAACCAGATGCAGCAGGATTCTCTAGAAAAGGCGAACGAGATTTTCGGCCATTCCGTTTTTAAAAGCAGTGCGCCCAACTTCCTGCCCAGTTATAACATTCCCACTCCGGAAAACTACAGGCTCTCGGCGGGAGATGAAGTGATAATAGATGTATGGGGTGCGGTTGTGACAAATATAAGAGCTACTCTCTCTCCCGAGGGAAGCATTGCGATTCCAAATCTGGGGCCGGTATATCTGAACGGCCAGACGGTGGCACAGGCTGAAAAGAGCGTGAAGTCCTATCTTTCCAAAATCTATTCCGGCATAGAAAGTGACATGCCGGATACGTTTGTGAAACTTTCTCTGGGAAAGATGAGAAGCGTTACGGTCAACGTGATAGGAGAGGTGGCGGTGCCTGGCCTCTACACCATGCCTGCACTTACCACAGTCTCTTCTGCCATATACATGGCCGGAGGCCTTACACCCATTGGAACTGTCAGGGATATAAAGATATTCAGGAACGGAAGGCAGATTGCCACGTTCGATCTTTACAAATATATGTTTTCAGGCTCTACGGAGGGCGATATAAGACTTGAAGACAATGACTTGATAAGCGTCTCGTCTTACGGAAAGGTGGTTTGGGCCGCAGGAGCGGTGAAGCGTCCGATGAGATATGAAATCATAGAGAATGAAAATATTGAAAATCTGTTGCAATACAGCGGCGGTTTTGCAGGCAATGCCTATCCGAACGAAGTTTATGTGGAGAGGGTGAAATATCAGGATGGCGGAACAGGCGCAACATCAATGATGTATACCGTTTCAAACGACAGATTCGGCTCTTTTGCCCTTGAGGACGGAGACAGCCTTTCGGTACGCGAAACCGATTTGAGATTTGCAAACAGGGTGAACATCGACGGTGCCGTATGGAGGCCCGGAGACTACTCCCTGCAGGAAAACATGAAAACTCTCGATGAACTTATAGCCGCTGCGGGCGGCCTTAAGGAGGAGGCATATCTTCAGAGGGGCTATATTGTCAGATATGATTCTGCAAGAAGCAGGGCGCAACTTTCGTTTTCATTGCAGAATGTGATTCTGGGCGGAGACAAAATCAAATTGCAGCCCGATGACAGCGTCAGAATATTCTTTAAGAACTCCCTGGTGCAGAAACGCACCATTACTGTAGACGGTGAGGTAAACAGACCCGGTGAATTCGAGTACAGATATGGCGTGACTCTCGGAGATGCCGTTCTTATGGCGGGCGGCCTTACGGATGCGGCTACACTGGAGAGAGTGGAAGTGGCCCGTCGCATTGTCGGCGAAAGGGAGAATATGGACCTGAAGGATACCATTGCCATAATATTGCATTATAATCTGTTGAGCAAGCCGGAAGATGCTGAAACCGCATTGTCGCCGTTTGATATGGTATATGTCCGCCGTTCTGCGGTTTACAAGCCTCAGCAGGTAATAACCATAGAAGGGCAGGTGAACTATCCCGGAAGTTATGCCATGGAAAAGAATGTTGTAAGGCTTTCAGATGTGGTGGGCAAGGCCAACGGGTTCAATATGGATGCATATCCCCAGGGGGCGACCCTTACCAGAGTGCTTACGGAGGAAGAAATGGAGAGGCTTATAATAGCCAAGAACATAGCAAAGAACCAGATGCAGGACAGTACTGCATCTACCTTTTTGGATTCCATGCTTGTGGAGGACAGGTACAATATCGCCATAAATCTGGATCTGGCGGTTCAGAATCCCGGCAGCGACTATGACGTGGTGCTGCGCGACGGAGATATCATAAAGGTGCCGAAATACAACAATACAGTAAGAATTTCCGGTGCTGTTCTCTATCCCAATACTGTAACATACAAGCCGGGTGCCAATTACAAATATTATGTATCCGGCGGAGGCGGCTTCAGCAAGGAGGCGATAAAACGCGATACATATATGATTCACGCCAACGGAAACGTGGCGATAAAGGGCTCTCCGCTCTTCAAGGTGCAGCCCGGGACTGAGATTGTGGTGCCTGAGAAATCGCAGGATGACAGGTTGCTCCGTACACAGCGGGTCTCTACCATTATGGGAATTGCAACCTCTACGGCCTCTCTGGCAGCTATGGTTACCTCCATACTTAACAATACCAAGTAGTTTGTGGCTTTGTGAACTGAGACTTGACCTATCTGCAGTAACAAACACATAATTATTATGGCGAACATTGGCAAGTTTTTGGAAAAAATGGCGAATACCACCTACATGAACAGGTGGGCGGTGCTGATTTTCGATGCTTTGGTATCGGCATTCATATCGCTTGTCGTATATCTGGCGCTGGGAACCTTTACGAGCGCCACCATACCTTTCCTTTCGCTTATTGCGATATTTATCACATCCATATTGGTGAGCGGCGTGGTATTCTGGGGCATGGGCATACATCGGGGCATTATAAGGCATGCCTCCATCGCGGATATTTTTCATATCTTTCTGGCTGTGCTTATCAAAGGCGCCATATTGTTCGTGCTCTTTTCTTTGCTGGACATTACGAATTTCGTTTTCATAGGCGTAGGCAAGGTGGCCATAGCCGAGGCCGCTGACATTGCAGTAACATTGTGCGCATTTGTTCTGGTCCGCGTGAGCGTAGTGTATATTTATGATGCGGTTTCTTATCATGCCGTAAAATCTTCAAAAAATATACTGATATACGGAGACGATGATAAAAGCCTCGTTACTGCTGCCTTTTTCTCGGGAAAGAATCTCAATGCCAGTTACAACGTGGCCGGATTCATAGTCATGGGCGGAGATATAAAGAAACTTAAACTGGCATCTATTCCGGTATACAATATTGCTTCGTTCGATTATCTGTCTGGCGTAATAATGAGAAAGAATATCAGGGCGATAGTCTTCCCCGACCAGAAAGACCTGCTGAAAGAGCGTGACGCTCTTGTCAAATTCTGTCTCAAGGAGCATATTGAGGTAATGCTCAAGCCTAACATGGAAGAAGAGGTGGTCTCAAAGGATGGTTTGAAAATACCTGTCCGTAACGTGAATATTGAAGATTTGCTCTATCGCGACGAGATCAAGATAAAAATGGACGAAGTTTCCGCAATGCTCAGCGGCAAGGTCGTAATGGTTACCGGTGCAGCTGGCTCCATAGGCAGCGAATTGTGCAGGATAATATCTAAATTCAATGTAAGGCAGCTCATATTTCTTGATAACGCTGAGACTCCAATGCACTCTCTGCAGTTGGAGTTTCTGAACAGCGACAGTTGCTCAGCTTCTGACATAGGGCAGAAATACTGCTTCCTGCTTGCAGACGTAAGGAACAGAATAAGGATAAATACCATTTTCGATATGTACCGGCCGCAAATTGTCTTCCATGCTGCGGCATATAAGCATGTTCCCGTAATCGAGGACAATCCAACCGAGGGGGCATATGTGAATATAGTGGGGACAAAGGTCGTTGCAGATGCAGCCTTGAGGACAGGAGTGGAGAAGATGGTCATGATTTCTACAGACAAGGCAGTAAATCCTACAAATATAATGGGGGCAACCAAGCGTATAGCGGAAATATACATTCAATCCTTGAGCAAGGCAGTGTTAAATGGAGAGGTGGAGGGTAAAACCAGATTCATCACTACCCGTTTCGGAAATGTGCTCGGCTCCAACGGCTCGGTAATACCGCGTTTCAGGGAGCAAATCAAGAGCGGCGGGCCTGTTACCGTAACCCATCCGGACATTATCCGTTACTTTATGACTATTCCCGAGGCGTGCCGTCTGGTCATGGAGGCCGCCACGATAGGAAAGGGGTATGAAATATTCGTATTCGACATGGGAACACCCGTAAAAATTGCAGATTTGGCCAAAAACATGATAAAACTTGCCGGTTTCGAGCCTGATATAGACATAAAGATAGTATATACCGGGCTCAGGCAGGGTGAAAAACTTTATGAAGAGCTCCTCAATACAAAGGAGAATGTAATTCCTACGGATTACAACAAGATATTCGTTGCCAAAACGAGGGAGTACGATTATGCCCGGGTAAACGAAATGGTTCTGGCTCTCAAGGAGCGGGCAAGACTTTCGGATGCCGACGGCTGTGTAAAGATAATGAAGGATATTGTCCCCGAGTTTGTAAGTCAGAATTCAAGGTATGCAGAATTCAATAAATAGAGAGAAACATGATGGAGGAAAAGGATAAGGAAAAACAGTTGCAGGAAGTTGAAGAGAATGAGATAGATTTGATAGAACTCATAAAGAGGTTCTGGGAGAAGAGAATGTTTATAGTAAAGGTTACCGCCGTATTTCTCTGCCTGGGTCTCTTTATTGCCATATTCTCTTCTGAAGAGTATACCGCACAGTGCGTGGTTGTTCCCCAGACAGGTGAAGGCGGTGTCAGTTCTTCGTTGAGCGGACTGGCTTCATTGGCCGGTTTTTCACTTGGCAGCATGGGGTCGGCCGAGGAACTTTCACCTATGGTCTATTCCAATGTAATGAACAATATCAATCTCCAGAAGGAGATGATAAATACTAAGATATACTTCGACAGGTGGGGCAAGGAGCTTACCCTGCTCGATTATTTTACAAATGAGGAGTATCAAAGGACTTCTGTTCTCGGATATGTAAAAAAATATACGATAGGGTTGCCGTTTCTTATACTTGGGGCCATAAGAGGTGAAAAGGATAATGATGTTGACATGACCGGCACCGACGACGGAAAAATTGCAATGCTTACACAGCAGGAAGATGACTGTATAAAGGCCTTGAAAGAGAGGACTACTCTGGCTGTCAACGACAAGGACGGCTATGTGAGCATTTCGGCAACTATGCCTGAACCTTTGGCTGCAGCCGCTTTGGCTGAAATATATATGAACCTGCTGCAGAAGTATGTTTCGGAGTTCAAGATTGAAAAGGCCAAGGCCGATTACAATTTTATAAACCAGCGTTATCTGGAGGCCAGGGAGGAGTATTCGAAGAAACAGGAGGAATATGCCCGTTTCAAGGATGCCAACAGGATTATTACCACAGCCGTGGCTGCGACAAGAGAGGAGCAGATAAAGAATGATTACGACCTTGCCTATTCGCTCTACTCGGAACTCTCGCGTCAGTTGATTCAGGCGGAAATAAAGGTAAAGGAGAACACTCCTATTTTTACGGTGGTGGAGCCGGTAATCGTCCCGCGTGAAAGAAGCAAGCCCAGACGGCTGATGACCCTTGTTGCATTCGGCTTTTTGGGTGGAGTCTTGAGTTGCGGAGCCGTTCTTGCGTTCGATTTTCTTAAAAAGAGAACAGAAATAAAATATCTTAAAAATTGGTAATGATGAAATTATTGAAATATCTCACAGCCACGGCAATACTGCTGGCTGTATGCCTCCCCGCAAAGGCCGCCTGCGGCGAGCCTGATACCGTTGGCGTAACCGAAGTAAAGGCGAAACCTGCATTGAGAAATGTCAAGGTAAAGATGAGCGCCCTTGTTGCAATAGGTGTTGTAAACCCTGCCGTTGAATTCAAGGTTATGGACAACTTTACCGTGCAGATGGAGGCCCTGGGTGTATTTTACAGTTCCAATTTTCTGGGGACAGGCAAACCGCTGGTATTGGGCTCATCGTTCTTTGAATTCAGGTATTATCCCAAGGAGGAGTTCAAAGGCTTCTTTGTCGCGCCTAATATCGGTTGGGGTGTGTACAAGTTGAACAAAGGGCTGGTCTTGCGCTATACTGATGACTATGACTATGACTGCTATCAGCAGGGCAGCAATATCATGGCCGGCCTGACAATAGGTTATACCTTCAACCTTAATGAGAAATGGTCTATAGAACTGGCCTGGGGAGGCGGTTTCCAGCACTCAAGATATTCGGGATACGAACGCGAAAACGACAATGAACCGTACGAGATGTATGTTGGGTTGAACAGCAGTGCGGAGTGGCCTCCGTTCTATAAGGGCGGAATCTTTATAGGATATAGATTTTAATGCCCTCAAGATGAAAGTTACAGAGACAGGACTCGGAGGAGTGGTAATTATAGAGCCTCAGTTATACGGCGATAACAGAGGCTATTTTTTTGAGAGCTACAACGGCAGGCTTTTCAATGAGCAGGTGGCTTTGAAAATCCTCCATACGGAAAGGGTGGAGTTTGTGCAGGACAACGAAAGCAAGAGCTGTTATGGAGTGGTTAGGGGATTGCATTTCCAGAAACCTCCGTACGCCCAGTCAAAATTGGTCAGGGTTGTAAGGGGAGAGGTGCTCGATGTAGCCGTAGATATAAGACGCGGTTCCCCGACATTCGGCCGGCATGTCGCCGTGAGGCTTTCGGAGAGCAATCACCTCCAATTGTTTATCCCCAGGGGTTTTGCACACGGCTTTTCCGTTCTTTCGCAGGAGGCTGTACTGCAATACAAGTGCGACAATTTTTACAGCAGTGAGAGCGAAGGTGCCGTTATCTGGAATGATCCGCAACTTGGCATAGACTGGATGATACCTGCAGAGAGGACAATACTCTCTGAAAAGGACAGGAATCATCCCTTTTTAAATGAAGCGCCGTATCTTTTCGATTATAACGACAGATTGTATTGAGACAAGTCATGTGTAGCGATAATATTCTTGTAACGGGAGCAAACGGACAACTTGGACGCAGCCTCAGGCGTGTAGTTCAGGAGAGGGGCTGTGCAGGCAACTGGCTCTTCACCGATGTGGCGGAACTGGACATTACGGACAAGGAGGCGGTCGGAACATTCGTGGCTGCAAAAAAGATCTCCGTAATGGTAAATTGCGCCGCCTATACCAATGTGGACGGGGCCGAAGAAGATAAAGAGAGTGCAGACCTTCTAAACAATGTAGCCGTAGCTAACCTTGCCTGCGCCGCTGCATCTGCAGGTGCGCTATTGATACATATATCTACCGATTACGTGTTCGATGGAGAGGCCTGTGTGCCATACAAAGAGGAGGACGCCGCCGCACCCTATTCCGTTTACGGTATCACGAAGAGAAGAGGGGAGGAGGCTGTTTTAAGGAGCGGTTGCAGATATATGATATTCCGTACTGCCTGGCTCTACTCGGAGTATGGTAAAAACTTTGTCAAGACGATGCGTAGCCTTATGTCTGCAAGAAAATCCCTGAATGTGGTTTTCGACCAGGTGGGAACCCCTACATATGCGGCGGATCTTGCCGGTGCAATCTGTAAAGTGATATGCAGCCGTAATTATGAACGGGGCATTTATCATTACAGCGATGAAGGAGTCTGCTCATGGTACGACTTTACAAAAGAGATTGCGGCAATGAGCGGATATGATTGCACGATAGAGCCCTGCCACAGCAGCGAATTCCCGTCAAAGGTAAGGAGGCCCCATTATTCGGTCCTGGACAAAAGCAAGGTCAAGAGAGTCCTGGGTCTCGAAGTGCCCTATTGGAAAGATTCGCTGAAAATATGTATAGATAATCTTGAAAAGAGAGATAAAAACCAATAGTTATGAAACGAAATATTTTTCTTTTTTTACTTATTGCCCTGACGATGGCTTCATGTGCGGAAAAGAGGCCTGATGTTAAAAACGTAATCTTTCTCATAGGCGACGGAATGGGGTTCGGCGCCGTTTCCTCATTGCTGCTTACAGATGATTCGACAACGGCATTTGAGATGTCTCCCGTAATCGGTCTTTCAGAGAGTTGTTCTGCAAACAATTACGTAACTGATTCCCCTGCCGGAGGAACTGCGCTGGCATGCGGTGAGAGAACGCTCAACGGATATGTGGGGGTAGATGTAAACGGCCGCCCCATGAAGAGCATTCTTAAAAAGGCTCAGGAAATGGGCAAGAGCAGCGGAATTGTCGTGAATACGGTTTTGACGGAAGCAACGCCGGCAGATTTCTATGCATCTGTATTGAGCCGCTCCGAAAGTTACAAGATTGCCGAACATTTCGTGGAAAGCGGCGTGGATGTGGCGATAGGTGCAGGATTGAGCGCTTTTGTGGAGCGTCCAGACTCTGTGGACCTTACAGAATCCCTTAGGGAAAAGGGCTATGATGTGTATACCGAGAAGAAAAGCGCTTTCGAGTCGCAGTCCGACAAGTTCGTGGCAATCCTTCCGATGGAGGATGTGCACCGCAGGAATGTTCCCGATTCTCTGGCAGAAAAGAGAGCCGAAGCCAAACTCTATCTGGAACAGGCAGTGGAGAAGGCTATAAGCGTTTTGGAAAACAAGAGCAAAGAGGGATTCTTCCTTATGATTGAAAGTGCTATAATTGACGGTTACGGCCACAGCAATGACTCTGACGGGATGATTGAGGAGATGCTGGATTTTGACAGAACCGTAAAACAACTTGTAAATTATGTAAACACACATGACAATACACTTCTTGTAGTGACTGCAGACCATGAGACAGGAGGAACGGCAGTCGCATACAAGGAGCATCAGGTTGGGAAGAGAGTGCCGCTGACCCTTTCGTTCAGCACAAAAGGACATACGGGAACGGTTGTCCCGATTTTTGCATACGGAGAGGGTGCGGAATATTTTGGAAGAGTGATGAAAAACGTAGAGATTCCCAGAACGATGGAGATATTGATGAAGGAGTCTGAATAGATAACCGGCAGGCCGTTCCATCGCCCGAAAGGGAGGAAAGTCCGGACAAGACAGAGCATTGCACTGCGGAAAGCGCAGATGGGTGAAAGCTTATGCGTAAGGTAACAGAAAACAACCGCCGTAAGGCAAGGGTGAAAATGTGGGGTAAGAGCCCACGGGCCGTATTGGCGACAATATGGCCGTACCGCGCTGCAACTTGCAAGGCCATGTATACCGGCATTTAAGGGCTGCTCGTCCGTTGCCGGGGGGTAGGCTGCAAAGATAAATGATGGGACACGACAGAATCCGGCTTACAGGTCTGCCTAAATGAGAGAGGAGAGCTTGAATCCAGGCTCTCCTCTTCTCTTTTGCTGCGCCGCAACCGGCAACACCTATTTTTCCAATACTTCCATGCACTTCTGCATATCTGTGGGCCGCAATACAATGTTTGCGGTATCACCCTCCGAAAAAGCATACATGTACTCAATGAATACGTCATGGAGAGCCATCTTGTCCAATATTTCGGCCAATCCTCCAGGTTTGTTCGGACATTTGGCATGGATGACATCTGTCAGCATTACTGCAAAATCTGCCTTGCGAAGAACTTCAACTGCACGCTCCACATCTGAAACTATAAGACGGAGAATGCCGAAATCTGCAGTTTCCGCCATGCTGAAAGCCTGCATGTTTATCCCTTCCCTTGCAAGTGTCTTGGCAACCTCGTTTATCCGGCCGCCCTTGTTTTCCAAAAAAATAGACAACTGTTTTATTATCATAACTCCTGTGTTTAATCTATATTGCGCTTGTCTATGACTCTTTTAGACTTGCCGTCGCTGCGCGCGATGGTGTTTGGTTCTACAAGTTTTACCTCCGCTCCTACGGTAAGTACGCTCTTGAGCTTGTCTGCCAGTCTCTTTTTCAAGGCCAGCATCCTGCTTATCTCGTCTGAAAGATATTCCTTCCTGACCTCCACCAGCACCTGCAGTGTGTCGAGATTGTTTACACGGTCTACAATCAGCTGGTAATGAGGCTCGAATTCCTGCATGTCGAGAATGACGCTCTCCACCTGCGACGGGAATACATTGATACCGCGGATTATGAGCATGTCATCGCTTCTGCCCATAATCCTGCTTATCCTTACATTGGTGCGTCCGCACTGGCATTCGCCCTCCATTATCGAACAGAGGTCTTTTGTGCGGTATCTGAGCAGCGGCATGCCTTCTTTGGTAAGAGTGGTGAAGACAAGCTCGCCCTTCTGCCCGGCCGGCAGGTTCTCCAAAGTGTCGGGAGAGATTATTTCGGGGTAAAAATGGTCTTCAGATATATGTGAACCGTTTTTACATTCACATTCGTAGGCCACTCCGGGCCCCATTATTTCGCTTAATCCATACAGGTTGTAGGCATTTATGCGAAGTCTGGACTCTATCTCCCTGCGCATGTTTTCTGTCCATGGCTCGGCTCCGAAGGCGCCTATACGCAACTTCAAATCTTTGACATCTATTCCCATCTTTTCAATGGTCTCGGCAAGGTAGAGTGCATAACTCGGAGTTGAGGCTATGCCTGTTATGCCCAGATCCCTTATAAGCTTTACATGCTTTTCCGTATTGCCGGTGGATGCGGGTATTACGGTCGCGCCCAGAAATTCCGCCCCGTAATGAGCTCCCAGTCCGCCTGTGAACAGACCGTATCCGTAGGATATGGAGAGGGTATCGTTGCTTGTAAGGCCGTAAGCGGCAAGGCATCTTGCCATACATTCCTGCCATATTTCCAAGTCGTTGCGGGTATATCCCACTATGGTCGGATTACCTGTGGTGCCTGATGATGCATGGATTCGTACAATTTCGGAGTTGGGAACTGCAAACATGCCGCACGGATAGTTGTCTCTCAAGTCCTGCTTTGTGGTAAAGGGCAGTTTGACTATATCCTCTATCGTGCGTATGTCGCCTGGGGCAATATCCATCTCCTGCATCTTCTTGCGGTAAAACGGAGTACTGTGATATACTTTCTTTACAAGTTTTTGCAGCCGTTTTCCCTGAAGGTCATGCAGCTGGTCGCGGCTCATGCACTCTTTGTTCTGATTCCAAATCATGGTGTGCTGTCGGTTTAAATTATATGATATTAATCGGATGGTCTTTGCGGAATTTTTCCACTCTCTCTCTCAAAACGGGAAAGAGTTCTTCTTCTATGCGTGAAGAGCAGCCTCTCACACCATTCTGCTCGCTTCCTGTAGTTGAGAGCGAAATGCTGCTGATGCCGTAGTGAATCAGCTCTTCCATCAATTCGCCTCCCGTGAATCCCGGATAGCCTACGGTAAAGAAGAAGCCGTCTCCGACCTTATCGGTAACATCGCGGTCATATACGATGTGAAAGCCGTTGTCTGTAAAGATTTTCTTCATGGCCTCCGCCCGTCTTTGATAGATGGAAGTATCTGCGACAAAATCTATTTTACCCTCAACGGCCTTGTTCAGCATCTCTGCATAGCCGTATTGCGTTGAGGCGGTGCATCCCGATGTTATCATATAGGAAATCGAGGCTATGAATGTCTGTCCAAAGACTCCGGTATCGTTGTAGCGTTTTGCAAGCGCGGGAAAATGCCTGTCGAACAACTTGTCTGAAATACAGGCCATGGCAATGCGCTGTCCTGCATAACTGAATATCTTGGATGCGGAGAGCATCAGAATGTAATTGTCTGTATAGCGTGCGACAGTGGCAGGGTAGGGAGGTGTGTATGGCCTGCCCAGTTTTTTTCTGAAATCCATGCAGAAATAGGCAAGGTCTTCTATTATGATTACATCATATTTTTCGGCCATCTCTCCTATTATTTTAAGTTCGCTCTCTTCCAGACATATCCATGCCGGATTGTTCGGGTTTGAGTAGCTGATGGCCGCTATATCTCCCTTTTTCAGATATGATTCAAGTTTCTCCCTTAATTTTTCTCCCCTGTAGTCATATATGTCGAACTGCTCGTATTCTATCCCCAATATTTTCAACTGGGATTTCTGTATCGGGAATCCCGGGTCTATGAAGAGGACTTTGTCTTTGCCCGGTTCCCTTTGCGTTGTAGCGATAAAAGAGGAGAACGACGATGCGACAGACCCTGTTCCAGGAATACATGCACGTGGAGAAATATCGAGATTCATGAAGGCCTTTACGAATTTCGAGGCAGCCTCCTTAAGTTCTGCAACGCCGGCTGCCGCAGGGTATGTTGAGCCCACTCCTGCATCCAATGCCCTTTTTTCCGCCTCCACTCCGATTCTGTTTGCAGGCAGGCCCGGAGAACCCTGGTCCATGCGGATGAATTTTGTTCCGGTTTTGTTTTCGAGATATGAGGCAACCAGCAGAACCTCTCCGATTGTCGCTTCCTGCAGATTTGCCACCTCCATCTTTTTTGTGGCTTCCGCTACCAGTTCCTTGCTGAAAATTTCCTCACTCATTTTTGATTTGCAGTATTATAGCCGATAGAAAGGGCCTTAAGGTTCATGTTCACTATATCTTCCCCCTTGCTGGAGAAGATGCGCCGTACGCTCTTTTCCAAATCTGCATATTTCACCAGTTCCAGCACCTTTGCCGCAGCGCCCAGGAGAATGACGTTTGCACATTTTGGCAAATTGTGCTCTTTTGCCAGTCCTTCCACATCAATTGATATTACATTCTTCATTTTACGCAATTCGCTTTTCAGTGCATCGGTGTCGGGATAATTCGGAATGTTCACAAAAGGTGACGATGACGTTATTATCCAACCCTCTTTGTTCAGATAGGGCAGATAGCGCAATGCTTCCATCGGCTCGAGCGAGAGTATGCAGTCTGCCCCGCCGAGCGGAATCAGGTCTGAACTTATAGGGTGGTCTGCAAGCCTTAAATTTGACTGGACATCGCCTCCTCTCTGGCTCATGCCATGTACTTCGGCCTGTTTTATATAGAGGTTTTCGGCAAGCGCGGCTTCGCCGATTATGGCGGCGATGGAGAGAATCCCCTGTCCGCCTACTCCTGCAAGAATTATATCGCTCTTTTTCATATTCAGCTCTTTTTCTCTTTCCTTCTCTTTCTGTTGAATGTCTGTATGCACTCACGTCTGGGAATTATCACGGAAGTGCCTTTATAGTTTATCTCCTCGCGCAGAATCTGCTTTATCTCCTCCATGTTCTTTGCAAGCGGAACCACAACGCGCAGATGTTCGGGATGTACTCCTATTCCCCTGCATATTGCCTCAAATTTATTTGTTCCGGCAGAGTCCTGCCCGCCTGTCATGGCGGTGGTTAGATTGTCAGAGATAATGACGGTTATGGGGCTGTTGCAGTTTACCGCATCCAGAAGTCCTGTCATGCCCGAATGGGTGAATGTGGAGTCTCCGATTATGGCAATTGCAGGGAAGAGACCGGCATCAGCCGCCCCTTTTGCCATTGTTATCGAGGCTCCCATGTCTACGCAACTGTCTATGGCCCTGAATGGAGGAAGCGCTCCCAAGGTATAGCATCCTATGTCTCCGAATACCTTTGCTCCGGAGAATTCCTTCAATATTTCGTTGAGCGCAGTGTAGACATCTCTGTGGCCGCATCCCTGGCAAAGTGCAGGCGGGCGGGGTACAACAACTTCAGACTTTCTGTATGGATGTTCTGTCTCTACACCCAATGCCGCCGCCACTGCATCCGGGGTAAGTTCACCGGTGCGCGGCAGAGCGCCGTCGAGTTTTCCTGTAATCTTGCATTCAGATGGGAGTATGCCCCTGATCTGTTCCTCTACAAAGGGCTGGCCCTCTTCTATTATCAGAATCTCCCTGCATTTCGATGCAAGGTCGCGGATGAGTTTTCCGGGCAGTGGGTATTGCGAAATCTTTATCCTGGGAAGAGTGCTGTCCGGAGCCAGATATTCATTAAGATAGTTCCATGCAATTCCGCATGCGATTATTCCTCTCTCTGCCTTTTCATTGCCATTGATGTATCTGTTGAACTGCGATTTTTCTGCAATCCTTTCCAGTTCGGGCTGCTGTGCTACAAGTTCATCGTTCCTGCGGCGTGCATTTGCCGGCAGCAGGATGAAATTCGCCGCCACGGCGTTGTTGTTGATGCTGTTCTGCTCTTCAATTTCATTTGCCGGAATTACCTTCACAACGGCTCTGGAGTGGGCCATTCTTGTAGTGATGCGCATAAGCAGCGGCAGTTTGATTTTCTCGGAGAGAGCGAAACCGTATCTTATCATGTCATAGGCCTCCTGCTGCGAAGAGGGCTCCAGAACAGGAATCATGGCGAATTTGCCGTAGAATCTGGAATCCTGCTCGTTCTGGGATGAGTGCATTGAAGGGTCATCTGCCGCAAGCACTACAAGGCCTCCGTTTACTCCGGTGATTGCGGAATTTACGAAAGCATCTGCGGCAACATTCATTCCCACATGCTTCATGCATACCAGAGCGCGTTTGCCCATGTATGACATTCCGAGAGCAGCTTCCATGGCTGTCTTTTCGTTTGTGCACCATTTGCAGAAGATGTTGCGCTCCTTTGCAAGCGGGTGCTCCTGTATGAATTCGGTTATTTCAGTGGATGGTGTCCCGGGGTAAGCGTAGACACCGCTCAGACCGGCATCAATCGCTCCCAGAGCGATTGCCTGGTCTCCAAGCAGTAAGATTTTTTCTGGTCTCTCTATCATGGTGTTCTGTTATTTCAATTCAAAAATGTCGCGGTCTTCGAGAACCGGAAACTTTTTCCTGAACTCTTCCAGCTCGGCCAAATCGAGTTCCGCGCAGACCGTCTCTTCTTTTTCAGGGGTGCAGGCGGCAACCGTATGCCCGTATGCGTCAATGGCTGTGCTGTTTCCGGAGTAATGGCTCTCCGGATCATCCCCGACCCGGTTTACACCAATTACATAGCATTGGTTTTCAATGGCCCTTGCTTTGAGGAGCGCGCTCCATACCTCGGCTCTGGAGGCCGGCCAGCTTGCAACATAGACGGCAAGGTCGTAATCTTTCATATTGCGTGAAAATACGGGGAAACGTAAATCGTAGCATACTTGCAGCAATATTCTGAATCCATTGTATTCTACGATTCTGCGCTCCTTCCCGCCTTTGAAGAAGTTGTCTTCTCCGCCGTATGTGAAAAGGTGGCGCTTGTCGTAAAATTCTGTCGCTCCGTCTGGTTTTACAAAGTAGAACCTGTTGTAATGGATTCCGCCTTCATCTATTGCAATGCTTCCTGCTATGGCTGCATTGAAGCGGCTGGCGCACTCTTTCATCCATTCAAGCGAAGAGTTGCCTGACGGTTCTGCAAAAAACTGCGATTTGCTGCAGAATCCCGTGGAGAACATCTCCGGCAGGATGTATAAATCCGCTTTGCCGCACAACTCCATTGCATTTGAGAAGTTCTTCCTGTTTTTCACAGGATCTCCCCATACAATATCTTTCTGCAGCAAGGCAACTTTTAACTTATCTCTCATCTGTCCTGACTATAAGAATCGGGAGGTAAATTTAGCCTTTTTTTAGAGACTTTGTACACCTGTGCAGCCTTTTTGGAGACGATTCATCTCTTTGAGCGTACTTATGGTAAGTGGAAGGGCCAGCATGAACGAAAGGATGTCTGCTACGGCCTGGGTCATTTCAACGCCTCTTATCCCAATCAGATGAGGCAGAACCAGAATACACGGAATAAAGAAAAGACCCTGACGGGCAGATGCAAGAAGGGCTGCTCTTCCTGCCTTTCTTATGGTCTGGAGCATCATGTTGCTTACAAGTGTGAATGCACCGAACGGCAGCGCTATCAGTTGCCACCGGAGAGCATGGGCTCCTATTGATATGACCGTCGCATCCTCTTTTCTGAATATGGCAACCGCTTCAGGTGCAAATATATATCCCAGAATGGAACAGGTGAGGAAAAAGAGTGTCCCGGCCTTTACGCAAAACCAGAATCCATCCATTACGCGGCCATACAGCTTCGCCCCGTAGTTGAAGCCGCAAACAGGCTGATAACCCTGTCCCAATCCTATTACTATGGCATTCAGAATGTATATTATTCTTGTGGTTATCGCCATGCCGGCAATGGCGCTGTCTCCATACTCTTTGGCTGCCACATTGAGCAGAATTGTTGAAATGGAGAGCAGTCCCTGCCTTAGCAGTGAAGGTAAGCCTCCCTTTACTATCTCCATATAGGCTCTGACAGTGGGCTTGAAGGCTCTAAACGAGACAGAGAACGTGCCTGTGCGGCGGTCTATGAAAAGAAGAGCCGCAAAACCTATGATCTGGCCGGAAATCGTGGCTATGGCCGCCCCCTTTACGCCCATGTCAAACCCGAAAATAAGTATGGGGTCCATGATTATGTTTATGAGCGCACCTGATATTATGCCAATCATGGCGTATTTTGCATTTCCCTTGAACCTTATCTGGTTGTTGAGAGTAAGCGAGGCGGCCATGAACGGTGTCCCAATCAGTATTATTCCAAGATATTCTTTTGCGTATGGCAGAATCGTATCTGTGGAACCGAGGGCATGGCAGATGGGGGTCAGGAATATCAGGCCGGTTGCCGCTATGAGGGTGCCTGCCAGAAATGAGGAGAAGAGCCCGACAGTGGCCATTGTCTCTGCATGTCCGGTTTTTCTGGCTCCGAGCATTCTGGAAATATAGTTGCCCGAACCGTGGCCGAAGAAAAAGCCGAAAGCCTGGACGACGGACATTGCCGAGAAGGAGATGCCTATTGCAGCGGTGCTCTGCGTGTCAATTCTGCCTACAAAATAGGTGTCTGCAACATTGTATATTGCAGTCACCAGCATGCTTATGATTGTCGGAACCGCAAGTTCGCAGATAGTCCGCGGTACTGAGCCCGCAGTCATATATTCAAAATTGTCCCTGCCCTTCATCGGAGGGCAAAGTTAAGCATTTGGATTATTTTTTTTCGAATAAATCCTTTATGCTGCCAAGGGAACTGAGCATGGAAGTGGCTTCGTATGGCATGTATACTGTCTTGTTCTCCTTTCCGCTTACCATCTCCTTCATTGTCTCTACATATTTTACGGCAAGCAGATATGAGGCCGGATTGGAGCCGGTGCCGTTTATCGCCTCCGTTATTTTTGCTATGGATGCGGCTTCCGCTTCTGCCTGCAATATTTTTGCCTTTGCCTCTCCTTCAGCCAACAGAATCTGTGACTGTTTGTCTGCCATGGCCTTGTTTATCTGCGACTCTTTTTCTCCCTCGGAATTGAGAATGGCAGATGTCTTTTCGCCTTCAGCCTTGAGAATCATGGCTCGTCTTTCGCGTTCAGCCTGCATCTGCTGCTCCATGGCGTTGCGCACGCTTGCCGGGGGAGTTATATCCTGAAGTTCCACCCGGTTTACCTTTACACCCCATTTGTTGGATGCATCGTCAAGGACGGCTCTCAGTTTGGAGTTGATTGTATCGCGCGAAGTAAGTGTCTCGTCCAGTTCCAGCTCTCCTATGACATTCCTCAATGTGGTCTGCGTGAGTTTTTCTATTGCATTCGGAAGGTTGTCTATCTCGTATACCGCCTTGAAAGGATCTGTAATCTGAAAATAGAGCAATGCGTTTATGCGGGTGGTCACGTTGTCTTTTGTAATGACGCTTTGTTCCGGAAAATCGTAGACCTGTTCCCTGAGGTCTATGCTGCTGTCGAACTTGAATTTTATGTAACTCCTTCCTTCAGAATCCTGCTCTATGCAGCGCGAGTATATCTTGCGCGGTTTGTCGAGAATGGGCCAGATAATGTTTATGCCCGAAGGCAGGGTCTTGTGATATTTTCCGAGTCTTTCAATCACCTTGGTTTCGCCCTGCTGGATAACCTTCAGCCCGGCTGCGGCAAAAATAATCACTATCAGTGCTATAAGCCCTACAATAATAAGTGTTCCCATAGTCTTGTCCTTTTATGTTTATATCTATGAATGCTGTTTTCTGCGCACCTTCAGGATTACGCTGTCTACTCCGGTGACAATGACCTTCTGCCCTTTTTCAATGATTTCATCCCTGTCTGTTGCAACAGCTTTCCAGTCGTCTCCGTCTATGGCAACCCGTCCGCTGTTTTCCATATATGAAATGCGCTCCGTAACAATGGCTTCACGTCCTTCAAGAGCCTCTATGCCGCTTTTCCTGCCGCTCTTGCCCTTTTTGAAACTTCTCAGCAACAGCGGTCTGACTGCAATGAAGGCGAGAAACGTTGCAACTGAGAACCATAACAGCTGCCCCTCTATGCCCGATGAACAGCAGCTGGCAACGGCCGCCGCAGCGGAGCCGACAGCAAAGCATATTATTACAAAGCCGGATGTAAAAATTTCAACTATTACAAGAATGAGGGCGAGTATCACCCATATATGCCAAGTTTCCATAAGTTGTCAGGTTTTTATTTTCAATAGTGGCAGCATCTCTCTTCATGGTGGCGGCGCGGCCTGTCGCAGCAGCCGTATCTGTCATGGCAGATATCTTTGACGTTGCGGTCATAGTGCCTTGCGTAACCGTCTCTGCGACTATTATCTCTCTCATAACGGCCCGACGGAAGATAGCCTCTTCTGTCGTAGCGGTAACGGCTGTCTCTCCTTTCGCTCTCTTTCTGCAGCAGGATTTCATTGGCTTCCTGCAGTTTCTTCTTCTCTTTGTCGTTAAGGCCGTATTCTTCTGCTGTCCGCTCGGCCATGCGTTCTGCACGGATTTTTATCCATTTATCGGATTGTATATCTTCTCTTTCCTGTGCAGATGAACTCCGGGGAAATGCTAGCAGCAGGGCAAACATGATGAAAATCGCAGGTCTCATGGTATATCAGATATAAAATGTTACGATTCTCAAAGTTACGAAAAAAAACATTACGGAAAAATTTCCCGGACTCTTTTAGGGAACGGGCGGTGTGGCTCCATGTTGAGTGCATACGTATGCCGCTCTCTCTACAGCGGCTTCATGCGCCTGTGCAACGGTGTGGCCGAGAAGAATAGCTGCTGTAAATGCGGCGGTAAACGAATCTCCGGCGCCCACGGTATCCGCTACCTTTACATGAGGTGTAGCAAGGCGGCTCTCTCCTTCTGGTGTAAAGATGTAACTCTCTGTTGCTCCGCAGGTAAGGATAAGGGCTCGCAATGCATATTTTTCCATGATGGAGCAGGCTGTTGCTGCCGGGTTTCCGGCATGTACCGTCATTTGGGCGGCCGAAACTACAATCGGAAGCTCTTCGTCGTTTAATTTCAGGATATTGCAGTTTTGCAACGATTCGGCGACTATGCTGTTGTCCCAGTATGGGGAACGCAGGTTTACATCGAAAATGCGCAGATGCCTGTTGTCATGCGGCATTGCCTCAAGGAAATTCCGTATTGTTCGGCGGCTTGTCGGGGAGCGTTGTGCAAGGGTGCCGAAACAGACTGCATCGGTTTTGGCTGCGAGTTCCTCAAGGCGGCTGCTCCACGGAATAAAATCCCATGCGGCGTTTTCAGTAATCTTGTACGATGGAACACCTTTTTTATCGAGGGTGACCTCCACCTTACCGGTAGGGTGGGAGGAGAGCCTTGCAATATGGCTTCCCAGATGTCTTGCATTCATTGTCTCCAAAGCTTCGCTGCCAAGCGCATCCATGCCTACGGCGCTTACCACCACGGTCTCTATCCCGTAGCTTGAAACATGGTATGCGAAATTTGCTGGAGCGCCGCCGAGCCTTTTCCCCTCGGGCAGCATATCCCATAAAACCTCTCCCAGGGCGGCGACGGTAATATTGCTGTGTCTCATTTTATAAAAATTCTGTATGGCAAAAGTAAGATTTTTACCGGTTTTGTCGATAGAATAGAACACATGAGACGACCATTCCGCACTTATTGCGCATATAGGGAAATAGAAATTCTCGATTTCGCTTGGTAATCAGGAATTTGATGCTGTTTTTTTTCTTCTTCGTAACGCCACCGGAAACCGAACCAGGGGCACAAGGATGGATATTCTTTACATTATAAAGATTTATGCCTGGACTGTCAAAATTTTTTGGAAAACAGAGAGTGTTTTCCTGCACTTACATCCTCAATCTCACCGGTAACCCACCGTTCAGCATCTCCAATTTGTTCTCATACACACGGATTTCGGATGGGAGAAGGTTCTGCTTTGTCTTCTTCATACTTCATCCTCCTGCTCATAATAATAAGAATAGTCAATACCTTTCATGAAAGTTTCCCTGTCGTCAATTTTGTCTGTCAAGGCATTCTTCAGCAATGCTTTAATAGATGAAGCATTGCTGACGCTCCTGCGCATGGCATCCAGATAGTCTCTCTTGTCTATCTTGCTCCAATCCACGCACATTTTCAATGAACGCCTTAGCATGAGATCCAGCCATATCCGCGTGCTGCGCCCATTACCCTCCATGAATGGATGCGCCACATTCATTTCCACATACTTATCCGCAATTTCATCAAAAGTCGTTTCAGGCATATTCTCAATATTCTTCAATATAATGGGGAAATGTAGAGCATTGGCAAAAGTAAAACCGCCTTTGCTGATGTTCTTGTTCCTGATTTGGCCTGCGAAATCATAAAGGCCTCCAAAAATATACGCGTGTATTTGCTGTAAACATTTTACGCTTCCCGGTTCCAAAGTTTTAAGCATTCCGCTTTCAAAAAGGGAATATGCTTTCTTGCGGCTTTGGCCGTCAATGGTGTTGTCGCCATAAGTGAACCAATCCAAAAAGCGGTTGGCTTTATTATTGGGATAATGCTTTGCCAAGGTTTCCACACACGAATTGTCGAGCGCATCAGCTGCCCTCCGTTTGCCATCGGGTGCCTCAAATTTGAACTCGTGAGTGACACTCACGAGTCGGACACCATCGGCATTCAATTTCCGTTTGAGCCAACGCCAATAGTTTCCGGCCTTGACATAGTCTGATTCGTCATTGATAGCCCGTATTATATCAATGGCGGAGAACCACCATTTGGAATTGACTTCATCCCAAACGGCCCGTACTTCATGATCCTGATAAAAACGGATGGAGAACTTGTGCGAGACTTTCAATTCTTTATCATTTAAATCCATATCCCGATTCCTTAAATAAGTTCGATAATTCCCGCTTGCTCTTTTATGTTTCCAATAATAAATCGATGGTATTTGCAAATATAATTATAATAATTGAAAAACAATAGAGGTTTTATGTAATTATTGGCTTGTTAATCAAGAAATTATGTAATCAACTTTCAAGGCCATTTCAACCCCTTATTACACAACAAAAAAGAGAGCCGCATTTTCGCAACTCTCTGTCTTCTTGGTGGTGCCACCGGGAATCGAACCAGGGACACAAGGATTTTCAGTCCTAACCTTATAATGTTATATACAGTTGATATTCTTTCTCTTTCACGTCTTCAGTCGTTTCAATAATAAACTCAGCCTGATGCCTGATATAATCCAACAAGTCAAGCATAATGTCTTTAGATATATACTGCATCTCTCTCTATATTTTTCTTAAACGAGGGTCTCATAATGGCCCCAAGGGATATCAGGTCCACCTTACATCTGAAAAGTTCTTCCAACTCATTCTGTATGCCGGCCATGCTGAAAAATGACGGGGTTTTCATTTTAACGCAGACATCAATGTCGCTGTCAGGTAACTGCTCGCCTCTGGCACAACTGCCAAAAAGCCCAAGGGTTTCTATGCCATAGACATCTCCTCTTTCAGCCTTATATCTTTTCAATTTTTCCAAAATCTCTTCTGTCTGCATAATGTTGACTTTTATACCGCTAAGTTAGTAAAATATTGATACTGTTTCAAACAGTGTGTCTGAGATAGAATAATAAAAAAGTCTACAGATTTTTTAGATTTGTAAAAGCAAAACAAACAAAAACTAAAAAAAGAGTAGACTTTATGGAGTTCACAAAGGAACAACTTTCCGAGCTAAT